>JAFZWQ010000040.1 GCA_017617235.1 Bacteroidaceae bacterium | reverse complement strand
TGTTTTCTGGTATGGAACTGCATCTGGAAAAGATGGAGGTTTCAATTAAGCTGAACGGCAAGGTTGGTAAGAAAGCCAAGTTTATCACATTGCCCATTCTTCACAATCCCAAACATGCAGACTACGAGATGTGGGCTTTGAAGGGTGGTTTTGACAGTGTGAAGGTAATCACGGTGGTTCGCCGTTTGGTACGTGGCCAATATAAGTACTACGTGCAATTGAGCATCGAGGGTGAGAAGCCGCAGAAGGGCAGAACGCTGGGCAAGGGTAATGTGGGTATTGATATTGGCCCTACTACCGTAGCCGTTTCGGGCGAGAACATTGCCAGCATCGACAAACTGGCATCGAAGTGCGACAACATCCAAGAGGAGATTACCCGCTTAGCCCGAAAGATTGACCGCAGCCGCAGAGCCAACAATCCTGAGAACTTCAACGAGGACGGTACCATCAAACGTGGTGTGCGACTGGTATGGAACGACTCGAAGCGTTACAAGGCATTACGCAAGGAGATGGCCGAGTTGCAACGCCGTCAGGCTGCCATCCGCAAGCAGCAGCACATTGACAGAGCTAACGCGCTGCTGAAAGAGGGCGATACGTTTATTGTGGAGAACAACCAGATAAGCGGTTGGACGCGAAAGGCCAAAGAAACCAAGGTGAACGAGAAGACTGGCAAGATTCAGAAGAAGAAGCGCTTTGGCAAATCGGTTGCCAACCACGCTCCGGCTATGTTCGTCACCATCTTGGAGAACAAGGTGAAGTCGCTGGGTGGCGAAGTAGTGAAGGTGGACACGCAGAATGCTGCCAGCCAATACGACTTCACGAACAACAGCTTTGAGAAGCATGAACTGAAAGAACGTAGCGTCACTCTGTCGAACGGTGACACCCATCAGCGAGATATGCTTGCAGCCTTCAACCTGCAGCACCTGAAGTACGACGAAGCGGAGAAGAAGCAGTACGACACGGAAGCAATGGCGCAGCACTACGAACGCTTCTGCGAACTGGAGCAGGCGGAAATCCAGCGCTATAAGAACAAAGAGAAGAAAGACGACCGCTCAACGATCGGAGCTGGGGATTTGTAAAGAATAACAACTAAAGGAAACTTTTAACATGTCTCGATTTAAGTTGATTATCTATGTAGTTACTGCCTTATGTACGCTCTTTACTATTGCTGTCTATTTATATCATTTTCATGATGGCTTCAGTAATCAGCTGAATGATTGGAGCAACTTTGGCAATTTTTTTAATGGAGTATTGTCGCCTGTATTAGCAATCATTAATATAATAATACTTATTGAACTGACTATTGCTATATCAAACATTGACAAGACTCGAACCAATGCTGAAATTCAGGCTCAAACAAATTTGCTTCTTGTACAAATGAGGAGGCAATCTATTGAGTCATTCTGTCAGGTTATGAATAATTACTTCGACAATAAATACATAAAAGAAGATAGAGGCAAATTAAATTCTTTTGTATCGGATTATTTGCAGCGTTTCCTTGATATAGACTATAAATACTTTTTTTTCGAAAACGAACTCGTTAAGAACAAAATATGCCACCTAAAAACACTTATTAATATCATACATAATGATATGGAAATAAAGCATCTGCTAAATGAAGAAAAATATCTTATGGCATTTGAACTCAAATATGAAATAATTTGTGCTCTTCAAGCAAATGCTATTGAATTATTAAAACAGAATCATGTATAGCAAATAATACAAATAAATAAAGGGATAACGGGAGAAGACTAGTCGGAATAAGGGAATATCGGGATAAAGGGATAAGGAGAGAATGAGAGAATGAGAATAATATGAAAAGAGTGACATTGATGGTGGTGGCCATGATGATGGCAATGGCGGCAAGCGCACAGACGTACTCGAATGTGTATCCAAAGGAAATGACCCAACTGGCAAAGAAGTGGGTGAAGAAGGGCGCGTGGCGCAATGGTTTCACAAAAGCGGTTCCTGCGCCAACGGTGAACGAGGCGGAGTTCTACATCCAGTATAACAGGAACCCAGAGCAATGGCAGGCTGTATTCAAGTGGTTGCAGGAAACGGACCTGTTGGCCATTCCTGCCGGACGGACGCCAATTCCTGGTACGACGCTGACGGTGAGCGTGGAGGACGGCGACAACTGGTGTTCGCAGGACGACCTACGGAAGGGCAAGGGCAGCGAGAGTCACTACCAGAAGATTGACTTTATGTATGTGGTAAAGGGTACGGAGGGCTTCTGCCGTCTCGACCATGAGACCTCGAAGCCGCTTTCCGACTACAAACCCGACCGTCTGGAATACTCGTTCGAGTACGACCGTCTGCAGCAGTTCACGTCAATACCAGGTACCTTCAACATCATGTTCCCATGCGACTGGCATGTGGCAAAGGTGAAAACAACAGCCCAGAGCCAGAGACTCCGGGTGTTGGTTATCAAAATAGACTATAAACTTTAAGGGAACTTACCGGTCCTCCGGGTAGGAGATGCCGGTTAGCGGCTGGCCATCCGTTGTGAGACCCTCAGCAGAGAGTGTGAGCTGTGCGGGTTTACTGCCTGTGAAGAAGGACACCTTGGCCCTTCCCTCGCCGTTGAGCTGGACGTTGGGGTTCCAATACAGCGTGCGACGATAATCCGTAGGCTCTGCAGGTTTCTGCTTTGAATAATCGGGTTGGTAAAAGTCATCGCAAACGGCATAGCCTGTCAACACCATGCGGCGGTCGCGCCAGGTCATTCGCTGTCCACCATTCTCGAAACGTCGCAAATCAACAGTTACCGTAGGCTGGTTCGACTGGCTATATCTCGGGTCTCCTTCGAAACGGGGAGCATAGTCGGTATAGACATACACCATGTCCAGATTGGGCAGATGGTCGTAATAGTCCTTCATCTGCGGGCTGATGATGGGAACATTGCTCAAGGCATTTTGGATACGCAGGAAACGCGGATCTTCTTCGAGGTTCGAACTGCCGAGTTCACTTTCATTAAAAAGCAGGATATTTGGTCCGACGGCCTGGGAATCAATACGTGTTATGATTTGATAGGCCCGTTCCATACCCATATCACCCACGAAAGTACGAGCAATATCATCCACAAAGCGGCGGGCACCCGTGTAGTAACCGGGACAGAGCCCTGCATCGATGACCTGATTAAAGGCATCGTATGCATCAAGCACAAAGGCAGGCTTCGACGGGTCGAATTTGCGCAACGACGTGCGCTTGGCCCGAACGGTCACCTCGTCCATCACCACGATATCGTCCGTTTTAAATCGAGGTCCCTTTTTCACAGGTCGTGCCTGGGGGGCAGCGGTCTGATAGAAGGCATAGGACTTCACGAACCGCGGCCAAGGATTGTTCAGTTTTACATAAAACTCGGGATAGTTGAGCCTTCCCTTACTGTCCTCGTTTACCTGCACCCAGGTATGACGCTTGCCAGGTTTCCACTTTGTGGTATCGCTGGCAGCCAGCGAGAAGTGACATGCCTCGTAGAAACGAGGAGTTTCTATCTTAAACTTTCCATTGTCGAAGGTTTCCATATCGCCATCTACAATGCCGTTCTTCACACCGGGTTGCACAAATTCGGCATGCAACAGCATTTCGTTCTTCAGCTTGCCACCTTCCTTCGATGTCTTACGGTCGGATACTGCTGCATGATTAGTTTCGTGGGTATATCCCCACAGAGCCGCCATAGCACGCATGGCACCAATCCCCAACGAGTCTCCAGATTTCGAACTGTAAATACGTGCCACATTTCGCTCGGCCAAGTTGTACAAATCGGAGGAATAAGGACGGTCTCTCATGGGAGTCCCATCCATATCAGCAGCTTCCATAAACGATTGCAGGTAGGAAGCACGCGACAGCAGATCCTCCTGTTCTTCAGTTTCATAAGGGAAAATCTGTCCCATCAGCACCTCGGTACGTTCATAGGGTTCGACCAAAGCAAAGGCGCCTGGCACAGCCATCGTCTTCCAATCGTAACGACGCCAGCCCTGAACCATGAGCAGAAGGTCGAGAGCCACGCGATGCTCCTCGTCATCGGCCTCGAAGAAATATTCGGGATGCTCCACAAAGCCGCGTATTTGACTGGCCAATAGCATCTCGGTGAGGATGTTTCCGGAATCAAACGTATAGTCGGAGGAAGCAGCATCGCGAACGGCCATAGAGATGCTGGACGACCCATTTGCCGGGGACAGGACCTCAAGGTTTACCTGCTCGTAGGGCTCGTATTGTGGCTTAACACCTTCGAAGGAAATGTTTTGCGCCTGGAAATCGGACTGGCGCACAAACACGAGGCGGTCGGCATAGATGCGTCCCTCTTCATTAAATATGGTAAGTTGCACTACGCCAGTCTCCAGTTTATCCATAGGTACCACAAAATCATTCGATGAAATGGTCTGAAAATCCTTCAGCACGCCATGACAGGAAGCAGTAAGGCCCAGCTTTTCAGCAGCGGCGGTTCCGTGTGGAGCCAATGCGATGTGGATGCCATCGGACTCGACTGTTGCCTGCAATGCCACACCGTCCTCTACCGCCTTGGGCAACGCAAATTCCTGGGTTCCGCCATCCCAGGTAAAAGATACTTTTTTTGCCACTTCATCGGCAGAAAGGTCAGTCAAGTCCAGCAGGAATGTCCCACGTCCACGGCTCACCGTCTCTGCCTCCGCATCAACTTTTAATTTTTCATTTTTAATTTTTAATTTACCTTTCAAGTGTTTCCCGTCCTCGCGATTCACCTCGAAAGCCACTCGGTTCGGCACACCGGCAACCAAATTTCCACCTTCGGGATAGAAAGTAACCACAGCCTTGGGCGTTTCGTTAGAACCCTTCACCTGGCGTTGCATGGGACGCAACGTCATATCCTGGGCATAGTCGCCAGCCTCGCGCGGTTTGTCGTAAACGGGAAAAACACGACTGTAAAGTTTCTCGTAGTCGCGATAATAATCCTTTGCCAATTGCTTATCGAAGAACCATTCCTCGGCACTGGACGTGTGCGGATGCTCGTATCGGCCCCAGTTCAGTTGCCAACGGGTATAGGCCCGCAACTCGTAGTATCCACCATACAACGTGTCCGCCAGGACGAAGGAACCGTGGCCCTGTCCCTGCTTCATCTCTATCTTCTGACGCTCTACCAGATAACCGTCGTGGTTCAAAAGTTCCACATAGAGCAGATGGCTCAGGGATGACGGACGTCCGTCGCTAAGCCGCATATAGGCCTTGTAATATATGGTGTCGCCCATGTAATAGCACGTATTGTCCATGTGGACAAACACCTCTTCCTGAGGAATCTTCGAACCGAAAAGTTGCAAACGCTGTGCCCACCCATCCAGCGTGGTGGGATTTTGTGCCACACCTGCAAGCGGCAGCAGCAGAAGCAGGTAGAAAAATCGTTTCATATTACCTATTTATATCTTTGAGTCGGGCTATCATGTATTGTGCAGCCCGTCCGGGAGCCCCGGGTTCGCCCAGTCGGCGAACAACCTCGTTATAGTCTTCAAGCATTGTTTCTCGTCCCTCGCCACCAGGCAAGATGCGCAGCAGCTCGTTACGGGCATTCGTAGCAGACATGTCGCTGCCCACAAGTTCCTTTACCACTTCGCGTCCGGCAATAAGGTTCACCAGTGAGATGAAAGGTGTCTTTACCAAAACATAGCGCAGGAAACGGTAGAACCATGCCGCGTTCAAGTAATAACACACGACCTGTGGCACGTGAAATAGAGCCGTTTCTAGTGTCGCTGTTCCGCTGGTCACCAATGCCGCCGTGCTATGCTGCAGGATGGGGTATGTCTGACCATAAAGCACACGGACGGAGAACCCCTTGGTCCATTGGGAATAATACATCTGGTCTATGCCAGGTGCACCGGCAATCACTATCTGGTATTGTTCCATAAGGGGTTGCACAGCCTGGAGCATATGTCGCAGATTGTCGCGAATCTCCTGTCGCCGACTGCCGGCAAGCAAAGCAATCACAGGCCGTTCGTCGAGTCCATTTTTCTCGATGAAATGGGGAAAATCTGCTTGATGACTCTTTTGATAAAGGGTTATCTCGTCGACAGTAGGGTTACCCACATAGTCTATCTCGTAGTTATGCCGGTTGCGGAAATAATCGACCTCGAAAGGCAGGATGGAAAAAATACGGTCCACATCGCGACGGATACGTTTCATACGCCATTCCTTCCAGGCCCAAATCTTTGGTGCAATATAATAGAAGACCGGTATCTCGGGCGCATATTTCTTCACGTATTTGGCAATGCCCAGATTAAAACCTGGATAGTCGACCAGAATCAGCACGTCGGGTTTCCACTCGAGAATGTCACGACGACACTCCTTCATCCCCTTCAGGATATCCGGCAAATGCACGATTACCGGCACAAAGCCCATGTAGGCAAGCGACTGATAGGCACGCACTTGGAAACCGCCCTGCGCCAGCATCATCTCACCTCCGATATAGCGAAAATCGGCCTCTGCATCCCGTTCGCGAATGGCCTGCATCAGGTGCGAGGCGTGAAGGTCGCCACTGGCTTCTCCGGCAATCAGGTAATATTTCATAGGTTAAGGGTGAAGGGTTATGAGATTAAGGGGGTGAGGGAATGCAGAACCTCGTAGGCCGTCATGTCCAGTTTTATGGGAGTAATGGCTCCGTAGCCGTGGTCGAGTGCCCAGTAGTCGGTATCCTCGCTGTGGGGTTCCAGGTTCAGGAAGCGCCCCGTAAGCCAGAAGGCATTCATGCCACGGGGATTGTTGGCCGAAATCCATTCCTGTACCCATCGTCCGCGTCCCATTCGGCATATACGCATTCCCGCCAATTCCGAAACTTCGGGGAAGTTCACGTTCAGGCAGATATCCTGTGGCAGGCCCTCGGTGAGCACAAAGCGGGCAATGCGCTGAATCTCGTCGGCATAGGGCGAGAAATCGCATTTATGTTTCAAGGTTCTCAGGCTGAATCCAATCGAAGGAATGCCTTTCATGCAGCCCTCGATTACTGCCCCCATGGTTCCGCTATAGTGGATGCTGCACGAGGCATTGTCGCCATGATTGATACCCGAAACCAACAAGTCCGGCAAACGCGGGCACACCTGTTCCAGGGCCAGTTTCACACAATCGACAGGACTGCCCGAACAGGCATAGACCTGCAGGCCACGTTCCTCCATGTCAACCCTATGGTTCAGGGTGATGGCCTGAGTACACGTAATGTAACATGCGGCACCTGAACGGGCCGAATCGGGCGCCACGACAATGACGTCGCCCAGCTCCATCATCAGCCGGGCCAGTTCGTTGATTCCTTGTGCCCCTACCCCGTCGTCGTTGGTTATCAAGATGAGTTTTCTTTCCATATTCGCGTAAATTCGGTGCAAAAGTAGCAAAAAAAGGTTAAAAAAGAATGAAAATGAGGAAATATTCATTAACTTTGCGCGTAATATAACCAATCGAAATACAGCTAATGGCAAAAATCATCGCTTTAGCCAACCAAAAGGGAGGTGTGGGCAAGACCACAACCAGTATGAACCTGGCCGCTTCATTGGCCACTTTGGAGAAGAGAGTCCTGCTCATCGATGCAGACCCTCAGGCCAACGCCTCCTCGGGTGTCGGAGTCAACGACATCGAAGTCGACACGTCTTTCTACAACTGTCTTATTGACGGAGTGAGCGCACGTGCCGCCATTTATACAACAGACATCGACAAGTTGGATATCATCCCCTCGCACATCGACTTGGTGGGCGCCGAAGTGGGCATGCTGCAAAAGCCCAACCGCGAACACATAGTGGCAGAAATGCTGAAACCCATCCGCGACGAATACGACTACATCCTCATCGACTGCTCGCCCTCGCTGGGTCTGGTTACAGTAAACGCCCTGACGGCAGCCGACAGCGTCATCATCCCCGTCCAGTGCGAATACTTTGCCCTGGAGGGACTGAGCAAACTGTTGAACACCATCCGCATCATCAAGGTGAAATTGAATCCAAGACTCGAAATCGAGGGATTTCTGCTGACGATGTACGACAGTCGTCTGCGCCTGGCCAACCAGGTGTACGACGAGGTGAAGCGTCATTTCCAGGATTTGGTCTTCAAAACCGTCATCCAACGTAACGTAAAACTGGGCGAAGCACCGGGACATGGCAAACCCATCATCCTCTACGATGCCGATTCCAGCGGTGCCCGCAACTATCTGGCGCTGGCCGATGAACTCATAAAGAAGAACGAAAAGAAGAATTAGCCGAACGGCATTTACATTTTACATTTGACATAACATATGGCAGTACACAAGAAATATCCTGCACTGGGCCGAGGGCTCGATGCTTTGATGCGCACGGATGAAGTGCACACCGGCGGCTCCTCGTCCATCAACGAAGTAATGATATCCAGCATATACGCCAATCCCAACCAGCCCCGTCGGGAATTCGACGAGACGGCGCTGAAGGAACTGGCCGACAGCATCCGCGAAATCGGCATCATCCAGCCCATCACCGTACGCGACATGGGCGACGGCACGTTCGTCATCATTGCCGGAGAGCGCCGCTGGCGAGCCAGTCAGATGGCGGGACTCACCACCATACCGGCCTACATCCGTACCGTTGACGACGAGAACATGATGGAAATGGCCCTGGTCGAGAACATCCAGCGCGAGAACCTGAACTCGATGGAAATCGCCCTGGCCTACCAGCACCTGCTGGAACAATACAACATGACCCAGGAACGACTGAGCGAACGCGTGGGCAAGAACCGCTCTACGGTAACCAACTACCTGCGCCTGCTGAAACTCCCCGCTACCATACAGATGGGACTGAAGAACCGCGAAATCGACATGGGACATGCCCGTGCCCTGCTCACATTGGACGACCCCGCACTACAGTTGCAGGTATACAACGAGATTCAGCAAACGGGAATGAGTGTTCGCAAGGTGGAAAGCCTGGTAAAGGAACTGGCCGAAGGCGGTAGCGTGAAAGCCAGCGGCGGCAAGAAGCTGAAGGGCAAGAACGTAGCCTCGACAGCAGCCTACTCCAGTTTGAAGGACGCACTTTCGAGTCTCTTCAATACAAAGGTCCAGCTGACCTGCTCAGACAAGGGTCGCGGCAAAATCACCATCCCCTTTGCCAACGAGGGCGAACTGGAAAGGATTATTGACCTGCTTGACCGCCTGAAACATTGATACTGCGGGATGTGACATACCGGCTCGCCCTGGTCCTGTTGCTCGCAGTATTCGGCCACGAAGGGATGTTGGCGCAAGAGGCAGGCGACACGCTGAAAACCGACACATTGCCCATCCTTACTCGTCGGATGAAGGCATTGGAAGCACCGCTCGACACCGCCATTGTGGACAGCGTGCTGACAAAAGTCGCCAAGAAGCCCGGAAAGTCACAATTCAAACCCGACCCCATCCGTGCCATGTGGCTGGCACTCGTCATCCCCGGCGGGGGACAGATGTATAACCGCAAATACTGGAAACTGCCCATCATTTACGGTGGATTCCTGGGATGCACCTACGCCCTGACGTGGAACAACCAGATGCTGAAGGACTATTCCCAGGCCTATATTGACATTATGGACAACGACCCCAACACCAAAAGCTACGAGAACATGCTGCCGTTGGGCTACGACATGACGGGAAAGGAGGAGAAGTTCAAGACCATCTTCAAGAACAAGAAGGACCACTTCCGCAAGTACCGCGACATGAGCATTCTGGCCTTTGCCGGGGTCTACCTGATATCTGTTGTCGATGCCTACGTCGATGCCGAGTTGTCGACCTTCGACATCAGCCGCGACCTGAGCATCCAACTCGAGCCCGCCGTCATAGACATGCTTGGGACCAGCCCGGGAAACAGGAAGCAGAAATCCTACGGGCTATCGTGTAACATCAGGTTTTAAGAACCGAAAAAGATATTTTGAATTGATATGAAGATACAAAGAGCTATTGCCTTGGGACTGTGCCTGACGCTGTCAGGCCTCTACATCCATGCACAGCAAGAAGAGATAACCGTTCACGACGAACGGACGGGCAAGGACGAGGAAATCGGTCTGCCCGAGGGACTTACCAGCAGCGAAATGGACAGTCTGATTCACGAGTGGAATGTCCGTAACTACCTGACTTTCGACGAGAACTGCGAGACGGACAACGAGAATCCGACCTACGAAAAGGAGGATTACATTACCCGCCTGAGCCACCTGCCCAATGTCATCGACATGCCTTACAACGATGTGGTTCGCAAGTTCATCGACCAATACAGCGGCCGTTGGCGCCGTTCCGTCTCCATCATGCTGGGAGCCAGCAATTTCTACTTCCCCCTGTTCGAGGAAGCGCTGGAAAGCTACCAGATACCCTTGGAGCTGAAATACCTGCCTATCATCGAAAGTGCCCTGAATCCCGGAGCCACCAGTCGTGTGGGTGCCGCCGGTCTGTGGCAGTTCATGATTGGCACGGGCAAGCAGTACGGACTGGAGGTTACCAGCCTCATCGACGAACGTCGCGACCCCATCAAATCCAGCTATGCCGCTGCCCACTACCTGAAGGACCTCTACGACATGTTTGGCGACTGGACACTGGTCATCGCTTCCTATAACTGCGGACCGGCAAATGTTTCGAAGGCCATTAAGCGAGCCGGAGGCGTTACGGACTACTGGACCATCTATCCCTATCTGCCTGCCGAAACCCGTGGTTACGTACCCGCCTTCATCGCGGCCAACTACATCATGAATTACTACTGCGAGCACAATATCTGCCCCGTAAACACACAGCTACCGGCTGGAACAGACACCATCATGGTGAACCGCGATGTGCGCTTCGAACAGATTCACGAACTCTGCGGCATCAGCCTGGATGACCTGAAAGCGCTGAACCCCCAATACCGTACCAGCCTTATTCCCGGCGAGACACGCCCCATGACGCTGCGCATGCCGGCCGAGGCCATTTCGGCCTTCATCGAGGCAGGCGACAGCATCTACAGCCATCGTGCCGAGGAACTCTTCAGCAAGAAGGAGAAAGAGGTGGTTACGACCGAAGCCCCTGCTTCCAATCAGAGCAGTCGCGGTGCCAAACGGGTAACGGTGAAGGCTGGCGACACACTGGGGGCCATTGCACGCCGCAACCATACCACGGTGAACGCCATCAAACGCTTGAACGGACTGCGCAGCACGAACATCCGTCCAGGTCAGAAACTGAGAGTAAAATAATATGGACGAACAGGAGAGACTGAAAGAGCAAGACGACGAACGCATGGTGAACGAGGCGTTCCAGCGGCTGCTGGACACCTACCTCCGGAGCCACCACCGCAAGAAGGTGGCCCTCATCACCCAGGCATTCAACTTCGCCCGCAAGGCCCACGAAGGCGTGCGGCGTCTCTCCGGCGAGCCCTACATCATGCACCCCATCGCTGTGGCCCAGATAGCCAGCGAGGAGATAGGATTGGGCAGCACCAGCATCTGCTCAGCCCTGCTGCACGACGTTGTCGAGGACACCGACTACACCATTGCCGACATCGAGAACATCTTCGGTCCCAAGATAGCACAGATTGTCGATGGATTGACGAAAATCTCGGGCGGCATCTTTGGCGACAAAACGTCGGCCCAGGTCGAGAACCTGAAGAAACTGCTCCTGACCATGAGCGACGACATCCGCGTCATCCTCATCAAGATTGCCGACCGCCTGCACAACATGCGCACGCTGGGCAGCCAGCCACCCCACAAACAGTACAAGATAGCCGGCGAAACGCTGAACATCTACGCCCCGCTGGCCTATCGCCTGGGACTGAATAAGATTAAGGAAGAGCTGGAAGACCTCAGCTTCGGCTACGAGCACCCCGAGGAGTGCGAACTCATCAGCCAGCGTCTGTCGGAAATCGACAACAACCTGAAATCCATCTACAGCGACTTCATCGCCCCCATGCAGGCCGAACTGGACCGTCACGGCATCCAGTACACCATCAAGGCCCGCATCAAGCGCCCCTACAGCATCTGGAAGAAGATGCAGACCAAGCATGTATCGTTCGAGGATGTCTATGACATACTGGCCGTGCGCATCGTCTTCCGCCCCAAGAATCTGGAGGACGAGGTGGCCGAATGTCTGCAAATCTACGGATATATCACCAAGGGATACACCCCGCATCCCGAACGTTTCCGCGACTGGTTGAACCACCCCAAGGCCAACGGTTACCAGGCCCTGCACACCACCCTGATGAGCAAGGTGGGTCAGTGGATCGAGGTTCAAATCCGAAGCGAGCGGATGGACGAAATCGCCGAACAGGGCTTCGCTGCCCACTGGAAATACAAGGACGGCGAGAAGACGGCCGAGGAGAGCGAGTCCGAACTCGATAAGTGGCTCCATACCATCAAGGAAATCCTGGACGACCCGCAGCCCAGCGGCATGGACTTCCTGGACACCATCAAGCTGAACCTCTACAGCAACGAACTCTTTGTGCTCACCCCGCGTGGCGACGTCCGCAAGATGCCTGTGGACAGCACCGTGCTGGATTTTGCCTTCACCATCCATACCTTCGTGGGCACCCATTGCATCGGCGCCAAGGTCAACCACAAACTGGTGCCCCTGAACTACGTGTTGCGTGGCGGCGACCAGATAGAAGTGCTCACCGGTAAGGAATCCCAGGTGCGCCGCGAATGGCTCAACATCGCCACCACCGGCAAGGCCCAGAACAAAATCCAGGCCCTGCTGCGCCGCGAGGACCGCGAACGACAGCGCGAGGGCGAACAGATGCTCACCGATTTCCTGCACCAGTCCGACATGGAACCCAGCAGCATGGTGGCCGACAAACTCTGCGCCCTGCACGAATTGAAGTCGCGTGAGGAACTCTACAGCGCCATCGGAGCCGGACGCATCACCCTGGGACAGGCCGACCTGGACCACCTGCGCAATCGTAAGAACTCGCAAGGATGGGGGCGCTACCTGAACATCTTCAAGCGCAACACCCCTGCCGAATCCGCACCCGAGGACGACAAATCGAAGCCCACGACCAAGGTGGACAAGAAAAAGACCTTCGTCCTGAACGAGGAGACCCTGGATCAGGTAAGCCTGTGTCCAACCTGTCACCCCATTCCGGGCGACGAAGTGTTGGGCCATGTCGACAAGAAAGGTCACATCACCATCCACAAACGCCAGTGCCCCGAAGCCAACCGCCTGAAAACCGCCGATGGCAACCAGTTGCTGGCCGTACGCTGGGATACCCACAAAAAACGCTACTTCCCCACCGTCATCCGTGTCGAAGGCATCGACAACGTGGGTGTGCTCTACAGGATTGCAGGCATCCTCAGCCAACAGCTCAACATCAACATACGCCGCTTAACCATCGAAACCAACAACGGCATATTCCAGGGTGAATTCAACATCGAGGTTCATGATGTCGAGGACGTTCGCACCATCTGTCGCGACCTGAAACGCATCGAGGACCTGAAGCTCGTCACCCGCATCTCCTAATTTCCCTACCCGACCATCGGAACGATGCATCCCTTTGCTTGACACACATGTGTGACAAGGGGAGCGTTGCAACGCTCCGACGGTAACATTAGTAACGCCCTAAGACGCTGTTAGGCTGTGATGAGGGTTTCGCCGATAAGGACTTCGGAAACGCCCTGGTGGATGGCCTGGAAGGCATTTTCCAACTTGGGGAGCATGCCGCCGGATACAATGCCCTGGGCACGCAACTGTTGGAAATCTTGTTCTGTAATATGTGGAATAAAGGAAGAGGGGTCATCGGGGTTTCCCATGACACCTCTTTTTTCAAAGGCAAAGCGCAGGCTGACGCTGAACTGGGGAGCCAGAGCGCAGGCTACGGTTTGCGCCATCGTGTCGGCATTCGTGTTCAGAAGATGCCCCTGCCCATCGTGGGTGAGAGGGGCAATGACGGGGGTAATGCCCTGCTGCAACAGCGTGGCCAGCCGGGGACCGTCAGCACAATCAACATCGCCCACCCAACCATAGTCGATACCGTTCTTCAGAGGACGACGATGGCTGCGGATGATGTCCATATCGGCACCCGTCAGACCCAGGGCGTTGATGCCTGCAGCCTGCAGTTGGGCCACGATATTCTTGTTGACCAGTCCTCCATAGACCATAGTGACTACGCGTAACATTTCGTCGTCGGTGATGCGGCGCCCCTCCACCATTTTGGTTTCGATACCCAGTTGGGAGGCCAATGCCGTTGCCGAACGACCGCCACCGTGCACCAGCACCTTGGGGCCTGGGATGGCGGCAAAGTCGCGAATCAACTGAGCCAGCGATTCTTGGTTCTCAACCACGGCCCCGCCAACTTTCAGCACAGTCAGATCACTCGAGGTATGTGTATCCATAGAGTCCTGCACGATAATTAGAGATGAATTCCTTGCCCTCGGCTTCTGTAATCTTGCCGTCCTTGATGGCGCGGCTGACCCAAATCTCGAGGCGGCGCACCAACTTCTTGGGGTCGTACTGAACATATTCCAGCACGTCGGCAACCGTTTCTCCATCGATAACCTGGTCTATCTCGTAGCCTTCCTTCGATACGGAAATATGTACGGCATTGGTGTCGCCGAACAGGTTGTGCATATTGCCCAGGATTTCCTGATAGGCACCCACGAGGAACACGCCGATGTAGTAGTGTTCTTGGGCACGAACGGCATGCAGGGGGATGTAATTTGTCTGGTGTCCGCCATTGACGTAGGCCGAAATCTTGCCATCGCTGTCGCAGGTGATGTCCTGCAGGGTGGCGCTACGTGTGGGCTGTTCGGCCAGTCGCGAAATGGGCATGATGGGGAACAGTTGGTCTATGCCCCACGAGTCAGGCATGGACTGGAAGAGCGAGAAGTTGCAGAAGTATTTGTCGGCCATCTGCTTGTCCAGGGTGCGCAGTTCATCGGGCACATGTTTCTGGTGGTGCGCCAGTTCGGCCACCTCGTGGCTGATGGCCCAATACAGGGATTCTATCTGGGCACGGGTCTTCAGGTCGATGATGCCATGGCGGAACAGGTCGAGTGCCTCCTCGCGAATATCCTCGGCATCGTGCCAGTCCTCCAACAGGGAACGACTGCTCAGTTTGTCCCAAATCTCCGTCAGGTCGTGCACCAGCTTGTGGTCTTCGGGACCTGGTTCGAAGTCCTCAGGCATCTGCGGAGCGCTGACACTCTCCAGCACATCCACGATGAGCACACTGTGGTGGGCCGTCAGCGAACGACCGCCTTCGGTAATGATGTTGGGATGGGGAATGCCATTCTGGTTGGCTGCCTCGACAAGGGTGTACACACAGTCGTTGACGTATTCCTGGATGCTGTAGTTGACGCTGGATTCCGAGTTGCTGGAACGTGTGCCGTCGTAGTCGACACCCAGTCCGCCACCGCAGTCCATGAATTTGATGTTGAAACCCATCTGGTGCAGCTGGACGTAGTATTGAGCAGCCTCGCGCAGGGCCGTCGATATGCGACGAATCTTCGTAATCTGGCTACCGATGTGGAAGTGCAGTAGGTGCAGGCAGTCGCGCAGTCCCATCTCATCGAGCATCTGCAGCGCCATGAGCAATTCGGACGAGTTAAGTCCGAACTTCGAGGCATCGCCACCACTTTCGCTCCACTTGCCGCTACCGTTGCTGGCCAGTTTGATGCGGATTCCCAGGTTGGGCCGAACACCCAGTCGCTGGGCGGTTTCGGCTATAATCTTCAGCTCGGGCAACTTCTCGATGACCAGGAACACGCGCTTGCCCATCTTCTGTGCCAACAGGGCCAACTCGATGAAGTTCTGGTCCTTGTGACCGTTACAGATGATAAGGCTGTCGCTGTCCATGTTCGTGGCCAGCACGGCATGCAGTTCGGGTTTCGAACCGGCTTCCAGACCCAGGTTGTAGCGTTTGCCGTGACTGATGATTTCCTCGACGACGGGACGCATCTGGTTCACCTTCACGGGGAAGATGATGAAGTGTTCGGCCTGGTAGTTATATTCCTTCGAAGCCTTGCGGAAACATTCGTCGGTCTTCTCGATGCGGTTGTCCAGGATATCGGGGAAACGCAGCAGGATGGGAGCCGTTACGTGGCGCGTGGCCAACTCGTCGACGACCTCTTTCAGGTCCACCTGTATCCCATTCTTCTTGGGGGTTACGTAGACGTTACCCTTTTCGTTGATACCAAAGTAGTTGACTCCCCAACCCTTGATGTTGTAGAGTTCCTCAGAGTCTTCGATACGCCACTTTTTCATTTACGATTTGACGATTTACAATTTACAATTTAAGTTCCTTGCGCAGGAGGTCTATGGTAATAGCTATTTTCTCGAAATTATCCATGAGCGACACATCGACGATGTGCTTGGCCTGTGTATAGAAAGGTTCGCGTTCGGCCAGTTTCTCCTTGATGTATTGCTGCAACTCGTCGCCCGTCTTGCCCAGGATGAGCGGACGCACCGTGCGTCCCATCTTCAGGTGCTCGCAAAGCACCTCGGGTTCCAGTTTCAGGTAAACGGTCTCGGCCTGCTCGTTCATGTACTGCATGTTGTCGCCATAACAGGGGGTTCCGCCTCCGCAGCTTACCACAACATCCTCGAATTCAGCTACTTCGTGCAACATGCGACGTTCCAGGTCGCGGAAATGTTCTTCGCCCTGTTCGGCAAAAATCTCGGAGACTTTCTTGTGGTACCGCATTTCGATGTACCAGTCCAGGTCGTAGAACTGCAATCCCAATGCCATTGCCAGCTGACGGCCGATGGTGGTCTTGCCGGCTCCCATGAATCCGATGAGGATGATGCGTTTCATCGTGTGCGGCGGGTATAGGTGCGTTTGGTGCGAACAGTTCCCTTGGCATCCGTGTTGTCGCCTTTCCCGTTCACGATATTCATGCACTCGTTAAAGGTGAGTTCAGCAGCACGCTTCTGGTCGACCTTTGTCAGGTGATAGTTGCTGCCTTTGTATTGCAGGTAGGGACCGAAGCGTCCGTTGAGAATTTGCATCTCGGCATCCTCGGCAAAGGTCTTGATAAGTTTGTTGGCCTCTTCCTGCTGCTTCTGCTGAATCAGTTCTGTAGCCTCTTCCAGGGTGATGGCCAGCGGGTCGGTACCCTTGGGGATGGATACATACTGTTTCTGATACTGCACATAAGGACCGAAGCGTCCTGTTCCCACGGTTACGGGGTCGCCATCCAACTCACCCAGTTCGCGAGGCAGTTGGAAGAGGTCGAGGGCTTCCTCCAACGTAATCGTCTCGATGCTTTGTTCGGGGTGCAGACGGGCGAAGCGGGGTTTCTGCTGGTCGTCGGCATTGCCGATTTGTGCCACAGCACCAAAGCGTCCGATTTTCACCGTCACGTCCAGTCCCGTCTTGGGGTCTTTGCCCAGCACGCGTTCGCCGATGGGGTGTTCATCGCGTTCCTTCAGGGTATTTTCCACCATGGGGTTGAATTCGCGATAGAATTCCTGCATGCTCTTTGTCCACTCCGTCTTTCCTTCGGCAATGTCGTCGAACGACTTCTCCACATCGGCAGTAAAGTTATAGTCCATGATTTGCGGGAAATGTTCGAGCAGGAAATCGTTTACCACAATACCCGTGTCGGTGGGTATCAGTTTACCACGTTCGCTTCCCATGGTGATTTTCTTCACCGACTCCTTCACCTTGTCGCCCTTCAGGGTAATGATGGTGTAGTCGCGGTCTTCACCCGGTTTGTCGCCCTTGACCACGTATTCACGATTCTGTATGGTGGTAATGGTGGTGGCATAGGTCGAGGGGCGTCCGATGCCCAGTTCCTCGAGTTTGCGCACCAGCGATGCTTCGTTGTATCGGGTGGGACGCTGGGCAAAACGCTGCGTGGCATCAATTTCCTTGCGCTGCAACTGTTCGCCGACGTTCATCTGGGGCAAGTTGCCCTGAACCTCTTCGCTCTCCTCCTCCTGGGTTTCACGATAGACACGCAGGAAACCGTCGAACTTCACCACTTCGCCGGTGGCAACAAATTGGTATTCCGAACCGCCGATGGTGATGGTGACGGTGGTCTTCTCCAGTTCGGCATCTGCCATCTGGCTGGCAATGGTGCGCTTCCAGATGAGTTCGTAGAGACGACGCTCCTGACTGGTTCCCTCCAGCGTGGTGCGGTCGATGTAAGTGGGACGGATGGCTTCGTGGGCCTCCTGTGCACTCTTGCTGGCCGTACGGTAGCGACGGGTCTTCACATAGTTCTGTCCCAGTTGCTCGGTGATGTACTTCTTCGATGTGGTAAGGCAGAGGTTAGAAAGGTTCACACTGTCCGTACGCATGTAGGTGATGTGTCCACTTTCGTACAGACGCTGAGCCACCATCATGGTCTGTGCCACGCTGAAGTTCAGTTTGTGGGCAGCCTCCTGTTGCAGGGTGCTGGTGGTGAAAGGTGGAGCCGGCACGCGCACGGTGGGCTTCGTCTGGATGTCATCGACACTGAACTGGGCCGTACGGCACTGTTCCAGGAACTGCTCCGTTTCCTCCTTGGTGGAGAAATGGTGGTTCAGCACGGCATTTACCTCCACCCCGTTGGGCAGCAGGAAGGTGCCCGTAACCCGATAATAGTCCGAAGCGCGGAAATTGTTGATTTCGCGCTCACGCTCCACAATCAGCCTAACGGCAACACTCTGTACACGGCCTGCCGACAGGGCGGGCTTAACCTTGTGCCACAGCACCGGCGACAGTTTGAAACCCACGATGCGGTCCAGCACACGGCGGGCCTGCTGGGCATTCACCAGGTTACGGTCGATTTGTCTGGGGTGCTCGATGGCATCCAGGATGGCGGTCTTGGTGATTTCGTGGAAGACGATGCGCTTAGTGTTTTCGGGCTTCAGGTCGAGCACCTCGAACAGGTGCCACGAGATGGCCTCTCCCTCGCGGTCTTCATCGGATGCCAGCCATACGGTCTTGGCTTTCTTGGCCTGCGCCTTCAGGTCGGCCACCAATCGTGCTTTGTCCGAGGGGATTTCGTATTGGGGCTCGAAGGTGTTGGTGTCGATACTGAACGCACGCTTCTTCAGGTCGCGAATGTGTCCGTAACTCGACATCACTCGATAGTCCGAGCCAAGGAATTTTTCTATGGTTTTGGCCTTTGCGGGGCTCTCTACGATAACGAGATTTTCTTTCGCCATAACTTAGCTTATTCGATTTGCGACTGCAAAGTTAGGGCAAAAATCTCACTTATACCTTATATATATAGGAAAATTTGCCAAAAATTTCTCTACTCCTTTGCGTATCGAGCCCAATCCGAACTGCTCAGGACTTATGTCCTGTAAGGGAATCCACATGGCTTCGGCAGCATCGTCCATACCGTGTGCATCATTCATGTCGGCAACCTGACAGAGGTAGAACATGTCCATCGTATGCACCACCAGACCGCTGTACAGATACTGGTTGGGGATGGAAAACAAGAACTGCGTCTGGGTCACCTCCAGCCCCGTTTCCTCCTTGACTTCGCGGCACACGCCCTCCTCGCTGGTCTCGTACAAATCGCTGAAACCGCCAGGCAGGTCCAACGTGCCCTTAGCAGGTTCCTTTCCGCGTCTCACCACCAGCAGCTCCCACTTATCCTTAGCCGTTAGCCCTTTGCCTTTTGCCCTAAGGATGAAAGCCACCGTGGCAGCCGACGGATTGATGTAGTAGGTGAAGCCGCAGTCGCGACATTGTTTGCTCTTTTGGTTATGTTCCAGAAAATTCGGCGAACCGCAGACGGGACAATAGCGGAAGAGGCTGAGGGGGTGATTATCCATGTCGAATGTCTGATTTATGGTTTATGATGTGCAAACTTACAAAATATTATCGACATATCCATGCAAAGCACCCGATTGATAAAAAAAGTTAACGAAATAGCAATAAACTCGGTGATATATTGCACCTGTCGGCACAAATTCGTAACTTTGGCATACTGAACCTTAAAAATCACAGCATTATGGAAACAATAACCACTTGGTACAACGCATTCGACCCCGTCATGCGCACGTATTGGGGCATTGCAATTTTCGCCTCACTGATTTTCCTCATTCAGATGGTGATGACGTTCATTGGCATTGGTGATGCCGATGGTGGTGATGCCGATTTCGACATGGGTGGCGACACCGACGGTGGCACGCTGGATGCCGGTGGCACCCTGCAACTCTTCTCCGTTCGCAACATCATCAACTTCCTGCTGGGCGTGGGATGGGGAGGCGTGTGCTTCTCTTCTTCGGTCCACAGCCCCGTGTTGTTGGGGATTTGTGCCTTCCTGACGGGTTGCGTCTTTGTGGCCATCTTTGCCCTTGTCTATAAGCAGATGCGCCATTTGGAGCACGATGGAGCCTTCAAGATTAAGGACTGTGTGGGACAGGTGGCCGATGTCTATCTGCGCATTCCTGCCGAGCGTCAGGGCGAGGGCAAGATACAGTATTCGTTCCAGGGTTCTGTACAGGAACTGCCTGCCGTCACCGATGGCGAACAGATTCCCAGTGGTGCAAAGGTCCGTGTACTGGAAATCGTGGGCGACCACACCCTGCTGGTCGAGAAAGTCTGAAATTAGTAATCATTTAATATCAAAATCGCTTTATGGAAACGATGTATCTTATTCTCATTGTTGCTGTGGTGGGTGTACTGCTCATCATGGCTCTGCTCAATCGCTATCGCCGTTGTCCTTCCGACAAGATTTTGGTGGTCTATGGCACACAAGGTACCAGCAAAAGTGCCAAGTGCGTACATGGCGGCGGTACCTTCGTATGGCCCATCATTCAGGACTATGCCTACCTGTCGCTGACACCCATCAGCATCGATGCCAACCTGACCAACGCCCTGAGCCGTCAGAACATCCGTGTCGACGTGCCCTGCCGCTTCACCGTAGGTATCAGCACCGAGCCCGAATCCATGCTGGCAGCTGCCGAGCGCTTGCTGGGACTGACCGCACAGCAGATTCAGGAACTGGCCCGTGATATCCTCTTCGGTCAGCTCCGTCTGGTCATCGCCACCATGAGCATCGAGGAACTGAACTCCGACCGCGACAAGTTCCTGGAGGCCATTTCTTCGAACGTCGAGGTGGAACTGAAGAAAATCGGTCTACGCCTCATCAACGTGAACGTAACCGACATCAACGACGAGAGCGGCTATATCGAAGCCCTCGGTCAGGAAGCCGCCGCCAAGGCCATCAACGAAGCCAAGGTGCGTGTGGCAGAGCAGGAAAAGCTGGGTGAAGTGGGTAAGGCCGAAGCCGTCCGCGAAACCCGTATCCGTACAGCCGCCGCCAACGCAAAGGCTGTAGAGGGTGAGAACGAAGCCAAGATTAATATTGCCAACTCCGACGCCATCCGTCGCGAACGCGAGGCCGAGGCACAGCGCAAGGCCACCGCTGCCGAAAAGGTGGCTCAGGCCCAGGCTCTGGAAGAGGCTTACGCTGCCGAGCAGAAAGCCGAGAATGCCCGTGCCGAACGCGAACGCTCGACGCAGACAGCCAACGTCATCGTGGCTCAGGAAATCGAGAAGAAGCGTCTCGTCATCGAAGCCGAAGCCGCTGCCGAGCAGAAGCGCGTAAATGCCAAGGGTGAGGCCGATGCCATCTTCGCCAAGATGGAAGCCGAGGCCAAGGGTCTCTACGAAATCCTGACCAAGCAGGCCTCTGGTTACGACAAGATGATTCAGGCTGCCGGAGGCGATGCCACCAAGGCCTACACCCTGTTGCTGCTCGAGAAACTGCCCGAACTCGTGAAGACACAGGTCGAGGCCATCAAGGGCATCAACATCGACAAGGTTACCGTTTGGGACAATGGTGCAGGCGGCAATGGCCAGACCAGCACAGCCAACTTCCTGTCGGGACTCATGAAGAGCGTTCCCCCACTTGGCGAACTCTTCGACCAGGCCGGCATGTCACTGCCCGAATACCTGGCTAAAAAGAAAGAAGAAGAAAAAACCGAAGAGGAATAACAAAGAAAGCGGCCCCCACAGGTCGCTTTCTTGTTTATACATTTCCATTTTTCAAATTTAATTGTTACCACCAATTTGTGGGGAGGTGGGGGTCGGAGAGACCGGCCAGGACGAAGCCGGTGTTCACGCTGCCCACGGGCACGGCCGATGGCGGACAACCGGTTTCCACACACGTCATGGCGCACAGCATCAGGGCGGCCTGCTGCACCCCGGGCTTGGTCCATAGGGGTGCCATGCGGTGGTCGGTTTCGCCTTCGCGACCCATCAGTTGCAGCACACGGCTCAGGTAGGCGTCGGTCTGGTTCTCCGAGGGCGGTGCCCAGCGACGGATTACGTTGTCGATGCTCCACGTCTGTCCCCGTTGGGCAAAGATGCGGGCATAGCTCTTCAGTATCTTCACTGCGGCACGGTAGCCCATCGACATGGTCATAAACTGGCAGAACTCCGAGTCGGTCTGCTTGCTGCAGAGGCCTGTCCAGTCCTCGCCCCTGCGTATGTTCAGCGGGTTATTGTTGCGCCACCCGCGGCTTGCTTGATAGTGTTTCATTATTGCTTAGAAGTTTAGAAGTTTAGAGGTTTGATTTTCAGGCTCGTAGAGCCGGGGTTTTTGCTTTTGGACAGGTCGAAATCCCGTAGGGATGATGTCGTGTATGTAGACTTTACCTGGAAACTTGTTTACAAGGGAAAGTATGCAGTCGCAACATCAGAGACGAAGTCTCGACCTGTACAAAAGGGTTTTGTTGGTTTTTGTCTTAATTGTGAATTATTGCCTTTTCTGGAAACTGATATCTGATATCTGAGTCACATAGCCGCGACTTTTCCAGTTGTTTATCATCTTGGCCGTCTTGACGATGTCAGTGTCCAGTCCCTGTTGCCGACGCACACGTCGGGCATCGTCCAGGGTGAAGGTGTCCCCCAGCAGTTCCAGCAGGTTACGCGGTCCGCGGCGTCCCAGTCGCGAATCGGCACCGCTCGCGTAAACGGCTAACGGCGAAGGGCTAAGGGCTAATGGCAAATGGTTAAAGGCTAAAGTCTAAGGGCGAAATGAAAAATTAAAAATGAAAAGTGAAGTAAAAGAGAAAAATTAAATCACTAAACTTCTAAACTTCTAAATCACTAAAACACTAAAAAGAAAAGGCGCTATTCCGTGGGGAGTAGCGCTTTTTTTGTATCTTAGGGGGGCGACGTCAGGTCAGAGGAGAGAAGCGATTTTCATCAAAGAGAGCGGTCTGTACAGCCTCTGATTCGATTTTATCTGCCTTGCTGGATGACGTTACCGTGCTCGTCGAGAATGGTGCCACCGGATACTGGGCCCCAATTGTATGAGCCGCGTTTGAAGGTGTACGATTTATTTACGATGGTGCAGGTAAGCGTGTTTTCTGTGACTTCAACAGATGTGAATGCTCCCATCCAGTGACCTTCGAAAGTCAGTGTGGCTGCTGCTTTGTCGTAGGTGTACTTTCCTTCGTGCCTTTCGACATAACCCAGTTGGTTTTCATCGTATTCGTATTGCGCCCACGTGTATTTTCCCGTATTATCGGACCTCAGTTGCAATTCCATGATGTTATCGAAAGTACCATAGGTGCCGTTCACGGTATTCGTGAAGTACCAGTTGCCCACTACGGCAGAATTGTCGACGGGCGTATCATTTCCGAAATCATTGCCATCGGCCTCGTCGTCGCCGCACGAGGAAAGGCTGAAACTAACCATTGCCGCCATCATGATGACCAACAAACTCCATAACTTTTTCTTCATAACTTCCATAGTATTAGGGTGTAACATAGTACTTTAGATGCTCACAAAGATACGATAAAGTGAGGGATTTCGCAAATTTATTTGCAGAAAACCGAGCGTGAGTATCTTAAAATGTAGTTTGAAGATACGAATAATTCTATAACGCACATTTTTTTCAGAAAATAATATGGAAAAAATCAAGGAGCTACGATTTTGCAGCTCCTTGTTTTTTTGTGGACCAGCTAGGGCTTGAACCTAGGACCTCCAGATTATGAGTCTGTTGCTCTAACCAACTGAGCTACAAGTCCAATGCGGGGCCTGAATGGCTTTGCGGGTGCAAAGGTAGTGAAAATCGAGAGAAAAACCAAATATTTTTGAGTTTTTCCGAGATGCAGCCTATCTTCGAGGCTCGAAGAGACTCAAAGGTACAAAATAAAATTAAAAGTGAAAAGTGAAAAGTGAAAAAATAGTCGTATCTTTGCAAAAGAAATGGGAAATAAGGCATATTCAACAGCTCCATGTGTGGCAACCATCGGGTTTTTCGATGGGGTGCACAGGGGACATGTGTGCCTGATAGAGCAATTGCGAAGCGAGGCCAGCAGCAGGGGGCTGAAATCCATGCTGGTGACCTTTGATTGCCATCCTCGCATGGTGGTCAGTCCCGGCCATGTGCCCTCCCTGCTGACTACCCTGGACGAAAAGCAACAGCTGTTGCAACAAACGGGGGTTGACGAGATTGTCACCCTGCCCTTTACCCGTGAACTGAGTATGCTTACGGCACGTGAATTCATGGAACAGGTGCTGCACCGCGAATTACACGTCGGGGTTCTGATGTTGGGCTATGACCATGCCTTTGGACACGGCGGCGGTGCTTTTCAGGACTACGTGCGCTGGGGCCAGGAAACGGGTATAGAAGTAGTGCGTGCCCACGAATTGGAGAGTCTGATGGCCAGCAGCAGCAAATGTCGACGGCTGTTGGAACAGGGCGATGTGGAGAGCGCAGCCGAAATGCTGGGGCATCCCTACCAGTTGGGTGGACAGGTGATACGTGGGTTCCACGTCGGTCACGAATTGGGATTTCCCACAGCCAATCTGCAACCCGATGCCATGAAACTCATCCCCGCACATGGGGCTTACGCGGTGTGGGCGCTGTTGGCCGACGGCACACGACGGCCAGCCATGCTCAATATAGGAAACCGCCCCACCATAGGAAACGGCGAGGCGGTATCTATCGAAGTGAATATCTTTGACTACGAGAACGACCTGTATGGTCAGCGGCTGGCGGTTGAACTGGTAAGTCGGTTGCGCGAAGAGCGACTATTTGCCTCGCGCGAGGAACTGATGAACCAGTTGGCACGCGACGAGGCGGCTGCCCGCGCCATACTTACTCCGCCAACACAGTGAACTCAGCACCACTGGCATAGTCGCCACCATTCTGGGCCGAAAGGGCCGTAAAGCGCAGGTAGCGGGCACGCTGGGGCTGACTGAACATTACCTTCTGTTCTTGTTTGGAACGTGCGAACTCGCCCTCACAGACAGGTTCGCTCCACGTCTTGCCATCGGTAGAGAGCGTGATGCGATAGGCCTTGACATCGCCATTGGGACCGTCCTGACGCGGCAGATAGGTGAAGCCCTTGATGAGTCGTTCCTCGGCACAGTCGAAGTCCACCCAATGGGGATATTTGGCCTGCGTAACACTGTACATCGTGTGCCAGATGGTATTGATATTTCCATCGACCAGATTCTTGGCAGCCGAGCCGTCGCTGATTTCCTCGCTACTGGTATAGATAACCTCGACGGGAACACTCTCGATGCGACCGAACGTACTGGTTGTCTTCTGGTCGGCCTGCGATTTGTACCAGGCAGTTACAGTGCCACCCTCGCGCAGATTGATGGGTTCGCTGTAGATTTGAGGCTTTTGCTTATCCACCTGCACCATCACGGTCTCGCCTTCCTGACTGACAATGCTCACACGACCCACTTTGTCGCGTGTAATAACCATCGGCAGCGGGGTACTACCCTTGATTTGTGCGGTCTGCGAAAGGTTGTCCTTGGCCGTCACGGGGATGATGATGAAGCCCATCTGGTGGACGGCACCCTTTACACGGTCGGGCTCCAGGGGACCACCCTGCCCGCAGCTGTTGCCACCAAGACCAGTTACCTGGCAGTCGAGGTGCAGATGGGTGGCGGTGCTTTCCGGCAAATCACAGGGATGGGGGGCAGAGGTCATTTCCAATGCACTCCAGGGAAGGGCCGATGTAGCCATCAGACCGGTGCTGACAAATTGTACACCGTGTCCCGATTTATCCATCAGCGCACACCAACGCACATCTTCGCGGTTACCCATGCTCTGCGGTTTGGGGAAGGCTACGAACTGCTCCTCGACAGAACTCTTGTACAACCCTTCGAAGGAACCCGTCTTGCGGTCGGCATAGTTGTTGAGCGGTCCACGCCCGTAATAAATAAATTGGTCGAACGATTTTGGCAGTTGCATATAGTAGCCCAGGCGCGGCAGTACGAGGCTGGGATTGCTGCTGACGATACTGCTTTCCAGCTCGATTTGTCCGTTGGGATATACCGTGTAGGCAATATTTGTGGTGAAGTGGAAATCGTCGGCCTGCATCTCTTCACCGTCGACGATAGTGTATCGGCCACTGCTGCCACCACGGATTTGTCCCTTCCGCCGACCCTGGCTCGTAATGGTATAACTGATAGTGACGGAACCATCGCGATTGTATTTCTGGGCTGCGACGCTTGTCTTATGACAAAGGTTGTGCAGACCGTTCGGGTACCATTGTGTATAGAACCAATTGTCGTTGTCGACAGGAGCGCGCAGGGCATCGATTTGCGGGCCCTTTCCAGGCTGGAATATTTCAGTGCCCTCGTAGCTCAGGCTTTGGATGACGCCTGTACTGTCATCGAAGGCCACCTCGAAGTCCTTACCGGTGATGGTACGCAGCCCACCATCGTTTTTCATTTTTAATTTTTCACTTTTAATTTGTAAAGACGCAACGTCCTTCCAACCCGTGGCTGCCTTGACGGGCAGTTGCTCGTTCATTTGTGCATAGCCGCGTTTGGCCCATGGCTTGTCCTCCTTTAACAAGAACTCGACACGTACGAAGTATTCGCTTTCGGCTCTTAACGCAGACAGGTCTATCGGCAGGGTGAATGTCTTCCGTTCGCGCGGACCAACATTCGCATCGGTAAGTTTACCCTGTGTGGTGGGTTTTCCATCCTGAACCAGCGTCCATTGAATCGTGTAGTCCGACAAATCGGTGAAATAGTTCTTATTGAAAATCTCGATTTCCCCTTTCGCCATGTCCTTGGCTGTCACCCCAACATTCTGATAAACTTTCTTTACCTCGAAGTATTGTGGTTTGGGCTGCAGGTCGGGCAGCATGGTGCCGTTCATACAGAACATTCCGTCGTTAGGTTTGTCGCCGTGGTCGCCACCATAGCCAAAATACTTGGTTCCATCGGGTTTATAGGTATCGATGGCCTGGTCCACCCAGTCCCAGATGGCACCGCCGCAGAAGAAGTTCGTGCTTTCGATGGCCTTCCAGTAATCTACCAGGTTTCCCATGGAATTTCCCATCGAATGGGCGTATTCCGAGATGTGGTAGGGATATTTAACGTTGGCCTTGCCTGTAACGGCATATCGAACCCATTCGACGGACGGATACTGGTTCGAACCCATGTCAACGATATTGTTGTTACGTTCGTACTGGACGGGACGACTCTTGTCGAATTCGCGAATGGCCTGATAGGCAGCCTTGAAGTTGTCACCCGGGCCTGCCTCGTTACCCAGACTCCAGATAACGACGCTGGGGTGATTGATGTGGCTGTGCACCAGTTCCATATCGCGGGCAATATGGGCTGCACGCCATTCCTGCGGATGAGACAAACTAGCCTCGCCATAATAATATTCGTGGCTTTCTACGTTGGCCTCGTCCTCCAAGTAAATGCCGTATTTGTCGCACAGATAGTACCAATAGGGGTCGTTCGAATAATGCGAATTACGAACATGGTTGATGTTGCCCTGCTTCATCAGCATCACTTCGTTTTCCATCTGTTCGCGGGTAATGGCATGACCCGTCGATGGATTGTTCTCGTGACGGTTTACGCCCTTCAGCTTTACAGGTTTGTCATTCACATAGAAATAGCGCCCTGCCAGTCCGAATTCATCTTCATCGGCCTGCGTTTCGCGGATTTCCACCTTACGAATACCGAAATAGGTACTAACCATCTCTATCACCTCGCCCTTGCGGTTCAACAGCGAAGCCACCAACACATAGCGGTTGGGTTCTTCTGCACACCAGGGACGTGCTCTGGGAATATAGATTTGTGAATAGGCATTGGCATTTTGCAGCGAAGCCACTAAACCTTCGGTTTCATCGGTATAAAGCTTTACTGGGTAAATCTGATAATTGATGGTGTATTTGGGAGCTTTCTTCAGGAGATTGTTGAATTGCTGTGCAGCCGTTTCCTTGATGGAACCGCGCAATTTGGCCTCGACGTTAACAATGGCCGTTCCGTTGTTGATGAACGCCGTGCGAACAGCCAGGTCTCGAATCTCGAACTGGGGGTTGGCGGTCAGATATACCGAGCGGAAGATGCCTGGCAGACGAAACATATCCTGAGCCTCCAGGAAAGAGCCGTCGCTGTTGCGGTAAACCTCCACCGCTACGATGTTCTCTGCATAAGGATTCAGGTAGGGTGTAATATTGAAACGGGCTGTATTGCGGCTGTTCTTGGAGAAGCCCACATAGTGTCCGTTAATCCACAGGTAGAAGAACGAATCCACGCCGTCGAAGTTGATATACACATCGCGACCCTCCCATTGGGCGGGAATGCTAAAGGTACGGCGATACGAACCTACTTCGTTGCGGAAATTATAGGTGGTCCAGTCGGTAGGCGGTGTGCGCATGACACCACCTTTCCAGTCGCCCACGGCCACCTGGTGCTGGAAGATTACCTTTTGGTTTGTGTATATGGGTACACCATATTTCATGGTGCCATCCTTCTGCAGTCCCTGTACATTCCAGTTCCCGGGCACCTCGATGTTGTCCCAGGCGGAATCATCGAAATCGGTCCGCTGGAAACGGGTATCGCGCTGGGATGGTTCTGGAACCCAGCGGAACTTCCATGTGCCGTCCAGGCATTGGTAATAGGTACTGCCCTCGGGTAACACTTTCAGTGCCTCGTTCAGGTTGGCAAACGAGAACATCCACGCCCTGGGCTGTTCCTTGTTCAGGGAAAGGCGTTCTGGCGATTGCCACTCTGTGCCGTCGGGTTCGGCAGGTGCATTGGCATACTCGAAGCCCGCAAGCTTCTGTTCCTGGGCTGCAGACGATAGTGCGATAAACAAAAAAAGCGGTAACAGAGTCTTCTTCATTATCGTATTTTGTTAAGGTTTACGGCGTAAAGATACAAAATAGCCGTCGTTTACCCAAATTTATTTACATAAATTGAGCAGACGACGACCTGTGATGTTCAGAAATGGGCGTAATTTATCGTAAGGGATTGTAAAGTTGGGACGTCCGGCAGCATAGGGAGCAATCTCGTATTGCTGATAGACGAAGGAAAGACCGTCGGGAACGAAACTTACGCCATAGGCAGGCATAGGAATGTCGTAAAGACTGACGTCGATAAGGCAATTTTCGAGTTCCGTTTCGTCTTTTGCTTCGAAATATTTCATCAATCCCTGTTTCAGGAGATTGTTCCATTCCATCGGGTCGCGTTCCGGAGCAAGCATATCCCGGCCCACATGCCGGCCATCGCTTTTGCGGAAGGTAATGCCATAGGCAACCCCACCGCCGTGTGCACCACCACTGAATTCGTAGGTCTGGAGGTCGAAGGTTACCCAAGCATCTGTTTCGTAACCCTTGGTAATTGTCAGTTCGCGGCAGAAGGGCATTTCGGGCTCAAAATCCTCGAATTCATCGCGCATTTTCTTCATTTCTTTCATAAAGTATGCGGAATAGAAACGGGCAAAAGAGTCGCAGTCAGCATAGTCGCCCTCGTACAATCCACCCAGTTGCTCGTTGAGTTGTTCCGTGATAGACACATTCAGCGACGCATTGGGATAGGTGGGAAACTCGATGCTGACCAGGGTACTGTCCTCTTTGCTTCCATCGCGAATGACAACGGTGCGGGTGTTTTCCTGTCCGCCTCCGTCGGGAACAACGGTGGTGCTTGTGACAGGCTGTTCCTTTTCTTGCTTACAACTGGTGACACCAAAGGTTACCAAAGCAAATATAGCCAAAAGCAGAATGATGGATTGTTTCATGTTTGTATAGTTAGGTTAGTGCATGCAAATATAATGGTTTTTTGACGAAAAGACGTTAGTCTGCAATTTTTTTGTAGGCAAATGGTAAGAAATTGCCTTTAACTTTTAATTATTGCCGTTTAATTTCTAACTTTGCAACGATAATAACCCAAATCACGATGTCACTGACAATAGCAGAGAGGAATGGTGAAATCATGCGCCAGGGGCGTGTGGAAGTCATCTGCGGCTCCATGTTCTCGGGCAAGACCGAGGAACTTATCCGTCGCATGAAACGGGCGAAGTTCGCCAAACAGAAAGTGGAAATCTTCAAACCGGCCATAGATACCCGATATTCCGAAGAGGACGTGGTGAGCCACGAGGGCAATTCCATACCCTCGACACCCGTCGATTCCTCGGCCAGCATCCTGTTGATGTCGGCAGACAATGAAGTGGTGGGTATCGACGAAGCGCAGTTTTTCGACCCAGGCATAGTCGATGTTTGTCAGGAACTGGCCAGCCGTGGCGTACGTGTCATTGTGGCCGGACTGGACCTCGACTTCCAGGGACGACCCTTTGGTCCTATGCCCGCTTTGTGCGCCATAGCCGACGATGTGTCCAAGCAACATGCCATCTGCGTTCGATGTGGTGCCCTGGCCTATGTCAGTCATCGTATTGTGGCAGGCGAAAAACAGGTGATGTTGGGCGAAAAGCAGGAATACGAACCTCTCTGCCGCCATTGTTACGAGGAAGCAACGAAAAATGCCTAACCCCTACAAAAAATGGAAAAGAAAATAACTTTCGACAGTTTCATCCGCAATATCACACTTGTTTTGCTATTCCTGGGTATCGGCTTGTTACTGAGACGTCTCAGTTCCGTGCTCCTGCCTTTCTTCATAGCGTGGTTACTGGCCTACATGATATATCCGCTCGTACGTTTTCTGCAGTTTAAGTGCCGGTTGCGGAATCGCATCGTAAGCATTGTGGCAGCCCTTATTATTGTATTAGGAGCAATTACCGGAATTATGCTGCTTGTGGTTCCCCCCATCATCGAGGAGACCACCAAGTTCAGCGAATATCTGGCTCCCATTGCCCAACAATATCTGGGAGACAACAACCTCATCGATACCGTTACCCGTCATATACAGCGTTTTGTGAATGAGAACGACATTGTTCAACTGATTCAACAGGACAATGTGCGCGATGCGTTGCAAACAGCCCTTGGACAACTCTGGAACCTCATTACCCAGACCTTTGGATTCATTTTGGGCATATTCACCGTATTCACCGTATTTCTATACCTATTCTTTATCCTGCTCGACTATGAGCGGCTATCAGAAGGATGGATAAACCTGATTCCGGCCAATAAACGCGCATTCTTCCAGGGGTTGGCAGAGGATGTCAAGCATGGCATGAATTCTTACTTCCGTGGACAATCGCTCATTGCCCTCATCGTAGGTATTCTCTTTTCCATCGGATTCCTCATCATCGACTTCCCCATGGCAATCGGCTTGGGACTTCTTATCGGACTCCTCAATATGGTACCCTACCTCCAGCTCATTGGTTTTATTCCCACTATTGTGCTGGCTCTGATGAAGAGTCTCGAGACAGGACAAAGTTTCTGGATTATCCTGCTCATGGCCCTGGCTGTGTTCGCCATTGTCCAGACCATTCAGGATATGTACCTTACACCACGCATCATGGGAAAGGTGATGGGACTGAACCCTGCCGTCATTCTCCTTTCGCTCTCGATATGGGGCTCATTGTTGGGTTTCATCGGACTCATTATTGCTCTTCCGCTCACCACCTTGTGCCTCTCCTATTATCGGCGATTCGTCCTGAAAGAGTAAAATTATCATACCTTTGAATCTTCTGTTTTAGATACTCTCGTTCGAAAATCTTCAAAAAATTTGGGATTTTGCTCACTTATTCGTATCTTTGCACCCGCAAACCGAAAAAGGGCTTGCAAATAGGATGACCCGCTAGCTCAGCTGGTAGAGCACAACACTTTTAATGTTGGGGTCTCGGGTTCGAGCCCCGAGCGGGTCACCAAAGCAAGGAAGGAAGCCGATTGGCTTCCTTCCTTGTTTTCGTTTTTCTATCTCATTGGAGAATATCTTCGATGGCAGACAGTTGTTCTGGGGTGAAAGGTGGACTGGCAAGAGCGTCCAGGTTACACCGCAGTTGTTCGGGTGAGCTGGCACCTATGATGACACTGGTTACCTCGGGATGGGAAAGAATCCAACTGAGCGCCATAGCAGACAGGGATTCGCCACGCTGAATGGCCAAGTCGTTGAGCCCACGGATACGGGCAAGAACCTGGGGTGTTAACATGTCGGCATGCAGGAAACGTGGGTCATGTGCCATACGGCTGTCGGCAGGTATTCCATTGAGATAGCGGTTGGTAAGCAGTCCCTGAGCCAAGGGCGAGAAACCAATGAATCCAACACCATTTTCAGCGGCCTGACGAAGTATACCCTCGTGCTTTGGAGCCTGGTCAAAAAGGTTCAGACGTCCCTGATAGATGAGGCAGGGCACACCATGCTGTCGCAGGTATTCGTAGCCAGTTTGTGCGGCTTGGTACGGCCAACGGGAAAGTCCGATATAGAGTGCCTTACCTTGGCGCACAATGTCGACAAGTGCCTGCAATGTTTCCTCGAGAGGTGTTGCGGGGTCGTATCGGTGACAATAGAAAAGGTCGACATAATCGAGCTGCAGGCGACGAAGACTCTGGTCGAGGCTGGCCATGAGGTGCTTGCGCGAAGCCCAAGAGCCATAAGGTCCGTCCCACATATCGTAGGCCGCCTTGGTGGAAATGAAAAGTTCATCTCGATAGGCACTGAGGTCGTCATGCAAGAACTTACCGAGTCGCTGTTCAGCTGCACCTGGGTCGGGACCGTAGTTATTGGCCAGGTCGAAATGGGTGATGCCAGCATCGAAGGCGGCACGCACAATGGCACGGCTCTGCATTTCAGGAGTCACATTCCCGAAATTATGCCAAAAGCCAAGCGAGATTGCCGGCAACAGGATGCCGGACTGTCCGCAACGGCGGTACGTCATTTCCGTATAACGAGTGGGATTGGCGGAATACATAGGCTGTGGGGTTATTCGGCAAAGGCCTTGGCCTCGGCCTCAGCAATGATTTCCTCGCGAGTCTTGGTCCGCGTGCTGATATCTGAGAAATCGATATCGATGGTTTTCTCTGTCTCCGCCGTCTGTTTTTCCTCGGCACTGACGGGGGTGATGTCCGCATAGCGTTCCATCTGCTGTTCCTGGGGAACAATAAGGCTGAGTTTAAAGTCGCGGTCCTTTTGCAGACGTTCCGTGACTTTACGGGCAGCATCTTGCTGACTTTCTTTCTTGGAATAGCCCTTACCCGTTCCGCATTCGGTGCCTGCGATAACGATGCGACAATGGAAGACGGGAGTGGCATTGTTTTCGCGGCTCTCTTCCGATTGGAAGTCGATGCTGATGTGGTGACGCTGACCCCATTCGATAAGTTTGCTCTTGTAGTTCACCTCGTTGGCAGCTTTGTCGATATTGACGAGTTCCGTCATTATCTTGTCGCGAACGAAACGTACGCAGTGGGCATAGCCACGATCCAGGTAAATGGCACCTACCAATGCCTCGAAAGCATTGCCCGAAACATAGTTGTTGTGTGTCTGCTGCTTGAAGTTTGTGATAATGAGCTTGTCGAAACCCGTTTCCTGAGCCAGTTTGTTCAGCGTCTGACGCTTGACAATATTGCTACGGGCATTGGTGAGGAAACCTTCGGATTTCTTTGGAAAGCGCTTGAATACAACGTGACCGACTACGGCACCCAGGATGGCATCGCCCAAAAACTCCAAACGTTCGTTGTTAATGCGTTTGCCCTCCTCTTTCACTGCCACGGATTTGTGCAGCATAGCCACCTTGTATGGACGAATATCACGAGGATAAAAGCCCAATATCTGGTGTAAAGAACGATAAAGCTCCCTATCCCGAAGGAAGGGGAGCTTTATACGTATCCAAAGGTCGAAGAAGTTAGCCATTGTACTTCTTGAAGATGGCGCAGGCATTGTGACCGCCAAAACCGAAGGTGTTACTCAAAGCAGCACGAACGGTGCGCTTCTGGGCCTTGTTGAACGTGAAGTTCAACTTGTAGTCGATTTCGGGATCTTCGTCGCCATCCTCGTGATTGATGGTTGGCGGAACAATGTCGTTGGCAACACTGAGTACGCTGAACATGGCCTCGATGGCACCGGCAGCACCCAACAGATGGCCCGTCATGGACTTCGTGGAGCTAATGTTCAACTCATAGGCATGTTCACCGAACACGTCCTTAATGGCCTTAACCTCGCTGATGTCACCAACGGGGGTCGATGTGCCGTGAACGTTGATGTAGTCGATTTCCTCGGGCTGCATCTCAGCATCCTCCAGGGCGTTCTTCATCACCAACTTGGCACCCAGACCTTCGGGATGACTGGCCGTAATGTGGTGGGCGTCGGCACTCATGCCACAACCTGCCACCTCGGCATAGATATGTGCACCACGAGCCTTGGCGTGTTCCAATTCTTCCAGGATGAGCATGGCGCTACCCTCGGCCATGATGAAGCCATCGCGACTGGCACTGAAAGGACGGCTGGCCTTCTCGGGCTCGTCGTTACGAGTAGAGAGGGCGTGCATGGCGTTGAAACCGCCTACACCACCTGGATAGATAGCAGCCTCACTTCCACCAGTCACCATAACTTCAGCCTTACCCAGACGAATCAGGTTGAAGGCATCGGCCAAGGCGTTCGTGGAACTGGCGCAAGCACTGGAAGTAATGTAGTTAGGTCCGTGCATGCCATATTTCATGCTAATCTGACCAGCTGCAATGTCGGCAATCATCTTGGGAATGAAGAAGGGGCTGTACTTGGGACCCAGAGTCTCGTGGGTGCGCTCGTAGTTCCATTCTTCCTCTTCGAAGGTGTGCATACCGCCAATACCCACGCCCAACACTACACCTACACGGTTCAGGTCGGTCTTCTCCAAATCGAGACCGCTGTTCTCGACGGCCATAGTGGCAGCAGCCATAGCATACTGGCAATAGGGGTCCATCTTGCGAGCCTCTTTGCGGTCGATGAACTGTGTGGCATCGAAACCCTTTACTTCACAGGCAAAGGTGGTCTTGAAATTCGTGGTGTCGAAATGGGTGATAGGTGCAGCACCACTAACGCCTGCTACTATGTTCTGCCAGGTTTCCTCAGCGGTGTTTCCCAATGGTGTTACGGCACCTATGCCGGTAACTACAACTCTTTTTAATTCCATGTATTTTGTTTGGATAATAAATTGAAAATTGAAGATTGAAAATTGAAAATCCAATCTTCAATCCCCAATCTTCAAATGTTTGTTCTGTTTAGGCCTGAGCCTCTTCAATAAACTTGATAGCGTCACCAACGGTGGCAATCTTCTCAGCAGCATCGTCGGGAATAGTGATGTTGAAAGCCTTCTCCAGCTCCATGATGAGCTCTACGGTGTCCAGAGAGTCAGCACCCAGGTCCTGGGTAAAGTTTGCAGTTTCTACAACTTCACTTTCGTCTACACCAAGTTTATCAACGATAATAGCTTTTACTTTTGCTTCAATATCAGCCATAATGGTAAATAATTAATTTTGTGAATAATGTTATCTTTCTAATTCGGGTGCAAAGTTACGACTTCTACGGCTAATTACCAAATTTTTAGTTAAAAAACATATCTTTTTTGCACATAAAGTGGCAATTTGTGCAGTATTTTACGTTGCAAATTATGAAAAATAATTCATTTGACAACAATTTTCTGGCTTTTCCCATTAGACAACCGCACCACATAAATCCCTGATCGCAGGGAACTGGACTCGCGTCCCATGAACAGTCCGCTGAGGGTGTAGTAGCCCACTGGCGATATCGGATTGTCCTGACTGGCAAGGGTGGGTTCGACAGCGGTGTATGTCGGATCGAAGCCCAGCGAATCGTCTTCGGGAAGCAGAGAATTCATCCGTCCGATGGTAGGACGATACATCAGATAGTACCGATTACTTCCATCGGGGTAGCGACCCACGCTTTGGTCGCCTTTGTGGTTACAATATTCCAGTTTGTCAGTGAATTCACACAACGAGGGATGCACATCGAAGAACGCCTGATTGTTGGCCACAAATTCCTCGGACGAGGTAATGAGTACCATATTCCCGTCTTCGTTCTCCAGTTTGAAGGGGGCATGCAGTTGGGTCAGAGATTCTAATTTATCGGCCCACAGGATAAGGTGTCCATGAGGCGGAACTTTAGTGTTAAAGTCTGCATTGCCCGGGATTTGGTACTTGAACGGATTATTGGCATTATCGCTAATGTACAGTCCGGCAGCATCGAGTTCGGTATCTGTGGTGTTATAGAGTTCCACCCAGTCGTTCTTCTTGAAATATTCGTTTATGAAAACGCTATTGCCGGCGCTCACCTCGTTCACTCTCAGCGGAAAGACGTTGTTGGGCATCAGTTCTCTTTCTTCCATCGGGGCGTAGCAGGCCGTCAGGGAAATATTCCTTGTACCCAGCGTGGATAGGTTCACTTCCCTCTCGGTAGAGACGAAGCGGTCGTTGTTCTCCAGGTGATAAAGGGCGGCTGTCCAATATATGTCAGAGGAAGTGCCCGAGGTGTTGTGAACCTCTACGGCGATCAGATTGTTGCCCATGTGCAGCAGGGAGTTATCGATATCGAAATTCAGGACAGCAGCCGTAGCACCGACATATGTGGTGGTATAGGTATTGTATGTAGGTTTGCCGTCAGGCATCAGATAGCGGCCAATTTCCTGTCCGTTCACATACACCACGCAACCGTCGTCTACATAGCACCTCAACTGATAGCCTTCGGTTTCCGAGGGCAGTCCAGGGAGTTTGAATGTCTTGCGGAAATAATATGTGGGACGCTTGTTACTGGCATCCGAACCGTAATCCAAAGTGGTACTGTAGTCGCTGCTTCCCGACATACCTACGTTACCATAGCCCAGAGGAGCATTGCCCGAGCTCCATCCGTCAGTCGAGAAATCTTCCTCCTTCCAATTCTCATCGTTCATCGGGCCTTTGTCGTAGTAGGTCCAGTTGGCACCGGTGTTGAAAACAAGAGTCCGTCTACTGTCGTTCAGCAACCAACCCGTGAAGTCGTATCCCGGCACTGGTTGTGCCCTTACGACAACAGGATTAAACAGGACTCCGCTGAACTTTCCCGTAGGAATTTCCAGATTGTTTACGGACAAACGAGCCATGGGTACATCGGCAGAGATGGTTGTGCCATAGGTGGTGTTGAGCTTGTAGCTGCTCATGTAACTCTTGAAATTATCCAGACGGTTTGAACGCTGGTCGCTAATCCGGTTTATCAGCCAATTTGCGGAACCGTTCAGGCTGTTGCTGGCCTCGAAGCCCATAGCCTTTTCCGTCCGACTGCGCATGGCGTTGATGATGTTGGTGCTGCGACGCGTTTCGAACACGCTGCCGTCGACCAGACAAAATGTATCGACGAAACGCCTGCGGAACGGTTCGTATTCCATCATGTTCAAGAATATATCGATAAGGTAGTTCCGACCTGTCAGTTTGAAGCCCGCGTTACCATTATACAGGTGGTTGGGCAGTCGGGAAATCATATCGCTGAATTGGAAACATGCATCTGCGTCCATCACCACCAGATGGAACTTGCCGTCGGCCTGTGAACGGTAGCCCTTCACATTGTTGCAGTTGGTAAGCCAGTCGGAACTGCCGATATAGCATTCTGCCGCCATATAATTACAGTATTCGGCAATGTCCACCAGTTCGCAAATCTCTTCGTAGATACTGTCATCCGTGGGGTTCTTGGCCAGCTGCTGGGCCAAGTTCATCCAACGTATGAAGGTTTCGTCCGAACCTACCATTTGCTTGTAACCATAACCGGCACGTATTTCAAACTGGTCCATTTCATCGGTATCTATACCATAGTTGCTGTAGCCGTGGTTCTTATTGTTCGGTTCTCGGACATTGTATGTGAACATAAACTTGCCGTTGATGAACACGTGTGCAGGTTGCGTGGCCTGAACGTCGATGTACATGCCACTTTCCAGCATAATCTGATGCGTGGCTGCATCCAGGATACGAGCATTACCGTCGTTACCTCCATTGCGCACCTGTATGGTCTTGCTCTTGATATAGGGTTTATCCTGAAAGAAGGCATAGGGCAGGAAGTTCTGTCCCAAATAGTATTTGCCGGATTTTAAGCGGAAAGACGCGTTGGGTGCATAAAGGTTACGACTCCAGCCGCCACAAACTTCGAAGTCGCATTCCTGGTTCAATGCCATCAGGAACGAACCGCCGTCTGTATTTTCCGGCACCAGATATTCAAAGTTCACAGGACGTTCCCAACTGCGGTTCTTGTTGGTATTTGTACTGACACCCAATCCAGATATACCGTTTGTCCCCACGGTGTAGGCCCCAATCGTGTCGTCGTAAAGATTCCGCTCGTCCGTCACCACAGAAATGATGGGCAGATAGTAGTCCTTATCCTGATAAATGTAGGAACGCGTAACTACGCCACTGGGCAGATAGCCATCCTTGAACACGCGGAAACGATAAATCTTGGTGCCGCCGTTCACATAAATCCTACCTCCATAGCTTGTCGACCCGTTTTCCAGCGTGGGAACACTGCCGTCTGTGGTATAGCGCAATGTGCTTCCGGCCGGTTTGCTTACCTGTATGTAGAAGGGAGTTGTGTATAAAGTGGCATCGCAGTCCACGGTGGGTGCTTCCAGTTGTTCTTCGGCAAAGGTGCTGCCTTCGTTACTACTGCCTGGAGTGGGAGTGGACGTAACACCCCATGTATCACCGCCATCGGAAATGCGTGCGTAGCTGGTGCGCTGAATGGCCTGGGGGTATTCTTGCGATGCAATCAGTTTACCCTGACTGTCGCAAATGTAAAGAGTGCCACCTTCGTACGTCAGTTTAAAACCGATTTGTTTGTAAGCCTCGCTACTATACATATTTCCTGTATCGTAGTGGTCGAACCACAGGATGGCGAATCCTCCAGGTTCCACCGTGCCCTGACTTGCGGACAACTGCCAGCGCAAAAGGTTCTCTTCGTCGTTGCTCACATACAAATTGCCCAAGTTTATCGTATTTACAGTTGGATTGTATAGTTCCACCCAACCACCGTAGTTGTACGAGGGGTCGATAAACTGGTCGATATTACACACCTGAATCTCGTTGATAATCAGGTCGGATTGTTTTCCCGTTTGCGCAAAGGTGTGGCTGCCCATTGCTGCCAGCAACAGGCTCAAACATCCCATCCTTATCTTTTTTGTGACATTCATAGTTCCTGTCCTCCGTTATTCGCGTCTCAGCGGATAGTTGCCGCGTAAGTCTTCAAATTGTTCTGGATGCTCCTTCAGCCAGCAGCTGTCAGCCAAGGGGCTGTAGTGCAGTCCGCTCCGCTCGATCTCAGCCATGGGGGGCTGTATGTCGAAGGCATCGCTTCGGTTCATCCATTGAGCCAAAGAATCGAGCGACATGCGAGTGGCATTTGCTTTGCCGTCGGCCGAATAACCTGCGATGTGGGGCGTTGCAATGAAGGCACGTTCCAGCAGTTCCAAATCTATGTCGGGTTCATGTTCCCAGGTATCGATGATAGCCTGTCGCACCTGGCCGCTCTCCATTGCCTTTAGCAAAGCATCCTCATCAACAACTCCGCCTCGTGCCGCATTAATTATGAGAGGTTGATGTTTAAGACTGCTTAGGAATTGTTTGTCCGCTAAGTGATAAGTGGGGTAGGACCCATCTGTGGTGAGAGGGGTGTGGAAAGTAATAATGTCGCAGTCTTGGATGTTATCGTAAAGGTTCAAAAAGGGGTCATTCAGTAGTATTTTTCCAACGTAGGGACATAAAGCGTTGTACACAGCTTTTCCCACGTGTCCGTAGCCGATGATGCCTACTGTGGCCTCGCTGAGATGGACTAATCCAGCTCGTTCGGCTTCCAATAGCGCATTTCTCACATATTGTCCCACACTAGTGGCATTGCAGCCTGGGCAGTTTGTCCACTGGATGCCAGCATTATCAAGATATGTAGTATCGAGATGGTCATATCCGATGGTGGCCGTCGCGATGAAACGCACTCGGCTGCCCTCCAGCAGTTGACGGTTGCAATGGGTGCGGGTACGGATAATCAGGGCATCGGCATCTTTCACCTCCTCGCACCCAATGGCTGCGCCTGGTCGGTAAACGACCTCATCGGCCAATCGTTCCACCTGTCCACGGATGAAGGGTATCTTATCGTCTACGATTACTTTCATTTTTCTGAGTTTGCAAGACTATCTAGACTATCTAATCCTTCTAGGTTAACTACGACAATGTCCGACAGGGGCTCTATCACCTCCATAGGGTTGGTAGTAGCCAGACCTACCACATAAGCTCCACTGGCTTTGGCCGAAAGTAACCCATTGATACTGTCTTCGAAAACCACACATTCCGCGATGGGTACTTCCAATGCCGCCGCAGCCCTCAGGTAACACTGGGGCGAGGGTTTGCTCTCGGTGAAGTCCTCCGAGGTCATAATGCGGTTGAAGAGCGTCTTCAGTTCGGGCCTCGTACGATAGACGCTTTCCATCTTCGGCTGGTTCGAACTGGTTACAATGGCTGTTTTTACGCCTGCCCGTTGCAACTTCTCCACATACGCGCGCGTTCCTTTAATATATTCGAAACTCATTTGCGATTCGAACTGATCGAGCCGGTGGGTAATCTCTTCCTGTGTTGCGGAGTCGGGAATCCAAGCATCGAAGATTTGGCGCAACGTCTGTCCCTTAATGCGCTGGCAAAAAACAGGCACATCGGGTCGATATTCGCGTCCCATCTGTCCCCAGAACTCGGTATACTGACTCTCGGTATCCAGGACTACGCCGTCCAAATCAAATAGGGCTGCTTGGAAATTCTTCTTCATGGTTGTTTACTTGGTGTGGTACAACAGGGCAATGCGCTCGTCGAACAGCTCGGGCTGTCTGCGCAGCAATTCGATGGATTCGGTATAGGGAGTGTTCGCATCAAAATACATCTCGCCGTGGTCATTGGGTGCCTGACGTGGGGTAATATAGTCCGCACCGTAGTTACAGCGCAGGGCATCGTCGGTATTGTTGGGTGCCGGGAACATTTCTCCCTCAAATGGGATAAACTCCATGCTTTTGTAACTGCTTCTGTGGCGCACATGACGGTGCGAACGATAGCGGAAGGAAAGCAGGGAGATACGCTCGTGAGTATCGGCATCTATCATGCGGAACATAGCTTCGTACCAACGGAACAGTCGACGATAGCCGACCATGCAGCCGATAGCCTTCGATACTAACGAACCAATTTTCTTGCCCACGGATGTATTTTCTTCGGGATGGCGCAACTGACCGTGAATGGCCTTGCGTATGAGCATCGTCGTGGTGCGATGCAAGAATCGCAAGACAGGATTCTCGATGAATCCATCAAGAACAAAGATATCGACAAAGATTCCTTGGCAATGACGTTTGTTCAGCTGCGTGCGGTTAATGGCAGAGGTATCCGTTCTGCGCAATTGGGCATGTCCGCAGTAATAGTCTTCGTCGCTGTAAGTAGTCTGGAAAAAATAAGGTGGCTGAAACTCATCAGCAGCAATCTTCACCAGACGATCGTAGTCCTTGCGCAACATAACGAAGTCTATATCGTCGTCCCAAGGGATGAACCCTCCATCGCGGACAGCTCCAAGCAATGTTCCACTATCCATCCAACATTGCAACCCATGACGCTGGCATACATCGACCAAATGCTGAGCTATATCGATAGTCACAGCCCACACCTCTTTCATCTCATGACTGATGGTGTAGCCTTGCCGTGTTTCTTCGAGCAGAAAATCTTTCGAAATCATTTTAATTCATGTTATATCGATGCAAAGTTACAAATAATTTTTAATTTTTAATTTTTAACTTTTAATTAATTATTTGTACCTTTGCGTAGTATTAAGGTTCATAGATGGAAAAACTGCATATAATCACGCCTGTAAAGGACAGCATAGACTCGACGTTAGAAACCGTACGGGCCATCATGGCTTCGCTATTGGATGTGCCGCACACGTTTACGATTTACAACGATTATTCGACACCCGAGAATACACATCGTCTGGCCCAGGCCTCGCAGGAAATGGGGTTCCAGTTAGTGAACCTCTGCGACCTTACCGACCATCCTTCGCCCAATTACCTGTTTGTACTCCAGCGCGAACGCCGGATGTGCATCGAAGAACAGGCCGGCCTGCTCATTGTGGAAAGTGATGTTACGGTTCGTCCCGAAACCATTGCGGGATTGTGGGAGGCTGCTTCACAACGTCCGGATGCTGGCATCGTAGCCTCGGTAACGGTGGATGAAACTGGAGAAATCAACTATCCCTACCTCTATGCCAAGGGACAGGAGAACCAAGTGATAGACACCCGTCGCCACTGTTCATTCTGCTGTTCGCTGCTTACGCCCGAGTTATTTCAGCGTGTCGATTTCGACCAGTTGGACCAGAGTAAGTCGTGGTTCGACGTCACCATTTCCCATCGTTCGCTCCAGGAGGGTCTGCACAACTATTTGCTTACCACCCTACCCGTCCTGCATCGTCCCCACGGCAGCCGTCCCTGGAAACAGCTAAAGTACAAGAATCCCCTGAAATACTATTGGTTGAAACTCACCAAAGGTCTCGATAAAATTTAATCTTCCCTTAACCCTACACCTACATGTCCCCCTTGGTATCCATTGTTGTGCCGGCCTACAATGCCGAACGCTATCTGGCAGAGACACTCGATGCCCTGCTGGCCGAGGGATATCCCCAGAAGGAAATCATTGTAGTGAACGACGGTTCGCGCGATGGCACTTTGCAAATTGCTGCCGACTATGCCCGTCGCAACGCATGCATTAAAGCCATCGACCAGCCCAACGGGGGTGTTTGCAAGGCGCGTAATCGGGGCATTTCCGATGCACGTGGAGTGTACATTTTGCCAGTGGATGCGGATGATTTAATATTGCCGGGATTCCTCGCATGGGCAGTTTCTGTGATGGAACAGCAGCCCGAAGTGAAAGTGGCTGTCCCCAAGGCCGAGTTCTTCGGGGCCAAGACAGGCCCATGGCATTTGCCTCCCTTTTCGCTGCGGCTGTTGGCCCGCAAGAACATGATTCCCGCTACAGCACTTTACCGAAAAACCGATTGGCAACGTGTGGGCGGTTACTACGAGGAACTGCAGGCTCGCGAGGACTGGGAATTCTGGATTCACATGCTCAAGGATGGGGGGCAGGTGCAGACCAGCCCTCAGGTTTGGTTGCGCTACCGCATCCACGAAGCCTCGAAGCGAACAGCCGACCGACGGTTGAAATACCAGATTATCGATGCGCTGAACGAGCGGCATCCCGAGTTCTTCCAACGCATGCTGGGCGGTCCGTTGCGCCACCAACGTTCTTGGTCGCGATTGGCTAATGCCCTGCATCACTTGCTTCATCCTCGTCATTTGACAGTTGCTCCCGAATTTCAGGAAGCCAAAAACTTCTTCTTGGCGCTGCCTACTATTTTCCGCACCTCGCAGGGGCAGGTCATTTACAAACGTCGCAACGAAATCCGTCGGCTGTCCTTCGCTGGACAGGAATATGTCGTAAAGTCGTTCCATCGGCCCAATCTGCTGAATCGCCTGGTCTATGGTTTCCTGCGTCCTTCGAAGGCGCGCCGCTCCTACTGCTATTCCCAACTCCTACAGAAACACGGCATCGGTGTTCCCACGCCGGTGGCCTATTACAGCGAACGCAATTGGGGCCTGTTCTTCGGACAGAGTTACTACGTAAGCCTGCTATCGACCTTACCCTACACCTATAACGATATTATCGCGCATCGCTTGTCGATGGAAGACGAGGCCGATTTCCTGACGGCTATCGGTCGCACCACAGGGCGTCTGCATAACGCAGGAATGGTACACCTCGACTATTCTCGCGGCAATCTGCTCTTGGGGCGCGATGCCGAGGGACGGGCACAGGTGGAACTTGTCGACCTGAACCGTCTGCGCTTCCACGAAGTCGACATGGACGAGGGCTGCCGGAACTTTGCCGAACGACTGCCCGCCACTGATGCCCAACGCCGACTGATGGCCGAAGCATACGCCCATGAGCGAGGCTTCGATGCCGAAACCTGCTACAAACTGATGCAAGCATACAACAAGGAAAAATCGTAATTACCATGAAACTGCTCACCATCGTCATTCCCATGTACAACATGGAACGTTACATCGACCAGTGCCTTACTTCACTCATCATTCCCGAAGGAATGGAACGAATGGAAGTGCTTGTCGTGAACGACGGCAGCAAGGACCGCTCGTCGGAAATTGCACACCAATACGAAACCCGCTACCCCCAGACCTTTCGCGTCATCGATAAGGAAAACGGGAACTATGGCTCGTGCATCAATCGTGGACTGAAGGAGGCTACAGGAAAATACATCCGCATTCTGGATGCCGACGATTTCTACGAGACGGCAAACCTGTCGGCTTTCCTCGATTTCCTGGCAACGGTAGATTTGGACATGGTGTTCACCGAGTTCCGCAGGACCGATGCCGAAGGGCGTCCGGGCAAACGAACACGCGTGCTGCGCAGTCCGGGTAAGACCTATGGTGTACGCGACCTCTATCGTCCCCGCCTGCATATGGCCATGCATTGTGCCACCTACCGCACCGAACTGTTGCGCCACATCGGCTATGTGCAAACCGAAGGCATCAGCTATACCGACCACGAATGGGTGTTCTGGCCCATGGCCATGATAAAAAGCTGGCAATATTTCCCCCGTGTCATCTACAACTATCGCTTGGGACGCGAGGGGCAAACCGTAAACCCCGAGGTGCTGGCCCGTTCCATGCCACAGGCCATGCAGGGCATGCTGGTTACCGTGCGCCAGTACGAACAACTGAAGCCCGAACTCGATGCCGACAGCCGGGGATACCTGTTGAGCCGACTGGTAGAACGCGCCAAGTTCGTTTACAAAGCCTACCTGCTACGCCAACACAACGTGTTGCGTGAACGTATGCAGGAACTGGTACAGTTCGACAAAACCTTGGCCGAGTTGTCACCCGACACCTACCGAGCCACGGCCGCCATCCGCGTCCACATCCTCTGCTTCCCCTACTATTACGTCCAGCGTTGGCGTGATAGCGGGTACGACAGCGACCTGCTGGGCATTCGCCTGAAAAGGAAATAAAAAATGGGGAGCTTCGCGGCTCCCCAAATCATTTATTTTGTTAACAGCTCTACCAGTTTGTCGACGGCGGAGATGAGTCCGTCGGGATTCTTACCACCTGCTGTAGCGAAGTGAGGCTGACCGCCGCCACCGCCCTGAATCAGTTGGGCTGCCTCGCGAATGTTCTTGCCGATGTTCACGCCCTGTTGTACCAAGCTATCCGAAGCCGCTGCCGTAAGCATGGGCTTGCCTTCGTTAGTGCTACCGATAACCACCAGCGCATTATCAACTTCGGCACGGAGTTGGAAAGCGATGTCCTTGACAAAGTCGGCGGGCAGTGGAGCAATAGCCTTCATTACGGTGAATCCGCTGATATTCTTGGCTCCTGACTTCATGTTTTCCTTCAGCCGCATAGCCTTCTCGCGCATGCTGTCCTCTATCTGTTTCTTCAGTTGCGTGTTCTCGTCAAGGAACTTCTGTATGGCTCCTTGCAGGTCGGGGGTGTTGTTGAACAAGCGGCGCAGTTCTGACATAGTGTCGGTGAACTGATACATCATTTCCTCAACCTTCTGACCTGTGATGGCTTCGATACGGCGTACTCCTGCGGCAACGCTGCTTTCAGAGAGTATCTTCACCATACCCAGATGACCTGTGCTCTTAGCGTGGCAACCGCCGCAGAACTCAACACTGTCGCCAAACTGTACAACGCGAACCTTGTCACCGTATTTCTCGCCGAAGAGAGCGATGGCTCCCAACTTCTTGGCTTCCTCGATAGGCATGTTGCGGTGATCCTGCAAGGGGATGTTCTCGCGAATCTTCTCGTTCACCAGTCGTTCCACCTGACGCAGTTCCTCGTCGGTCACTTTCTGGAAGTGACTGAAGTCGAAGCGCAGATACTCAGGTGTTACTAACGAGCCCTTTTGCTCTACATGTGTGCCCAGCACTTGACGCAGGGCTTGGTCGAGCAGGTGGGTTGCTGTATGGTTGGCCTCACTGGCGCGACGCATATCAACATCGACACATGCCATGAACGGTGCTTCGGGCTGCTTTGGCAACTGCTTTGCGATATGTACCGTGAGTCCGTTCTCAGACTTTGTATCTATTATCTCTATGGTTTCGTTCTCACTTACCAATACACCGCGGTCACCAACCTGTCCGCCCATTTCGGCATAGAATGGTGTCTGGTCGAGTACCAGTTGGTAGTAGGTCTGCTTCTTCTGCACTACCTGACGGTATTTCACGATGCGGCATTCGCTCTCCGTCATGTCCCATCCGAGGAAGACGGTAGATGATAATCCTTCACTTAATCCTTCACCGACTTCTACCCAGTCATCAGCTTCAACCTTGGCGGCGTTGCGAGCGCGGTCCTTCTGCTTCTGCATCTCTGCTTGGAAACCCTGCTCGTCAACGGTGAGTCCGTTCTCGCGGCAGATAAGCTGTGTGAGGTCGAGGGGGAATCCGTAGGTGTCGAACAATGTAAAGGCCTTTTCGCCATCGATTACAGTCTTTCCTGCTTTCTTTGTTTCAGCCATCACGCCGTCGAGCAGTCGGATACCAGTCTCCAGTGTGCGCAGGAAGCTGTCTTCCTCCTCCTTCATCACCTTAGAGATGAGTTCCTTCTGTGCATCCAGTTCAGGATAAGTCTCACCCATTTCCCTTATGAGTACAGGCAGCAGGCGATACATGAAGGCTTCCTTCTGACCGAGGAATGTGTAGGCGTAGCGAACGGCGCGACGCAGGATGCGGCGGATTACGTAGCCCGCTTTGGCATTGCCAGGCAGCTGTCCGTCGGCAATGGAGAAGGCTATTGTGCGTAGGTGGTCGGCGCAGACACGCATTGCTACGTCTGTTTCCTCCTTGTCACCGTACTTGTAACCCGTCATATCGCTGATAGCCTTGATGATGGGTTGGAACACATCGGTGTCGTAGTTCGACTGCTTGCCTTGAATGGCACGTACCAGACGTTCGAAGCCCATACCCGTGTCGATTACGTTCATCGAGAGTGGCTCCAGATGTCCGTCGGCCTTGCGCTCGAACTGCATGAACACGATGTTCCATATTTCAATGACCTGTGGGTCGTCCTTGTTCACCAACTCGCGACCGGGCACCTTCGCCTTTTCCTCAGCCGAGCGGCTATCGAGATGAATCTCGGAGCAAGGTCCGCATGGACCGGTATCGCCCATTTCCCAGAAGTTATCGTGCTTATTGCCGTTGATGATATGGTCGGCAGGTACGTGCTTCAGCCAGAATGATGCAGCCTCGTCGTCGCGACTCAGATTCTCCTCAGGCGAGCCCTCGAATACGGTAACGTACAGGTCATTGGGATTCAGTTTCAAAACATCCACCAAGTATTCCCAAGCCATATCGATGGCTCCCTCTTTGAAGTAGTCACCAAACGACCAGTTGCCCAGCATCTCGAACATGGTGTGGTGGTATGTATCGTGACCTACTTCCTCGAGGTCGTTATGCTTACCTGAAACGCGCAGACACTTCTGTGAATCGGCTCTGCGACGCGGTTCTGGGTCACGCTGTCCAAGGATAATATCTTTCCACTGGTTCATGCCGGCGTTGGTGAACATCAGCGTTGGGTCATCCTTCACTACCATTGGAGCCGAGGGTACGATGGTATGCCCCTTCTCAGCAAAGAAATTCTTGAACGAATTACGTATCTCGTTTGCAGTCATCATACGATTTTAGGATTTAAATTTTTAATGATTTATTAATTTTGCGTGCAAAGTTACAAATAATTTTTCACTTTTCACTTTTCACTTTATTTGGCATCTTTGACTTCGTCTAAGTTACTTTCGCTCGGTAATCGGACGGCCAAAGGCCTACGCTTGCAGAGCTAAACGGGGCAAGAAAACTGCAAATTTATTTGCGTTTTCGCTCACTTATTCGTAACTTTGCAAGCAAAGAATGCAAGACCTATGTCACTAAACCTCGACAAGAACCTGAAAAAGTACTACTCCATTGGCGAAGTTGCCAAGATGTTCGGTGTTGCCCCAACCCTGCTCCGCTATTGGGAAACAGAGTTCCCCAGCATCCAGCCTCGCAAATCGGGTCGCAATGTCCGTCAGTATTCCATCGAGGATATCGAGGAAATCCGTATTATCCACAATATGGTTAAGGTGCGTGGCATGAAACTGTCAGCTGTTCGCGAGGCCGTTGCCAAGAACCGCAACAACGAAAACAACACCACCGACCTTATCGAGCATCTTCAGGATATCCGTGCCGAGCTCGTTTCCCTTCGTCGCGAACTCGACTCCCTCGCCTAAGCGTATATCTCTATATAAAGATGTATTTGCAGACGAACAGTACTGCCAAAATCCACATTGTCATAGAGATTTCTCTGAACTTTCCGGCCACAACATGACAGGCTACATACGAGATGACACCTATGAGGATGCCATCGCTGATGCTGTAAGCTAACGGCATGATGAGAATGGTAAGGAATGCAGGAATGGCCTTGCAGTAGTCGTCCCACTGAATGCGGGCAACGACGGACATCATCATCACTCCCACAATAATGAGGGCCGGAGCCGTAGCAGCACTGGGAATAGCCAGGAAGAGCGGACTGAAGAACAAAGCCAATGCGAAACAAACAGCAGTAGAAAAGGCCGTCAAACCCGTTCGACCGCCAAAATCTCTGTGCGGACGCTGTGCTTTTGGGCGTCGAAACCAAATAACTTTTCAAATGCCTTTTTCATGATTGCTATATTATAGTTTTGACAAGAACTTCTCTCTATCCACGACGAATCTCAGATGTGTACCCTCACCAATTAGCGTATTTCCGCAGTAGGCAGACACCTTGAATGTTATCTTCTTTCCGTCAACCTTCGTCACCTCGGCTTCTGCTCTCACCACATCCCCTATCTTCGAGGGTCTCAGATGGGACGATTCAATGTGCCCGCCAACCGTCGTGCAACCTTCCGGCAATTCGTCCTTGACGGCCAGCATGGCGGCATTCTCCATCAGGGCCATCATTATCGGAGTGGCCAAAACCGGCATATCACCAGAGCCCACCTCAATAGCAGTCACAGCATCCGTCACCGTCAACTCGCTTGTGTGTTTCAATCCTACCATACAAAATCATTTTCTGCCCACAAATATAGTGAATAAATCGTTCAGTCAAGCAGAAAAGTCCTGATTATTTTCCGATATCCCTTTTATTTACACTTACCCGAAGGGTAGAAGAAGAGAGCCGGGCTTCACAGCCCAGCTCTCCCAGCTAACTAAATTATACTATTACAACTCTGTCACCATCATAGTGCAGCGTTGCGGGGTGTGCAGCGGCCTTTCGCCGCTGCCATATCGCTACGGACGCCTACTCGTCCCTAAAATCATCATCTCCCCACACATCCCAACTATTATCCTCTTTGGTCATTTGAACAGAACCTCCATTTTCAGAATCCCAGTTCATCTGTACAGAGGTCGGAGATGTATTTATTATACTTGTAGGCGTAACTTTGATTACAAGCGTTTGAGGGTTGATATATGTCTTTTTCATAATACTTACTTATTAAACGGTTAGAAAATACGATTACTTATACTCTCATTTAACCATGACTTTACGTCCATTTACAATGTACAATCCGCGAGTAGCCTTTGATACGCGCTGACCAGCTATATTATAGATGGCTTCAACTTTCTCGACACTGGGATTCAAGAATGTAGTTATACCATCTGTATCTTCGAATTGGAAAGTCAAGCCTTTAACCGATGTAGGCATCTTGGTCGTATCAATTGACATATATGCCTTAAATCCACCAAGCGTTTCTCCTATAAAGTAGTAGAATCCAACGCCATTACCACCATTTTGCAATGTCAGGATTGTAGCAGTAGCCGATTGCTCTGGACGTGCAATTGCAGCTGTTGTGCCAGATAATGCATTTTCTCCCACTGCATCTACTGCACCAGAATGAATTGGGAAGTTATATGTTGTTCCATCCGCTTCTTCTGCATACAATACAACTGGCGTATTAGCTGGAATGGTGGGATCAATACGGGTTAATTTCAGCGCACTTCCCTCGATTGTACCCTTATATGCCTTCACACCATCTGGAACATCCAAGGCCACAGGTGAACTCAACGTTGCATATTTGGCTGAAGAAATGGATACAGGCAGAGATTCAACTGCTTCTAGATTAAATGTATTTTGAGCATAGTAACTAGAATTATCTGTATTGCGACCTGCATCGCTATCATCTTCTCCTGAACTGCGCAGATAGTATGTCTGTACAGACCCATCGTTGTATTCTGACATAATACTATATTTACCTGTAGCCTGATTGACAGCTTCCCCTATGGTATATGTACAATAATCAGGAGTTTCATCATAAGCAGCAACATCATTCACATCTTTACAACGCAAACCCTTTGAGTATGAAATAAGCTTTCCTGTTTCATCCAAAAGGAAAATAGTTTCTTTATCCTTTGTGGTGGTGAACTTCAATGTTCCAGAATCCACGCCTTTCAAATATGCTTTTGAACCCTGTGTGCTCTGAATGCGAAGGAAGCAGGGAGCAGATGGCATATTAAGTGTCCAGCCATCAGCTATGTCTAAAAGTGTTCTGTATGATAGCATTACGTTTGAGTTAGACGCGATAAAGTTGGTATTTGCATCACTCAAAGCAGCAAGAACCTCATCAGATGTGTAAGAGGGATTACTATATTTCCCCAAAGTCGTTCCAGACCAAGTTTGTACATTTGCATAGGCACTATTTAAATCTAAGAACGTGCATTTGCTTGAATAGTATATCGGCTGCCAAGTATTTTGGACACTTTCTGTATTACACGTGATTGCATCGGTGGAATTAAGAGTGAATCCTGAATCAGATGCACCTGTTTTGATGTAAAGGCCATATTTACGTAAACAGTAATTCCCGTCTTTCTCTATACCCATATAGATATAATATGTTACGCCACATTCCAAATACGAATTTTCGTCAAATGTAAATGTAAAGACCTTGCCATAGTTCGCAGTAGGAACCGAGTTAGTAGAAATGGCGGCAAAACGCGATGGTGAAAACTCTGTATCTGTTGTCACTCCAGGGCCTGTCAGTAGATCCTTGCAGAATAACAAATGAGAGTATTGTTCAATGGCATCATTTCTTAGGCTCAGAGAGAATTGATCAAATTGGATTAATTTGCCATCATAAGTGCCTGGTGCGGTATATTTCATAAACCATGCACCGATTTTGCCACCAGATGTCTTATCTGCATTGTTTATACCAGACCACAGAAAATAATTATCCTCAGAAGCCTGTGGATATGAATAGGTCGTTGTATAGGTACAAGTATAATAACATTGGTAGGTTGTAATGGCACCACCGATAGTAGTTGTGTACGTGTTAGATTTAGCAATGTATAAACTACCGAAATCTGAAGTCTTTTTTACTGCCAGCCCTCGCTTTTGAAGGCTGTAAGTACCATCCGCATTTTTTTTGACAAAACAGACATATACTGTTTCATTACCATTCAATCTTACTTTGTCTGTAAAAGAATAAGAAAATTCATTAGCCGTAGCACTGCAGACACCAGTAATACTATTATTGGAGATGGCTATGAATTCATTTGCTTTATGATTATCTGCACTTGCAAAAATGCTGTAAGTGAAAGCAAGATATGTAGTCTCGCTTGTGTCACTACCATCCGAAGCATGACCTAATGTAAAAGAATCAAAAAATACATCTGGTGAGTTCGGGACTGTCAATTTTAAATACCAAACGTTAGAATAATAGTTCCCTTGTCCACCAACATTTCCAGACGCTACGCCAGATGTCCATGTCTCATCTGCCCACGAGGAACTGACGCCGATGAGGAGGGTGAAGAGGAGGAGAAGAAGTTTTTTCATAATTTATTAGTTAGTTGGTTAATAATTTCTTTTTTATTAGCCAACGCCTAATCCGTGAACGCCTGTGGACACAGAAAAAGCGTAGACCCTCGCCATACTCTGACACAGGTCTAGCACAACCTCCATACATTACAGCTAAAGCCTACGCTAAGCGCACACTCTAACATGTATGGGTTTGCTCGTTAAGTCTCTTGCGAGGTGCTAGTTCGTGTCAGAGATTTGAGCAAATAAATGAAATACTCCGCCGAGTATTCGCGACAAAGATACGATTAAGTGAACGAATACGCAAATTTATTTGCAGTTTTCTGAGCGTGAGTATCTAAAACCGTAGGTAAAAGATACTGCAAACCGAGCACAATACAAAATAAACGGAGCAAAAATTACGTTTTTGTGAAAGAATAACATAGTTACGATATGATTTTTCTGACACAAAGACGTAATGGAATGGCCCAAAGCCATTATACTGCATAGCAGTAGCTACATTATTTTGCATTGTCGAGGTGCAGCGTATCTTCAACGAAGTTAAAGTAGCTTTCCTTCCGAGTTACGAATAAGTGGGAAAAACAAGTGAAGTTAAGAAGTTAAGAAGTTAAGATATTAAGAATTTCATTACATTTTACTTTATTATACTATATTTTTAGAATGTGCACTAAAAATATTAACTTCTTAACTTATTAACTTCTTAACTTCGTACCCCATCTTCCCGTCTGCTGCGACCAGCGTCTCAACGCTAGGGGCGGAGCGTTGCAACGCTAGGCGGGTAGGGATAGTAACGCTCCGTGCATAGGAATAGTATCGCTCCGTGGGTAGGGATAGTATCGCTTGGCTTGTCACACAGCTGTGTGTCAAGAGCAGCGACGTGTCGCCTTGACAAACGAATAATGGCTAAAGGCTAAGGGCGAAAGCCAGTGAAGAGTGAAGAATTAAACCTCTAAATCTCTAAATCTCTAATTGGGAGAGGTTAGCAGCCGGGGCAGTTGTGGCAAGTGGAGGAGCAGGAGCAGTCGCAGTTGCAGTTGCCGCAACCAGGGTTGTTTCGCTGCCGCTTTACATAACGGTAACCTACGAAAAGGAAAACGATGGCGACGATGGCCAACAGGAGGATGCTCTGGAGATTCATAGGCTTAGCACAAGAGGGTTACGGCAAATGCACAAAGCCACGCGATGAGGCATTGCAGCACGACGACGAAGGCGGCCCAGCGGCCTCCCAGTTCGCGACGAATGGTGGCAATGGCAGCCACACAAGGCGTGTAGAGCAGGCAGAAGACCAGCAAAGCAAAGATGGCCACGGGAGTGAAGATGGTGGTGAGGGCAACTTCGCCAAACAGGGCACCCAAGGTGCTGACCACCGTCTCCTTGGCCATGAAACCGCTGACGAGTGCCGTCACGATGCGCCAGTCGCCCAATCCGAGGGGTTGGAACAGAGGGGCAATCAGGCCTGCCACCTGAGCCAACATAGAATCGTGGGCATCGCTGACCATCTGCATGTGGAAGTCGAAAGTCTGAAGGAACCACACCACGATGCTGGCCAGGAAGATGACCGTGAAGGCCCGCTGCAGGAAGTCGCGCGCCTTGTCCCACAGCAGTCGCAACACGTTCTTTGCCAACGGCAAACGATAGTTAGGGAGCTCCATGACGAACGGAACTGGCTCGCCACGGAACAGGGTACGCTTCAGCACCAACGCCACCACAATGCCCACCACAATGCCGATGGCATAGAGCGAGGCCATTACCAACCCAGCATAGCGGGGGAAGAAGGCTGCCGCAAAGAAGGCATAGATGGGAATCTTGGCCGTACAGGACATGAAGGGAGTCAGGAGGATGGTCATGCGACGGTCGCGTTCGCTGGGCAGAGTACGACTGGCCATAACGCTGGGCACAGAACAGCCGAAGCCCACCAACAAGGGAACGATGCTGCGACCCGAAAGTCCCAACCGGCGCAATAGTTTGTCCATAACAAAGGCTATGCGAGCCATGTAGCCCGTGTCCTCGAGCATACTGAGGAAGAAGAACAGGCAGACGATGAGGGGCAGGAACACCAACACGGTGCCCACACCATTATAGATGCCATCGATGATGAGCGAATGGACGGTGGGAGCGATATCCCAACGGGTGAGGGCCTGGTCGCTGACCTCCGTGAACCAGTCGATGCCCGCCTGGAACAAATCCTGGAGCCACACGCCAACGGTGCTGAACGTAAGGTAAAACACCAGTCCCATGATAACGATGAAAGAGGGAAGAGCAGTCCAGCGACCCGTAAGAATGCGGTCGATACGCTGGCTGCGACGATGTTCGCGGCTCTCCTGAGGCTTTACGACAGCACGACTGGTAACACGTTCAATGAACGAGAAGCGCATATCGGCAATGGCCGCCTGACGGTCCAATCCGCGTTCCTCCTCCATTTGGCAGAGGATGTGTTCCAGCGTCTCGCGTTCATTCTGTGTCAGGTTCAAAGCCTTTTCCACCATCGCATCACCTTCCACCAACTTGCAGGCAGCAAAACGACTAGGAATGCCAGCTTGCTGACAATGGTCCTCGGTAAGGTGCATGATGGCATGCAGGCAACGATGGACAGCACCTCCATGGTCGTCGGGATGGCAGAAGTCCTGCCGCAAGGGACGTTCCTGATAACGGGCAATGTGCAGGGCATGTTCAATCAATTCATCGACACCCTCGTTCTTCATGGCCGAAATGGGCACAACGGGCACACCCAAGAGGGCCTCCATGCGGTTGATACGCACCGTTCCCCCGTTGGCCTTCAGTTCGTCCATCATGTTCAGCGCCACAACCATGGGCACGCCCAATTCCATCAGTTGTAGCGTGAGATAAAGGTTGCGCTCGATATTGGTGGCATCGACAATATTGATGATGGCCGTAGGATGCTCGTCCAGGATATAGCGGCGGCTGACCACCTCCTCGCTCGTATAGGGCGACAGGCTGTAGATGCCAGGCAGGTCGATGACCTGAACCTCGGGATAGCCCTTGATGCTTCCGTATTTATGTTCGACGGTGACACCCGGGAAGTTTCCCACATGCTGGTTGGCACCCGTCAGCTGGTTGAAGAGTGTGGTCTTTCCGCAATTCTGATTACCAGCCAAGGCAAAGGTGATACGCTGTCCAGCAGGCAACGGTTGGGTATGGGCATCGGCCGATTCCTCGTGATAGTGGCCACCTTCACCCAAACCCGGGTGTTCCTGCTGACCCACAATTACCGGCTCGATGCGCTGGGATTCGGTATCGGAAGATTGTCCTGCGCCTTCGGTTACCTCTATCTCCTTGGCCTCAGCCAGACGAAGCGTCAATTCGTAACCGCGAATGCGCAACTCCATAGGGTCGCCCATGGGGGCAAACTTTATCAGGGTAACCTCGCACCCAGGTATCACGCCCATGTCCAGCAAATGCTGGCGTAAAGCACCTTCTCCGCCCACAGATTCTATGCGGGCCGACTGTCCAATCTTTAGCTCACTTAGTTTCATGACCGCAAAATTACAACATTTTGCGCGTCCAAACAATACCCAGAAGTAGGTATTTCAAACAAATACCCCCAAATCAGCGCATGAGCTGCGACACATCGAAGTGGCCGTCGATAGTACGTATCTCCACCTTACCGGCCATTACCTCGAAGAAGAAGTCGCGGATACGCTCGATGCTGAGGGGTACAGGATTTCCCTTTGCATCCTTGCCCATATCGTAGCTCTTCAGCAACTGGGGACCCAGGGCAGCAGCCGTCAGCAGGAAGTGGTTCTGGAACTTGTCGGTATCGATGAGGTCGGCAGCCAGCACCTTGCCCACAACTGAGTAACAGCGCAACGTCTTCTGCACATCCTCGTCGGTCAGCGACGACTTCAATTCATCGGCATCGACATCCATCTCTATGCGGCCCGAATTTATCGACTGCTCGACACCACGGTACAGAGCACCCAGGTCGGCCAGAGCCAGATTGAAGAGGCGGGCACCTGGAGCCACAGACAGTTTCTCGATGGAGAAAGCGCTGGGCAACAGCAGGTGGTTGATGCCTGAAATGTGAACATAAGGTGCATTAAATGTGCCCACGATGCTTCCCGTGAGGTCGATTTGCTGCGTGGCAAAGACGCCACCGATAACGACACAATTCTCCAACGTGATATCGTCGGCATATATGCTACCGGCCACAAAGGCATTGTAGAGGGTTACCTGCTTGGCATTGACATCGGAGGCAAACACCAGTTTGCAGCCTGCGGCACGCGAAGTTATCGAATTCGACGAGCCCACGGCCTTGCGGAAGGTAATTTCGCCCGTTGCCGATGTGTTTACATACAACTCCAGTTGCGTGAACACAGCCCCCTGCACTTCCAGCGGTCCGTTGTTCACCTCGAATTTATGGGCATAGACAGCCCCTTCGATGACGGTAGTCCCCTCGATGGTGACATCGCGGTTCAACTCGTCGATTTTCTCGGGCAGAATGCCACCCTTTACTCTGTTATTGTCCAGCTTCACGCCCTTCCCGTTGAAGCGCAATTCTTTCAGTTCTTCCATATTTCTCACTTCACACTTTTAATTTTTCACTTTTAATTTCTCACTTTTCACTTCACCCGCTTGATGCGGTTGTTGGAAAACAGGTTGAGCATCGTTTCGCGTACCCGTTCATCGTGTGCCGAAGGAGAGGCGAAATGACTGCTTACTTCGGCATTGAAGTAATTGGCCACACGCTCCTGTTCGGCATCACTCACGGGTTCCCATTGGCGATGCTCTATCTGGTCGCACACCGCCCCATTGTCCAGAGACTTGGAAATGGTCTTCGGAGAGTAGAGGAAGGTGGACTTCACACCATCTTCACCAACACGTTCGGTCATCATCAACGGTACATAGTAGCTGCCCTCGTCGTCCTGGAACATATGGTGGGCGATGGTGCTGCGCATGTCGCGCTGACGATAGAGGTATTCGCTGGCATGGTGCAGCATTTCCGAAGCCTGATACTTCAGGGTGGCCGACGACAGATGTGCCTGCAGTTTGGCCTCCTCGCTGCCCGTTACCACTACGGTACTTACCATATCGCTATCCGAACCCTTTTGTGCATAGGCATCGGCCTGCTCGCGGAATTTAAAGACGGGTTGGTCTATCTCGTGAATGCGGTTCTTCAACTCCGTATTCAACGTGTCGAAAACCTTAATGTAACGCTGACAGATGCGCTGATAGTCGACACCCATCTGGTTCTGTTTCTCCAGACAACGTTTCGTCAGTTCCACCAGATGCATGGCCAACGATTCCACCTCATTGGTCAACTCGTTGATTTGCTGGCTGATTTCCGAACCGATGGTCTTGAAGAAACCATTGATGATGGTCGATGCCACACGTTTGGAATTGGCATCCACCGACGCCACCTGAGCCGCCTCCGTAGCGGCAACAGCACCCGTCAGGATGTTCACCTGCTGGTTACAGCCTGACACGCTACTGTCGAAGGGGGTGGTATCGACGTGCACATTCACGTTCACCGTCTCCGTCACCGAACCGCTGACATTGATGGTGCCGCCATTCTGTGAAGCCGGATAACTAACCGTCCTCGAATAGTAGAGGGTGATAGGTTTACTTACAGTTCTGGTGTAACTCATGATGCAGCGGTGTTGAGGGTTTCAAAACTGTTCTTCTGGAAGAGCGCACGCGCCATTTCCTTCACACGCTCGTTGGCCTGTGAGGCAGAGAGTAGCCGGTTGAACTCGTTCTGTATCTCGCTACTGATTTCCCTGGTCTGTTTCCAGGGCAACTGGCTAACTTGGTCGAGCACACGGCTACGTGTAGCAGCTACAGCCTGAGGGGTGATACCATTGGCATTGGCCACCACGTTGGTCGTTGTAGCTCCCGACTTGTCGATGCATGCTTCCGATACGATGTTCGGCAACATGTACAGGGCGCTGGGCTTTGCTGCAGGCTGGCGCAACAGAATACGGCTGGTCAGCTTCTTCTGGTTGGCCATACCTACCAAGAAGGACGACATGGTGTCGATAACCTCCAGTGCATGATGCTTAACGTTGGAAGCGGCAATGCGCTGGCTCATCGTCAGCGATTCCAATTGGGACAGGGGTACTGTCGAGGTCAGCTGACGCGGACGGTTGGAAATCAGTTCCAGGTCGCGCTCTGCAAAGTCAAATGTAGGACGGTCCAACTCGTAGATACGTTGTTTCAGACTCTGATTCAGGGTACCGAAGAGCTTGGTATAGCGGGCTGTAATCATGTTGTAGTCGTGCTCCATGCGCGTCTTGATATTCATCAGCATACGCGTCTGCTGCTGCAACTGCATGATTAGCGAGTCCACTTGGCTGGTAAGCTTTGCTGTCTTCTGAGAAATCTGCGAACGGATGAGGGTGTAGAAACCACGGTTCACATTGTTGCAGACATGTTCGGCAGCTTCGCTTTCGGCTTTTATCACAGCTGCCTTCATAGCAACGACAGCCGTGGTGGTTCCCGTCACATGGTGAGAGATGGAATTCATCTCATTGGCCATTGGATGGGTGTCGATTACGCAATCTATATTTGCCATAATGTGAAAGGTCTTAGGGGTTAACTTTCTTCTTCACTCTCTGCGTCTTCCTGTGCCTGGAGGATATCGGCGATGGCCTGCTGACGGTCGTAGGTGTCGAAGTCGTAGTCTTCGAAGTACTCATCGAGAATGGCCTTCAGGTCGTCGTCGGAATATTCGTTCAGTTCCTCCTCGGTATAGGGTTCATATTCCTCTTCTTCGTCACTGGCAACTTCGTCCTCTGCCTCATCCTCGGAAACCCCGTCTTCGACAGCCTGCTCCTCCTCATCGGCTACAGGTTCTTCAGCAGACTCCTCCTCGGGTTCTTCGACCTCGGGTTCAGGCTCCTCGTAACGACTGTTGGCAGCATCGGGGTCGCCAGTCTGCAACATCGCATCCAAATCCTCCAATGCACGCTGGGCCAGTCCGGGCAGGTTCAGCGAGAAGTGTTCGTAGGCAACATCATCCACCTTAGGCTGCGGGAGCAACTGCGATGTGCGGGCCAGCAACGGGTTGGCCAGAGCCAATGGACGGCTTCGGTCGTCGAGTTCGTTGATGGCTGCAGGGCTGGAAGCCACAGCGGCATCGTTGAAGTGCGAATCGCGCAACTTGGCATCGTAGTATTCTATATGTTCGAACTTCACGGCCTTCTGGTCGATATCTTCCTTCAGACGCTCGATGTATTCCTCGAACTCGTCCTGGGTCTGACGGAACTGTGCTGATTTGGTCTCGAACGTGGCAATGGTTTCTGCGGTATTGTCCACAACATCCACCTTCGTGGCATCCAACGACTGAGACTGTTGCATGTTGGCCTCGGTCTGCTGCAACGAGATGAGGGTGTTGTAGGCTGCCACATATTCGCGCAGGGTCTCCTGCATCTGACTGATGAGCTGCGAACTCTCGGCACGGTTGGCACGATAGAAGGCATCTGTATCCTGGTGCCACTTGTTCAGATAGTCGAGCTTCTGGTCGCGGATGTGGTTGTATATCTTCAGGCGTTCGATGCGGTTCTCTGCCATCAGGTTCTGTACTACGGGAGCCACAATTTCCTCGTAAATCTGATGAACGCCGAAAGGCATCGTCGTGGTGGAACCATCTTCAGCTGTCCACATGCCCGAAGCCATATTGAAGCGGACGCGACTGCTGGTACGCAACTGGAATGGTTCGTAGCCTTGCACATCGTCGCTATAGTCGAAGCGCTCCATACGGATACGTTCTATCTCGTCGTGCTCCAATACGGGTGAATAGTGGTTGTAGGGTGCTTTCAGTATCTGGTAAAGCAGTTTGTTCGATTCCAGCACTACCTTGTCCACAGAGGCTACCTTCAGCGATGAAATGGCCTGAACAGAACCGGCCATAGTCACCATCAGTTCCTTCAGTACATCTTCGAATTGCTTGGTTTTCGTGGACAGCGAATCCTTCAGTGCATTCAACTCCTGGAACTTGCTGATGCCCTTTTCATAACGCTGGTCGTCGAACACCTTCAGCACAGCAGCGCCTTCGGGCAGGTCCTTGGTGGCAAATTCGTTCAGGAAGGCCTGATAGTCGCTGTTGTTGCTGACCAGAGGAAGTGATACAGATGATGTATCCAGGTCGTCCATGCAGTATGCGATGGTACGCAACGAATGGTCGAGCTTACCAAAATAGTCGTGCTGGTTGATTTCCTGGATAGAGGGTGAATAATCGGCCGTTTCCACGGTTTCGGTATCCTCGGACGTCTCTACGAGAGGTGCCTCGCTCGACAGTTTCTCCAGGTCGGCAATTGTCTCTACCAGCAGGTCGTTCTGGCGCGACATCTGCAACGTTACTTCCGATTCGGGCACGCTTCCCGTATAATCCACGATGAAACTTTCGTCCTCGTATTTCACCTGGTTGGCAACGGGGGTATAGACAACACCCATCTTCGTTATCTTGTAGTCGCGGAAAATTTCGTCGTACTGTTTCTTGAACTCCTTGATACGGGGTTCAATGTCATCGATTTGTTTCTGCAGACCTTTCTTCTTGAAATAATAGAAGATGAAAAGGATGATGGTGTAAGGCCACCACCAAAGACTGGCAATTTCATCTTCGATACGTTTTTTCTGTTTCTCCAGGTCAGCAATTACTTTTTCCAGGCGTTCTTCTTCCTGGACAATCTTCTCGGCCGACCTCATGTAATAGTCGAACAGCAGTTTAGCCTGATCTTGGTAAACATTCTCCGACTGAGCAAATACTTTTCCCGTCATGGCATTAGTGTTATATTAAATTATTTAAGGTATTATAAAATCTCGTTTGCGCTTTAGTAGCTCTGCTTTCGCTCCTTCACCAACTTCTCCAGTTTATTCAGCAGAGCCGATGCTTCGTCTGTATTTTCGGCATTCAATGCGGCATTCAACGAACCGACGAGTTTCAGGATGCGTTCCTCGAGACTGCGTGTTTCGCCATTGTCGCTGGACGAGGTGTAGCGTAGGTCTTCTTTCAGGGCTTCGATACGCTGACGCAGGTTGATATCGGCAATCTCGTGTTCCAACAACAGGCTGTTTACGCTGCTCTTCAGTTCCTCGAGCGAACTGCGCATAGCCTCTTCGCGAGCATACACGCTGGCCACCTTGTCGTTCATTCCGAAGACACCCGAATAACCCAGAGCCAACAGCCCCAGCAGGGCGGCATGGATGAGCAACTGCGTACTGAGAGCCCAGTCCAGTTTGGCACTCAGGAACATGACAACGATGGCCAGTATGGCATACAGCCAGTTTATGGTCCAACGCAGTCCCAAAGAGCCCACCTTGCGCTGGGCTTTATCGCCAAGGTCGAGCCAGGGAACGAAAATATCTACGACAAACAAGCCATAGACGATGAGGGAAACCACGATGTCCAAAGCCAACTCCTTATCGGACAGCCCAGGACGACCGAATAGCAGAAATGCTCCGATAATAACACCTGCACCAATGAGGCAGGCAACAAATTTTAATGCGTCTCTCATATTCGTATAGTTTGTAAGGTTACAATCGAATCGCGTTAATCACGCTTTTTGCCGCACTTGGGGCAGAACTTTACATTAGCCGGCATAGGTGTGCCACAACGGCTGCATACGAAATTGGCCGTGATAATCTGTGCTCCGCAGTTGCCGCAGAAAGTCATGCCGGGCATAACGGGTTGTCCGCAGTTGGGACAACGATCCTGAGCTTGCTGCAAAGTAGCGCCACAGCTGACACAGCGGCGTGCGCCCTCGGCATTGTCGGCTCCGCAATTGGGACATGGATTGTAGGGGTCGCCGCAATACGGACAGAACTTCGAGGTACTGGGATATTTCTTGGCACAGTTCGAACAATAGACCATGCGCAACTGTCCCTGAGGAACCTGCTGACCGTCCTGAACAAAACCTGTCTGCTGACCGCCACCTTGGGCATTAAAAGTGGGCTGGTTATACTGAGGATTCATCATGCCGGTGCCCATGCCGCCACCCATTCCATTCATCATGCCCAAGGCCATAATACCACCCAGCATGCCGCCACCGGTTCCACGTCCCATGCCTTGAACAGCCTCCTGAGCCACACCGAACATCTGCTCCTGCTGCCAAGTACGTCCTGTTATGGACTGAGCACTCTGCTGCGAAATAGCCTCGTGAACACGGCGACCGGCTTCCGTCGAAGTATCGATATCGATGCCTGTCACATAGAACTTGGTGAGTTCAAGTCCTATCTCGCTCCAGAATCCACGGGTGGCTTCTTTCAGGAATTGCGAGAGTTGATCCAGATAGCCAGATATGGATTTATATCCGATGCGGTTGTCTCGCATAAACGATACGATGCTGGACTTGGTTTTTGTCGCAAACTCACCATAAGCCTGGTCGGTAAGGTCTCTTTCGGTGAACTCGGAACGCGTACCCACCAGACGAACCAGGAAGCGCTCAGCATCCACAACTCTCAACCCATAACGACCACTGGCCACCAAAGGTATCTGTACCTTATAGTCGACATCCTCGGTGGCCATGCTGTCGACAGCCCACTCCAGATTGGACGGCAGAATTTTATTCACAAACCATACCTCGGCCATGAAAGGATTCTTACCTCCAAAGGGAATGCCGAAGAGGTTACGCAACAAAGGAATATTTTCTGAATCCAAGGTGTGCTTACCCGGACCGAACTTCTGCAGCAGGCGTCCTTTAGAGAAAAGCACGGCCTCCTGCGACTCCTGTACGAGGAGCTGTGTCCAGGTCGAAAGATTCGTTTCGGGAAAACGATAGGCAAAAATGGTCTCTTCACGCGGATCACGCGGAGTCCAGCTAACTAAATCAATAATGGCCATATTATAGGTGTTTTTAGGTATATAACGAGCACAAATCTACTAAATTATCATTGAATATATGCCATCTTGGTGTTAAAAAATGTTTGCATCCTTGCATTTTTATAGATATGGAACACAATACAAGGGGAAATTATGTATCTTTGTACTATATTTCACGTTTTGAAACGGAATAGCAACCATAAATACTTTACTAACATTAAAAACTAACTAGTATCAACATGAACAGACTGAAAATGGCAGGTATGGCCCTGCTGCTTTGGCTGGTGAGTGCAAACGGAGTATGGGCACAGAAGCACGAGTTTGGAAACTGGAAGCGCTATGCCCAGCAGAACAAGGAACTTGGTGCCCCCAAGAAAGGTGAGAAGCGTGTGGTATTGATGGGTAACTCCATCACCGATGGATGGCCAGGTAAAAGACCTGCATTTTTCAAGGATAACAACCTGATTGGTCGCGGTATCGGTGGTCAGACCAGTTATCAGTTCTTGCTGCGTTTCCGCGAGGATGTTATCAACCTTCAACCCAAGGTGGTAGTTATTAACTATGGTACTAACGATATCGCTGAAAATACCGGTGCATATGACGAAGACCTGACCTATGGAAACGTATTGTCGATGGTGGAACTGGCCCGCTACCACAAGTGCAAGGTCATCCTCACGAGTTGTCTGCCCGCTGGAGGTTTCTGCTGGCATCCCCAAATCACGGATGCTATGGACAAAATCCGTCACTTGAACGAGCGCGTAAAGGCTTATGCCAAAGCCAACAAGATTCCGTATGTAGATTACTTCAGCGCATTAGTTGCCGAAGACGGAAGTGGCATGAAACCCGAGTTGGGCGAGGATACTCCCGCCGTTCACCCCAACGTGAAGGGCTACGAGGTGATGGAGAGCCTGTTGCTCCCCGTTATCCAGAAGTTACGTTAAAGCAAGCGCTGAATTTCCTGCTCCAGGTTGTCGAGGAATTCCATGCGCCCTACCAAGTTAGAGCCACGGTCTACGAGAAACCAAGTGGGCAGGGTCTGCAGATTGTAGATGGAGACTATATCGTTTTGTAACCCTTCGCTGTCCCAGACACAAATCCAAGGAAGCGATTCAGAAACGGTCTTCCAAAAATGCCCGTCGGCATCGAGCGAAACCTGGTAAATCTCCAATCCACGAGCATGATATTTATTGTATAGCTGTCGCAGGGCCAGAATACGGTCCTGCGATCCTTTTATACCATAGGCTGTAAAGTCGAGCAGCACCACCTGACCCTTTAGGTCGGACAGACGACGTTCACGTCCATTTCGGTCTGGGAAACCCATATCGATGATGCCTGTTTCCGACACCTTTTCGTTATTCATATCTATCTCGAACACCCGCTGTCGCGTGTTTCCACGTCCCTGCAAAGCAATATTCTTCAGATTTTCACCACGCAAACTGCCCGGGTACAACATATCCCACGAATTTGCAAGGGCAGAAAACCACGTTACATCGCTCGGATCACTCACAGGGTTAAATACCATCTGGTCACCAGCGGTCTGGAACATAGCATAATACGACGAGGCTGCGCCATAGCGGTTTTGGATAAAACGCAACTTTACGTCTGTCTTATAAGCATCGATGAGTTGTTGTATCTGTTCTTCTCGTTCTGTAATCATCAACGAACGGTCGTCCGCAACACGACGAATAGCTTTGGTTAGCGTATCCAACTTCAGCGCCAGGATGCGAATAGTGTCGCAATTTCCGCTGCCACTCACCTTATAGCCTAATGCCATTTGGGGAAGACGAGCCTCGACACGAACGGTTTCTGTCGAGTCGATACTTAAGTTTACCACCTGCATGCCAATACGGAGACGATAGAATTCTGGATTCGACGGACGAGGCCCATGAAGCGAAAAATCTCCCGTTTCATCGAGTTTTATACTATCCAATTGCACCACGCCATCACCCAGTGAAAGGTGTTCCAGATACAGCATAGTATCGCACGCCTCAGCGATGCACCCTTCAATGGTAAACTGCTCCCCTTTTTGTTGGTTGCAGCCTACAAACATGAATAGAAAAACAGGTAGAAATATAGAATATCTTTTCATATTACTGCATTTTCAACACAAAGGTAGCAATTATTTCGTAATTATTTTGTACCTTTGTGCCCGAAAATGCGCACAGGCGCATATTTTTATACACTTTTTATACACAAATTTAGATGAACGTTATTACAAAGACAGTCGAGTTGCCTGATGGAAGAACCATCAGCATCGAGACCGGGAAACTGGCGAAACAAGCCGATGGAGCCGTCATGCTGCGCATGAACAACACAATGCTCCTGGCCACTGTTTGCGCCGCCAAAGATGCCGTTCCCGGAACAGATTTCATGCCCTTGCAGGTAGAGTACAGAGAAAAGTATTCCGCAGCCGGACGTTTTCCGGGCGGTTTCACGAAGCGCGAGGGTAAGGCTAACGACGACGAGATTCTGACTTGTCGTCTGGTGGACCGCGCTCTGCGTCCCCTCTTCCCCAGCAACTATCACGCTGAGGTTTATGTGAATGTAATTCTCTTCTCCGCCGATGGCGTGGATATGCCCGATGCACTGGCCGGCTTTGCCGCCTCTGCTGCTCTGGCTGCCAGCGATATACCCTTCGAGGGTCCCATCTCCGAAGTACGTGTGGCTCGCATCAATGGCGAGTATGTCATCAACCCCACCTTCGAGCAGCTGAAGCAGGCCGATATGGACCTGATGGTAGGTGCAACCGAAGAGAACATCATGATGGTGGAGGGTGAAATGAAGGAAGTTCAGGAAAGCGACCTTCTCGCAGCCCTGAAAGCTGCTCACGAGGCCATCAAGCCCATGTGCCGTCTGCAGAAGGAACTCAGCAAGGAACTGGGTACCGATGTTAAACGTGAATATTGTCACGAGGTTAACGATGAGGAACTGCGCGAGCAGGTGAAGAACGAGTGCTACCAGCCCGCCTACGACGTTACAAAGCAGGCTTTGGAGAAGCATGCCCGTGCCGAGGCCTTCGAGAAGATTCGTGAAGACTTCAAGGTTCGCTATGCCGAGGCTCATGCTGATATGGCTGCTGAGGAACTGGAAGAGAAGAACGCCCTCATCGACCGCTACTACCACGATGTCGAGCGCGATGCTATGCGTCGTTGTGTTCTGGACGAGGGTATCCGTCTTGATGGCCGTAAGACCACCGACATCCGTCCCATCTGGTGCGAGGCAGGCCCTCTACCCATGCCTCACGGAAGTGCTATCTTCACCCGTGGCGAGACTCAGTCGCTCAGCACCACTACGCTGGGTACCAAACTCGATGAGAAGCTGGTTGACGATGTGCTCGACAAGAGCTATCAGCGTTTCCTTCTCCACTATAACTTCCCTCCCTTCTCTACTGGCGAGGCCAAGGCTCAGCGTGGCGTAGGTCGTCGCGAGATTGGTCACGGCCACTTGGCTTGGCGTGGTCTGAAGGGTCAGATCCCCGAGGATTATCCCTACACCATCCGTGTAGTCAGCGACATTCTGGAGAGTAATGGTTCCAGCTCTATGGCTACTGTTTGCGCAGGCTGCCTCAGTCTGATGGATGCCGGTGTGCCCCTGAAGGCTCCCGTCAGCGGTATCGCCATGGGTCTGATTAAAAACCCCGGTGAAGACAAGTATGCCGTACTGAGTGACATTCTTGGCGACGAGGACCACTTGGGCGATATGGACTTCAAGACCACGGGTACTCCCAAGGGCTTGACCGCCACCCAGATGGACATCAAGTGCGACGGCCTCAGCTACGAGATTCTGGAGAAAGCTCTGATGCAGGCCAAGGCCGGTCGCGAGCACATCCTGGCCGAGATGCTGAGGACTCTGCCCGCTCCACGTCCCGAACTGAAGCCCCACGTTCCTCGCATCGAACAACTCATCATCCCGAAGGAATTCATTGGTGCTGTCATTGGCCCGGGTGGAAAGATTATCCAGGGTATGCAGGAAGAAACGGGTGCCGTCATCACCATCGACGAGGAAGATGGAGTTGGCAAGGTACAGGTAAGTGCCTCGAACAAGGAGAGCATCGACGCTGCCCTGGCCAAGATTCGTGCCATCGTGGCTATCCCCGAGGTTGGTGAGGTTTACGACGGCGAGGTGCGTAGCATCATGCCTTATGGTGCCTTCGTTGAGTTCATGCCTGGCAAGGACGGTCTGCTGCACATCAGCGAAATCGACTGGAAGCGTCTGGAGACCGTTGAGGAGTCTGGTTTGAAAGAAGGCGACAAGATTCAGGTGAAGCTCATCGACATCGACGAGAAGACCGGTAAGTTCAAGCTCAGCCGTCGTGCCCTCTTGGAGAAGCCCGAAGGTTATGTAGAGCGTGAGCGTCGTCCCCGTCCCGAACGTGGTGAACGCGGAGAGCGCAAAGATCGTGGCGAACGTCGCGAGCGTCGTCCCCGTCCCGAACGTGGCGAACAAAAGAGCGAAGAATAAGCCTACTAGGGAAAAAGCCATATATGCCTCATGAGGCTTATGGGCCTTATAAAAATCACCGCGACCAAAAAGGCCGCGGTGATTTCTTTAATTCTTAACTTTTAATCCTTCATTTAATAATACTGCATCCTGCACAAGGCTTCAGCTGCTTGAAGAAGTCGTTGCCCTTGTCATCGACGAGGATGAAAGCAGGGAAGTCTTCAACCTCAATTTTCCAAATGGCTTCCATACCCAGTTCAGGGTATTCCACACACTCGATGCTCTTGATGTTGTTCTGAGCCAGGATGGCAGCAGGACCACCGATAGAGCCAAGGTAGAAACCACCATGCTTCTTGCAGGCATCAGTAACATCCTGTGAACGGTTACCCTTGGCCAGCATAATCATCGAGCCACCATGGTCTTGGAACTCGTTTACGTAGGGATCCATGCGACCAGCTGTCGTGGGACCCATCGAACCACAAGCCATACCAGCAGGTGTCTTAGCAGGTCCAGCATAGTAGATGGGATGGTCCTTCAAATACTGAGGCATACCTTCACCTGCATCCAAACGAGCTTTAATCTTGGCATGTGCAATATCGCGTCCTACGATGATGGTGCCGTTCAAACTGAGACGGGTGCTTACGGGATACTGAGAGAGTTGCTTGCAAACCTCGCTCATGGGACGGTTCAGGTCAACCTTCACCACTTCGCCCTCACCTGCTTTACGCAGTTCTTCAGGAATCAACTCGTAAGGTTTGTCATCCATCTTCTCAATCCAAATGCCATCCTTGTTAATCTTGGCCTTGATGTTGCGGTCTGCAGAGCAGCTTACGCCCAGACCAATAGGACACGAAGCGCCATGACGCGGCAGACGAACTACACGAACGTCGTGAGCCATATACTTGCCGCCGAACTGTGCGCCCAATCCAATCTTATAAGCTTCCTGCAGCAGTTCCTTCTCCAATTCCACGTCGCGGAAGGCACGACCTGTTTCGTCACCTGTAGTGGGAAGGCTGTCATAGTAGTGCGTGCTGGCTAACTTCACGGTCAGCAGGTTCTTCTCGGCACTGGTTCCACCGATAACGAAGGCAATGTGGTAAGGAGGACAGGCTGCTGTTCCCAACGACTTCATCTTTTCAACAAGGAAAGGAATCAGCGTACCACGGTTTTGGATGCGGGCCTTTGTCTCTTGATAGAGGTATGTCTTGTTGGCCGAACCGCCACCTTTGGTCACCATCAAGAAGCGGTATTCCATACCCTCGGCTGCCTCAATGTCAATCTGGGCAGGCAGGTTGCACTTGGTATTCACCTCGTCGAACATAGTCAGGGGAGCATTCTGCGAGTAACGCAGGTTATCCTCGGTATAGGTCTCGAAGACACCCTTCGACAGAGCCTCCTCGTCGCAGAAGCCCGTCCATACTTGCTGACCCTTCTCACCATGGATGATGGCCGTACCCGTGTCCTGGCACAAGGGCAATTGTCCCTTGCAAGCCACTTCTGCATTGCACAGGAAGGTCAGCGCCACATATTTGTCGTTCTCGCTGGCCTCGGGGTCGCGCAATATCTTGGCTACCTGTTCGTTGTGACTGCGGCGCAGCAGGAAACTGACATCGTGGAAAGCCTGCTTCGACATTGCGGTCAGCGCCTCGGGACTTACCTTCAGAATGGGGTGTCCCTCAAACTCGCTCACGCTAACTCCCTCCTTCGTGAGGAGGTAATACTCGGTCTCGTCCTTGCCCAACTGAAACATGGGCGCATACTTGAATTCTGCCATAGATTTATATAGTTATGAATTATGAATTACGAGTTAGGAAATTATGTCTTATTTCTGGTATTTTTGAGCTTCACGTAACAAGCTGTCAGGATCTATGCCCTCCTGGATAAGGGCTTCACGCAACAACTCGTTGTTCGACTTTATGTGATCGTATTCCCACAACTTTTTGGAGACCTTCCTGCGACGACGCTCCTCTTTACGACTTTTGAAAGCAAAGGGATGCATAATCATATCGGTGACCTTTCTGCCGAGAATCTGGCTGAGCGATTTTACGTGAGGCACCTGCTCCTTGGTCTGCGGGCTTACGAAGATAGGAAGACGACGGTCCTTGGTAACGACCACCTCCTTCATCTTCACACCCTGAAGTGTGGTATCGGGATTCAGTGTATCAGCCTTCTGCTCTTGAGCAGAAAGATGAAAAATAAAAAATGAAAAGCTAAAAATGAATACTATCACTCGCTTCATGCCTACAAAGATACAAGGATAAATTAAAAATTAAAAATGAAAAGAGAAAAAATAAAAGGGCATTAACGACTTTTTACGTTTTATTTCCTATTTTTGCATTGCCTATGAAACTACCTGCGCTATTTAATCCCTCGAACGACATGGCACTGGCAAGTAATCTGCGCCAGTACTTTCCACCACGTCGTATCCAACAGATGGAGGACGATTTGGCTTCCCTCGCCCAACTGTGGGATTCGGGGCCATGGGGATGGAGTTTGGCCACCAAACAACGTTACCTCAGGATGGGTATCCCCGAAAACGAACTTCCCTCCGATGCATGGTTAGCAGAGGTACGACGCTTGTCGAGCAGGAAATTCGGAGTAGATTATTATAGGGCCTATATGACTTATAAGACCAATGAGACTCATGAGGCCCATGAGCTGCTACCCTGCCAAGCCCGATTCTGCACCTCCCTCCCAGACCTTGAATTTTTAATTTTTAATTTTTCACTTTTAATTATAAAGGCTCCTTGGTCGAGTTCGGGACGTGGGAATATAGTTATCAAAAGTTTTGATAAGTTCCTAAAGCGGCGGATTGAAAGCATCATTCGTGAACAAGGCGGTATTGTGGTAGAACCGTTCTATGCGAACAAAGCATTAGATTTCGCAATGGAATTTGAGGTGAGCGACAAAAGTACGGAATTTATCGGCTACAGCGTGTTTTCCACCGATGAAACGGGACATTATGGAGGGAATCTGGTTAAAAGTCAGGAAGAATTGCAAAGCCTTATCGACCTGCCGCAGACCCTGTTAGAAAACCTCATCGACTACCATCGAGGCGAACTCAGCAAACTGGCATACCGTGGGCCTGTGGGCATCGATATGATGCGCCTTGCAGACGGTCGCGTACATCCATGTGTTGAAATCAACTTCCGTATGACCATGGGACTGTTGGCCATTCTATTATATAATAAAGGAATACGCGACGACCAATGGCTCACGCCCTATCAGCCCGATAGATTCACGGCTGGCATTCGTAATGGTTGCCTTTGTATTTCCACACCACAAAGCGTGAAGCCGAGCGCAACTACATCGTGAAACAAGCCAATTAAAGGACTTTCTTAGTATTGAAACAATTCAAAAAAGACGTGCAACAAAATTATTGACTGTTGCACGTTTTACTTTGTAACTTTGCCTCCGATAAACAAGAAGTGATTGAGATGAAGAAATTTCTAACAATAGGTGTTGCGCTGTTTGTAATGGCGATGAACATTATGGCACAAAGCGCATTCTGCATCGCTGCTGACGGCAAGACTGCGACAATTGTTGTGGACGAACAAGACTGGAAGGGTGTCATTCGTGCTGCTAACAACTTGAGTGACGACGTACGCAAGGTGACGGGAACAGCGAGTAAGGTAACGGTAGCAAATTCTTCACTCTTCACTCTTCACTTAATTACATCATCGTGGGCACTATCGGCAAGAGCAAACTCATCGATAAGCTCATTAAGCAAAAAAAACTCGATGTAAAGGGAATCAAAGGCAGGTGGGAAGCTTACAAGATATGCGTAATTGACGATAATCTGGTTATCGCTGGTAGCGACAAACGAGGCACCATCTATGGTATCTACGAAATTTCTCAGCAGATTGGTGTGTCACCTTGGTACTGGATGGCTGATGCGCCTGTGGCTCACAAGGAAGAACTGTATTTCGACGACTATCAGGAAAAATGGCCTGCGGTGAAGTATCGCGGCATTTTCATCAATGACGAGTGGCCATCCTTTGGCACTTGGTGCCAGAAGCACTTCGGTGGTGTAAACTCCAAGGCCTACGAGAAAATCTTTGAACTACTGCTGCGTCTGAAGGCCAACTATTTTTGGCCTGCCATGTGGGCTACAGCCTTCAACGAAGATGACCCTGAGTCGCCCCGTCTAGCTGACGAAATGGGCATCGTGATGGGCACTTCCCACCACGAGCCTATGATGCGCTCACACCGTGAATACCTAAAGCGGAAGGAACAGGTAGGGCCATGGGACTACGCTACGAATAAGGAGCGCGTGGATCAGTTCTTCCGCGAGGGTATGGAACGCAACAAGGCGTACGACAACCTCGTCACTATCGGTATGCGTGGCGACGGCGACGTGGCAATGAGTAAGGGTGACGACCAGGAGAACATGCGGACGTTGCAAAACGTCATTAAGGGGCAGCGTAAGATTATCAAGGATATCTACGGACGCGAAGATGCCGTGCCTCAACTTTGGGCTATTTTCACCGAGGTACAGCGTTATTATGATGCGGGGTTCACCGTGCCTGATGACGTCACACTGCTGTTCTGCGACAACAACTGGGGCTATATCCGTCGTATGGGTACAGAAGCAGAGCGCAAGCGTAAGGGTGGACTGGGTCTCTACTACCATATCGATATGAATGGTGGCCCTTGGAACGACCGCTGGGTGAACACCACCACCGTTCCAAAACTGCGCGAACAGTTGAACCTCGCCTACAAGAGCGGCATCGACCGCATCTGGATTATCAACGTGGGCGACCTGAAACCTAAGGAGATGCCCATCTCGTTCATCATGGACTATGCATGGGAGCCTGAGCGCACCCAGCCAGGACAGGAAGAAAAATGGTTGAGAACGTGGACAAAGTCCGTGTTCAGTGGTCTGCCTACCGACATCACCGATGAGTGCGCTGAGATTATCGAACAATACTCGAAACTGAACCTGATGCGTAAGCCTGAGGTGCAGGTACCTGGTCTCTTCAACTACGAGGAGATGCTCCGTCTGAACAACCAGTGGCAGTCTATTGTGCGGCACTGCGAAAGACTGAAGGAACAGATTCCCGCAGAGGCTCAGGATGCGTTCTATCAGTTGGTCTACTACCCCGCTGTGGCTAGTGCTGGTGTAGCTATGATGTATAAC
>JAFZWQ010000039.1 GCA_017617235.1 Bacteroidaceae bacterium | reverse complement strand
TGTGCGGCACTGCGAAAGACTGAAGGAACAGATTCCCGCAGAGGCTCAGGATGCGTTCTATCAGTTGGTCTACTACCCCGCTGTGGCTAGTGCTGGTGTAGCTATGATGTATAACGCTGCTACGATAGGCGATGCTGAAACCGTATGGGAACTGATGGATCAAGACCGGCAACTCACCGACTATTATAATAAGGTGATGGCTGGCGGAAAGTGGGACGGCATGATGCTCGACAACCATATCGGCTACACCAAATGGAGCATTCCTGACAAGAATACGAATCCAATGGATCTAGGCTACAAGATTGATCACGACCTCAGCGCCTCGAAAGACACACGCGAATACACCATCGCTGCCGATGACTATCAGAAAATGAGTGAGGGATGGATGCGATTGCCTGGACTTGGACGTGGCGATTGTTGCGTCGGAGCGTCAGACGTGATGCGCCCATCTGACGAGAGCGGAAATGGTCCTGCACTTGAATACGATATTGAATTAGCTCCCACCGACGGCAAGGGCACCGTAGCCATCGGCATCCTGCCCACACAAGACGTTTATCCCGCTCGTGGTTTACGTCTTGGCGTACAGATAGACGATTGGCCCATGGCGACCGTCGATGCCCGTCAAGGCTTCCACGACGAGTTCCACGAGTACACCCCACAGAACCTCGCACAATCGAAGAAGCTGAAACCTCTGCCTCCCCACAACAACCTGCTGCTTAGTGGTTGGAAAGATGGACATAAGATGCTCCGTCGTGATGAGGTCTTCGATAATATCCGCTGGCTCGAGGTCAACTTCGGGAATATCACTCCCGGCAAGCACAAGCTGAAGCTTATCATGATTGACCCAGAGATTGTGGTGGAGAGCATCGTGGTCAATCCTGACAACAACCGCTACAGCTACTTTGGAAACATCAAATAAACCTTATAACAGATGAAGACCATATTGAAAATGATTCTGGTCGGCAGCCTGCTCTGCGCGAATAGCGTGCAGGTCACTGCACAGACGACGGCAACAGTACGTTTTGACGTACAAAGTACGCACCAACGTATCACGGGATTCGGCGGTTTTGTCTGTTCGCCGCAGTTCACCTACAATCACATGACAACCAACGAAATAAAGAAAGTGTGGGGTGCAACAAGTACGGTAGGCTGCAACATCATGCGTCTCTACATACCAATCGGACAGGGTGCCTGGAGCCAGTCGCTGGCCACTGCCAAGCAAGCCAAGCAAATGGGACTCATTGTCTTCGCATCGCCATGGGGACAGCCTGCCGAGTGGAAGACCAACGGCACCAGTAACGCCAAGAACGAAGACGGCACAACAGGCAAACTGAAACGTGAGAACTGGCCCGACTACGCACAATACCTTGAAGACTACGTGCAGTATCTGCGCCAGAATGGTGTAGAACTCGATGCCATCTCCATCCAGAACGAGCCCGACTGGCCAGCACAATATGCAGGCTGTCTGTGGGATGCATCGGAGATTGCCGAGTTCGTAAAGACCTACGGCAAGAACATCAGTTGCAAGGTAATCGCTCCCGAAACGCTAGCCGTAAGCGACACCTATGCAAATGCTCTGAACAAGACGGATGTGCTGGAATGCTTCGATATCTACGGTGGTCACCAGTACGGTGGCATACAGTCGGCCTACAAGAACCTGGCCAAGAAAGGTAAGGAAATCTGGATGACGGAGTATCTCATCAACTGGAACGAAGGAAAGGCCGACAGCGAAAAGCGCAACTATGATTTCACGAAAGACTTCTTTGATTTCTTCAACGCCATCAACATCTGCATGCTGGGCGATTTCAATGCCTGGATACACTACTCCGCTAAACGCTATTATGGAATGATGGGTGATGGCACGATGGGTGCCGGAAGCAGCGGCGCAATCACCAAGCGCGGCTATATTATGGCCCACTTTGCCAAGTTCGTTATTGGCATGACACGTATCGATGCTACATTCGGCGGTGGTCTCGATGGCTCAGCCTATCTGTCGCAGACAGGGGACACACTTGTTGCCGTTATGGCCAATGCCTCAGACAATGCGCTTGACCTGACACTCGACCTGCCGTTCTATACCCTGCAAGGAGAGTTCCGAACAACGGGCAAGAGTCAGAACTTCAAAAAAACATCTCTATCGTTTGAGGCCGAGACCTGTCGTCCTGTGGTTCCCGTTGCTGCCCAGAGCGTCGTGACGGTGATGTTTGTCAAGTCACGCGACCGCCAGCCCTCCAACATGAAGGGTAGCGTCACCTATTTCGACCGTTCGCGCTTGGACAACATGAAGACCACAAAGTCTTCCTTCGGCACGTCCTACAAGATGTCGAACAAAACGAAGAAATTCGACCACAGCAATCCGCTCATCTCCAGCCGTACCGATGCTCAAAGCGGTTACGTACAGCTGAACGATAACTATGCTCAGTTGGTATTCGAGGTTAAGAGTTTGCAATCGACACTGAACTATTCCTCGGCCATCACCACGCTCACCTATGTCAATAACAATGGCGAGGTGGCAACCCACAACTATGGTGACTTGACCTTTAACAGCCACGAGAACTTCCTGTGGGTATTCGACCTTTCAAAGGAGACATTGCCCGACGGCTGCAAGGGACTTATCTCGCTGACCAACAATAACTGGTCTTCCACATTGACATTCACCTTTGGCGAGGTTTATCTGGCAGGCGAGAATACAACCTACGCCGGAACACTGAGCGGTGAATATGTAGCCGACGACAGTTATGTGCTTGACTTCTCGACAGATCCCTTCTGCACCAGCATCGACATGACGGCAGTTACCGGTCTGCCCGCCAGCCTGCCGTGGATGGAGGGAAGCAATCGCGTGGTCTATGTGACTGGCGACAGCGAACTGTCGGGTACCAACGTTGTAAAGGACGGCGTATGTGCCTCGCTGGTCATCGACGAACGCTTCGGTCCCTTCCGTCCTGCCCAAGCATTCACTGCCATTCAGGCATCCTACACCTGTGAAGTCGATGGTCAGCACATCATACAGTTACCGTTCCAGGCAGCTGTGCCCGAAGGTGTCAACGTCTACACATTGACAGACGACCTGACACCTGTAGCGGTTACCACAGCACCTGCCAACCAGCCGTTGTTGGTTGAAAGGCTACAGGTAGGCGACGACACATCGGGAATGGGAGAAGGCGTAGTTACCTTCCTGGGTTCTGGCGAGGTAAACTATGCTCCCTGCACGTTGTCCGACGACATCCTGCCCATAACAACACCGACGGGCATCTGCATACTGCGCGACACGCCCTCAGACATCTACCGTTATGACCTTAGTGGCAGACGCGTCAATGCCTCCCACCGTGGTATCATCATCCACTACGGCAAGAAATATCTTTACTATTGATTCAAGATGAAACGTTTCTGCTATATCCTTTTATTCAGTCTGCTTGTCACAACGGTTGTGGCACAGCCAAAATTCTCACAGCCACATGGCCTCTATGATGGCGGAACGCTAAGCATTAGCATTACCAGCGATACTCAGGCTGAAATCCATTATACCACCGATGGCAGCACACCAACGGCAACCAGCAGCAAGTACACGTCTCCACTGGCCATCAACCAGACTACCATCCTGCGTGCTATCGAGGTATTGGGCGATTCTTTGTCGCCAGTCGCCACCGCCAGCTACATCTTTGTAGGTTCCGTGCTCAACCAACCCAACAACCCAGAAGGTTACCCCACAGAATGGGGTCAATATACCCAAATCTCCGGGACGGCCATAGCCGACTACGAGATGGACCCTGAGATGACAACCAATGCCACGCTACGTCCGATAATCATTGAAGGCCTGAAACAGTTACCCATCCTGAGCATCGTCTCAGATAAGGAAAATTTCTTCAGTCACGAGAACGACGAGGAACGCGGTGGCATCTATATCTTCACAGGTCCTCCCGTGGGCGATCAAACGGGACACGGCTGGACGCGACCCGCCAGCGTAGAACTGTTTGGTGGCCCGCAGCAGCATGACTATAGCGGTGGTTGCGGAGTGCGCCTGCACGGCGGTCACGGTCGTTTAGCTGAAAAGAACCCCAAGCACTCCTTCCGTTTAGTCTTTAAGAAAGAATATGGCAAAAAGACTATGAAATACCCCGTCTTCGGCGAGGACGAACCTGCACAGTTCGACCAGTTGGTGCTACGCTGTCATTTCGGAAACGCTTGGCAACACTGGGCCGAGGAGCATCGTAAGCGGTCACAATATACCCGCGATGTATGGGCACGGCGAATGCAAAAGAAGATGGGACACACCAGCGTCAACGCGCTCTACGTGCACCTATTTATTAATGGAATGTACTGGGGTCTCTACAACATCGCCGAACGTATCGACGACCAGTTTGGCAAAGACCATCTGGGAGGTAAAAAGAGTGATATAGACGTTATTAAAATCGAAGAAACTGGCGGTAATCACGTCGAAGCCGGCGAGGGAACCCTCGATGCCTGGGAAGAGATGCTGGCCACAGTAAAGGCGGTTGGCAGTTCTACTTCCGACGAGGCCTACGCGAAACTCGACACATTGCTCGATATCGACAATTTCATCGACTATATGCTCATCAACCAGTATGCGGGCAACACCGACTGGGACCAGCACAACTGGTATGCCATCCGCCGCCACAACAATGACAGCCTGACGAGCGAAGGTTTCAGGTTTCTCTGTTGGGACAGTGAGATGATTCTGATGAATGTTGACGAGAACATCGCTGCAGGTTCCCCCAATCATGGTATCCCGACGACCATCTTCAGCAATCTGCTCAAGAACGAGGATTTCGCCCACCGTTACGTGCGTCGTGCCAAGGAACTGTTGGCAGACGACGGACTGCTGGGCGAGCAGTCAGTAGTTGCTGTTTGGGACAGCCTTTACTACACCATCGACAAGGCGCTCTACGACGAAGCGGCTCGTTGGGGCGACTACCGCCGTGATGTCCATCCTTGGCAGTCGCGTGGTCAGTTCTATACCGTTGACGATTTCTACCTGCCTGAGCGCAATCGTCTGCTTGCCGAGTATTTCCCCAACCGCAGCGACATCGTCCTCAATCAGTTGCTGAACTACCTACAGATTGACGACTTCGAGGCACCTGAAAATTGGACTCCGATGGCTGCCGATATGTTCCATGAATGGGATGGCACGGATGCCGATGCACAGATTGTCAAAATGAATATCGGTGCAGAGTTGAACTACAAGTTGACTCTGGGCGGAGGCGGCGTGATTGCCGGTCTGAGTGCAGTCAGCGAATACCAGTATGCCGACCTCACGGAATATGACAAGATAGTGATACGCGGTACCGGTAACCTGCGCATCCTCTCGAACCGTCAGAATAACAGTGAGCGCACATGGAAGGAACTGCAAGTCAGTGTGGATGAAAGCAGTCCGTACTGGGATAGCGACTACCAAAGCCTCATCATTCCGCTGGAAGACCTGAAAGACAGACTGAACAACAAAGGCGGAGAACACCTTGAGGACTATATTCATCTGAACGCCATCAAGGTAAATTGGAATGCCAATGCCCTCGTGAAAGGACTTTATCTGATTCCGAAGGGCGGCACTAACGACATTGCCGACAACAGCTTCCGCACCGCGAATGATGGACGCTACTACAACCTAAATGGTCAGGTAATCGACCGTCCCACAAAGGGAATCTACATCAAGAATGGCAAGAAATACGTGATTAAGTAAACGACAAAGAAACATAGAACCATGATACGTAAAACCATTGCAGTACTATTCGCATGCTTTGCTGCCTGCAGTACGATGCGTGCCGCCGAACCGTTCGTAACCTTTACCCCACAGGCCGATGCCATAGGGCTGAAAGGCGCCACCGTTGGCTACAGCGAACAGGAATACGAAGGGGTGAAGATGGCCATCCAAAACCTTCGCGAGGACATGAAACGCGTACTGGGCGTAATCCCTGCCGAAACCACCGATACCCCCACCATCCTCATCGGCACGCTGGGACGGAACAAGGAGATAGACCGTCTGAAACTCGCCGACCTGAAAGGAAAGCGCGAGAAGTTTATCATCACCACGGTGGGTCAGCAGCTGGTCATCGCCGGAAGTGACAAACGCGGCACCATCTACGGCATCTACGAACTGAGTCGCCAATTGGGCGTATCACCCTGGTATTGGTGGGCCGATGCCCCCATTGCCCGGCACAACGAAGCCTACATCGTCCCAGGCACCTACACCGACGGCGAACCAGCCGTGGAGTTTCGCGGCATTTTCCTGAACGACGAGGCTCCCTGTCTGACCACATGGGTTAAGAACACCTTTGGCACCGGTTATGGCGGTCATCAGTTCTACGAAAAAGTCTTTGAGTTGATTCTCCGTCTGAGAGGTAACATGATGTGGCCTGCCATGTGGGGTTGGGCGTTCTATGCCGACGACCCGGAAAACGGCAAGTTGGCCGACCGTATGGGCGTAATGATGGGCACTTCGCACCACGAACCCATGGCGCGCAATCACCAGGAGTATGCCCGTCACCGTCGCGAATGGGGTGCCTGGAACTACCAAACCAATCAGAAGAATCTGGATCGGTTCTTCCGCGAAGGCATTGAACGCATGAAAGGTACCGAGGACATCATAACCATCGGCATGCGTGGCGACGGCGACGAGGCCATGAGCGAGACGGCAGACACCAAACTGATGGAGCGTATTATCAACAACCAGCGTCGAATCATTAAGGAAGTAACGGGCAAACCAGCCGAGAAGACTACCCAGATGTGGGCACTTTACAAAGAGGTTCAGGACTACTACGATGCCGGACTGCGTGTGCCGGACGACGTGATGATTCTGCTCTGCGACGACAACTGGGGCAACATCCGTCGTGTGCCAACAGCCTCCGAACGTATGCGCAAAGGCGGCTGGGGCATCTACTACCATGTGGATTATGTGGGTGCACCACGCAACACCAAGTGGCTCAACGTTACGCAGACACAGCAGATGTTCGAACAACTGTCGCTGGCCTACGACTTCGGCATCCAGCGCATGTGGATACTGAACGTGGGCGACCTGAAACCTATGGAATATCCCATCCAGCTGTTTATGGATATGGCCTGGAACCCGAAGGAATACACCCAGCAGACCGTTACCGACCACACCCGCCGCTTCTTCCAGAGCGTGCTAACCCCCTTCTGTCTCCCCCGAGGGGGAGTGACTGAAGCCTCCCCACGAGGAGGTTTGGTGGGGGTTGAAGCTGCCGACATTTACAACCGCAACTGCCAGTATATGGCACGTGTGACGCCAGAAATGCTGGATGCCCGCACCTATAACGTGGAAACAGGCGAATGGCGACAGGTGGCCGACGACTACCAGCGTCTGGAGCTGCGTGCTCTGCGCCTGTACCAGGAGGTTCCCGAAGAGGCACGCGACTTCTACCGTCAGCTCATTCTCTTCCCCGTGCAGGCCATGGCAAACCTCTACGACATGTACTATGCACAAGCCATGAACCAGCGTCTGGCCAAAGCAGGCAGTCCCGATGCCAACCAGTGGGCCGAACAGGTGAAGCGCTGTTTCCGCCGCGACTCGTTGCTCTGTGCCGCCTACAACCACGATATAGCCAATGGAAAGTGGAACGGCATGATGATTCAGAAGCACATCGGGTACACCACTTGGAACGACAATTTCCGAGCCGACAAACTGCCCGCCACCACCCGCATTGAAACCCCCACTACACCTCACGGTGGGGAGGCTTCAGGTCACTCCCCCTCGGGAGAGACGGAGTGGGGTCGGGGCTACACCTTCGCCGCCGGCAACGGCTACGTTTCAATGGAAGCCGAGCACTATTATCGTGCTGAGGCCTCCGAGGGCACCCAATGGAGCGTCTATCCCTATTATGGACGCACACGCAGTGCCGTTGCCCTGACGCCCTATACACAGCCCGTGGGCGACGCTTCGCTCACCTACCGTTTCTCCCTGCCAGAGGGCACACAAAAGGTAAAGGTACACATCATAGTCAAATCCACCCTCGACTTCCTGAATGTGGGCGGTCACGAGTGCACGGTAAGTCTCGATGGCGGTCCGGCAAAGACCGTAAACTTCAACAAGACACTCCTTGACCAGGCACCCTACATGTACGAGGAATACTACCCGACTGTAGCCCGTCGCGTGATTGAGAAAGAGGTAGAACTGCCCGTCGGTAAGAACGGCATCCACGAACTCACCCTGCGTCCGCGACATCCCGGCATCGTCTTCGAGAAACTGGTCGTCGACTTTGGCGGTTACAAACCCTCGTACCTGTTTATGAACGAATCTGACTATCAAAAAGAAGCCCCGCAAGACCATTTTCTTACGGGACTTCCCAACTAACATACTATATAACTAACCTTCAATAGTCATCATTTTCGTTTGCAAAGGTAAGGTTTTACGCGCACGTGTCAATAGAATAACGTGTCACGCATCGCGGAAAACATCTCATCATGAAAAAACACATCAAGTCGAGGGGCAAAATCCTCGATGGAATGGGGCATTTTTGCATATTGCCCCATTTTTCTGCACCAACAAGCATAAAACAGCCGCAGTGACTCAGATATCAGATATCAGTTTTGTAGGGAATGGACGTATAGGGTAGAAAATAGAGAATAAAATTTTTATTATATATTATTAATAATATATAATAAAGTTTTGTGCCAAGGTGTAGGGTGTTGCTGTAGAAACTGATATCTGATATCTGAGTCGGCCAGCGTGTACCGCCACACCTACCGACAGAAAGCCCTCAATTTGCCACTAAACGATTCATTTGCAGCGTGTTATGCATCAGCACATGGAATGAATAGCCCAAATGCGAAGCATATTTACAAAAAAACTTGATTTCGCCTCCGTTTTTTAGTATATTTGTAGTACAGTTCATACATGAAGTCAGGGCCCGACAGATGTGAACTGCAGTGAGTTATTATTAATTAATTAAAGTAGTAAGCAGATATGCCCACACATTCGATTAGGTGTTCGTCGATGGCGGTTTCAGGATTTGTGTTTCTCGACGTATTCGGTTGGCGAGAGGCCGAAATGGGTCTTGAAGGCAACGGAGAAGTGACCATTGTCGGCATAGCCCACTCGGTCGGCAATCTGCGAGATGTTTATTTTCCCTTCGCGCAGCAGACGTGCGGCTTGTTCCATACGCAGGTTACGCAGGAACTTTCCAGTGGAAACGCCGGTAATTTCCTTCATCTTACGGTGCAGCTGTGCACGGCTGATACCTACGTCGGCAGCCATTTCATCGACATTGTAGTTGGAATCCGACAGGTGGGCGTTTACCGAACGCATGATGCGTTCCATCAGTGCATCGTCGTTGCCCTTCACCTGCAGCTGCTCTACACGTTCCTCCTGCTGCAGGGCACCGCTGAACTTGCCACGCAGACGGCGGATGTTGTCGATGAGGTTGTCTATCTGGACATGCAGTTCCTCCATGTCGAAGGGTTTGGCAATATAGGCATCGGCACCGGTACGGAGACCCGCAAGTTTGTGCTCGACCTCCGCCTTCGAGGTAAGCATGATGACGGGCAACTGCGAGAGGTTCACGTTTTCCTTGATGCGTTTGAGCAGCGTCAGACCGTCCATTTCGGGCATCATCATGTCGCTGATAACCAGGTCGAAGGGTGCCGACTGATGGTCGCCGGAGTCGCCATTCGATGCGAGCAGCATCTTCAGGGCCTCCTTGCCGTTGATGGCATGGGCAAACTTATAGCGATAGCCCAGTTCGGAGATGATGTAGCGTGCTATCTCCGGCTCGTCGTCGACAATAAGGATGCGGAAGCGCGTTTTCGGTTGCTTGCCGTCGGCACCAGCGGAGATGACCTCGCGCACAGGCGCTTCAGTGACAATCTGTTCGGGCCGCAGGTGTTTGTTGCCCTTGGGCAGTGTCACCACAAAGACAGCACCCTGTTTGTCGGTTCGACGCAGGGCACGGATGGTGCCTCCATGCATTTCCGTGATGGCGCGACAGAGGTTCAGGCCGATACCCGTACCCTGAACGCCCAGGTTGGTGCGGTTGCGTCCCTGATAGAAGCGGTCGAAGAGTCGGTCGGGATTTTCCTCCTTTATGCCCATTCCATCGTCGGTAACAGTCAGTTCCACCGTCTTCTCCGTCTCGCGCAACTCCACTTTCACCTCGCCATGGTCGTGGGTGTATTTGAAGGCGTTGGACAACAGGTTGGACACCACCTTGTCGAAATTGATACGGTCCACCCACGCCAGAATGCTCTGCTTTTCGCGCTCGAAGGTAAAGGTTATGCTGCGCTGGTCGGCAGCAAACTGGTAGAGCTTGCACACACCCACTACGAGGTCCACCATATTCGTTTCCTGACAGTGCACCTGCAATTGCTGCTTGTCGAGACGACGCTGGTCGAGAATCTGGTTCACAAGTTCCAACAGACGCTGGGCATTGCGGTCGATAGCTTCGAGAGGTGTGGAGAGTTGAGAACTGAGTGTGGAGAGTTGAGAGTTGAGGGCGGAGATTCCCTCGCTGGAAACAGTCTTCAACGTTTCAACGTTCAGGCTCTTCAATTTCTCTACGGCACCCATGATGACCGTCAGTGGCGAACGGATGTCGTGTGTGGCATTGATGAGGAAGCGCATCTTCTCCTCGTCGAGGCGCAGGATGGCACGCCGGCGCAGGAAATAACCTATGAGCCCTATAAGCCCTATAAGGCCTATGATATATATGGCATAGGCCCACGTGGAAAGATACCATGGCGGAGTCACCGTCAGACGAATGGTCTTTGCAGGCGAACAGGTATTGCCCGACTTGGCACGGACCTGAACACGGTATTTACCGGGCTGCAGATGGCTCAGGGTGATGCTGTTATCTCCACCGGGGTGCTGTAGCCAAGGGTCGTTATTGATGCGGTATTCGTAGATGATGTTCTTGGGATTGTTGAAGTCGAGCAAAGAGAACTCCAACGTAATGGCGTTGTCCAGATACGAGACGGTATAACTGTCGGCAAATGGGCTTACGGCATTTCCGGCAATGGTGCAGGCGGTAAGTTTCACATCGGGAAGCTGCTTGTGGCTGCCAGTGACCTCCGTCGGGCGGAAAACAATAAGTCCATCGGTATTGGCCAAATAGACAACATCTTCGGCCGTATGCATTCCGATGCCTAAGATGTACTCCTTGGTATGCAATCCATTACCGCTAACATGGCCTATGAAGCGATGGTTCTTGGTATCGTACTGCCAAAGACCCATCGATGTGGCGCACCACAAGTCGCCGTTTGCGGCCTGCGCGATGTAACCGACACTTTTGTCGGCCAGTGCCTTGTCGTCGGGATAGGGAACAGCCTCCTGCGCGCCTGCCTTGTAGCAGAAGAGTCCCTGGTCAGTACCAATAAGAATGTCGCCATCGCGCGTCTCGCAGAGCGAATAACAAATGATGGCATCCACGAGATGGTCGAAACCCAGCGCGCGGAAGCTGTCGGTAGCAGGGTCGTAGCACGACACGCCCATCGTTGTGGCCAGCCAGATGTGACCCTTGCTGTCGCGCATCATGGCCAGTATCCAGTTGTTCCACAAACGACCTTTTCGGTTATCCAGGCTATCTGTGGCATTGTAGCGCCTCATGGCACCCGTTGCATAGTTATAGACACAGAAACCACGTGAATAGGTAGAAATATAGAGATTGTCCGCATCGTCGTCGATGATGGCATTCACCTTTTCGGAGACGAGGTCGATGCGATGCTGGTAGCGCCCTGTCTCAGGGTCGTAACTGTACAGAGCCTTGTCGGTGGTCAGCCAATAACGGCCATTCCTGTCGTGAAAGAGATACTCGGTGGCTACCGGTGCTGTTGGATGTTTGACAATGCGGCCTGTGGCATCAAAAGCGAAAACGCCACTACCCGGCACGGTGCACCACGTCAGGCCGTCGTCGCCCTTACAGATGGAGGTAATGGTGGAACTGATAAAGTAACGCTGTGCCAAGAAACTCCAGGTGGCAAACTGCGGCTGCTGGCTGGGCAGAAAGACGAGGCCCTTCGACTGGCAGCCGAGCCAGATGTTGCCAGACTGGTCTTCGCTGATGGACCAAATCTTCGCTGTGTTCAGATCCATGCCCATCAGGGTGCATTCCACGCGTTCCAACTGTCGGCTACCTGCCGGCAGACGGAAAAGGCCATCGCCCATGGTACCTATATAAATATTACCCGAATGGTCCTTCAAGGCACTGCAGAGCACCACTTCGCTGCTGCCCAGCACACTGAGGTCGATGTCGGCATTACCGACCTGCCCATCGCGATAGCTGGAAATGCCGTGCTGGCCAATAATGAGCACCTCGTCGCCACGTTCGATGATGCCGCAAACAATACCTAAGTCAACGAAGAACTGATGTACGCCGCTACCGTCCATCATGGTTATTTCATTACCGTAACCGCATTTCCAGAAACGTTCCTTGCTGTCCTCCATCATCTGGTTGTAGAACCAGTTGCCGCCGGATGTAGAGTAGCCGTCGGGTATCTTACTGAGGGTGTCGCCACTGACCGTCCACAAGCCACGTCCGGATGTACCAATGAGCATCTCGCCGTTTTTGCGTTCCAAAAGCGAAATGATGCGGGTAGAGCGATTCTCGCTTGTGGGATAGCTGACAAAGTGGTCGGTAGCATGGTCGTAACGGTAGAGACCCAGGCGTGTGCCCACCCAGAAGCGTCCCTGGCTGTCCTGATAGAGGCAAGTCACGATGTTGCTGCCCAACGATGTGCTGTCGGTGCTGTGGTGGAAATATGTCGTAAAACGATAACCATCGAAACGGTTCAAACCATAGTCCGTAGCTATCCAGATATAGCCATAACGGTCTTGATACAAATCGTTAATCTGCATACTGGAGAATCGCTCGGACGGAATGAAAACGCCCGTTTGAGCGAAAGCCAACCGACACACGGCTTGCAAGAACAATAGGATGAAAATGGAACGGCGCATAGGCGATTTTTTCTTTTTTTCGGCCATAAATTTACACAAAAAATACAAACGTACCACACTTTTGTATTAAAATCATGCAATTATGGACGAGGGAGGCAGGCATATAACGAAAAAAGTGAGGGGGTTGCCCTCACTTTTTCCTATAATTAGTGGTGAAATTACTTCACGAGAACCTTGCTGACAGTACCATCGACACGCTTAACGATGTTCACGCCCTTCTGCATCTGGCTCATACGAGCACCGCTGACGCTGTAGATGCTGACGATGCGAGCAGATGAAGCAGTGTTGGTCTTGTCGATACCATCGGCCAGAGCCTTGGCAGCAGCTGCATAGTCGTAGCCTGCGAGAGGAGCAACGAAGTACATGCGAGCCTCGCCTGCGAAGGTATTGGTGTTCCAGAAGTCGGTGGCAGCATAGTCGTGACCGGAAGCCTTACCAGATACGAGGTGCTCGATAACACCGATGGTCAGTTTCTGACCTTCCTTCACTGTTACCTGAGGAATAACGGTCGGGTGACCGAACCAAGAACTACCTGCTGCGAAGGGAGCCATGATGGGCTCTTCGTCGTCAACCTGAGCAAAGATGTACTTATCCCAGATACCGGTCTCGTCGTTCATAGCATTGAAGACGCCTACAACCTCGGTCTCAGGATCAGCCTGGTTCTTGATAGCCGTACGAGTAGCGAAGTATACATCGTAGATACCTACGGGAGCGTTCTCGATTACCTGATAGAACTTGTACTCAGAACCATTTGCATAAGAGTTGATAGCGCTGGTGATGACGGGGTTCTCAGCCGTTGCAGAAGCATTGTTTGCAAGGTGAACACTACCGCCTTCGTACTGTTCGCACATCCAGCCTACTACGGTGTTGTCCTGCAGAGGAGCACTACCGTCTGTGGTGTAGGTGTAGAAGCGCGGGTTCTTCACGAGGCTGGTGAAATCGATACCGCAGGCGGCAACTTCCTCGCCAGTCATATCGGTATATTCGCCATCGACAACAATCTTCGTGCCAGCGTCGTAGTTAACGGTGGTCTTCAGTTTGTTGGGTTCTACCTCATCCTCGTACGGTATGAAGTCATCGGGATCACCTTCCAAGAGAGTGGGATTCTCGGCAAGTTTCGTATAGAGGGCAATCGTTGTAGCAACGTTGCAGTTTTCCACTACAGCGTCGTTGTCCTCAACCAAGTTCAGAGCATCGTACTTCTCAGAAGACTCTACACCCAGCTGATTAGCCACCTGGAAGGCCTTGTAACCACGCCATGCGAGGATGTCGGTTACACTCTTCACGTTTGCCAGCTGAGCAGCAGCGGTGACAAGTTTCGGAGTTACCTCGGCCAGTTCTTCGTCGCTGAGGTCAGAAGGATTGGTGTTCTCGTAAGCATCGAGCATGGTCTGAGCATTGATGGCAATCTCGGACTCGAGATACTTACCGTCGAGTTCTGCATATGCATTAGAAGCATTGATAAGAGCCTCGTCGAAGGCATTGATATTGTTAACGCGAGCCTGCATCTTGGCACCAAGAGCTTCCAACTCGGCAATGATAGCGGTAATTTCAGAAGGAGAGGTAAAGTGACCGTTCTCTGCGTTGTTGATAGCAGCCATGAAAGCGGTCTTGGTTTCACCATCGTACATCTCGTCTTCTGCCTCCTCGAGGATAGCTTCGGCAGCCTCGACAGCAGCAGCAAGCTGTTGCTTCCAGTAAGCAGCCTTAGAGGGCATGGTGATGAGGTCAACACCACCGAGCAGGTATTCACCATTGGGCTGAGTGGTAGAGAACTTCAGCATGTAGTAGCCAGCCTTGTCCACGGTGAAGTCTGTTACAGAACGTGTTACACCAGTAACAGCCATGTTCTGTGCACCGTTCACATTAGGCATAGCAATAACGTCCTTGAAGCGAGCGTAAACGTTACCGTTCAGGTCTTCGAGGGTGAAGTCGTACTTAGGAGCGTTTTCTACATTAATAGCATCTGTATTACCATTGAGGTTCTTCCATGCACACATGCGGATGGTAATCTGGTACTTGCGGGCATCGAGCTGGAGAGAAATGCCTTCGGGCATCTCGGGATCGATAGAACCATCGCCGAGGACATAATCCTTAACCTGTTCACCATAGGTCAGTGTACCCAGGGTGTTGGAACCGTTCATAGAACGCCAATAGATAGCAGCACCGTTGAGGTCACCACTATAGCCAGTCATGGCACGGCAGCCACCGCCACCTACGTTACCACCCCAGTTGTAGTTCCAAACCTCACCATTGTCGGTCAGACCGTACTGGTGGATGGTTCCGTTGTCATTAGCCAACCATCCCACAGGGAATGTGCCGTTTGCCGTATTTGCAAAGGTCTCGTTGGTGCTGTAGACAACCTCGGAAATAGAAGTATCCGTGTCGGGACCTACAGCGAAGGTAATAACCTGATCGCCCTCACAAGCAACTTCATAGCTGTTGGAAACACCAGAAAGCGTAAAGGTATATTCGCCATTAGCCAAATCGGAAACAGCCGTATTAATGGTCTTACCGTCCTCGCTGAGGGTCATAGCTTTCGTGAGATCCAATGTATTATCACCGAAATTATCCTTCCATGCCAGAGTAGCAGAAGCGTATGTGAGGCTCAGAGGCTTATCGTATGTAACAGCGATGTTCTTGAATGTGGCAGGATCAATTTCGAAGCTCTCGTTCTCAGGAACACTGCTTACCATTACAGCAGGCGACCATACAGAGGGAAGTGCATCGATATTATCAACAAGGTAAGCAACCTCGTTCTGGAAGCCCAGAACCTTCATCTCGCCCTCAATGTCAGAGCTGGGACGACGGTCGGTGGGATATACGATAGGACAATCCTCGGCAGGAGTGAAGCTAACGCGAACTTCATCTTCGTCCTCAATCATGGTGTCTTCTGTCAGGAACACATAGAGGAAACCGTCGCTCTTACCTTCCACGAATTCAACTTCAGCAGGAGTACCATTGATGGTTACGGTCACGCAAGAAGGATCGAGTGAGAAGGAGCCATTGTTGTCATTGGCCAGATTGGCAATGTTGGTCTGATAACCAAAGTCAAGCTTGATGGCTTGTGCGGTGGGTGAGAAAGTAGCAGCATTAAAGGTAACGCCTTCTTCCACCTTAATGTCATCCAAAACATAAGTTGTGGGGCTGAACATGTTGATGATGAGGAAGAACTCGTTAGGCAATTTGTGGTCGAAGAACTCAGCATAGGTCTGTGTACCGTCGCCACCGAATTCTTCGGGGAATTCTGCATTACCTACCCAGCTCTGATCGGCGATAATGTTGTTCAGGACATCGGCATTTGTATAATAGGAAACAAATGAGATGCGCTGCCATTCGCCAGTCAGTCCACTGGTCATCTGAACACCATAGTTGAAACCCGAAGGGGTACAGATGCTCTTGTCGAAGTTCTCGATACCCTGAGAGAGCCAAGAGGTAAGGCTGGTGTTCTTTATGCCGGTCTCATCGGTGTAGGTGGGCTCAGCCTTAATCCAGAAGCTTACACGATAAGGAGTGTTCTCCTTGATAGGAAGCTTAGCAATCTTGAAACCGCGGTCCCAAGAGTTACCTGCTTCAAAATCGTTCTGGGCGAAAAGGGAGAACTCACCAGACTTCTTGTCTTCGGTGTACTGTTCATTCCATACGTCATCTTCCTTAACGTTTACCCAGTCACCAAATGCACTCAGACCAGGAGTCAGGGCATAAGCAGAACTTTTACCCTTTTCATCGCCTGACTCAAAACCCAGAGTTGCAATTGTGGTCTGTGCCCATAATGAGCTTGCGCCCAACAAAGCAGCGACCATTGTCAAGTAGATTTTTTTCATACTTTTAAGGTTTTTAATTGTGTTAGTTTATTAGGTTGTGTTGATTGTTCGGTTGCAAAATTACGACTTTATTACAATATATCATTCGCGAGAATGTCTCATCTCCTTGCGATAATGTTGCACATACCGATTAAGGCCTATTCCAGAGGCAAATACCAATTATTTTTCGTCGAAAGTCGAGTGTAAAGTTTGGTATCGACATTGGCTGCGCCGTTACGTCTGGCCACCTTTGCAGCTAGGAAGGTCGGGTCGTTACGATGCATAGCCAATCGCATGAGATCGGGGAAGCGTTGTCCCTCGGCTGCAGTCTCCAATGCCATTTCATCGCAAATGCGGTCTTCCACATAGAGGATGCTATCAGCCTTCGTAGCAAGTTGAGGGATAACGTAGGTAGAGTCGGCATTGGCACTGCCACAACCGCGTGAGTGTATGCCCAAGGTGTTCTCGCGCAGGAAAACATACTGGTTGAAGGAGAGGAGATCGCCAGCCTCCGTACGTTCTGCCTCGGAGATATACTTCTCGATATTATCCTTCCAAAGTCCGTATTTGAGTACGGCAAAGGCCGACTGTGGGAAACCTGCACGGTTCAATGCCTCGGCAAAACGCAAATAAACATACTGTACACGGTAGAGACAAACGTATGAGAGAAATTTGTCGGTGCCACTGACACGATATTTCTGACAGGTCTGGCGCAGGGACGACTGTGTTGTTGAGGCTGTGGGTTGGGTGCGCAGTCTGTAGATACTGCTCATGCGAAGGTCGCCACGATACATATCGCTTTCATAATGTATGGTGTCGGACGCATATACGGTATCGGGCAGCAGTGTTACAGGGTCGTTATAGACAAGGGTGTACTGCTGGCTTTGCGAAAGTTCATCGTATGCGGTTGAATGAGTAGCCTGATAGTAATAGTTGTTGCGTTCGGTGGAGTTAAATATATCGTTCAAACGAGAAACTGTACCATCGTACTCGCTAGTCTCCATGGGGATGATGGAAAGCGTCTCGCTGTACGAAGTAGAGAACTGAGAGGCATAGCTGTCCATAATCGAATTGAACTCGAAGGTACCCCATTCAATGGTGCTGGCGTATGTTGGATGAGTATCACCCTGCTTGGTAAGGAAGTCGTGGTAATACTTGGCAGCCTCGCGGTAACGACCGGCCCAAAGGCAAAGATCGCCGAGTACAACACGAACAGGGAGATAAAAGTCCGAAGAAAACATATTGCCGATGCTTCCATAAGCTGGATAGTCCGTATCCACGTAGGGAGCCAGATCATCAATAAAGTAATTGGCAATCTGCGTAACATCGTAGAAGGGGAAGAGCGAGGGTTGTGCATCCTTCTCGGCGAGCAAGGGTTTCGTATAGAAGGGCACGGAACCGTAGTTAATGGCAAGCTGAAGGTATGTCCAGGCACGATAACTCTTCACTGCGGCATACTCTTTCTCGAAGACACGACGTCCCTGCTTAACGAGGGTCGTATCGGCATAGGCCAGGAAATAGTTGCAGTTCTGAATGACGGCATAATAGTCGCGTGCGCTGTTATAGGGATTTGTGGCATCGGCCGTAAAATTGGCAATAGCCTGCAAATCCAACGTGGCATGTTCGGTAAGTGACGTAAGGTCGCCACGTAATTCACCCAAAAGAACAGTGCGGTCGGCAATCTGCTGCAACTTTCCAATGATACCTATCAGAGAATTGACGGTATCTGTTGGCATGTCGAGGTTGTTATCCTCAACGAAAGCCACGAGGTCACTGTCTGCTTCCGTACACGACGTGAAGCCTCCCAATCCCCAAAGAGGGAGTGTTAATGCAATGAAAGCCCTGTAGATATATTTACTTTTCATATTTTTCATTTTTCATTCTACACTTTACTCTTTTCTCATCTCATTACAGGTTAATCTTCAGGCCAAGGGCGAAGTTGCGTCCTGCACCCAAAAGACCGCGGTCTATTCCCATTCCCAGTACTGCATTGGACTGTGCGAACTCGGGATCGCAACCCAAATACTTCGTAACGGTGAAGAGGTTGTTGGCCGCAGCCCAAACAGTGAGACCTTTCAAATAGGTATGGCTGATGGGAATGCGATAACTGAGGGTAATATTCTTCAGTTTAAGGTAGCTGCCATCCTCAATCCAACGGTCGGAGAAGCGGCTATTACCCATTTCATCGAGGAACGAAGCACGGGGAATATTGGTCTGCTGACCATCATGTCTCCATCGTGCCAGCATAGCTGTCGTCTGGTTATAGAAGTAGGAACCTGACTCGAGGATACTGCGCTGATAGTTGTAGATGTCGCCGCCCAAAGAGTAGTTGAACGAAGCCGACAAAGAGAGGTTGCGCCATGTCAGCTTGGTTCCAAAGTTTCCATAGATGTCGGGATTGGGGTCACCGATGACCTGCATATCCTTGGAATCTATGCAGTTGTCGCCATTCGTGTCTACGAAGTGCATGTCGCCAGCGGTGAAATAAAGGGGAGCACCCGTCTCGCTGAGCTGGTAAAGGCCTGCTGCAGAAGCCTCAGCTGCAGAAGAGAATACACCAGCGGTCTTGTAGCCATAGAACTGTCCGGCTGGCAACCCCACACGATTGAGGATGGTAGCACCGTAGAGTTCAGTGGTCATCTCATTGCGTCCCGAAGGCAAACTGGCGATTTCATTCCTATAATGACCCAGACTGGCACTAAGATCCCATGTCCAATCCTTGATGGCCAATAGTTTGATGTTTGTGCTGAAATCGAATCCATGATTATCCAAACTTCCGTCGTTAACCCAGTTTGTCTCAAGACCCGAAACATAGGACAGGGTGCCGAGAGACAGCAGATTGTGGGTGTGACTTCTGAAGACATTGAATGCCGCCCAAATGCGGTTGTCCCAGAAGGAAGCCTGCAAACCCGCGGTGAAACGCGCTGTAGTTTCCCACTGCAACCTGGTGTTTCCAATATTGGCCATCGAAAGTCCAGAGATGCTGTTAAGCACGCGACCAGCCGTGAAGTATGTGCGCGAGGCAATACTGCTTATGTCATCGTTACCAACAAGGTCGAAACCAAGGTTCAGTTTCAGACAATTGACACCGCGCGTAGGCCGGAACCATTTCTCGTTGGTGAGCACCCATGCTGCCTGCACCGAGGGGAAGAAACCGAAGGCATAGTTGCCAATCTTCACGCCCTCCTTAGCATCGACTCCGAACTTGCTGGAACCGTCCATAGCAACAGCAGCAGAAAGGTAATAGCGTTCGGCATAGTTATAATCAGCAGTAAGGTAATAAGTAAGTGATACATCCTTGGTGTCGAGACCATCGGTTTGCTTGTACTGCAGCGAACTGCTCATGTTCGGTGTCTTGTCGTTACCGGTGTTATAACCGATTTGCGTATTCAGACGATAAGTATCGCGCAGATAACGGAATCCGCCTCGTGCATCAAGGTTATGACCGTTGAGGTTTAGCTTATACGTACCATAGAGGTCGTTCATTATGGTTATCTGACGACCAGCGAGCGCACTGGCGCTATTATCAACCGTTCCAATGTTCTTTACATCGTAAGAAGGAACACCATTTGTAGGCAGGTAATAATTCTCGTCGGTATTCACAAGCTGGAAAGCAAACTGATTGGCAACACGCCAATGTTTGTTAATGTCCCATGTGGGTGTGATGGAGAGATTTACAATACGATTACCAAAATAGTTCTTGTTTGTACCATCACCGTTTTCAAGGATGGAAAGCGGGTTGGCCAAAGACGTGGTGTAATCGCTACGCGGTGTAACGACGTCGGACAGATAGTCATCGGCTTCGGCAAGATAGCGCGAAAGATGTCCATTGGTATCGTAGGCGTATGGCGAAAGGAACGGCGATTTAATGAGTCCGAGCAACGATGGAGATGAGATGATGCCCGTGGTGACGTTGTCTTTTACACCATCGTCTCGCAAATCACGAGTGACGTCGGAATAGGAAGCATCGAAACGAGCTTTGACGTTACGGGCAAGATTGATGTCGGAATTCAAACGCAGATTGAAGCGTTGGAACGAGAACTCCTTGATGGTAGCATCGGAATTTGCATAGCCCACCGAAAGGTTGTAATTGGCAACATCATCACCACCCTGCACGTTTATGCTGTAGTTTTGCGTGAAGGCTTCGCGATAGATATGGTCGTTCCAATCGGTGTTGCTGTGATACATATTATAATAATAGTAGTTGGGATCGGTCTGCAGGAATTTGAAGGAATTAGCCGTGCTTCCCGTGGTTCCAATGAGTTCGGAAGCATAAATGCGGTATTCATTGGCGTTCATCATTGAAGGCATCTTCGGTGTAAGCTCGTAACTGCCACCTATGCTGACATCAATCTTCGTAGCCATGGATTTATTACGCTTGGTCTCGATGATGACCACGCCATTAGCACCCTTAGCGCCATAAATGGCTGTTCCATTCTTAAGTACGGAAATGCGCTCGATATCCTCGACCATAATACCCGTGAGGATGTTGTTGAAGAAACCATCGTGAAGCGAGGGTGAATTAAGCTGCATATTCTGTATCACACCATCAACGATAACAAGGGGCTGTGCATTGGCATTAAGCGAATTAATACCATTCATCAGCATCTTTACGCCCTGACCAGGTTGACCACTGCGCATAGTGGTAAGCATGTCGCCTCCAAGGTTTCGTTGTATCTGGTTGTCGATACTGATGTCGTTGTTATCATAAGTGGCAAGTGTTGTTTTACGTGATATTGCCGATGTCTGCACATTATAGATTTCCGCGAACTTCGACGAATACATCTTTACATCCTGCACCTTCTGTTCTTTACCCAAGGGCTGCTGAACCAGCGTATAACCGTCGCCTCTAAATATCAAAGAGGAAACAAACGCCGGCAGTTTGATAGTGTATTCGCCCTGCTCGTCGGTCATGGCTGCATACTTCGGATTATTGTATGCCTGTACCTGCACACCAGCTACTGGCGTATTCCTTGCAGCGTCGAATACCTTTCCATGGTATTCTTTCAGATTATCATTTTCAGCAAATAGCTGAACGTGCATTGCCACGAAGGCAAAAAGTATTAGGAAACGTCTCATTTGCGAGCCTCCTTTCTTGGTTTGATGCCAGCGGTAGTTGCGGGCACGGGTTTGAGGTAAATACAATCGAGGTACATCTCACGAGAGAATGTTGTCTGGCGACTCGAAATGGAGCACAATAGCTGTAAGCTCACTGTAGCATCGGGCTGTTTATAGTTACAAGTGGGGAAAGTAAAACGTCCAATGACCACCGTATCCACGACGTGTGCGTCGTTAGTGAGTTCTGTCGGGTAAACCTCCTCTTGTTTGTTACCAGCAGCATCAACATAGTTGAGAACTGCTGTGAACTTGTTTGGTTTGAAGTCGCGCGAATTGGCATTATAAACAGTCTTTGGCAAAATCACTGCACAAATGTCATATGTGCCGGAAAGAGTGTTGTTGATTTCAAAGGTCGCATTCCAGTTGCTGGTGCTCGTGCGCGGCACAATATCCAAGTAGCCGTTGCCCGATACCGTATCGGCTAGAACTGCGCGGTAATTCATTGTGCAATCCTTGTAGGATATGATGCTGGCCTCGCGTTCTCCCTGCGTAATGATGGGGTGGAAGTACAGTTCCTCTGGAGTAAACGGCCATTGATTCAACCGATAGATGTAACCGTTCGAACACAGTAGAGAGTCTTTAATGTTGGTCGGAGCCAGAATTCCGTCGGAAGCAAGAGGTTTATAATAAACATGGTAGGGCCATTCGCGAACATTAAAAGAAGTGCTGAAGAGCGAATCCTCTACATGCTGGATGTTGCGGTTATAAATAAGGTCAGACATAAGCGATACGGTCGTCCAATACTCTGAGATGGAGTCGGCCTTGGGAAGCGAACCGTAGTTGAAATAATCTGCAGCTTCATCATAGACCTGTTGCCAGACAGTTGCGTCGGGTGCAAGCATAAGGAACGCAGAGTCTTCGGACATAATTTGATCGAAAACGCGGAACAATGCATTCTCCTTCACCATCACCGAGTCTGAATAGACTTTCTGACCATCAACAATACCTGCCTGGATGGAACGTTCTTCGTCGAGTTCCTGTTTCTCGTAGTGTGAAAGGAAACTACCGAAGTGCGCGAACTCCTGCATCGATGTCAGAGCTTCATATATATTATATGTATATTGAACATCATTATCAACGATATGTAGCAGTCCATTGGTTGCTGGTATATTGGCCTTATCGGCTATGACGGCAGCATCGTAAAGATTCGTAGCATTCAGGGGTAGATACTTGTTGTTGAGCATTAACACATCCTCATTGGTCTGGGCGTTCATATTGTAAAGACTGTGAGCTATGTGGTTCATAACAAAGTGCTGCCCTACGGTAGAATCACCCTTTGCGGTTTTGCAAAGTTCCAACAGCGAGTCGGCATTAAAGGTTCCATTGACGGGTGCCCACACAGTAAGTGTCTGGTCTGCTGCGAGCATGTCTGCAAAAGTTACGCTGGTAGCGTGATGATTATTATAGACATGCGTATTTTTGAGCAGAGAAAGGAAATCGCTCAGTTGTTCTGGGTTATCTTGCACACATTCCAAAAGAGAACTTGTGGAACTTTCACCCACTTGACCATAATGGTCATCCCAAGCGTCTGAGCAACCGCTCAAACCTCCCAACGCACAAAGGGGGAGAGTCGCTGCTACTATTTTACAGATATTCTTGAGTCTCATATCTTTTATTTTACACTTTTTCGTTTTTCACTTTTCTCTCATCAATGCGTATCTTCCGCGGTTAGTCCGGCATATACGCTCTTTGGACAGAACTCGAAGTAGTTGATTGGCAACTCAGCCTCGGCATTTTCTATGACGAGTTTAATGCGCAGCCAATATTCCTTATTCGGATCGAGTGGCTGAGTGGTAAGAATCTTGCGATATTTACCATTGTTGGCACGTAAGTTATTGGATCCACCTTGATTCCACGAATCCATATCCTTCATGTATCCGCGGTTGTGCATAGCCTTGTCGATAGCGCGATTCTCTTCATTATCCTCGGTATCGGCTACCCATCCAATACTTGGGTCACCGCCCCAAATGCGGAAGTCAATGGGAAGACCCATAGGCAGCATATTATCTTTCTCGCCAAAGTAAATCTGAACGACACCACGGTCAGTACCTGCACCATAGGCAAAGCGGATTTCGTAGGTATTGGCGGGGACAGGAGGTAATTTGAAACTGATGTCGAACTGGCCAATCAAGTCTACAGCATCGGAGTAGGTAGCATTCCAGACGCTACGCTCACGCAAAGCCAACGTAGGATTAACACCATGGAAGTCCCATCCGTCAACCTGCTTGAAACCCATCAGGTGCTGACCATTGGTGTTTCCGCGTGCACCGGCATTGAGAAACTCGTTACTGATGGTGACCACATTCCAGCGAATGCGATCGTTGAAGACAACATCGCGTGTGGTGGTGTTATAGGTGAGAACATCGTCGATATAATGGTAAATACCATTCAACGCCTGTTGGTTCAATGTGTCAACGGGCAAACCTGCATCCTGAAGTTCCTGGTCATGGATGGTCTTCATCTCCGTCGGAGTATAAACCATAGTACCGCGAACGCTGTAGTTAGAGGCAACACCCTTTCGATTGATGAAAAGGCCTTCGGATGGCGATGACATCTTCATAATAGTGCCAGGCATCAGGGTAGTGTACCAGTCTGTACAATCAATGAGGTTGGGCATGGCACAAGTGGTCTTGTAATCGATACCGCTCTCGGAAATGGTGAAGTCGTTGATGGCACCATAATAAGGCAGGATGTGGTAAGCCACAAAACGGTTCAACGGATTCTTGCGGTTCGTCCAGTCATCGTCATAAAGTCCCTTATCATCAATATAAACTTGGTCATATACTTCCTTAGCATATTTTTTCAAATCATCGAGATTATATATACCAGCATTGGCGAAAACCTTGTTTGTTTCTGCCAACACCGTGAAGCGCTTCATACGGGTGGCCGGATAATACATACGATAGTTGGCACCTGTACGATGGAAGATAATACCCTTGTTGATGGAGTCAAGACCTACAGAATAATTGTTGTCGATGTAGGCATAAAGGCTATCGCACAATCCCGTAAGATAGAGTGCAGAGGTGAAGAGCGAGATATTCTTGTCCTCTTGCAGCAATTCCGGCAAATACGAACTTGAAGGCTGGATGACACGGTCCAAGGTATGAACAACGCCATTCTCCACAGAGTCATCACGAGCCAAAAGCTTTGATGCCATATTGATGTAATACATGACATTGCCACCCCGAGCTGCATCGCTATCACAAGAGAAAGTGAGGAAGCGGTCGTTCATGTTGGGTGTCGGGATGTTACCATCGCTGAGGTCAGTCGTGAAATAAGTCGCAGGAATGATGTGGTTCCACGAGAATGTGTCACATTCTTCCTGACTGAGTTGATCCACACTGCTATAGCCGAGTTGATGCAGATATTGATCCACAGCATCGTTTGTCGGAGCCAAACAGGTGTATGTACCATAGGTGGCCATCATTCCAAACAAGCCTGAACGTTGAAGGATTTCCGTAAACTCGCTGAAAGTTTCGGGGCGATTCGTAAGGTAGTCGCTTACCATTTCCCCTGTGAAGGTGTAATAGTTCTCTTCTGCGGGGTCATCTGAACATGATACCATCACAAGTGTGAATACTGCAAAAATGTTGCAGTACAACAAAAAGTGGCGGAATATTTGGGGATATCTCATAGTACAGGGCAATTATAAGTTCTGTTTTGTGTTATCAGTCTCATAGGCAGGATTCTGCTTCAATTTGGGATTCTGCTTCAGTTCCTCTCGGTTATAGGGCCAATAGAGGATGTCTTGAGTCGAAAGTTTAATGCGTATAGCACTGGCATTTTCTTGGAACTTAGGCAACACCTTGCTTATCATACGGCTATTGTCACCATCGCGTCGCGAAAAACGCACCAGGTCGAACCAGCGTTTTCCTTCAAACATGAGTTCACGTTGACGCTCGGCCAATATGAGATCTTCCATATCCGTGCGCGACTGAGCATAATCATCATACACTAGTGTATCTGCCACTGCAGTGCGTTTGTTATTGGCACGCTTCCAGACGGCACTAACACAGTTGAATGCACTGCGATAGTGTTTCGTCTGCTCTTCAGTAAGCGTGGCTCCGACCTCAACATCACCAGCAAGTTCAACTTCAGCCTCAGCACGCATCAACATAACATCGGTAAGTCTATAAACAATCCAGTTTGCATAGGCCGTTGAGCGGGTACTTCCGTTAACTGTGGGAGTAGCACCCGTAGTAGTACTTGTACGGAACGAAACTGACTGATTGACATATTTGGTGATATAGATTTTGTTGTTAATCTCGGTCATATTCTCCAGATATCGGCAATCGGTCTTTGCAAAGTATTTATTCTGTCCCGTATTCACTTCCTCGTAAAGGAACGTGGGTGCGCCTATCTGGCCTGTCCTAGTTCCATTGGAACCATAGTAATTTGACACGGTAGAATTAGTAACACTCTGGTTATTGACGAAATTCAGTTCGAAAATGGATTCGAAACTGTTCCCACTACCAAAAATCTCTGTATAGGTGTTTCCAGCATAATTACTGTTGCCAGATGACTCGGAGATTAGAGGATAACGTCCGTACAACTCCATAGATATAGTCGTGGGGTTCTCTTCGTATTCTTTCTCATACTCCTTTATCTTTTGATCGATAACAAGGTCGCAGTAGTCGATACACTTCTGCCATTCGCCTTTCCATAAGTAAAGATCTGCAAGCAACGCATAGGCCGCCCAACGTGTTATCCGGCAAGTGTTCTCTACAGAATTTTCACCATAACTGCGCACAGCATCATCCTTTACACGCTCTACATCGGCTATCAGGCTGTCGAGTACCTGATTGAAAGGAGTGGCAGGAAGTTGGTATTCCTGACTGTCATCAATAGAGGGAGCTGTTGTATAGGGAACATCGCGGAATGTGCGGATGAGATAGAAGTAACAGAGGGCACGTAACGTTGTTGCCTCGGCTATCGTGGCATACATCTCCGAATCCGTGAAGTTAGGGTCTTTGGCATTGACTATAGGTGCATAGTGGATAACTGTATTACAACGGTTGATGCACTGATAGAAACTTTGCCAATTCGAATAGGTGTTCGTCTCAAGGATATTTTCCTTGAATACCTGCTGGAGGGCATAGGGAGTACCAGAGCCTGTTGTCATATTATCCGAGCGGACTTCACCCCAGACTACCATTCGGTTTACACAATCTGAGCTTTCGAGCTGGGCATAACATGAATTAAGAACGCTGTTCACATCTGCTTCCTCTGTCCAATAGTTTTCCAGAACAATATCGTTCTGCGGTTTGATAGACAGAAAGTCATTGCAACCTGTGAACAATAAGATGCAGGATGTACAAAGTACAAGGTGAGAAATGAGATTTGTTTTCATATTTATCACAGGTTTTTTAGAATTGAATAGTTACACCAAGTGTTGCCGAACGTGGATTCGGTGTTCTTGCATTATCCGTAGTCACACCATAGCCACCGTATCCCACCTCGGGATCTGCGCCTGAATAGCCTGTCAGACAGAACAGGTTGTTGGCACTGACGTAGAAACTGAGCTGTGTGAGTTTGATGCGTTTGATGAGTTTAGGATCGAGTGAATAACTGAGCTGCATGTAGTTCAGACGCATAAAAGAGCCGTTTTCAACGAAGCGGTCAGAACCAAGCCAGTTATAGCCATCCTTGTAAAGTGCACGCGGAATCAAAGCTTCGTCGCCTTCTACACGCCATCTCCAGTTGACGGCAACGGATTGGTTGTTGTTGCTATACATATTTTCAGCCAACATGCGGGCGCGGTTGATAATTTTGTTACCAGCACGGAAATTGAACTGGGTATTGAGGCTCCATCGACCATAATTCAACTTGAAGCCCCATCCACCGGTAATCTTTGGTAGTGAACTGCCCAAATACACGATGTCGAGTTCGTTGATGTTACCGTCGTGATTGATATCTTCATAGATGGCATCACCACCCTTGAACTCGTAGATGTAAGACTTGTCGCTGCTTTCGTAGCAGAATACCATAGGAATTGGATAGCCGTTTTTGTCTGTAACGACATTGCCATTAGCATCACGTGCCACAGGTGCATTAGGTCCACTTACACCCGGAACTTCACTAGGTGAGTATTTGCTGTACTGATATACACCCTTGTAACGGAAACCATAGATACTACCGAAGGCATTGTACAACTGTACACGTGTGAGGTACGAGCCGTTGGAGTTATCGAAATCCTTATTTAAAGAGGCAAGTACGGTAGGATCCATTTTCGTTATCTCGTTCTTATTATTGGCAAAGGTTACGTTGAAACTAGCACGGAACTTTCCCTTTTTTACAATATCAAGGGCATTAACATTGAACTCCCAACCATTGTTCACCATATCACCCACATTCTGATAGTTCAAAGATGTGAAACCAGACGACGTAGGTATGCTTCTGTTAAGCATGAGGAGGTCGGTTGTTTTCTGACGGTATATGTTAAAGTCTGCCGTAATTTTATTATCCCACAATCCAAGGTCAAAGCCAACATTCCAAGTCTGTTTCTCCTCCCATTTCAGACTGCTCAGGCGGATATTGCTGGGATAGACAGAAGAGTTGGAATTATAGGATGCAGTATTGGTATATTTGGAGAAATAGAGATACTCACCACCTGGCTGGTTACCCACAATACCCCATCCGGGTCGTACGGAGAGCATGTTAATCCATTTGACCTTCTTCATAAAATTCTCGTCACTAACGTTCCAGCGGAAAGAGAGTGCCGGGAAGTTTCCCCACCGACTATCGTCTCCGAACTTTGTGGAACCATCTCGACGCACACTAAAATCTGCGATGTACTTTCCCTTAAAGGCATAGTGTGCAGAGAATGTCAGATAAATGCTGCGCCATTGACCGGAACTTGTGGTAAGGTCGCTAACAATACCATCAGCCGTCGTACTTTTGATAGTTCCCGGCAGACCATAGACGGTGCTTCCGCTGGATTTAGAAGAACCATTGGTGAGTTGGAACTGTGCCATCGCCATAAAAGAGTGGTCAAGATTACTAATATGGGGCACGAACGTCAGGCGATGGGTTGTTGTAATAGCTGTGCTCTTATGAGCAGAAGCCGTAGAACGGTTATTATTGGTATCGGCCCACCCAGCTGTAACAAGACTTGAGGGATAGAATGTATCGTTGTACTTGTTGAAAATGTTGAACAAGATCTTACCCTCGTATTTCAACTGTGTCTTGTCGGCCTGTATTCCAAGCAAATTATAAACAAACTGGAATTCTGGCTGAATTTGGTAGGTACTTTCGTCGTTGATAGCCTCCTTGGCAAGGGCTACTGGGTTGACGTATTTGAACTGGTCACTCTTCAGTTCTGCAGAACAGTTGTTCAGCATATGGTAATAGTCCGAAAGGTCATTACCCTTATTGTCCTGTTCGTAGATGGACAAGTTCGGCATCTTCTGGTATGCCGTGGTAAGTAGTTCGCTGTAATTCTTCTTATTCTTCGTGTAGGTCATGTTAAAGTTCGTGACAATCTTAATACGATCGCTCACGAAATAGTCCAAAGCCACACGTGTAGTGAAACGGTCCAGTTTCTGTTCAATTACAGTACCTGTCTGGTGGTCATAGCCACCGGCAATACGGAAGTTAGCTTTCTCGCCACCACCAGTAAGGCTAACGTAATGCTTCTGCAACACACCAGTCTGACTAATAGCCTTGCGCCAATCGGTGTTGTTATTATACATTTCGTATTCACTCCACGACTTGTCGTAACTGAACTCACGAATATTAGATGCAGCGTCACTTAGGGCAGGATTGTAATAAGCCTCTTTCATCAGCATCGTGTATTGGTCGCCATTCAGCAGCTTAATGCCCTGTGGCTGATGTGTGAAAGTGGCTCGGTACGAATATTGTACCTTCGTGGGGCCATGACTACCACGTTTGGTCTTAATTTCAATCACACCATTTGCACCTTGTGAACCATAAATTGCTGTTCCGGCTGCATCCTTCAGCACATTGATGGTTGCAATGTCATCTGGGTTCACATTAAGGAGTTCTGCAAACTGGTCTTCGGTAGCGTTAGCATAGTCGAAGTTACTATTGTAGTCGGACTCGAATATGTTACCGTCGACCACAATAAGAGGTTGGGTGTTTCCATTAATAGAACTAACACCACGTAAGCGCATGCTCGTGCCAGAACCGAGGTTACCGGAATTGCTCACAATATCCAAACCTGCGATACGACCTTGCAATGCTTCATCTACGCTAGTAATACCAAGGCCTTCGAACTCCTTGGCATCGATGGTCTGATGAGCAGTGGAAAGCTCTCGCTCGGGAATGGCTAAGCCATTAGATTGCGAAACCTTAACGGCATTAATTACCACTTCCTTCATTACTTTAGGTGCAAGGGTAATTCTGTAGTTCGTACCCTTGATGGGTAATATTTTCGTCTCACAACCGACATAACTTACCTTAAGTTTATGTTTCGGATCAACCAAACGGAAAGAGAAGTTACCATTGATGTCCGTTATCGTGGCAGCTACGATACGGTTGCTGGCGTCTATCTCCACTACATGACACCCAACGAGAGGTTCAAACTCGTCTTGCACAACACCATGAATCATAGTGCCTGCCGTTTGGGCTAAACAATTGACAATTGATAATTGACAATTGACGAGTAATAAGAATGCGAATATCTTTTTCATTTTCAATTTTTCAATTTTCAATTTTCAATGTTTATTTATACATAAGGGCACCATCTATCAGATGCACCACTGCAAAAGAAGACGTGTAGATATTTCCAGCTTGTGTGGCATCCGCTGTATCGAACTGATACTCGCGTCCCATAATGTTATACAGGCCGTCAGTCTTCACCACATTATAAGTCTTGCCCGTTCCATCGGTAACCTGAATGCCATCGTTGCTCACATGCGTATTTAATTTATAATAGGAAAGATTTCCATCGGTAACCTTATAGGCCGACGTTTCGAACTCACCATCAACTTTTCCTTGCCCCACGTAATAGGCGTTGTCCTGGATGTGGTACTTGATAAAGTTCTCAATCTCGTTGGTCAAGCTGTCCTTCACATCTGGATCAAGCTCCTGTTCCACCATATCCCATGTAGGAAGTTTGCCAAGGCTTTGCAATTTGGCAACGGCGCTATTGCTGGGCACATAAATGGTATAACGATAGGTGTTGAAGAGCGAGATATTGGTGCTGGCAGTAGCATGCTCACTTGTACCGATGACGTGTTTCGTCTCCAAGAACTTGGAACTTTGCAGTAAATTGCGAAAAGCACTGAACTCCTCGTGCTCGTTTAAGATATCTAATACCGACTTTCTCGCAGTCATAATAGGTTTATCATCCAAAATATATGTTTTTCCATTTCCTTCGATGGATTCGTCATAAATTTTGCTGATGTGCAGATCGCTGCCGTTCTCAAGTTGCAAGCCGCCCTGAACCGTCATACCGCTTACACCCTGCGAGGCGTTAGTTACTTTTACCATACTACCACCCTTTGTTTGATAGAAGGTATTGCCATCTTCGACATCGCCGATGACGATGTGGGTGTTCAATATATCTTCCAGACGGTTTGTAATTTGGCTGTAGCTTGCCTCGCCGATAGAATCGGTAACCTGACCGGCTACCAAGTCGTAGTTCCAAATACTTGCCTTGACTCTTTCTCTTTGGGTAAGGGCAGTCGGATCATAGCGAAAACGGAACAACTGGGTATTCACCTTACCATAAGAGCAGGGGTCAATGTACTCTAATAACGACTTATTGTTAGGAATGAACAGGCTGTAGTAGGTGTTCTGCGAATTCAGGTAAACGTCGAAACCTAACTCCTCGACAGCCCAATAAAGGATGTTCATGGAAGCATCGACCAACGCGGGGAAGGTAACGGAGATGTAAGCCACTGGATTGAATACCTTATTTGTAAGATATATGGCACCATTGCAGGTCATATATACTGAATCGACAAACTCCACCTTCAATCCAAGTTCATCGTTGGCATCATTAAGAACGGTGTGGAATTTGCTCGGCACAGAATTAGTGAACGAGTTCAGCATGTTTACATTCAGCATCTTCGAGATAACCTTGTCAGGCACGTTTTCCCATGAACCATAGTAATCTTTAAGAATCTTGCCAGCCCCTTCGTTGAAATAGCGGTTCAGTGCATCGTCGCTTGGGACAAGCATAACACCCATATTTTCCTGTAGGGCAACATTAGTCGTAGTGGTAGTGGTAGTGGCAGAATAGAACTGATTCCATCCTGGATCGAACTTCAGCAAACCATTAACTGGGCCTTCATCGGGCGTGAGGTCTAGCGTTTGACCGCCACGACTTCGCTCGGAGAAAAATCGTTTCTCAAAAAGAGAGTCTATAGAAGTATTGTACAGGCGATTATATTCGCGCGTTGCATCATCACCGGCATAGTATGGAGCACAATAGCGATTCAACAACTTGGCCCAACCCTGCATATTAGGCTTTTGATTAATCAGTTCTGCCATATTGGGCAGAGGGGTGATTACCTCAGCCATACGGTGTACAAAGCCGTTGGAACACTTTATATTCTGTTCAACCATAGCAATACCATTGACATTCGCATCACCCGCCTTACGCTGCGTAGTATAATTAAAAAGGAAGTTACAGTCCTCATTCGTAATATACTTATTCGTAAGGAACGATTCGATGAAATGAATCATTGGTGGAGCCGTAATGTCGGTCATACAAACCAAGCTGCGGTTATTGTCACGATATCTGGCCCAGTATGGATTATCCGGCATTTTCGCTGGAGTCATCACCGAAACAGAATCGTATTCACTGGTAGCCGTCAGACGGCGCATGCAGTCTCCCTCGGTAGGGCCCTCACTGCTACTCAAGTAAGCCACCTGACAAGAATTGTTAATCATGCTACCGAAGAGCAACAATTTCTTCTGCGCTTCTGTCAGCTCGGCATAGCTATGAACGCCCCAGGAATTATCCTGGAAGAAGCGGGTGAAAGCATCATCGTCGGCCACAAAGAGAGTCTTGCTGCCAGTTTTGTTCAACACTTCGGCATAATCCAAGTCGTTAATCAGCCTCAGCGTGTTCGTGAAATTCCCCTCTGATTGCAGATAGTCATATATGCTTGACCCAAGCCACGACGGTTCTTTCTCCGCCAGGTCATAGCCATCACAAGCCGACAATCCGCACACGGCAATCATAGCGATGCCGAACCATTTAGAAAGCGTGCGAAAACCATAAGGTTTGTTGTGTTTCATACAGACCGAAAATTTGTATATTTTATGTTATTTTAACATGAATTCACGACAAAATTAGTGTATTTTTACAAACTTTTGCAATAATTATTCTATAGAATATCGCAATGAAACGTTCCACACATCATATGAGACAAAATAATATTGCTTCGGCCATCCCACAAAGGGAGACCGAAGCAAAGTATACATCAAAAGTGCTATGGATTACCTATCCTCAGCCTTTTTGCGATAAGCAAAGCGAAGGGTAGCTAACAAGGTGACGCTAGACGCCAAGGTCAACGACAGCCAATAGTTCAGACCCAAGATGGTGGGTGAAACAAAGAAGAAGTCTGTAACAACCATTGTCATGAACATAGCGGGAAACAGCGTCATCCAATAACACTTCCGTTCCTGACGGAGATAGACCGTACACATCCACAGGGTGATGGCGGCCATCACCTGCGTACCCCAAGCCACATACTGCCACACCGTTCCAAAGCCCGACGGATTTCCAATCTGCCAAGCCAACAGGGCAATGCCCACTGCGAATACAGGCAGCGACAGGAGTAGACGGCTACGTATGGAAGTCTGCTTCCATCCGAAAGCCTCGGACAGAATCAGTCGGGCTGCACGGAACGATGAACCACCCGTGGTGATGGGGGCAGCCACAATACCTAAAAGAGCCAGCACGCTGCCAAATGTTCCCAACCACGAGGCACAAACAATGTTCACCACCGTAGGTGCATCGAAGAACTGGATAAGAGTGAGCTCCGACTGTCCCGTGAACTTGGCTATCACTTCTGGTGTGCATACCTGACGCCAACCTTCAGCAAAGAAGAAGTAACTAGAAATTGTGGCCCAAACCAAGGCAACAATACCTTCGGTAATCATGGCTCCATAGAAAACGGCACGTCCCTGACGTTCGGACTTCATGCAGCGAGCCATCATGGGCGACTGCGTGGCATGGAAACCGCTGACGGCACCACAGGCTATCGTAACGAACAAAGCAGGAAAAATGGTTTGCTTCAGTCCAAAACGAGCCTGTCCCCAGTTCCCCAGACCGTCCCACACCTCGGGCAGCACTGGATGCTTGATAACAAGCACTACGCCCAGTGCCAACACCATGAACAGCATAGACAGAGCAAAGAGAGGATAGATACGACCAATAATCTTATCGATAGGCATCATCGTGGTAGCCACATAGTATGCAAAGATGATAAATACCCACATCATCTTCTCGCCCCAGATGCCGCTGAGAATGATGGCCGGACAATAAACAAAGAAGGCACCCACAAGCATCATCATCATCATGGTAAATACCACCAACCCCTTGCGAGCTACCGGTCCCAGATAACGGCCTGTGAGTTCGGGCAGACTTTGTCCGTCGTGACGCAGCGAGAGCATACCGCTCAGGTAGTCGTGTGTTGCACCACCGAAGATGCAACCCAACACAATCCACAAATATGCCGAAGGGCCGAACCACATGCCCATAATGGCACCAAAGATGGGTCCTGTTCCTGCAATATTCAAGAACTGTATCATAAAGATGCGCCACCCAGGCAGCACGATGTAATCAATACCATCGGCCTTGCGAATGGCTGGAGTCTCGCGGTCGTCTGGACCAAATACACGTTCCACTACCCGACCGTAAATCATATAGCCCACTACCAGGGCCAACAAACTAATCAAAAACGATAACATCTATCTCTTCTTTAACTGAATTTCTTCAAGTTACGGTAAAACGACTGCATACTGATATAACCTGATTGACGAGCAATCTCCACAGCAGACAAGTGTGGTTGCTGGCTTTGCATCTCCAAGGCGTGAGCTATACGCTTACGATTCACATAGTCGGAAAATGAAGTCCCGATAACCTGATTAAAGGCCATGGACACATATTTTACATTTGTACCCAACTTATTTGCCACATCACCTAAACGCAAGTCCGGCTTCAAATAGAAATCTTCTTCCTTCATCAAGCGTTCTATCTGATGTGCGATTTGCTCGACTTTTGTCGTCACCTCCGCTTCCAATTCCATATTCTCTGTCAGACTGGAGTGCTCGTCGAGTCGCAACTCTGCCTGATAATCTACATACGAGAACATGGAGCGACTGCCAATATAACTGATGACATACAGCAGTACAGAGAATACCGTAGAAGGTATGGCCAAAAGCCATACTGAATCCAGAAAACGATATCGTCCCACGAAACTGGACACCAACGAAAGCAGCGAAGTGAAGAGGAATATAACGAGCAGGAAGTGTACAGGACGCAGCGTACGCCCCTCGATGTCGGCATAAGCTTCCGATACATGCTTTTCGAAACGATGCAGATAGCGGAAGCCGAACCACCCGCACAGCAATACCTGCAACAGAAAGGCCAACTTGAAGAACTGGTGGACCCAGGCCATCGTCAACGAGAGACCCATAAGCCCGGATAAACTGTTGTCATAGAGAAAATCTCCGATGAAATGGGATAATTCCGTTTCATCCATGCTTACATACAGCGTGGTGTATAATAAGCCACAAAGTACACTTGGTACGAGGAAAAGCCATTGACGAGGATAAAGCCGGCCTTGGGTCAACTGTATGATATACAACAGATACATGGGATAGACGGCCATATTAGCCATTCCATATAATGTATCGGTAAAAGGTATTAAGTCGTAGGCTTCCAGGAAGAATGCACTATGTCCGGCATAGAGCACCATTGTTGTCAGAACAAACAACAATAGACGTAAGGTAATGATGGAGCGCTCCAGCACATAGTCCAGCAACAGATGTATGGCCCACAGCGAACATACCATCAATGGCAGTATAGCGAAGAAAATTTTCGTCATAGCGACTGCAAAGGTACGATTAAGTGAGGGGAAATGCAACTTTTTATTGTCACAAATTTGGAAAAACCATATCAATTATGGAAAATCTTACATGGTTACTCGTTTTTATGCACTTTATGTTATGGAGAATGAATCTTTCCACCTATCTTTGTCGCAAACATTCTTTAATTAAATAATAGTATTATCATGAAAAAAATGAATTTTTGGCTGCTTGCCAGCCTGTTCATGGGAGCTGTAGCCTTCACGGCTTGCTCCAGCAGCGACGATGACAACAAGGGAGGAGGCTCCAACTCATCTCTTATCCAGCCGGGTACAGCTGTTAACCCAGCCAACATGAAGATGTCTGCCCTTTCAGGTTTCGTTAAAGACACTTGGGGTGACCCCCTGAGTGGTGTTACCGTTACTTCAGGAACCGAAAGCGTCAGAACCGATGCCAATGGCGGTTTCGTACTCAACAAGGTGAATACGAAAGATGGTCGTAGCGTTGTGAAGTTCGAAAAAGACGGCTATGTGGACATTGTACGTTCTGCCGAGAATCAGAGTGGTGACATTTGGGAGGTTGTTATGCTCAGCGAATGGGACAATAACACTGTTTCCACATATGCCTCTTCTGACGCAATGGTAGGTTTGGGAACTCAGAGTGGCATGAATGTCAATCTGCAAGGTGGCTATAAGAATGCAGCCACTAACGGTGAATTCACAGGATATGTAAATTCCAAGATGACCTACCTGAACCCCGATGATGCTAACTTTGCAACAATGATGCCGGGTGGTGACTTGGCAGCCGTACGTACCGATGGTTCTAATGCTCAGCTCATCTCCTATGGTATGACGAAAGTTGACCTGACAGACTATGAAACAGGCGAGAAACTGCAGTTGGCCGATGGCAAGCCCGCAACCCTGACTTTCCCCGTTCCTGAGAAGTTCAAGGACAACACTCCCGATGAGATTCCCCTTTGGAGTTTCAACGAGGAGACTGGTCTTTGGGAAGAGGAAGGCCTTGCCACCTACGATGCTGATAACAATGTTTACGTTGGCACCGTTACACACTTCTCTTGGGTGAACCTCGACTACCCTGAGGTACGTGTTCGTCTGACCATCATCGTCAAGGACGACAAGGGCAACCTGCTGCCTGGCATCAAGGTAGACATCGATGCCCAGAAGAACGTGACAACAAACGTCAAGGGACAGGTCAGCACCTATGTTCCCAAGAACACCGAGTTCTACGTAACTGTACACTCTGCAGACTATGCCAACTATCCTGGCGAGGAGGTGAAGGAAGTCATTCCCGCAATGGATAAGGATGGCAGCGTCACCATCATTCTGCCCACTGTGGCACATATCAGCGGTAAGGTTATCAATCAGGGCGAAGGCAACAACGTTGCTACCGTTTGGATTGACTACGACGGCAGGCAAACGAAGAAGATTCATACCGACGAAGATGGCCAGTTCTTTATCATCGCTCCTGCCGACTACAAGGGTGCAGCTAAGCTGAAAGTACGTGGCGGCGACGGTAGCATTAAGACTGCCGACATCGAACTCGACGGTGAGGACCACGCCTACACCATCAACTACAGCAGCAACCTCAATGCAGGCGGTACTGGAAGTGTCACCCTCAAGGGCCAGACCTATAAGTTCACCTTCGGCTTGGTAGAGGTAGAAGATGGCGGTGGTGTTGTCATCGTGGGCGACCAACTGAGCGCTTCAACGGGTTACTCTAATGAGGCCTACGAAAACGGTTGGGCTATGGCAGACCTGTCCATCAAGAATTATTCAGCCAGCAAGTCCACCTACGGCGACGATGACATCCTGTATATGAATATGATGACAGAGGGCGAAGGCCACACGCGTGCCATGTTTACGGAAAATAAGAAACTGACCATCACCAAGAGTGGCAACAACTATCGTTTCCAAGGTAGTGGTAAGGTTCAAGCAGAAGGCGGTGAATTCGGCTGGAACGACGAAAACGTTGGCGAGGGTAAACTCGACATCACTATGCCGCTGTATGCCCGTGGTGAAAAGCGCGTCAATGTTACTGCTGCCAACAGCCCGCTTCCCAGCTGGGCACCCGTTATTCCTGATGTGGCCGCAGACTATGGAATAGCCATTCTCGAAAGTCCCATGTTTGGCAAGGGTGGTACTCTTATGTATTACAGCAATAGCCTCGGCAAAGCTGCTTATGATGCGCTGAAGGCTGAAGTTACAAAGGTAATGGGCGAACCTACTGGTAGCTATGACAGTGAGGACTATCCTTGGGCAAGATTCCTGAAAGGCGAAAAGTATGTGTACATTGCGTTCAGCAAATACTATACGGAAGAAAACAAACCCGACTTAGAGAATATGGACGTCTACATGTACAACCTGGACAGTGGCAACAATGCTCGCATCTCAATTTTCGCATACGACGGCTACAAGTTTAGTGACAAATACCAGCGTAAAGCTCCCAAGGTTCCTTTCAAGTAAACACATTGTTAACTCTTGCATATAGTAAGAGGGGGGTGTCCATAAGTGGTGGACATCCCCCTCTTCGTATAATCCCTTTCGAGGGAGCGTTGCAACGCTAGGCGCGGAACGTTACAACGCTAGGCGGGTAGCGTTGTAACGCTCCCTGCGGAGCGATACTAATCCTATGCGTGGAGGAATAGTAATCCTACAGACGAAGGAATACTAATCCTATGAAAGTAGGAATAGTATCGCTTCGAGGGAAACATTACAATCTTCCTTCAAGAAGATTACAAAGCTGCAAGCAAATCCTTTTGGATGAGACCGTTCGAGACCACCACTTCGTGCCCGTCCAGGAAGAAGGCATCGCCACCATAGGTAGTGACGGTCCCCCCAGCCTCCTGCACCAAAAGGGCGGCAGCCATAAAGTCCCAGGGCTGAATGCCCCGTTCCAGCCATCCGTCCCATCGTCCGCAGGCCACATTGCACAAGGCAACGGCAGCCGATCCGTTCATGCGGATTCCTCCACACAAACCATAGAAATGTCCGATTAATCGACGTCCCAATTCGCTGTACATATCAGCATCGTAAGGCAGTTCAATGCCCAACAGCGCTTCCTCGATGGGTTTCTTGCTGACGTGGATGGACTGTCCGTTCAACCAGGCTCCTCCACCCTGCCAGGCATAGAAGCATTCATCGAGGGTTACCTCATAGACCACACCCAGCAATATTTCCCTTTCGTTGCGCAAGGCAATCGAAACGGCAAAGGGATTGAAGCCGTGAATGTAGTTCGTAGTGCCGTCCAACGGGTCAATCACCCAACAGGCCTCTCCCCATCCCTCCCCCAAGGGAAGGGAGCTATTTTGTGGGAAGAGGGTATTTTCTGCTGTGCCCTCTTCAGTGAGAAAGGCTGCTTCGGGCAACAGCTGCCGCAATTGGGCAACAATCTGTTCCTCGCACGTCTTGTCCACATACGATACATAGTCGTGACTGTGCTTGCGCTCTATCTGACTGTCACGCAACTTGCTCTGCTCCGTTCTCAAGTATGCTCCGGCCTCTCGTGCCACGCGGCATACCTCTGCTGTTAACGTCTTCAAATCCATAATGGGCACAAAATTACGATTAAGCGAGTAAAAAAACAAACGTATTTGTATTTTTTCGAGTGTGAGTAATTTAAACCTAGGCTAAAATTACAAAATAAGTTCAAAGTTCAAAGTTCAAAGTACAAAGTTTTTTGTAATTTTGCATTGTATGGCAACGCGAATCACGATAAAAGGAAACATTCCGGCACCCATCCTGCGGCGCTACGAACAATACCTGCGACTCGAGAAGTCCTTCTCCCCGAATACCCTCGATGCCTACCTGCGCGACCTGCAGAAACTCAGCATCTATTACGAGAACCAGGGCATCGACTTCCGCACAGTCAGCCTGCAGCAACTCGACCAGTTCGCCGGCTCGCTGCTCGACAGGGGCGTTTCGCAAAAAACCATCGCCCGCATCCTGGCTGGCGTGCGTTCTTTCTACAAGTTCCTGGTCTTGGAAAAGGAACTCGAAAACGACCCCACGGAGCTGCTGGCATCGCCCCAGCGTGGAGTGTACCTGCCAGAGGTGTTATCCCTCGATGAAATCGACAAAATTGAACAATCCATAGACCAGTCTCGCGACGAGGGAGTACGCGACAGAGCCATTGTCGAGATGCTCTACAGCTGTGGGCTGCGTGTCTCGGAACTCTGCAACCTGAAGTTCTCGAACCTGTTCCTCGAGGAAGGTTACATCCACGTACACGGCAAGGGGAACAAGGATCGCCTCATCCCCATATCGCAAACTGCCATCGACGAACTTCGGCGTTGGTTCGTAACCCGACAGGGTATCGACGTGAAGCCTGGCGAGGAAGACTATGTCTTCGTTACAGCCCGTGGAAGCCACATGAGCCGCATCACCGTCTTCCACAACATCAAGCAATATGCCGCAGCAGCAGGCATTACAAAGGACATCTCCCCACACACCTTCCGCCATTCCTTCGCCACACACCTATTGGAACGAGGCGCCAACCTGCGTGGAGTGCAGGCCATGCTGGGGCACGAAAGCATCTCCACTACGGAAATCTACCTCCATCTCGACCGTCAGCACCTGCGCGAGGAAATCCTCACGTGCCACCCAAGGAACAAAATGAAGGGAAATAAGGGGGAATAGAAAAAAATAAAGGAAGGATTAGTAGGCTTTTCGATAACGGTCCTCGTCCTTATCATCAAGCATACCCAGATAAGAATTGTAGCGGCTTTGGGCTATCCGTCCATCTTCCAATGCCTGCAAAACAGCACACCCAGGTTCGTGGGTGTGGGTGCAATCCTGGAAGCGGCAGCCCTGCCCGATTTGAAAGATTTCGCGGAAATAGTGTCCCAGTTCCGTTCTTTCTATATCGAAAGTACCAAAGCCCTTGATTCCTGGAGTGTCGATGAGACTGCCACCTGTGGGCAGGTCGAACAGCTCGCTGTATGTGGTGGTGTGCTGACCCGTATCATGCGACAGACTGATTTCCTCCGTACGTGCCTCCAACCCAGGAATCAGGGCATTCAACAGGGTACTCTTCCCCACGCCGCTGTTTCCGCTCAGCAGAGTGGTTTTGTCCTTTAACAGGTCTCGTAAGACCTCAATTCCTTCGCCACGAAGGGCAGAACAGGCGATGCAGGGATAATCGAGACTTTGATACAGCCCTATCAGTTGTTCCATACGATGCGACTCAGTTGCATCATACAAATCTGTCTTGTTGAAAACCAGGACAACAGGCACACGATAGGCTTCTGCCGTAGCCAGAAAACGGTCGACAAACGTGGTACTGGTTTCTGGATGGGCAATGGTTACAAGCAACAGCACCTGATCGACATTGGCTGCCAGGATGTGACTTTGTTTGGAAAGGTTCGAGGCCTTACGGATGATATAGTTCCGACGATTGCAGACCTCAGCAATAAGGCCCGTTCCATCGCCATTATCCACGAACTGCACCATGTCGCCAACGGCAACGGGATTGGTGCTGCGAATGCCTCGCAGACGGAAGTTTCCCTTTACCTTACACGAGAAAAGCCGGCCGTCGTCCGTTCGGACAACGTACCAGCTTCCTGTATTCTTTATTACAATCCCTGTCATCAGACAGTCATAATCTCTTTTTCCTTGGCAGCGAGCAGATCCTCGATTTTCTTGATGTACTTATCATGGAGCTTCTGCAGCTTGTCTTCAGCGTCCTTCTCGGCATCTTCTGCCAGGCCATCCTTGACACTCTTCTTCAGCTTGTCGATAATCTCACGACGTCCATTGCGTACGCTCACCTTTGCCTGCTCCTCCTCCTTGCCGCACTGCTTTACCAGTTGCTTACGACGTTCCTCAGTGAGAGGGGGAATATTGATGCGAATGATTTCGCCGTTGTTCTCAGGCATGATACCCAGGTCGCTGTCGATGATAGCCTTTTCGATGACACGGAACATCGATTTATCCCAAGGCTTGATGGCGATAGTACGTGCATCGGGGGTATTTACGGCAGCCACATTGTTCAGAGGCACCATAGAGCCGTAACTGTCTACACGAATGTTATCCAGCAACTTAAGGTTGGCCTTGCCAGCACGAATACGGGCCAAAGCATCCTCCAGATACATCACGGTTTCCTCGAAGCGCTCTTCGGCTTCGTTCAAGGTTTCTTTTACGTCTATCATAGCATTTATTTTGGTGTTGTTCGTGCAAATATACAAATAAAAGTAATAAGTATGACGATAAAGGTATTAATTTTTCATTTTTCACTTTTCACTTTTAATTAATTATTGTATCTTTGTCACGAATCTATGGTGAAAAACAAGAATATAGACGAGCGAATTGGTCTTTTAGTGGACAAACTGGAACCAATTACGCTGGAAGAGATGTCGGGCATCAAACTGATGAACCGCACAGATACCAAGTTCGTCACCAACAAGGAGCATCTGGCACGACTGCTAGAGCTGGCACAAGGTAAATACTACGCCCAATATACCGATGGGAGCCGGATTGCCGAATACATCACAACCTATTGGGATACAGAGGATTTAGATTTCTATTTCCAGCATCATAACGGACGAGCCCCTCGTCAGAAAGTGAGGGTGCGCACGTATGTGAGTAGCAATCTGACTTTTCTGGAGGTGAAGACCAAGAACAACCACGGGCGCACGAAAAAGAAGCGTATCGAGGTGCCTAGTCAGAAAGTTGCAGAGGTCAAAGCCGAAGCCGACGAGTTCCTGATGCATCGGGCACACCGCACGCTGGATGACATACACCCCACCGTACAGAACCATTTCCATCGCATCACATTGGTAAACAAGGGAAAGACAGAAAGACTGACCATCGACTTCGACGTAGAGTTCCACAACTACGAGACAAACGATGAAACGGGAACTGGCAACTTGGTAATTATCGAGTTGAAACGCGATGGAAACGTTCCATCACCCGTGCTGGACATCTTGCGAAAGTTACGCATCAAACCATCCGGCTTCAGCAAATACTGCATCGGATCTGTAATGACGAATCGCGGCCTGAAGCACAACATGTTCATGGAAAAGATGGTGTGGATACGGAAGTTGGTGGGCAAAGAACTAAACGCTGAATTATAAACTATAACAAATATTGTATCATGGACTTTACACTGATTAACAACCAATTGGGCGACATGTTCGGTGTTACCCTGTTCGACCCCCAGCAATTCATCTCGCTGGTACTGCGCTTTGTGATTAACCTGGTAGTGGTGTTCACCATTGCCCGCTTCTTCTACTATCCACACAGCCGCAGGCGCGACTACATGTTCATCTTCATCCTCATGTCAATGAGCATCTTCCTGCTCGTGAGCCTGATGGAAGGCGGAGGCATGGAACTGGGAGCCGCTATGGGTCTGTTCGCCATCTTCGGCATCATGCGCTTCCGTACAGAAGCCGTGCCCATCCGTGAGATGACCTACCTGTTCATGCTGATTGCCGTCAGCGTAATCAACGCCGTTGCCCAAGGCGACTACCACCCGAAGGCACAGTACTGGGACGGTGTGGGCATTGTCACCATCCTTTTCGTGAACCTCGTCTTCATCCTGATGGCTTGGCTCTTCGAGTCGAGCAAGATTATGACCGACAGTTGCTCGAAGTACATCAAGTACGATAACGTGGCTCTGGTGGCTCCCGACAAGCGCGAGGAACTGAAGGCAGACCTTGAGAAGCGCACAGGCTTGAAGATTCAGCGCATCGAGGTAGGCATGATTGACTACCTGAAGGATGCCGTCCTCATCCGCATCTTCTACAACGAGAAGATGGACCGCGGCAGCAGCATCGAGGGAATGACCAAAATGCCGAGATGAGAAAAATTAAAAAATAAAAATTAAAAATTAAAAGATAAAAGAAAGATGAAGCGGCTAAGCCTTTTTGTTGTCGTATTTTCTCAACTACTCATTTCCGCATCGGCCCGGGCCGATGACAACACGGGTGCCCTGTGGACGGAGGTGGGCGTGACAAAGGCCCTCCCCTACAACCTGAGCGTGGAAGGCAACGTGGGGCACCGCACCATCGACTGGTTCGACTGGTCGAGCCGCACCGATGTGGGTGCAGGGCTGGGCTATAAGCCGAACAAATACGTGAAGCTAGGCTTCGGCTATGCCTACATTGCCAAGCACAACCAAGAAACTTGGAAGCCCCACCTGAACGCTGCCGACAACTGGAACGGCTACAACGTGGACGCTGCCAACTGGGCCCAGCGCCACCGCCTGATGCTGGACGTGACGGGCACCATCCGTGCGAAGAAGCTGGTGCGCTTCTCGCTACGCGAACGCTACCAGTACACCTACCAGCCGGCACGTGATGTCGACCGTACCAAACTGCGCAAGCCCCTGGCCGGCATCACGGAAGGTTACACGGAATGGGACGGATATGCCAGCTCCACACAAGTGGTTGACCACAAGCACCACAAGAACCGCCACCTGTTGCGCTCGCGCCTGAAAATCAGCATCGACAAGAAGGGCTGGAAGTGGGAGCCCTACGTCAGCGTGGAGACCCACAACGACCTGCAGAGCGGTATGCACCTCGACAAGATACGCACCGCCGTGGGTGTTGACTACACCATAAACAAGCATCACGAGGTGGGCATGGGCTACATCTTCAACCACGAGAACGACGACGATGGCGACCAGAACATCCACGCCATCTCCATCGGCTACAACATCAAGTTCTGACACATACTATTATTAATTAAAGAGGAACAACCGCTATGAAGAAATTGTTAATCATGGTTTTGCTTGCTGTCGGCACGGCAGCCTTTGCTGACGACTACAAGTACCTGACAATGGGATATAACAGCGTGGAAAAGAGCATCGAACTGTCCACCATAAAGAAAATCACCTTCGAGAACGGACAGGTGGTGGTGGCTACAAGCAATGGCAAACAGACCTTTGCGCTGACAGAGATGGAAAAGATGTATTTCAGCGAGGAGGCAACAGCCATCGAGCGCGTCAATCAGGAGAAAGAGCCGGCAGACGAGGTGGTCTACGACCTTTGCGGTCGCGCCGTCACCCGTCCCGCCAAGGGCATCTACATCGTGAATGGCAAGAAAGTATTAATCAAGTAACCACCCACGACCATGAAAAAGATTATACTTCTTCTCGCATTCGTTTCCGCCCATTTGGGCATGCAGGCACAGGAGCTCATCCGCATCTGGCAAAACGGCGAGTCCACGAAGGTGGCCCTGTCAAGCGCTGGAAACATGGTGTATAGCAACAACGGTGCCACGCTCACCATTGCCGGAGTCACCTATCAGACCGCAGCCATCGACAGCATCACGCTGGTGCATCAGGTTGCAGTCACCTATTCCGAAGGGACAGCAAATGTCATCGTGCCTCAGCTCGTGGCAAACGACATAACGGTTCAGAAAGACGGCGCAAACGTGACCATCACGAACAACAACGTCAGCAACGAAATAGAGTTCGTGCTCAAAGGCTCTGCCAGCAACGGCTCGTTCACCTACAACGGCTCGTACAAGACCACGCTGCGACTGAACGGCCTCAGCCTGACAAGCCAGAAGGGTGCAGCACTGGACATCCTGTGCGGCAAGCGCGTGGCAATGGTGCTGGAGGACGGAACCACGAACACCCTGGCAGACTATGCCAAGGGCAGCCAGAAGGCAAGCCTCTACTGCAAGGGACACCTGGAAGTGGAGGGCTCGGGCACGCTGAACGTCACGGGTAACCTGACCCACGCCATCAAGACCAAGGAATACCTGGAACTGAAGAAGGGCACGGGCACCATCAACATCGTGAGTGCCGCTGGCGACGCCATCCACGCAGGACAGTACTACAAGCAGAATGGCGGCACCGTCAACATCACCTCCACCACACAGGCCGACGGCATTCAGGTGGAACAGTTGACGCTGGACGACGACAAAACGCCAGACCCCGATAAAGAAAACAATGGACAGATTTTTATCAAGGGCGGCACGCTGAATGTTGAGATAACCCATGAAGACTGTGAGGCCCTTAAATCCGACGGCGACATCAGCATTACGGGTGGCACATTCAACATCGCAGCCTCGGGCAATGGCAGTCGCGGCATCCAGACCGACAGCAATATGGTAATCAATGAAGACGACAACTCTACCAACATCATCATTACCGCTACAGGCGGCGTATGTACCAATGAGGCAGATGCCGACGACCCACACCGCTGCATGGGCATCAAGGTAGATGGTGACCTCACCATCAATGCCGGAACTGTAAACGTTAAAGCAACAGGTAAGAAGTCGCGCAGCATTCGCGTTGGTGGTAAATATAATGTAAGCGACAACGCCAACGTAACTGTCAGCCCCGCAGCCAAAGTCGGCTAACCTTGCCGTCGCCTATGCGTCGGCAAAGATACGACCATCGTCCAGAGTAATCTGAAGTTTAGTGTACTCGCTGTGGAAATCGTTCTGCAAACGGTTCAAATAGCGAGTACATTCCCATTTGCACATGGGCAAATCATGTAGCAGATAGTTGCCACATGATTCTGGTTGTGTGGCAGGAACCTCTGTCTGGGTAAGAATCCACTCCAAACACTCGATAGTCAAGCGCCGCATCTCCTGCACGGTATATGAGCCTGTCATAATGAGGTACATCCCCGTGAGGCAGCCCATGGGGCCAACATATACCACATCTTCTTTCACTTCTGAGTTGCGAAACCACGTGGCCATCAGGTGTTCCAAACTATGCATGGCGGCCGGCGCCACAGCTGGTTCCTTGTTTGGTTCCGTGATGCGCAGGTCGAAAGTGGTGAAACCTTTATCCTCTCGAGACACATAGATACCCGGCTTCAACTGGGTGTGGTCGATGGTAAAACTCTGAATGACTTCCATATGGATTCTTACTTTATTAGTACCTTTTTCCCATTACGGATATAAAGGCCTTTCTTCGTGGGAGAAGAGACGCGGCGACCGCTTAAATCATAGTTCCCAGTCTCCAACAATTGCAGTTCGTATACCTTAGCGTCCTGAATTCCTGTAGCAAATTCCTTAGCCTGTACCGTTACCTGTCCCAACACGAAATCAGCATTCTTGGCAGCATCTGCATAGAACACAATGGAATAACTACCAGTCTCGGGAACTTCGAACTCGAGTTGTTCCTGGGTGAATTTCGAAAACTTGTTAGATGTGCTTCCACCTATGTTGATGATGGGCGTATAGACTTCCGATGCCACTTCCTCACCGCTGGCATTCTGTATAGAAATGGTTACAGGAGAAAACTCGGGCTGGTTCCAATTGCATACCTTATACTTGAGAACATATTGTCCGGCATGCAGCGTAAGTGTAGAAAGGGCTGTGCTGACCCCGAACTTTGCCCAAGCCACCTTTTCTTTACCTGTTGCATTCTGGACCAGCAGACCATAGTCAAAAGCACGGGTAGAAGACGTAAATCGCAGCATGCGGGAGCCATCGGTGTATGCGGTGCTACCACCCACACGCTTTGTAGAACCATTGCTCACATACCAACCTTGGGGCACAACATTTTCTGTGATAAAATGCTTGTGCAAACTATAAGAAGTCCTAGATGTTATATAGTTTACCAAGCAGGTAGCCTCGGCAGTCTTATCCTTGTTATCCGTTACTACTACTCGCAGGTTATGTTCACCGGAAGCAGGAGCCGTTATCGTTGTCTGATAGGGAGAAGCTGTCTTTGATTCAATTAGCGTTTTTCCATCATAAAAATCCATCTTTACCACCTTCCCGTTAGGAGCCTTTGCTGTAGCACGAAAGGAAATGTCGGGAAATACCTCTTCGCCTTTTGGAGCCATGTAAAGATGCGTGGTCTCACCTGCTGGCTTGGAAATCTTCACGGAAGGCATGTTGAGGGCGAAACGCTTACAGAAGTTCCAGATAAGATGGCGGTTCAAATCCATGGGCCAGTGTCCACCATTATTATAGGAATAGAGCCATACCTCACCGCCATTAGGTCCGCCAGTCCATTTTTCCAAGTCACCATCGTACCAACTGGTGCTGATAGGCTTGTAACCCGTCGTCTTGGAATAATTGGGGTGATTGTCGTGTTTAGCATAGTTCTCGATGTAGGCGTGAATGCCGTATTGCTCGTAACCGAAAACGTCGTCTCCATAAGCAATGCACTCCAGGAGGTTGACGGGCTTCGAGCAATTGTTCCAAGGCGACTCTGAAAACTGGATGCCACTTGTTGGTGCAAAGGCCGCAATCTTGTCTTGCATATTAGCAATACAATGGTGGATAAGCATCGATCCCATCGAAAATCCCGACCAATAGACGCGGTCCGTATCGATATTAAAACGGCTAGCCATTTCATCGATGGTCTTGATGACGAAATTCTGGTCCTTCGTGCCGCCTGTATCCCACATGTTACCATCACTACGCAGATAGGCAATGACGAACTTGGCGGTATCTATCATCTCGTACATCTTATCTGCATCATACTGGTATTCTGGACTTTGATTCATGCCATGTGTTACGATGAATAGTGGCGATTTTTCCGGCAGTGTATTAGGAGTAAAGACCACCATATTGCGCTGTTGGCCATTCACGGTAATGTCGATTGACTGTTGCTTGTAGGCTGATACCTGCAAAACCGAAGAAAGCAAAAGTAAAAGAGATAAGACAGAGCGTTTCATATGTTTAAAACTTAAGATTTATTTGATATATTTCTTTCCATTTTGGATATAGATGCCAGGACGCGGGGCTGCAAGACGCTGGCCTTGAAGGTTGTATGTGTATTTGTCGGCAACAGCATTGGACGTAGTTTCCGTTGCAGACACACCACTCAACAACTCATCGTTCGACAGGTAGATGTCAGCGATGCGCAGCGTGCCTTTGTGCGAGAATTTAAACGTCACCGCACCTATAGCATCGGGACTGACCTTTTTGTTCGAATATTGCAAATCCGTCAGGTCGATAACAACAAGAGTGTCCGTATCGATGGAACGTGTGTAGCCGGACGAGGTAGTCGATTTCGGATGAACCTTTATCTTTGCATTGCACGTCTGCGGTTCTTTCAACGCTACAACGAGATACCGGTACTCAGACATATCGGCCGGTGTATCAAACACCCAACCTGCCTGACCGTTTGTTGTGAGAGTCAAGGCCTGATCAACCTCATCGTAAGTCATTGTTCCACTAATCTGCGTGAGACTACCGGCAGTAAGGGGCATGAAGCGCGAGCGCATATGAACAGTTGCAGACTTACTGGAACGGGCAAAGTCAGTATAGATTGCCTCCACAATACCTGCGCCCTCGTAACGCTGCGACAAGCAGTCTTCATCGAAGACGACATCACCTTCCTGCACAGCGAAGGAAAGCCATCCTGTTACATCTTCGGTATGTCCGTCCTGGAAAGTTGCAGTAGCAGGAATAATGGCACCAGGCTGTGCAACTATACTATCAGCAAGATTGAGGGTCTTGGCACTGAAGAAGCGTTTCAGTGTCGATGCCATCTGATAGTCTGGATCTGCCCGCAACTCGCGTCCCATGAGACGCAAAGCCTCGAAGGCATAGCGCTTACCCATAATGCGATAACCCATGGCACAAAAATGCCACGGGTCAGTGCCGTTACCCTCACAACCCTCCGATGATATAACATGTGACGTGGGGACAACTTGCGGCATTTTAGCTATTATGGCATTATGTCCCCAGCAGGCGCCTCCATTCTCCTGTCGCAGAGTCTCGCCCACGAAAAGAGGCACACTGTCTGCAGCCAAACCAAGGTCGGTAAGCATATCCTGGTAGATTTTCTTTACCATCGTGGGCCAGTTGGGGTCACAGTTATTGGAACAGCCCTGATGCAGCAGAATTCCCTTGATGACACCCGTCTCCTGTGCCTTGCGTGCCATGTCGATGAGACGCTGATAAGGATTGCCGCCATAGTAGGTGTTGGCCAGATAGGCCGACCAGTTCGTGGGATCGGTAAGCTGTGTTTGGTATTTATCCTTGTCGAACATCTGTATGGCGCACCCACCTATGGCAACATCAACGACACCCACACGCACCTTTGCAGGCAAAGCCGCTACCATCGTGCGACCAAAATAGTCGGCCATACCCAATCCGGCAATGGGACTGACAATAGGCGGAATGGCTTTGTACCACTCTCCCAACTTTCGGCTCGGTGAATCGAAGTTTGTCGTAGCAAGCATTTGAAAACGTTTGTCGATATTCGTCTTATCGACACTCTCAGGAGCTGCATTGCCCTCCATATTCGACTGTCCAAAGCACAGATATACATAGAAATTGGGATCTACCTCGGCATGCAGGCCCATATTTGTAATAAGCAGAAATGCTGTAACAACCAAATATCTCATAACGTCTTCTTTATATTTATTCTATATAATTCTATATACCACGTTCAGCCCAGTCGCTACGGTCGAGATTTCGGTAACCAATGGCCTCAGCAATGTGATGGGACTGGATGTACTCGCAGCCCTCAAGATCGGCAATGGTGCGGGCAACTTTCAGGATGCGACTATAGGCACGAGCAGAAAGACTGAGGCGTTCCATAGCCATACGCAACATAGACAGACTCTGTTCATCGGGTTCTGCAAACTGATGGAGCATTTTCTCCGTCATCTGGGCATTGCAATGTATGCGTACCTTTCCTCCTTCCGCTGTTGGTAAAGCGTTGAAACGCTCCTCTTGTATTTTGCGGGCACGGATAACCCGTTCACGTATTTTCTCGCTGGGTTCACCTGGTTGCATCTGACTGAGCTGCGCAAAAGGTACGGGCTGTATCTCACACTGGATGTCGATACGGTCGAGCAGCGGTCCACTGATTTTACTCATATATTGCTGAATGCGTCCGGGTGTACAGGTACAAGTATGCGTGGGGTCTCCATAATAGCCGCAAGGACAGGGGTTCATGGAAGCCACAAACATAAAGGAGGCCGGATAGGACACAGCATAGCGGGCACGGGACACATTGATGACCCGATCTTCCAGCGGTTGGCGCAACACTTCGAGTACGGAACGCGAAAATTCTGGCAATTCATCGAGAAAAAGTACTCCATTGTGGGCCAGGCTGATTTCGCCCGGCTGAGGATTCTGCCCACCTCCGACCAAAGCCACCTGCGATATGGTGTGGTGTGGCGAACGGAAAGGACGCTGGGCAATCAACGAAGTGTCACGATTGAGTTTTCCCGCTACCGAATGTATTTGTGTAGTCTCCAAGCTTTCGCTAAGCGACAATGGAGGCAAAATGGTGGGAAGTCGTTTGGCCAACATGGACTTTCCGCTTCCTGGCGGGCCAATCATAATCATATTATGACCACCGGCGGCGGCCACTTCCATAGCACGTTTTACAGCCTCTTGGCCCTTTACATCCGCAAAATCGAGTTCATATTCATTCTGCCGACGGAAGAACTCTTCGCGAGTCTTGACTTCTGTAGGAGTGAGACAATCTGGCTTTCCATTAAGCAGGTCTATGACCTCCTGCATGTTGTTTGCTCCATAAACTTGCAGTCTGTTGACGACAGCTGCCTCACGTACATTCTGCTGTGGAACGATAAGTCCATCGTAACCCTGTTCGCGAGCCATTATGGCAATAGGTAATGCACCACGTACAGGCAACAAGGAACCATCGAGACTGAGTTCGCCCACCATCATGAAATTAGGCAGACGGTCGGTGCAAACTTCACCTACCGTAGCCATGATACCAATAGCAATCGGCAAGTCATAGGCAGAGCCTTCTTTCTTCAAATCAGCTGGCGTTAGGTTTACCGTCAGATTCTGTACAGGAAAACGGTAACCGCTGTTTTGTATAGCAGCAACAATGCGCTGGTAACTTTCCTTTACAGCATTGTCGGGCAGACCCACAAGGAAAAAGTGCATGCCTCGCGAAGCATTTACTTCTGCTGTTACGGGAATGGCTTCCAAACCCTGAACGGCTGCGGCATGTACCTTTACAAGCATAGTCTCTATTCTTCGCTAAGGATTTCCTGAAGGGGTAACTGTACAAACTCTCGGTCCTCAATATGAGGATGCGGAAGGATGAGGTCTGGTTCCTCGATATGTAGGTCGTCGTACATCAACAGGTCAATGTCGATGGTACGGTCCTGAAATACACCATCCTCCGTCTTATCGGTACGTCCTAACTGACGCTCGATGCGCTGCGTCTCCTTGAGGCAGCGTTGTGGCGACAGGTTGGTAATAACCAGTGCTGCTGCATTCAGGAAGACATTGTCGGACTGGAACCCCCAAGGCTCTGTCTCGTAATAGGAAGAGACACGAACCACTTGACCGACACGTTCGTCTATCAGCTGCAATGCCTCGTCAAGTAAGGCCTTTCTATCGCCCAAGTTACTCCCTAGGCCAAGATACAGTTGGTGTTCCATTAATCCTGAATGATTAACATAGCATCGCCGTATACACCAAAACGATAACGCTTGTCGTGAAGTGCTTCGTTATAGGCTTTCATAATACGTTCATAGCCACCATAGGCACAGGTGAGCATGAGCATCGTGCTCTGGGGCATGTAGAAATTTGCCACCATGGCATCTGCCAACTGGAACTCGTAGGGGGGGAAGATGAATCGATTAGTCCAACCATCAAATTCCTTTATTTTTCCATCAGCAGATACGGCTGTCTCGAGGACACGTTGTACGGTAGTGCCTACGGCACAAATTTTGTGTCCTGTCTCCTTAGCTTTGTTTACCACATCACATGCCTCTTTGTTCACATGCATTTCCTCGCTGTCCATCTTATGCTTGGTCAGATCCTCGACATCAATCTCGCGAAAATTACCCAAACCACAATGCATGGTGACATAAGCAAAGTCGATGCCCTTGATTTCCATACGTTTCATCAACTGACGCGAGAAGTGCAATCCAGCGCAGGGGGCAGTCACGGCACCTTCATTCTTGGCAAAGATGCACTGGAAGTTCTCCATGTCATCAGCTTCTGCCGGACGATGTATCATTTCCTTGGGTAGCGGAGCCTCGCCCAAAGCAAATAGAGCCTGCTTAAACTCGTCGTGGTCACCGTCATAAAGGAATCTCAGCGTACGGCCACGGCTGGTGGTATTGTCTATGACTTCAGCGACCATGGAATCATCCTGACCGAAATACAATTTGTTACCAATACGAATCTTTCGGGCGGGGTCGACCAATACGTCCCACAGGCGCAACTTCTCGTTCAATTCGCGAAGCAGGAATACCTCGATTTTTGCTCCCGTCTTCTCCTTGTTACCATAGAGACGTGCAGGGAATACCTGTGTATCGTTAAATACAAAAATATCCTTTTCATCGAAATATTCCAAGATATCGGAGAACTGTTCACGATGCTCGATAATACCACTCTTGGTATGAATGACCATCAGTCGGCAATCGTCGCGATAAGGGGTTGGATACTGGGCGATTCGCTCTTCGGGAAGTTTGTAATTGAATTGTGAAAGCTTCATATAATTATCGTTTATTAATTTCAAATCTTTAGTCTTTTGACTTTATTCATTTGCCACTTGTTCTTCAAGCCAAGGCTCGAAATCCTCAATTTGCATACATTGTTCGACACGTATGTCTCCAATGCGCGTCCGACGCAGGGCTATCAGGTATGCTCCACTCTGCAACGCCTGCCCGATGTCGCGAGCTAAGGCCCGGATATAGGTTCCCTTGCTACAGACAATGCGCAACGTAAGTTGCATATGCTCGGCATCGAAGCGAACCAGTTCCAGTTCGTCGATAATCAAAATCTTCGGTTTCAACGGCACGTCCTCGCCTTTACGTGCCAGTTTATAGGCTCGATGCCCATCGACCTTGCAGGCCGAAAAGGCTGGTGGCACCTGTTCTATGCGTCCCATGAAACGGGGCAGCACTTGCTGAATCAGTTCTAGCGTGATATGCTCTGTGGGATAGGTCTGGTCAATAGGCTTTTCCAGGTCGAAACAGGGCGTGGTAGCTCCCAATTGCAGGGTAGCAACATATTCTTTTGTACCCGCCTGCAGTTCATCGATACGCTTGGTAGCGCGCCCCGTACATACAATAAGGACTCCCGTGGCCAACGGGTCGAGTGTGCCGGCATGTCCCACCTTCAGCTTCTTCACGCCAAGGCGGTGACACAACAGCCATCGCACCTTTGCCACCAGGTTGAACGATGTCCAACGTAGCGGTTTGTCGAAATAGAGAATCTGTCCTTCTTCGAAATCCATTTCTATTCTCTTTGCCTAGAGTCTTCTAGGCCTCCCTGGTTATCCCAGGAAAATTAACAATAAGCCTACTACTGCACAGTAGATGCCGAAGTAGATTAGTTTTCCACGGCGTACAATTCCTATCATCCATTTACATGCCAGGCAACCGCTAACGAACGCAGCGAGGAATCCGCCTACCAGAGGCCAGAATCCTATGCCAGCCGTCACCGTTTCGGCACCATCCTTCATGGCTTTCATGATGTCAAGCATCATCTCGCCCAAAATGGGAGGTATCACCATCAGGAACGAGAACTGTGCCAAGCGTTCCTTTTTGTTACCCAACAGCAAACCTGTGGCAATGGTGCTGCCCGAACGACTGAGACCGGGTAATACGGCAGCGGCTTGAGCCAGACCGATGATAAAAGCATCGACGAAGGAAATATTCTCCTTCTGGCGGGGTTTGGCATAATAGCTGAAGATGAGCAATGCGGCAGTCAGCAGCAGGCAACAGCCTACAACAAATAGACCAGCTCCGAAGATTTCTTCAACATAGTCCTTAAAGAACACTCCCACGATACCTACGGGAACCATCGAAACTAGAATGGCCAAGGCATACCGCTGTTCGGCATTCAGCGCACCGTCCCATTTGAAGAGTCCACGCAGAATCCATACAATTTCCTTCCACAGGATGACCAATGTGGAAAGTACGGTCGCCACATGTACGGCTACTGTGAAAGTAAGGTTCTGTTCTCCATCAACTCCGAAGAAATACGAGGCAATGGTCAGATGACCACTGCTGGACACGGGCAGATATTCCGTCAGACCCTGCAGGATACCCATCAGTATGGCTTCAATCGTGCTCATTCTTTCGTGCTGGGTTTATGAAGAATACCATAAATCATAAACAAGAAGCCCAGGAAGCAGACCACGGGAGCCAACTTGATGCGACGGGCACTGAATATATCGGGGTTGAAGGTGGTCTCGTTACTACCCGAGCCTGCCATCAGTATAAAGCCAAGAATGATGACGACCATGCCGATAGCTAGCAGGATATAATTCATTCGACCGAATGCAAAATCTTTCTTACTCATATCTTTTTCTTGTTATTATCCATAGAGTTCTTTCTCGCGCATGGAGAGGAAATGACTGACACTGATAAAGGTGCAGAGCAACGTCAGCAACAATCCGCAACCCAATACAGCCAAGGCCGTAATGATGACGTTGTCCTGGGTCACATAGGTCTGCATGATGGGGTCGTAGTTCCACAGGGTACGTATGCCGCCCAGCAGCACACCATCGGCCAGAATGCTTGCCGCCAGTCCTATCCACAGGGCACGCAACATGAAGGGTCTGCGGATGAATCCCCAGCTGGCTCCCACCAGTTTCATGGTGTGGATGATGAATCGGCGCGAATATACCGACAGGCGCACGGTGTTGTTGATGAGCACCAACGTAACCAGCAGCAACAGGACGGCAATGCCCAACAGAATGTAGGTTACTTTGTGCAGATTGCTGTTCAGGCGTTCTATCAGCTCTTTCTGATAGATGACATCGGTTACCAACTTGTTGCTCTTCAATCGTTTGCTAATCCACAGCAGGCTGTCGGTGCAGGCATAGTCGGCCACCAGATGCAGTTCAAGCGACGGGGTGAAAGGATTCACACCTCCCAGAAAGTCTGTGGGATCAGTACCCATGGCTTCGGTCTGTTCCTCTAGTGCTTGTTCGCGACTGATGAAAGTAATGTCCTTGACCCATGCCTTTTTCTCCAACTTTGCTTTGTAGTCGAGAGCATCCTCGTTCGAGGCATCGTCACCCATCATCACCATCACGGTCAGGCTCTCCCGAACGCTCTCGCTCAGTTGACGGGCCGTGAGGGCACAAATGACAACCAACCCCATCAGTATGAGCACAAAAGTCGTACTGATGGTGCTGGTGAGTGCTTGCCAACGCAGGGAAATCTTTTTTCTTTTTCGAGGCATTATATGCTTTAATTTTTCACTTTTCCCTTCAATTATTTCAGGTATTCTGCCCAATCCGTCAGGCGCATATCGCCTTTACGCAGGAAGGTATCGTGCATGGCAAAGGCAGCACTGAGGCAGTGGTGAGTGTGTCCACCCGTCTTCTCAGCAAACTTCAGGTAGTCGCGCAACATGGGACGATAGTCGGGATGTGCCACCTTGATGAGTTCCTCGCTCTTCTGCATGTCGCTCTTATGACGCAGGTCGGCCACACCATATTCAGTGATAACAGCATTCACGAAGTGGTTCGTGTGGTCAATATGGCTGGCGAAAGGAACGATGCTGCTGATGGCACCACCCTTGGTCGTAGAACCACAGGTAAAGATGCTCAGATAAGCATTGTTCGTAAAGTCGGCCGAACCACCGATACCGTTCATCATCTTGGTGCCACAGATCTTGGTGCTGTTCACGTGTCCATACAGGTCAACCTCAATAGCGGTATTCAGCGAGCATACACCGATGCGGGCAATGACTTCGGGATTGTTCGAGATTTCAGAAGGACGCAGCACCAACTTGTCCTTGAAGAAGTCCATATCACGATAGATACCCTTCATGCAGTCATTGGTAACGGTGAGCGAGCAGGCGGAGGCAGAGAGCACACGACCCTCGCGCATCAGTTCGATGGGAGCATCCTGCAGTACCTCGGTATAGATGTTGAAGTTAGGCACTTCTGGGCACTGACCCAGAGCACCCAGCACGGCGTTGGCACCAGAACCCACACCGCTCTGCAGGTTCAGGAACGTGGGAGGAATCTTACCAGCCTTCATGTTGGCCAGCAGGAAGTCAGCCACATTCTGACCAATCTGCGTGGTGATGGGGTCAGGATCCTTGAAGGAACGAGCCTCGTCGGGAATGTTACCCTCGACAACACCTACGATACGACTGGCATCTACCTCGATGTAGGGCTTACCGATACGGTCGCTGGGCTTTGTAATCATGATGGGCTTGCGATAGGGATGGTCCTCGATTTCGTAAACATCGTGGAGACCCATACCACTACGCTCGTGGAAAGCGTTCAATTCAATGATGATACCCTCGGTGGCCAGACGGCACACGGTAGGTGCGATACCGCCGGCGGCAGTCAGATAGATGTGAGCCTTCGTGCCTACCTTCTCGATGGCACAGGCCTCGATGATGGCCCAGTTCACCTGTCCCAGATAACCCTGACGAATTTGGGTAGCCATGTTCGAAAGGTTCAGATCACTATAGTTCACCTCGTTCAGGTTCACATTCTTACGGAAGTCGGGGTTTGTCGTGTAGGGTGCACGGAAATCAATGGCCTTGGCATTGGACAATGCACCATCGCAACTCTGGCCCGTAGAGGCACCAGTAAAGATGTTGATTTTGAAGGGGCGGCCGGCAGCATGCTCAGCCTCAGCTATTTTTGCAATCTCGGCAGTAGTCATTTTTGCCGTTCCTGCGGGTGTAAAACCACTCAATCCAATGGTCTGACCATTCTTCACCAACGCTGCAGCTTCGGCAGCAGAAATCTTATTAAATTCCATCGTTTTTAATTAAAAATTAAATTTTCGCGTGCAAAGGTACGAATAAGTAAGCAGAATACCAAATTAATTTGAGTATTCTCGAACGAAAGTATCAATTATGCACCAAAGTTCCGATTTCCTCACCAGCCATCACCTTTTTCAGGTTACCCACAATATCCATATTGAAGACATAGATGGGCAGGTCGTTCATCTTGCACATAGTGGTGGCGGTCAGGTCCATCACCTTCAGCCCACGATTATAGATTTCGTCGTAAGTAATCTCCTTGAACTTCGTGGCTGTGGGGTCTTTCTCGGGGTCGGCGGTATAGACACCGTCCACACGGGTACCCTTCAACATCACGTCGGCCTCGATTTCTATGCCACGCAACGAAGAACCTGTATCGGTAGTGAAATAAGGATTACCCGTGCCACCGCTCATGATGACTACCTCGCCACGTTCCATAGCCTCGATGGCCTTCCACTTGGTGTACAGTTCGCCAATGGGTTCCATACGGATGGCTGTCAGCACGGTGGTCTTTTGACCAATAGCCTGCAGGGCACTGCATAGTCCCAGCGAGTTGATAACTGTTGCCAACATTCCCATCTGGTCGCCACGCACGCGGTCGAAACCCTTGCCGGCACCCGTCAGTCCACGGAAAATGTTTCCGCCGCCAATAACGATACCTACCTGCACGCCCATGTCCACTACTTCCTTAATTTGTCGGGCATAGTCGTTCAAACGGTTCACATCAATACCATACCCCTGTTCTCCCTGCAGGCTTTCACCCGAAAGCTTCAGCAGAATTCTCTTAAACTTTGCCATAAATAATATTTTAATTCTTAACTATTAAATCTTCACTTAAACATATTCGACTTCCTTGAAGGCATAACGGCGTTTCACGCCCATTTCATCGATAATATTCAGATATCCCGTAGGCTCTACATCGACAATGGTTCCCCGAAATTCGCCGTCCTTGTCGCGATAGATGTGCTGTTCGTCCTTACGATACAGATGACCGAGGTACATCTCGTGAATTTCCTCCTGCTCCTTGTCGTAATAACGGGTGAAATATTCCATTATGCGTTCCAGCACAAAGCGTCGTTCCACCTGCTCGCCCACTATTTGTGCCAAAGAAACCGGGTTGGGGGCATCGCTTTCGAAGGTCATCTGGTTCACGTTCACCCCAACTCCCATCACGCAACGTTCAATCCTGTCGCCCTGTAACTCGTTCTCTATCAACATGCCACAAATCTTCTTGTCTTCCCAGTAAATGTCGTTGGGCCACTTTATGGCAAAAGCGCCTTCGTCATTTATCATTTGTCGTTTGCCGTTTGCCGTTTGCCATTCGACAAAGTCGGATAAAGCCCTGAAGATGGCAAGGGCGAGGACTTCGCTGAGGACAAACATGCGGTCGGCAGGAATGTGGCGCGGATGGACGAGCAGGCTGAACAACAGGTTTTCGCCATGTCGCGACTCCCAATGATTGGAACCCGCACCACGCCCCGACGTCTGGAACTCAGCTGTCACCAACGTCATACGTCGCTCCGGACCAACAGGACGATAACTGCGCAGGAAATCGTTCGTGCTTGTCACCTCGTCCAGCTCCACCATACGGAACTCGGGCGAGTCATCCAGACAAAAGTGCTCTTCGTTCATCGCTATCCACTATTTTCCTTGCAAATATATGGAAAAAAAATGAAATAAAGATATGTTTCTTGGTCGTGCGACATTTTATTTGTAATTTTAACGCATGAAAGTTATCGTATCGCAAGAAATAGAACAGGTTTGCCCCACATTCGTAGGGGCATGTGTAGAAGCACAGGTCGTGAACTCGCCGTATTGCGAGGAGTTATGGAAGGAAATCGAGGCATTGGGCGAACGGTTCCGCAGCGAACTGACCACAGAGACCCTGAAAGATATGACCAGTATTGCCGCCACCCGTCGGGTTTACAAGGCTTGCGGCAAAGACCCTTCGCGCTACCGGCCCGCTTCTGAAGCGCTGATTCGCAGGGTATTGCAAGGCAAGGAATTGTACCAGCGCGACACGTTGGTGGATTTGGTAAACCTGGCCTCCATTGCCTACGGCTACAGCATCGGAGGATTCGATGCCGACCGTTTCGTGGGAGACACGCTGACGCTGGGCATCGGACGCGAAGGAGAACCCTACGAAGGTATCGGACGTGGATTGCTGAATATCCAGGGGCTGCCTGTTTATCGCGATGAAATGGGCGGAGTTGGCACGCCAACCAGCGACAATGAACGCACGAAGATGACACTCGACACCCGTCATCTGGTAGTACTTATCAACGGCTACGACGGTAACGAGCAACGCGTCTGCGAGAATGCCGAATACATTCAGCAACTCCTACGCAAGTATTGTCAAAGCGATGGTGGAATTTATAATATCTACCGATTCCATCGATAAAAGTGTTAGTGCCCTGCGCCCGTTACGAGCACTTTTCTCCCCGACTTGATGTAGATTCCCTTCTGGGGTTGACGAACGGGTCGTCCGCTGATGTCATATAGAAGACTGGAATCTTCTGTGCCTTCCGCTGCAGATTGAATGCCGAGGGGAACATCTTCGATGTAACCGAAGTTGTTTTCTATGATAGCTTTCACCAACTGAAGTCCATAGGTATTATAATTACCCGTTTTGTCCACACCGGCATAGTCCATCATGATAATGCCCATGGGACCTGGCTGGTAACCGTCCGACTTCAGGTAGTCGAGAACATATTTGTTGGTATGTGTGGCATTGTCGCGATAGCCGTCGCTCAGGGAAATCTCATTGCCAAACAGGCTCTCCACCTTCGAATAGGCAGACAGGAAATTGAAATACCACTTGACACTGGCACTTGTTTTTGCGTTGTGCGTGGTACTGAAGTCCAACATCGTCTTTATGGCATCAAGTTTTGTCTGAATGCCTCCCGAACGATGTGTGTCGGAATAGTCCTGCATATACATAGGGGCAACATTGTCACTCGTGCGGCCTACAATCTGACCCTGGGTCTGTTCATTCCAGTTCACGTTGTCCACCTTCCAATTCTTCAGGAACCCGCCATAGGGAAGTGTGGCGTAGGTATCGCGACTCAGCACCAGAATCTTTCCACGCATTTCCTTCACTCTGAGACCTTTCTTGAAGTTCACCAGGTAGTCCTTGATGGCATCGCTCTCCAGGAAACTCACGATACGCTGGTTGTAGGCATTCTCTACCTCGTCGCCGTCTTTCTCGTGCAAGAGGTGTATGATGACGAATTCCGTGGGATTAGCCTTCAGCAGGTCGCGAATTTCATACATGGTGTCCTCGAAATGGAGTTTCGTGGGCATGATGCCATGATTGATGTTCATATACCCTTCATAAACACAGGGACGCAGGTCGAATACGCGGATTCCCATTTCGAACTGCTGGGCAATGGTGGTCTCCTGTGTCTGGGCATATCGACTGCCAAACGAGGCCAAAGAGCCTGAAAAGCCGCTACCCGTGGCTGCATCGTGGGTTCCCGGCAGGGACAAGTTGGCAACGTAAGTCTTGTCGGGCAGACGATATTGCCAGTTTTCGGCCAACAGATTTGTAACGGAACCTGTTATTGTCAACAACAGGGCCAATAGTCTGAGTCTTATGTTCCTTTTCATGGTGTGGGTATTTGGGGCGTTATAATGCCCAGTATTTCGGATTGTTGTTTTTCCGGACAGCAATGCATTCCATTTCTATGAGCCATGAAGGCCTGCATACGGGGGCCAGCGTGATGACGGTGGGAATGTCCGGGAAGCGTTCGCGGAACATCTCGCTCACCACCTCGTAGTCGCCCGTATCGCGCAGGTAAACCACCAGGTGCATGACGTCGCTGAACTCCATCCCCCCCTCGTGCAGCAGGGCCTCCACATTCTCCCACATGCGTCGTGTCTGCTGGCGGACATCACCCACATGCACCACCTCGCCACGGTTGTTGATGCTGGCCGTGCCTGAAATCAGTACATGCGTGCGGTCGCCATATTCCATGCGGGTGCCGCGTTCAAAGGTTACACCGTATTCATAGGTGGGGTTCAGGTGTGTCTTGGCATAAAGGTAACGCTGCTGTCCGGGCTCGAATCCCGTGATGGCATACGTTCCCATCTGCACAAGGGCCTTGGTGTCGGCCGGTCCGCCACCGATGCCTGTCGAGGCAATGTAGTGCGTCTCGGGTGTCAGTCCCTGCCGTTCGAAGTTCTCTCGTCTGGCCCGTACCATGCCTGCATACTGGGTATCGACATCGCGGACGAAGAACCACGTGCGCAGGCAATTGTCGGCCAGAGTGGCACCGAACTTCCCGAGCAACTCTTCGTACTGGTTCAGGAGGGTCTCTGTCTGCTGGGCCGAATCGCCCTGGTTACATACAAATCCCATGTGCCAGATATGGCGGTATCCGTTGCTGCTGGCCACCAGAGTACCGTGTTCGGTGGTAATCTCCTGTCCGCTGGTCAGATAGAGCCAGACAGCCACTTTGGAACCGTCCAGCGGCTGTTGCTGGATGACGGAAAGGGCCACGTCGGACTCCTGTCGCATCAGGGGCTGCTGGTTGGTGCTGTCGGACAGGAAGTATCGTTTCAGGATGTATCGTGCACCCTCGAATCCTTCCATCCCGGGCAGGCGGTCCTCGGCTTCATAGATGCGATGGAGCTGACCTTCGAAACCCTCGTGGCGCGGGTCGACGTGCAGCATCACATGCCACTCGCCAACACCCTCACTGGGGCAAAACGATGCAACTTCAACACTTACTCCTAATTCCTCTATATATAGGTTTCTGTAATTCATGGTGCAAAGATAGTGCAAAGCGCGCGAAAATGCAAATATATTATGGTTTTCCATTTTCTTTTCGTACCTTTGCGGCATAGATGCAGGAGAAACGGGCAAAATGAAACCAGTGGATTTCCATAACGACGTGCTGCCGCTGAAGGATAAACTCTTCCGCGTGGCCCTGCGTATCACCCTGGACAGAACAGAGGCCGAGGACATTACGCAGGAAACGCTGGTACGTGTATGGGAACGGCGCAACGAATGGTCGCAAATCGAGAATCTCGAAGCTTGGTGCCTGACCATTGCCCGCAGGTTGGCGCTGGACCATGTGCAACATAGCAAAATGCAGATGGAGAAGGAGGCCGACATCGCCGACTACCAGCTGTCTGTAACCGATGTCCCTGTTTTGCCTGACGAGGCTCTGGACCGCCAACAACGGGTGGAAGCCGTATTGCGACTGATAGACCAGTTGCCCGAAGTGCAGCGAACCATTATCCAACTGCGCGACATAGAGGGCCTGCGTTACGAGGAAATTGCCCGCATAACAGAGCTGTCAGAAACCCAAGTGAAGGTGTATTTGCACCGTGCCCGAAAAAAAATTCGAGATTTTCTGTAACTTTTTTCTTTCCCGTCCGTCTTCTTTATAGATAATCGCTAAAAACAGACGGCATGGATTACAAATACATAGAACAATTGCTCGAACGTTACTGGGAATGCCAGACCACGTTAGAGGAAGAGGCTATCCTACGGAATTTCTTCCGTCAGGCCGATATCCCTGCCAGTCTTTTGCCTTATCGCGACCTGTTCCTGGCCGAGGAGAAAATGGCCGATGCACACCTGAGCGAGGACTTCGACAAGCGATTGATGGAGCGTATCGAAGGAGTGGAGGCAAAGGAAGAAACTCCATGCCGGACCATTTCCATCACCCAGCGTCTGCGTCCCCTGTACCGTGCTGCTGCCGTAGTGGCCATCGTGCTCACCATAGGTATGGCTGCCCAGCAGGGATTTACCCGCAGCGGCAACGAAGAGGCTACCCCCCAGCTATCTGCTGCCGAAACCCAGGGCGACAGTCTGCAGCTGTTCACCGATATGCCCGAGGTTTCCACACAGACCGAGGCGGTACTTGTTCCCTCGTCGTCCACCGATACCTTGATGATTCAATAGATCATATATAAATTAGTAAACAACCATTGCTTTAAAACCATGAAAAAGAGGCAGCCCGCGAGGGTCGCCTCTTTTTCTTTTGTCACTATCCTGCCTTGATTAGTTGTTGAACTCTGGCAGTTCCAGCCACTTGATGTAGCAGAAGTCCTGACGGTGGGGCATGCACTTGTTCTTGGGGTACATGCGGACTGCGCTACGGTACAGGCCAGACTGGTGGGGCGACAAGGTAGCCTCGAAGGTGTAGTTGTTGCCCTCGCGACCCGTTACTTCCAGGGGCTCGATAGAGAAAATGCGCTCTTCGCCGTCCTTGTTGGTATATACATTCACCTTCTCCAGTCCGATGGCATCGTCCAAGCCTTGCTCGTTGATGACATACTTCAGGTGGTACTTCTGATCCGTCTCAATGCCTGTTGTGGGGAAGTCCCATTCGGCAGATACCACATTGATGGCGTCCCAACGCTCGGCCACGCTTTCCTTCCACTGGGCAATATCCTTGGCCAGACGATAGCCGTTCTTCGATATTTCCTTGAAGCGCTTGGCCTCCTTGTTATAGAACTTCTCGTAGTAGTCGTCGAGCTGGCGCTTCATGGTGTAATGCGGTGCAATCTGGGCGATGGAGTTCTTGATGACCTTGATCCAGCCCTTCGAAATGCCCTTCTTGTCCGTATTGTAGTATAGCGGAGCAATCTCGTTTTCGAGCAGGTTGTAAATGGTGGCGGCATCCAGTTTGTCCTGGAATTCCTGATTCTGGTAGGTGTGCTTCTCGGTAAGTGCCCATCCGGCACCCTCGCGATAGCCCTCAAGCCACCAGCCGTCCTTGACGGAGAGGTTGACAACGCCGTTCATCTCTGCCTTCTCGCCCGATGTGCCACTGGCCTCCAACGGACGTGTGGGGGTGTTCATCCAGATGTCGACACCTGATACGAGGCGACGGGCAAGCAGGAAGTCGTAGTCCTCGACAAAGATAATCTTGCCCTGGAATTCTGGCTGCTGACTGATTTCGTAGATTCTCTTGATGAGTCCCTGTCCTGCACCGTCGGCGGGGTGTGCCTTACCGGCAAAGAGGAATACAACGGGACGTTCTGGGTTGTTTACGATGCGGCTCAGGCGCTCCAGGTCCGTAAACAGCAGGTGGGCACGCTTGTAGGTGGCAAATCGGCGGCAGAAGCCGATGACCAGCGCGTTGGGGTTCAGGCGTTCTACCAACTTCACCACACGTGAGGGGTCGCCCTGGTTCTTCAGCCAGGTTTCCTTGTACTGCTCGGAAACATATGCAAAGAGTTTCTTCTTCAGGGTCTTGCGCACTTCCCAGATTTCCTCATCGGGACAGTTGTAGATGCCGTGCCAGATTTCCTCGTTCGACTGGTCGCTCAGGTGTTTTTCGTCGAAGTACTTGGCATAGAGATTGCGCCATTCGGCAGCACACCAGGTGGGAAAGTGTACACCATTGGTGACATATCCCACGTGGTTCTCCTCGGGGTAGTATCCACCCCAGATGTTAGCAAACATCTTCTGCGAAACCCAGCCGTGCAGCATCGATACGCCATTCACTTCCTGACAGGTGTTGCAAGCGAAGGTGGACATGCAGAACTTCTCGCCCTTATCGTCGGGATTCGTACGTCCCATGCCGATGAACTCGTCCCACGTGATGCCCAGTTTCTGGGGATAGCCACCCATGTATTTGCCGAAGAGGCCCTCGTCGAAGTAGTCGTGACCGGCAGGCACAGGGGTGTGAACGGTATAGAGACCGCTGGCACGCACCAGTTCCAAGGCCTGGTTGAAGGTCAGTCCTTCGTCGATATAGTCGCACAGGCGCTGGAGGTTGCAGAGTGCTGCGTGACCCTCGTTGCAATGGTAGATATCCTTCTTGATGCCCAGTTTCTTCAGCAGCAACATACCGCCGATACCCAACAGGATTTCCTGCTTCAAGCGGTTTTCCCAGTCGCCGCCATACAGGGCGTGGGTGATGGGTTTGTCGAATTCCGAGTTCATGTCGTTGTCGGTATCCAACAGATAGAGCTTCACACGACCTACGTTCACACGCCAAACATAGGCATGTACCTGATAGTTGTTGTAGGGCACGTCGATGACCAGCGGATTACCCTCTTCATCGAGTTGACGTTCGATGGGCAGCGAGGCAAAGTTCTGGGCCTCGTAGTTGGCAATCTGCTGACCGTCCATCGACAGGCTCTGGGTGAAATAGCCGAAACGATAGAGGAAACCTACGGCACACATGTCGACATTCGAGTCGCTGGCCTCTTTCACATAGTCGCCAGCCAACATGCCCAGTCCGCCGCTGTAAATCTTCAGGGCAGAATGGATGCCGTATTCCATGCAGAAGTAGGCTACGGATGGGCGACTGCTGTCGGGCTTCACGTCCATGTATTTCTTGAACAGGGCATAAACCTCCTTGACGCGCTTCATCAATGCCTTATCCTTCAGGATTTCCGCCTTGCGCTTGAAGCTGAGGCGTTCCAGGAGCAGCACGGGATTGTGCTTTACGTCGTGATAAAGTTCAGGGTCCAGTTCGCGAAACAGGTCGCGTGCTTCGTAGTTCCATACCCACCACATGTTGTGGGAAATCTCGTCCAAACACTTCAGTTCGTCGGGCAAGGTGGCCTTAACGGTTAACGTCCTCCACTGCGGAGCATTTGCGTAGTCTGCTTTGATTTTCATAATATTAAAGGTTTTGGTGTGGATGCTTAAATACTCAATTCGTCGAGCACGGTGATGAGTCGCTTGTCGAAGCGTTTGTCGGTGCGGATGCACTCGCTGAAGGGCACATACACCACTTCGTTGTTCCTGATGCCCACCATAATGTTGCGCTGGCCCTGCTTGATGGCCTCGATGGCTCCGGCACCCGTGCAGCTGGCCAGGATGCGGTCGCGGGCCGATGGGCTTCCGCCACGCTGCAGATGACCCAAGATGGAAACGCGCACGTCGAATTCAGGGAACTCCTTCTTCACACGGTCGGCATAGTACAGGGCACCACATTTGGGACTCTCGGACACGATGACGATGCACGATTTCTTCGACTTGCGGATGCCGCGACTCATGAAGGCAGCCAACTGGTCCACATCGGTGGCCTCCTCAGGCACAATGGCGGCCTCGGCACCACAGGCAATGGCGCAGTTCTGAGCCAGGAAGCCGGCATCGCGGCCCATCACCTCCACGAAGAAGATGCGTTCGTGCGAATTGGCCGTGTCGCGAATGCGGTCCACACATTCCATAATGGTGTTCATCGTGGTGTCGTAGCCGATGGTGGCATCCGTGCCATAAAGATCGTTGTCGATGGTTCCGGGCAGACCGATACAGGGGAAATCGTATTCCACGCCGAATTTCCAGGCACCCGTCAGCGAACCGTTACCGCCAATGACCACCAGCGTGTCTATTTTCTCCTTCTTACAGGTCTCGTAAGCCTTCTGCATGCCCTTTGGAGTCATGAACTCCATCGAACGGGCCGTCTTCAGAATGGTGCCGCCACGGGTAATGATGCCGCTGACATCCTCGGTAGTGAAGTTCTTCACCTCACCCTTAATCAAACCGTCGTAACCGCGGTATATACCCTTGATGTTGAAACCGTTACTGATGCCGGCGCGTGTCACAGCGCGGATGGCAGCATTCATGCCAGGGGCATCGCCGCCCGACGTCAGAATACCAATCGTCTTTATCTTACTCATAGTCTCGATTCTACATTAATATATTAATCGCCCTGCAAAGATACAAATAAGTGAGCGATTTCCCAAATGGATTTGAGGAAATCCGAGCGAGAGTATTTTAAACCGCAGGTTAAAGGTACGTAATAAGTGAGCGAAATCGCAAGTTTACTTGCAGATTTCCGAATTGTCACAGGGTGTCCTTTTGTTCAAGATAAAATTCACATTTTATTGTGATTTCTTTTCTTTTTTCCAATTCTTTTCATTACCTTTGCAGCAAAATCACAACATATTGTGATATGGATGCGAAAGAAATAGGAAATATCATTAAGGAGCGGCGTAAACACCTGGGTGTGAACCAGCAGACACTTGCCGATTTAGCCGGTATAGGACTCAATACGCTGGTTGCCATAGAACGAGGTGAGGGCAATCCACAACTCAGCACACTGTTGACCATCCTCGATACGATCGGTCTGCAGATGACCATCAACCTAAAGACTTTGGATTATGAGACAGTGTAAGGTTCTGGTTCACGATGTGGAGGCAGGCATCCTTCAAGAGACGGACGACCGCCACTACATCTTTACCTATGACAACGGGTATAAAGGAGCTCCTGTTTGTATTGCAATGCCTGTGCGGAGAGCACCTTATCACTCTGCCCATCTCTTCCCTTATTTCTTCAACATGCTCTCCGAGGGAGCCAACCGCCAGACACAATCCATGCTCTTGCATATCGACGAGAACGATGATTTCGGAATCCTGTTGGCAACGGCTCAGGAAGATACAATTGGAGCAGTAACCGTAAAACCCATAGCATGATGGAAACACTGAATGTCTGTCCTTCCACGCTTGCAGAAGGTTTTGACACCTATTCGCCTTCAGCCCGTAAACAATTGTTTGATGGCAAAGAGGTTCCACATATCCTCCCCTTTGACAGTCCCAATAACGAGGGGGCAGACAACGAGGAGTATGCCCGACACGTAGGACGTATCTCTCTTTCCGGTGTTCAACCTAAAGCAAGTCTCATACTCGGAAATCACGGGCAACTCGTCAGACCTTCTGAGGGAGAACGAGGACAATACATCCTCAAACCAGCCCCCTCTTCTTATGCATTGCTGGAACGGAAATACTGCCCTGCCAATGAACATCTGAGTATGCAGCTTGCCGCCCAGGTCTATCATATAGAGACGGCTGCCAATGCCTTATGTTTTTTCCGTGATGGCGAGGCGGCATATCTGACCCGTCGTTTCGATGTAGCTCCCGATGGCAGTAAATACCAGCAGGAAGACCTTGCTTCGCTGGGGGGACTGACGAAAGCCAATGGCGGCAGCGACTACAAGTACAGCAATCTGAGTTATGAAGAATGTGCTGAAATCATTCGCCGTTACACCAAGGCGGCTCCCATTGAAGTCCTGAAGTTCTTCCGCATAGTTGTCTTCAATTATTTGATTTTGAACGATGATGCTCACCTGAAGAACTTCTCCCTGATGAATCGTGGCGATGGGGAATATCATTTAACTCCTGCTTACGACCTCATCAACACAAGCTTGCACCTCCATGAACCTCGTATCTTTGCGCTTGACAAAGGATTGTTCCGCGAAGGTATGCAGTTGTCAGATACTCATACCGTTAGCCGTAAGGACTTTGAGGAATTTGGTCGCCGCATAGGCTTGTCAACTCGCTTAGTTAAACGTGAACTTGATTTCTTCGCAAAAGAACAACCCCTTGCGCAAGATTTGATACATCGTTCATTCCTCTCCGAGAAACTCAAGCAATACTATTGGCAATCGTACAATTATCGCAGATCAACCATATTATAGTCCCTGCCAAGGCTCGTTACTTCCGTGCTTTAATCCTTCCATCCTGGACATAAACGCCGCGCTGGGGATGGTCAGGAACGGGGCGACCCTGCAGGTCATAGGTGCGCTTGTCGGTTCCAGCCGCACCTGTCTTCACTACATCAATGTCGTCAGCCGGGCCCTTGCACTCCAGTGTCTCGTACTCCCCACCGGGCATTCCCACTTGATAGGTGCCGGCTTTGAAACCTGGGATGCGGACGTCAATCTTTGCCACATGTATACCCTTGATGATATCTAGCGGAGTTACCTGATGGATAGATATATCCACCTGCGTTCCTGTAATTCTTGCGGATGCGAAGCTGCGATATAGGTTTAAGGGATAGTAGCCCTGAATCCATAATGTGTCTCCGATAAAAGAATAGGTGAGTGGAGATTCTGGCAGGTCTGTATATGACATGTTTTCGGTTGTCTCATCCTCGATTCCTTCAAAAGGCTGCAATTTGAAATACTCATCGTCGACACTTTGCCCTACGAAATAATCGGGTGCCATTGCCGCCCACAAATAAACGCTTAATGATTCGTTCACGTGCTGAAAAGACTTTAACGTCTTGGCAACATAACTGGGAAGAAAACCCCACTGCAACGACCCGATTCCTTCCACCCAAGTATCCTCTCGGGTGCCATCCTCAGATACCAATTGTAGCCTCTTTCGCTTCTCGTCACTATTTGCCACCTCTTTTACCATATAACGCACGCCTGAGCCGTCGACAAAGGTGTCTCCCGTTTCCAAATCGAAGTCCATGATGAGCCATTCCTTCGTACCGTCTTCTGACTGACAATACACCTTGCCGCCATCCTGCCGGATAAGCAGGACATCCGTGCAGGCAGGTTCATAAGGGGATTCTTCATCAATATACACCATTTGGTGTATACCGCCTTTCAGGTCTGACAAATCTACGGCAGCAACAAACATTTTATTGTTTTTCTTTATGCTGTAGAAAAGCACCGCCTTTTTCCCCCCTTGCGAGGAACGCACATAGGAACACCCTGAACGAAGGCCCTCTTCATCGGCCTCCCAGTCCTTTGTTTGCGCGGAAGTCCCGTTCTGTGCCATAATCCTAACAGTAAGGATCATACACAGGATTATGAATGAATATATCCTTTTCATGGTGCTATCTGTTATGGAAATTGAATTTCTTGTCGATTAAGCGTTCTAAAAGCGGAGGATGTCGCTATCTGTGTCTTTGAATGCATTGCACTTTTCGAGGTATTTTCGTGTAGCATTGAAGTCCTCTCCAGTAATGTTTTCGCTGAACTGTCGTACTCGGGAGATAGCATGTATAATAACAGAAGGATCGCCCTTTCTTGTCAGTCGCCTCAAGGCATTAAGATAGTCGTCACGGAAGACGGTAGGAATGATTATCTTTGACTGATCTGCATGAACAAGTTCTGCGTTCATCATAATTCGGGAGATACGTCCGTTTCCATCGCTGAAGGGATGCACCTCGCTCACCATGAACAAGATGAAGAGTGCTTTTGCAAATGGTGATTCAAGGGCTTGATAATACTCAAAGCCTTTGAGGAGCGTACCTCTGACAAGTGTAAAGTCCACGAAGTGTGTATCTCCGGCATGGTTGTTTTGCATCTTGAATATACCCGGATTTCTGTCAGGACGGGCTGCCATCATAATTCGATGTCTGTCCTGAAGTATCTCGATAAGTTCCTCTCCACTCTGGGGAGTTCTACGCATTTCTCTACGGCTGGCTACAATCTGGAACGTACCTAGTACATCATGCGAGTCAGCATTACGTGCCGGCATAGGCTGACCTGTTTCGATTATTTTACGCGCCTCCTCTATCTCAAACTCAGTTCCTTCGATATAGTTTGAAAAGTAGCTTTCAAAGAATGCAAAGTTGCGGAAGGCTGCCGTTGACTGATTAGGTTCATCCATATCGGGATAACTGTCAGCGTGCAAAGCTTCAAAGAGAGTATCGAAGAGTTTGATACGATTGTTGTCGAAAGGTGCACCGCCTGCTCTTGCAACCGCACTTGCAGAAGTCAGTATGACAGAGGGCTTCGTAGAAAGCAAAGCACCAATGATGTTGTTAAGCACTTCAAATTCCTGTTGCATCCCAATCTCTTCAGATGTCTGACGTGCCTTATCTCTGAAAGCGTTGATACCGGATTCGCCATTGACCTGTAGCATGCGTTCAAGATTCTCCTCAATCTTTGTTCTTGGCAGACATTTGGAGTCGCCACCTCTGGCACGGCCTTTCTGCAGGTTTTCAAGCATTCGCCTTTCCGCACTAGATATATAAAGGTTCTCAATGAATGGCATATCATGGTCCGTACCCGTAGGTCCTTCCATCAAATGTACTGTTATTCCCGGCAAAGTAATGTTCTTGGTGTACTTATAGGTTAGAAATATATCACCATTCATAGTCGGTTTCAGCTCAAATGCAGAACGATGACTGATAACGGCATGAGGATATAACTGGCCAAGGATGTAGAAAAGGTTACGCTTCACAATCACCTCCGGTTCGTCATCCATATTGGTCGTATATACTTTAGGAGCAATCTTTCGGAGAGTCCCTGCTTTTATCATTTCTGTCTTCCGAACAGAATCCGCCTTATCAGAAGTAGCCATTACTACTTCAAGCACATTCATGAGACTATTGTTCTTTGCCATTTTTGCTGATTAAGAATTAGAATTTAGTGCAAAGTTAAGCAATTTTGTCGATTAAGGAGAATGTTTTTGGGTAATTTTGTCGATTAAGAACCAAATATTGATAAAATGGGAACAAGAGATTTTGTGTTAAAAACGGGGGTGTGAAAGGTGGGGATGGGGCATTTTATAAGTCCTATTCACGACCATTGAACTGCAGTTCATTTAGTCACGACCTTACGACCATTTTCGATGTAGAGGCCGCGCTGGGGCTTGCCAGAAACTGACCGACCAGAGAGGTCGTAGGTGCGCTTGTCGGTTCCAGCCGCACCCGGCTTCACTACATTCATACCGTCGGCTGGGCCCTTGCATTCCAGCGTCACGTACTCCCCACCGGGCATTCCCACTTGATAGGTGCCGGCCTTGAAACCAGGTATTTTTACATCAAAAATGTACTTGTTTTCTCTTACTTCAGCCTGCATCCAGAATTGTTTTACCATAACGTCTATCTGTCCGTTATCTATTATGCATTCTATGTATGAGTATCCACCAAAATGTTCAAATATTTTTATCCCTTCAACACGAAGTGTATCGTCTATGAATTCATAACTCACATAATAGTCATTTCCTGTATATTGTCCAGCCTCGGATATTGCTTTCGCCTTGTAGTTTTCATAGTTGACGTTAGGCATAAGCAGCAAATTGCCGCCATATCCCATGAATACTTGTGACCGGCAAGGTCGTAAATTCAATTTAGTGAACACCTTGCTTCTTTCCATCAGAAATAATGGTGTAATACCCCAATATTTTGAGCCAATTCCCTCAATCCAGATATCCTCTTCCCCTGTCTGCTTGGATATGAGATTTAGTTTTTTGGGTTGATAAAAATACCATGAAAAGAAATATTCATTATTATTCTCTCTGCCCGTCTCCTTTACAATATAAGTATTTCCATTCGCATCCGTGAAATTGTCACCCACTTTCAAGCCATAGTCTATGATTAATATTTCATCATCCCCCGTTGATTGCAGGCAAAAAACCTTATCTCCCTCCTGCCTATAATACAGAGTATCAGCATAAGTGCCCCCTTTGGGACGTATGCCAGACATGAGTAAGAAATCACTCCTGTACAGGTCACCTTTCTCCTCATAGCCAAAAACTACCCGAACGTATTGACGTCCTTGAATCAGTGTATCCCCATCCTGCCGGTAGTCCATGTTAATAAATCCCCCATCTTCGACATCAATATGCAGATTCCAAAACTTAGGTCTCCATGCTTGGAGTGCAGCCGACTCCGAATGAATAATAGTTGGATAGCCATCATAGTCGTAACTAATCTCTTCGGCCCTTGTAAAATCAATTACGAAAACTGCCAATAAAAGTGACAATAAGATTAGATTCTTTTTCATTGCCCTATCTGTTATGGAAATTGAATTTCTTGTCGATTCGTGTACCTGAATGCAGTTCATTTAGTCACGACCTTACGACCATTTTCGATGTAAAGGCCGCGCTGGGGTTTGCCAGAAACGGGACGACCTGATAGGTCGTATGAACTGCTTACTGGATAAGTGCTGATGCTGGGACTATTGACAGCATTAGACACGTCCGCATCGTAGAAATCGGGATATGCAAAAACGCAAGTTCTG
>JAFZWQ010000038.1 GCA_017617235.1 Bacteroidaceae bacterium | reverse complement strand
CGCCTAATCTCTGGGCTGCACTCTCGCGGCCGTTCTTAGAACTACCAACACCTTTTTTATGTGCCATAATTTGTTCTCCTTTTCAATTAATTGTTAAGCAACTACTTCCTTGATAGTCAGTTCTGTGAACTGCTGACGATGGCCATTCAGCTTGCGATAGCCCTTGCGACGCTTCTTGTGGAAGACGAGCACCTTGTCGCCCTTTACCAGGGGACTAACTACCTCAGCAACAACCTTGGCACCCTTGATCTCGGGAGCACCTACGGTGATGGCACCGTCGTTGTCTACCAACAACACTCTCTCAAATTCAACAGTCTGGCCAGCTTCGGCACCCTCGATGTGGTGTACGAACAGTTTCTTGCCGGCTTCCGTGCGGAACTGTTGACCGTTAATCTCTACGATTGCGTACATTTTATTTGTTTGTTTTTAACGGGTTTGACCGGGAGGCGAAGCTATCTCGTAGCCTACTTATCCGAGCCCCTTCGGCATAAATCGGCTGCAAAGATAAGAAAAAAGTCTGAAAGCGCCAAACACTTCCAGACTTTTCTTGTGATTTATAAAGTTTACTTTATTTCTTAGCAGCTTTTTTATCCTTGTCGTACTTTTCCCAGAGCTTCTTCTCGGCACAGGTCTTCTTCAGCTGTTCCGTGAAGGCCTTGGCCTTTGCTTCCTGCTCGGCTTCTGCCTCAGGAGCAGCATAAGCGTGCTTGAAGCCGGGCATTACGTCCCAGTAGCCACGGGTGAAATCGGGGAAGGCAACGGCTGCGCAGTTGTGGTCCATAGACAGGGCGCCCAACTCGGCCAGGCAGCACCATTCGGCCAGGTCGTAAACGTCCATATCCAGGGGTAGACCGTTCTGCAGGCAATATACCAGACGGGCATCCATGAAGAAGTCCATACCACCATGTCCACCTACCTCGGAAGCCATCTTGCCATACTTGGTGATGATGGGGTGTTCGTACTTCTCTTCCAAGGCCTTACGCTCGGCATCGGGCAGGAAACCGTGGCTGTCCAGTTTATCTACCTTGGGGGCAACACCGCTGGCCGTGAGCTGTGCCTTGTCCAGTGCATAGCCCTGGGTGGGATATTTGTTGGCAAAACCCTTGGTTCCCGTGAGCTGATACAGACGGTTGTAGGGCTGGGGATTCATGACGTTGTGCTGGATTTCCACTACCTTGCCGTTGGCTGTGCGCATGAGGGTTGTGGTGTGGTCGCCATTGCGGAATTCGGCACACTTTCGACCCGTGTTCTTTTCCACCAGTTCCTTGCCATGAGCACTCTTGGTGTCCATAGCTACGAGTGTGGTGAAGCGGTCGCCGCGATGGATGTCGAGCACCTGTGCCACAGGACCTAGTCCGTGTGTAGCATATACGTCGCCACGATTCTCCTTGTTATACTTAAGACGCCAATGCAGGTTCTGGGGGTCGCTGCCATCGGGGTTCTTCCAGTAGTAAGCCCAGAAGTCGTCCAGGTTGTGGATGTAGGCACCCTGAGCACGCAATACCTCACCAAACACACCATGCTGGGCCATGTTCAGGCTGCGCAGTTCGAACCAGTCGTAGCAGCAGTTCTCGAGAATCATGCAATGCTTGCGGGTCTTCTCGGACAATTCAATCAACTCCCAGCATTGCTCCAGATTCATGGCAGAGGGAACCTCGATAGCCGTGTGCTTGCCATTCTCGAGGGCACACTTGGCAACGGGGAAATGGTGATCCCAGTCGGTAGCCACATATACCAGGTCGATGTCGGGACGCTTGCACAGCTCCTCGTAACCCTTCTCGCCGCTGTAGATGTCTGCAGGGGGCAGACCTGCCTTACGCAGATACTGCTGGCATTTTTCGGCACGCTCGGCCTCGTAGTCGCACAGGGCAACAATCTGGGTGCCAGGAATGTAGGTGAAACGCGAAACAGCACCAGGACCACGCATACCCAGACCCACGAAGGCCACACGCACAACGTCCATCTTGGGAACCGTCAGCCCCAATACATTCTGCTGACCAGCCGGACGGGCAGGAGTTTCCACTACGATTGTACCTTCTTCCCAATGCCACTTGGTGCTGGGGGAAAGACTCTGAGCCATAGCCATCGACATGGAGCCGACTGCCGCCAAGGCCAAAACAAGAAAACGCTTAAAACTCATGTTTCTTTATAAAATTAAGGTTAGTATTATTGTTCATTGGGCAAAGATACGATTAAGTGAGTAAATAAACAAATTTATTTGGATATTTTCGAGCGGGAGTATCTTAAACTGCAGGTTAAAGATACGAATTTTAATTGAAAATGGAAATTGGAAAATAGAAAATTGAGGGTGATAAGTGAAAAAATATTCGTAATTTTGCAGCATGATTGAACTTTACATCGCCCGACATGGGCAAACAGAGGAAAATGTACAGCGCGTTCTGCAGGGTCAGATGCCTGGTCACCTGACACAGGAAGGCATCCAGCAAGCCAAGGAGTTGCGCGATAAACTAAGGGACGTATCGTTCGACCGCATCATTACCAGCGACCTGAAGCGGGCTGTAGATACCACACGCATCATCTGCGAGGCACACGATGTGGAATTTGAACTGGAACCGCTGTTGCGCGAACGCGACTTTGGCATCCACACAGGCGGACCGTACATTAAAATCAGTCATGCCCTGGACCCATCGGCAGAAACGATGGAACAATTGTCGCAACGGGCTGCGGATTTCTTAAATGGGCTAAAGGCTAAAGACAAAGGACGTGTGTTGGCGGTAAGTCACGGACTGTTCCTGCGTGTGTTGCAGGCCGTGTATCATGGGGTTCCTGTGCGCGAGGTAGAGAAAATGGAAAACGCCGAAGTACGCATCCTGACATTAAGTCCAGACATGCACTTCAGCGCTGTGATTCAGGAAGAAACAGGCGGTACGGCCAACTAACTTATTTCACTTCCACAACCAACGGCTGACGAAGATTGTCGGCATACGACTTTAGCAGAGCCTCCCAAACCTGCTGGTTGGGAACATCGTACTTGCTCCATCCCGTTCCAAAATAGTAAGTCATCCCATTTGACCATTCTTGCCCCGCTTCGCTCTGCAAGCGTCCCTGCGGGCCGAGCGTGCCATTTGCCACTCCTATGACATGTCCTACTGCCCCACTCTTTTTCTCGGGCAAAGGCAGATACTTCAACGCCTTCATCTTCTCAGGGAACAGCACGCCAATATATAGCTGGCCGTTTTGTCCCTTGGGTGTATCCAGGGCATCGGCATAAGTGATGTAACCTACCTTCTTATTTATCACGTACGCGCGAGGTTGACTTTCGTGGACAGCAATGCCGGCGGCAATGTTGAGAGTCGAGAGTTTAGCGTCGAGAGTTGTTGGTTGATATTCGACCTGTATCTTGGCCAGGTGGGAACCACGGTCCTGGCTGATGAGACGTGTCTCCTTAACGCCGTTGGCCTCGTACATTTCCATCTTTACCGCAAAGCGCAAAGGACCGTTGTCAAGAATCTGGGCTTTCTCGTAAACATCGGGCAGCAACAACTTGTCGCCATCCAACAAAGCAGGAGCACCAGCACCCAATGTGGCACCAACAGTATAGGCATCCATGCCCTGACCCTTGTCGCGATGGTAGGTGTAGAGGTCGCGATGGATTTGCGCCCACTCGCCTACACGATTCTGTTTCTTCAGCCGTTCGTTCACACCATAGCTAGTGAGTTCGTTGCGATAGAGCTGGTCCTGAATAGGATAGGTAACGTTCTTAGTGAAGATGTCGAAACCGGCCACTCCCTTATTGTGCATTTTGGGACCATAGAAACGCCAGGCATTCTTGTCATTTTCCCATGTGAGGTCGTCCTCGCGATTGGGATAGATGCGTCCGTTAACATCCAGACGACAGGCCTTGGGCTCGCCCGTAGCGATGGTAAATGTGGCAGATGTGTTTGGAGCCACAAATACCTGTACGAGCAATTTGCCGTCGCTGGTCAGCTGGTAGGGCTGTTCCACATTGTCGCCATCCAGCACCAGAAACTGGCGTCCACCACCAATCTGCAGTTTGTCGAACACCTGACGGGCATCCAGTTCCACCACATCCTGACGGTTGGAAGCCGAGGGATTGGTAACGGTAAAGGTCATCCGACGGGCCTGTTTGGCAACAGCAGGAGCACCCGGCTTGGTGTCGTAGGATGCTGTGCCGTCCAGATAGCGGACACGTTCGCAGGCAGCCAACAACCAAGCTCCTGTGCCAAAGGGGGCCTGAGAGTTACTATCGACAATCTTCGTGGGATCGGGTTTCTCGCCAATGGGTTGCACATATCCAATGCTGCCATCGGATTGCAGAGCAGTCTTCGACAGATAGTTCCAAGCCTTTTCGATGGTCTCGCTATATTTTGCCTTATCGAGATATCCGTGATTCACACCCCACAGCAGACCGTAACAGAAGAAGGCCGTACCAGAGGTTTCGGGACCAGGTGCATCGCCCTCGCACAGCATGGAACGACTCCAGTATCCATCGGGGCGCTGACAACGGGCCACACCTTCTGCCAACTGCTGGAAACGCTTCACGAAGATATCGCGACCCTTGTAATCTTTGGGCATATCGGCAAGTACCTTTGCCAATCCTGCCAGCACCCAGCCGTCGCCACGTGCCCAGAAACTCTTGCCGCCGTCGCACGAGGTTTTTACCTTGGGCCAAATGTATTTTCCATCGCGATAATAGAGCTGGGCCTCGCTGTCCCACATCAGGGAGTCGCTCCACAGGAAGTTCTCGTGGAGTTTGTCGAGGTACATTTCCTCGCCAGTCAGCTTATACATCTTTGTCATAACAGGCATCACCATATACAGGGCATCAGCCCACCACCAGAACTTATTGTCCGTAAGGGTACATTCGTAACCCATCACCTCCTTGGCACGGGCCACCTTGTATTCGGCTGGAACCAGGTTGTACATATCGACGTAGGTCTGGAAACAAATCTGCCAGTCGCCAAAGAGCACGAAATCGTCGCCTTCGCCATACCATTGGTATTTCCAGTTCTTCTTGTCGTTGGACTTGGCACCCTTCCATTCGTTGTGGCGGCACCATTTATCGCTGTACTGATACCAGTCGGCACAGCCCATCAGGCGATAAGCCTCCATGTTTCCCGTATAATAGGCGGCATTGTCCCAAAAGGCACGTTTGTAGGGCGAATTATTTGCCTGCCAGTAATTGTTTACTTTCTGGATGGCGGATAATACTTCGCCAGACGACTCTGCCAGCATGTTTACAGACAGCATCGACAGGCATAGAATTGCAAGGATTCGGATGTTTCTCATTGGTCTAATTTTATGTTTGTCGCACAAATATACAACAAAAAAATGACATAAGTAAAAAATATTCTTTAACTTTGTATCACGAATGATACATTAACCTAATAAATTACAACTATGAAGAAGAGAAATCTAATAGCTTTAGCGTTCATCCTGATGGGTATGAATGTAATGGCACAGACGGGTGATTCTACTCAGGTTAGTACAACAACAATTCCCGAGGTAGTGGAACCCACCAAGGCTTGCGACGAATGGATGCGTCAGTTCGAAAAAGAGGTTGAGGGCCTGAAAACGGATATTGCGACAACAAAGACTAAGTTAGCTACCGACAAGTCGAACGAGAACCTGAAAATCCAGATGAAGCAAAAAAAGGAAGACCTGAAGGTGGCTCAGCAGAACCTGAAACTGTCGAAGACCGCTGTGAAGAACGAAGCTGCTGCCGAAAAGGAACTTCTGAAGGCAAAGGCACAGGTCAGCAAGTTGCAGAGCAAGAAAGACAAAGCCAACGCCGCATTGGCTAAAGCCGAGCAAAAGGTTATCAAAGCAGAGCAGGGCGTGACCAAAGCCGAACAAAAAGTAATTTCTGCAGAACAGGATGTCACCAAGGCTCAGCTGAAAGTCGAGTCTTCCAAGGATGAGGTTGCCAAAGCCAAGGCTGGAGTTACTGCTGCCAAGGCCAACCAGAAAGTAGATGCAGCAAAACAAGGTGTTGCCAAAGCCCAGAATACCCTGGCCGCAGCCAAAGGCGAAGCCGCAAAAGCAAAATCTGCTGTCGACAACATTCTTACCAGCATCGATACAAATGCCAAAGCAATAGAGACGGCTCAGCAAAAGAAGGCAGCAGCTGCTAGTAATCTTAAGAAGACTCTTGTCCTTCGTGCCGACGGCTCAAGTGGGCATTAAGCAAATGGGTAAACTCGTAGTTCTTCAACCCCCAATTTGGGGCCACCAATAAGGAAGGTGGTGAGGAACTGACAAATCGTTCGAATATCCACGACGACGGAAGGTTGGAGATGTAATTGAGTACCAAATCTATGTATTCATCTATCGATGGCAGGGGCCAAGGGTGCTTCTGCCATTCTTTTTCCATACGCGTACCACGAATGATTTGCAACTGGTGCAGTTTCAGCGTGGTAAGGGGCAATTGGGCAACAATACGGGATTGGCGCATCAGTTCGTCGTGGTCCTCGCCAGGCAGACCCAGAATGATGTGTCCACCCACACGGATTCCTCTGGCTGCCGTTTTGCAAATGGCCTGCTGGGTATCGGCAAAGGTGTGTCCGCGATTGATGTGGCGCAAGGTCTCGTCGTTGGCACTCTCTATTCCATATTCTATAATAAGGAAGGTGCGACGGTTCAACTGCTCGAAATAATCCAGCAGTTCGTCGGGCATGCAGTCGGGTCGGGTTCCAATAACTAGTCCCACCACATCCGGAACACGCAGCGCCTCTTCGTAGAGGGATATGCAACGGTTCACATCGCCATAGGTATTCGTATAGGCCTGAAAATAGGCCAAGTATTTCATTTCAGGATATTTGCGGGCAAAGAATCGTTTACCTGCCTCCAGCTGTTCCGTAACACTCTGTGTGGAAACACCCATATCGGGATTGAAGGTCTGGTTGTTACAGAAAGTACAACCGCCCCACCCCACACGTCCATCGCGATTGGGACATGTGAAGCCGGCATTCAGGGTGATTTTCTGTACCTTTACACCCAGTTCTTGCTTTAACCAAGTTCCGTAATCCAGGTATTTCATCTGATTTTGACGTAAAGTTATAATTTTTTTCGTATCTTTGCCCATAAATAATAAACAAATCTTATGAATTCGACATTAAAAGGGATATTTACGTTACTGGCTATTCAGGTTTTGCTGTTGCCGGCAAAGAGCCAGAAGGTTTCCGTGAAATGGGAACTTAGTGACAACAAGAATCTGTCGGCCAACACCATAACAGGCGACTCGCAAGGCATTCTAACCGCTTCGTACCTCTCGGGCAATGGGATTGCCAAAGTGGAATTAATGACATCTGGAAATGCGGATACAGGTTACGAGGCACCCACCTACGACCCTCCATTCAGCATGTTCTATGTGAATTCGAAGACTGCCTTAAAGGCTTCCGGTAACAACATTGCCTTTGGTGTAAAACCCCTAAGCGGACATACCTTCAAAGCCACGAAGATTTCGTTCGATGCTGCCAAATGCGGAACGGATGGTGGTAATTTCGATGTCTATACAAAGACCACCTCTACTTCAGAGAAATCCCTGGCCACCAAGCAGGTGCCCCTGAGAAATAAGGTTACGGACGGCAATCCAAATGGATATTCGCATCACGAATATACGGTGAACAACTATGTGGTAAATGGCGAGAACTTCCTGCTGTTCCTGTACATCTATAACATTAATGGTGTGGATACGGAAACGCCCAAAGCCATTGCGTTCCGTAATGTAGTTATCGAGGGTATATTGGACGAGCCCATCTATACGGCAGAACACTTTGTCAGTAAGGCAACGTTCAAAACCCAGTCGGATGAGGTACGCGATTTTACACAAGTCATCCGAAACCTGAAAGATGCTGAACGAGGAGTATATGATGAACTCTTAGAGGGCGATCCCAAAGACTTTGAATTGACGATGAACGAAGGCTATCATGCAGAAATATCGTTTGCCAATAGAATCGCCAGCTTTATTATAAAAGACGAGAACGAAGAAAAGGTGTTTTCCTTTAGCGTGCAATTCAAAGCAGCCAAACTCCCTGCAAAGCCCCTGAATCGCGGACTTATTTCCGTAAATCTGAGTCAGAGCGGTTCATCGGGCAACTTGGTAAGTTGGCGCTATCGTCAGTCGGATAACAACAAAGTTAAATTCAAGTTATTCCGAGGTTCGAACGAGACGGCACAAAACACGAAAGTGAACAATGGAAACTATATCTATAATCGCACGAACTTCCGCGATGCAAGTGGCACAACTTCATCGTATTATCGTTTGGAAGTCTATAATCTGAACGATGAACTGATTGAGACGGAGATTAGCGGAAAAACGTGGGGTAACCAATGTATGGAGATTCCCACATCGGCACCCACAGATACACGCGGACTGGGGGCAACCTATACGCCCAACGATGCGGCTTTCTGCGATATGGACGGCGATGGTGAATACGAGATTGTGCTAAAATGGGACCCCTCGAATTCGCGAGATGCTGCCAGCAACGGCGTAACCAGCGACACATATATTGACTGCTATAAGTTGAACGGAAAACAGTTGTGGCGTGTAAATATAGGTCCTAACCTTTGTAGCGGAGCACATACTACCCCATTCCTAGCCTACGACTTTGACGGTGATGGATATGGAGAATTGATTTGTAAGACGGCCCCAGGTACGGTGGACGGCGAAGGAAACTATGTGGTGATGGGTAACGACGACCCCAATAAGTCGTGGCTCAACGGAAGGGGTAAGCCCGATGCTGGTCCAGAATACGTAACGGTGTTCGACGGACTGACGGGAGCAGAACTGGCCACTATAGAATATCACACTAAATATGGCGATGTAGGTACGGACTTCTGGGGCGACAGCAAACAGAACCGCAGCGAAAGGTATCTGGCCTGTGTGGCATACCTTGATGGCAAGACGCCCAGCGCCGTGATGTGTCGCGGATACTACAGCGGTGCATCGTTGGGTGCTTATAATTGGGATGGTACGGAACTTAAGTTGTATTGGCTGCATCGCAGCAGCACCAGCGGCAAGGAACTTTGGGGCGAAGGTGCCCACTTTGTAGTGGCTGGTGATGTGGACAACGATGGTAAGGATGAAATCGTTTATGGTTCGGCCTGTCTGGACCACGATGGAAAGAAAACCGTATATCGTACTGGCTTGGGACACGGCGATGCGTTGCATCTGGGCGATTTCGACTGGGACAACGATGGGTTGGAAGTCTTTATGCCGCACGAGAAAAGTCCCTATGGATTCGACTTGCGTAGTGCCCGCACAGGAAAGTTATTGGTACATAAAACGGCAGGAGGCGATACAGGACGCGGATTGGCAGCTAATTTCGACTCTTCTACAGATGGTGCTGAACTGATGGCATCCTGCACAGGTGAACTGATGGATTGCAAAGGCAACACAATAGCCAACTCATGGGCTATCGGAAGCAGCGGTGCCGGTATCAACAACCGCATCTATTGGGACGGAGACCCCTACGACGAGTTCTTCGACAAGAGTGTTCTGGGTCATTGGAATGCCAAAGGAAAATACTTCGACCGCATACAGGTAAACGGGTCTAACTATACCCCTGGCAAATTGAACAACGACACAAAGTACAATCCATGTGTCCTGGGTGACATGTTGGGCGACTGGCGTGAGGAAATCGTTACCTGGAACGAATCGAACAAAGCACTCATCATTACCACCACCAACTACGAAAGCAACTATCGTCTGCCCCACCTGATGGACAACAGACAGTATTCCGAAGCCATAGCCAACCAGAATGTGGCTTACAACCAACCGCCTCACCTGTCTTTCGACCCCGCATTGGAATATGCCCTGAAGGCTACGCTACCCGAATCGGGTTGGGTGTCGTTCTATACGGAATACGATCTGCAAGTGCCCACCAATGCATACGTTTATTACGTGAATAATGTAAACACAGATGTAGATACCCTAAAGTTGAGGCAAATCAAAGACATTATTCCTGCCAAGACAGCCTTCCTGATCAAGGGGAAACCACATACCGATGTACGGATTTTACCCGCCAGCGATACGGGTGCTGCCGTTTCGGGTAACAAAATGTTGGGCGACGGCATACTGCCCACACAATTGGAGAGCACATCCACCGTATCGTTCTACCAATGGGGACATCGCGATGGCGTGGGTACAGGTTTCTTCCGTATCGCCAGTGGTACAGTTCCTGCAGGCGAGGCTTATTTGAAGCTGACGACTGCGGCACGCGAGAAGGAATATTTCCTGGTAGGTGGTACGGCAGATGGTATATCTTCTGTTCAAAGCAACGAAGACAAGGAAATGGAATATACCCTGGACGGACGCGTTGCCGCTAAGAACCATAAAGGCATCCGCATCAGCAAAGGAAAGAAAGTAATCAGATAAATCAAACAAAAAAGATAAACCTATGAAACGTATTGTAATTCTGCTGTCCATTTGCATGGCGCCCCTGTTTGCCCATGCAGCATCCGGAGACTTGGATTTGAAGGACTTGTGCGCCGGAAAGTATGCAGCAAAACGTATCAACGGAGTACATCCCCTGAACGATGGTGAACGCTATTCGCAATTGAGCAGCGATTCCAAGCAGATTGTGGCCTATTCATTCCGTACAGGAGAAAAGGTAGGTGTGCTGATGGATGTAGAGCAGACACGTGGCAAGCTGAAAATAGACCATATAGACGGTTATATCATGAGTCCCGACGAGAAGAACATCCTGATTCGCACCAAGACTCAGGGTATATATCGTCGTTCGAAGACTGCCGTGTACTATATTTATAATATGATAAACAAGACGCTGGCTCCGCTGTCCGATGGCGGACCTCAGGAGTGTCCTGTGTGGAGTCCAGACGGATACATGGTGGCCTTTGTCAGAGACAACAACATCCATTTGGTGAAACTGCTCTACAATAACAGCGAGAGTCAGGTTACGAAGGACGGACAGTTCAACAAGGTTATCAACGGCAAGCCGGATTGGGTTTATGAAGAGGAGTTTGTGACGGATTGCAGTCTGGTTTTCAATGCAGACAATACCATGCTGTGCTGGATACGTTACGACGAGAGCGAGGTTCCCACCTTCTCCTTCCCTTGGTACAAGGGATCGAACCCGTCGAAAGACCAATATCTCACCTATCCAGGTGCTTATGAATACAAATACCCGATGGCAGGTGAACAGAACAGCAAGGTTAGCGTAATGTCCTACGACATAAAGAGCCATCAGACACGTACCATGCAGGTACCCCTGGAGCAGGACGGATATATCCCACGTATCTTCAAGACCAGCGACCCGACAAAAATTGCTGTAGTAACCCTGAACAGACATCAGGACCGTATGGATATCTATATGGCAAATCCACGTAGTACAGAAGCAAGACTGGTGGTACGCGACGAGGTGGATAAATATATTTCGGAGAATGCCTACAACCAAATGGATTTTTACGAAGGAGGTTTTGTACTGTGCAGCGAACGCGACGGATGGAATCACATCTATCAGTACGACCTTAACGGCACTCTGAAGAAGCAAGTAACAAAGGGTGAGTTTGTCGTTACCGACTTATACGGTTATGATGCCAAGACAGGCAGTTTTTATTATGCTTCGACACAGGAGAGCCCATTGTGTCGTGCCGTATATAAAACTGACGTAAAGGGTAAGACCACAAAACTGTCAACCCAACGTGGAAGTAACAGCGCCGTGTTCAGCACTTCGTACAAATACTTCATGAATGTCTTCAGCAGTCTGCAGACGCCTCCTGTAACTACGCTGTGCGATGCAACGGGAAAGACCATGAAGACCCTAATGGACAACAGCGAACTTCAGCAGAGCCTGTCTGCATTACGACTGGGACAGAAGGAGTTCTTTACCTTCCGAACACAAAACGGCACAGAGTTGAACGGATTTATGGTTAAGCCTGCCAACTTCAATCCCTCGCAGCGCTACCCCGTCATTCTGTACCAATACAGCGGTCCTGGCAGTCAGTCGGTAACGGACAGTTGGAACGCTGGTAACATGGGCGGTTGTCTGTTTGAGCAGTACCTGGGTCAGCAAGGATTCATCAGCGTTTGCGTTGACGGACGAGGAACAGGTGGACGTGGCGCAGCCTTTGAGAAGCAAACCTATCTGAAATTAGGTCAGATGGAAGCCGAAGACCAGGTGGAGACAGCCCTGTATCTGGCCTCATTGCCTTATGTCGACAAGAACCGTATCGGCATCTGGGGATGGTCGTTTGGCGGTTTCTGCACCCTGATGTCGATGTCTGAGGGACGTCCTGTCTTTGCTGCAGGTGTAGCTGTAGCTCCTCCCACATGCTGGCGCTACTACGATACCGTATATACGGAACGATTCATGCGTACCCCTAAGGAGAATGCGGAAGGATATGATGTCAGCGCCATATCACGTGCACCACAATTGGCTGGCAACCTGCTCATCTGTCATGGGTTGGCCGACGACAATGTACACTTCCGCAATACCGCAGAGTACACGGAAGCTCTGGTACAAGCCGACAAGGATTTCAAGATGCTGACATATACCAATCGCAATCACAATATCTATGGTGGGAATACACGTTACCACCTGTTCCGTCAGATTACGAACTGGTTTAAAACACAAATGTAAAGGAAAGTTTTACTTTTCCTCTCGGAACTTCGCTACGCTCTCCGTGTCGAAATACATTAGCACGGGATCGTAGCCTTCCGGGGTATAGAGGAATACGGTGCCACCTTCTGGGTCCCAACGGTAACCTCCACGTACCTCCATTGGTTCGCCATGATGAACCTTTAGCGAGTCGAGCAACACATATTGGTCTATTTGCTTCGGTGTAACCGTAATCTTATAAACCGTATGTGTTTTTTTTGTATATTCAGCTTTTAAATAGGTATCATGGCCATAGACGCTACCATAATATATGAAATACTGATCGCCACCCACCTTCTTCTTAAGGGGAAAATGCTGGCGTACGGCATCGGTAAATTCATATATCGACACGCCCATCTGATAACCCATAAAACTGAGATTTTGCGCTTTGATGCCTAACGACACACAAAGGACAAGAAAGAAGAGACTAACCTTTTTCATATCGTCCATACGCTTAAAAATGTGACTCCGGAGGGATTCTAACCCTCGACCTTCAGAACCGGAATCTGACGCTCTATACAGCTAAGCTACGGAGCCAAAACTGATTGCAAAGATACAAAAAATTCATAATTAACAATTCATAATTCATAAATATTTTCTATCTTTGCGTCTAGTTTACATCAAACAAACCAAGAAAATGAGTTGTCAACTGATATTGCCTGAAGGTTATAAAGCTGTTCTTGACCTAAAACAGACCGAACTAGCCATTAAGAAGATTAAGGATTTTTTCCTGAATAGCCTGTCTACGGAACTTCGTCTCCGTCGTGTTACCGCTCCCTTGTTCGTACTACGTGGCTTGGGTTTGAACGATGACTTGAATGGTATCGAACGTCCCGTTTCTTTCCCCATTAAATGTATGGACGAAAGTGTGGCAGAGGTGGTGCATTCGCTGGCTAAGTGGAAGCGTGTAACCCTGGCTGAATACGAGGTACAACCCGGTTTTGGTATTGTTACGGACATGAATGCCATTCGTGCCGATGAGGATTTAGACAACATACATTCCTTATATGTCGACCAATGGGACTGGGAACGTGTAATGACTGCCGAAGAACGTAACATTGCCTTCTTGAAGAAGATTGTAAACAAGATATATTCCGCCATTCTGCGCACAGAATTCTTCATATGTGAGACCTATCCTCAGTTGCGTCCCTATCTGCCCGAGGATGTTCACTTTATCCATAGCGAAGAATTGCGTCAGCGCTACCCCAATCTTTCTCCGAAAGAACGCGAAGATGCCATTTGTAAGGAATATGGTGCTGTGTTCATTATGGGAATCGGTGGTAAACTAAGCGACGGAAAAGAACACGACCTTCGTGCTCCCGACTATGACGACTGGTCGACTCCCAACGAGGAGGGTTACAAGGGTTTGAATGGTGACTTGCTCATCTGGTATCCCGTACTGAACCGTTCCATCGAGTTGTCGTCGATGGGAATCCGTGTGGACAAAGAGGCGTTGCTTCGTCAGCTCGAGCTGCAAGGTAAGGAAGACCGCAAGAATCTGTACTTTCACCAGCGTCTGCTCAACGACCGCCTGCCTCTTAGCATTGGAGGTGGTATTGGTCAGAGCCGTCTGTGTATGATTCTGCTTCATAAAGCCCACATTGGCGAAACCCAATCCAGTATATGGCCGGATGAGATGCGCCAACAGTGCCGACAGGCTGGAATGCCCCTTATTTAATCAGGTAATGTAACGTGGAAATGAGGATTGTCGACGTGTGATGCGTGGACCAACTGAATCATTTCCATTACTTTATGCGGGTATTCTGCAGCAACATCGTGGTCTTCGTGAATATCTTGGGCCAAATCGTATAGTTCGGCACGTCCACTCTTGACAATGAGTTTCCAGTTGGCTTGGCGAACGGCAATCTGGTCGGTTTCATTAAACTCCCAATACAAATAGTCGTGACTCCGTTGGGCTGCGTCCTTTCCCATAAGGGTCGGCAGGAATGATATTCCATCGAAATAGTCGCGTTCCCCCAGTCGTGGGTTACGGTATTTATCCACATAGTTCTGTTCGCCAACGATGTCGCAGAACGTAGGCATAATGTCGTAGAAGGCTATCGGATGATTGTTACGAGCCTGGGCAGGAACATGTCCGGGCCAACGTACAATAAAGGGAATGCGGATGCCACCTTCGTGACACGAACGCTTTATGCCCCTCAGTACTCCATCGCGATTGAAGAACGTGGGGTCTGCTCCACCCTCCTCATGTGGGCCATTATCGCTGGAGAAGATGAGGATGGTGTTTTCCGACAGTCCCTTTTCCTCGAGCTTTTCCATTATCTCGCCCACATATTTATCGAGGCGTGTAATCATGGCAGCGAACTGGGCATGTACGTTGGGGGTGGCGTGATACCACGAACCATCCTGTCCTCTGAACATCTTATCCTCGCTGAATTTCGATTTGTAGTAAGCTAAAATACTATCCTGAGGTTGCACCAACTCAGCATGTGGTATGGTGTAAGTGAACAGGCCGTAAAAAGGTTGTTTACCATCCTGACGTTCGAGCCAATCCATTGCCTTGCGATGAATGACATCTGCGCTGTATTGCGGACGATTATAATAGTCCTCGCCAAAGAAACTATGCTGAATGTTCTGCTCCTGTATCTCGCGAGTCACTTCCTTATCGCCCTCGCCAAATTTATTCAGAAAGTTAGGATAGTAAGTATGGGCTTCGAACTGACAAATGTAACCATAGAATTCGTCGACACCACGTTTGTCGGGTGTAGAGATACTGCCTTCGTAGCCACCTGCCCACTTTCCGAACTGCGCTGTGCGATAGCCGTTGCGCTTCAGAATTTCTGGAAGTACCACGTGGGCCGTATCCAACGGATGCTGACCCACAACGGCATAATCCTTGTTACCATTGTATTCTACCACACCACTGCGATATTCCTTATTGCCTCGAATCTCACAATGACCCGTATGCTGACCCGTCATCAAGGAAGCACGCGAGGGAGCGGATACGGGACTGCCAGCATAGGCTTGCATGAACTGCATCCCTTCCCTTGCCATCCTGTCGATGTTGGGAGTCTCGATGTATCTTTGTCCATAGCAACCCAAATCGCCCCACCCCATGTCGTCGCACAAGATAAATACAATGTTAGGCTGCTTTTGGGCACTGACCCATGCAGGAACCAATGCCAAGCCAAATCGCAACAGTTTCGTATCCATGTTACTTTCTATTTGTTAGTATAAAACGATTGCACACGCAGCAGGAATCTCGGCACGCAACGTACCACGTTTATCGAGGGTAACCTGCTGTGCCTCGGGTGTCTGTCCGTCTGCACCATCGCTGAGCCACGTAACCTGCTGACCTGCCAGCATGGGAAGTTCGACATTGATACTACGTACCTGCTTTTCACCATTCAGGGCACAAACGTACCAATGGTTTCCATTGCGACGAGCTAACACAATATACTTGCCGGGATATCCATCGATGAAACGTGTCTCGTCCCAAGTGGTGGGTACTTGCTTCATGAAGTCAATCTCAAACTTAGGCTGTTCTGTAAGGTTACGGGGTGTGAGGGCAAAGTTCTGTCCACACGACTGGAAAGCAATTGCTGTTCCCAACTCAAAGATATCGCTGGTGCGACGTGTGTTACCCTTGTTAGGTTCCTTATGAAGACGTTTTTGCAATACGGTGCCACCATATTCCATAGAGCCTGTAGTGTTACGAACGAAGGGATGCAGGCAGGCGTGACGTGCTTCCATATCACAGAAGTCCTGACTGAAATACAGGTTCTCACTGGCCAGCACAGCCTCGCTGCTGCAATAGTTGGGGTACATCTTTTCCCATCCACGCGGCAATGTGCATCCGTGACAGATGACCTGAATACCATAATCGTTGGCATCAGAGAGGAGGCCTTCGTAAAGACGCATCGTCTCCTGCTTGTCGCCAGCAAAGAAGTCTACCTTGATACCCGCAACACCATGTTTTTGCAGCCACTTCATCTCTTGTTTGCGGACGATGGAATTGTGCATACATTGACGGGCGCACTGGGGAGCATCGTTCCAGCCGCCATTCGAGTTGTACCACACCCACGGACGGATACCCTTCTGCTTGCAATAGGCAAAGAGACGTTCCATTCCCTCGCGTCCGATGTTCTCGAACCAACCACCGTCTATGAGGCAACCTTCCCAACCAAGTGAAGCGGCAAGGTCGATGAACTTAATCTGGTCGTCGTAGTTAATGCTAGCATCCTGCCAAAGAATCCACGACCACGTGTTGCGCGACCCTTTATATTCGATGGAGGGTTCGTAAAGTTGCTCTACTACGTCCCAAGTGATGGTGGTCTCGACGATAGGTTTCAATGTCGAACCCAAAGTAATGGTGCGCCAAGGTGTAACACCCGTTTGGTCGAAGTTGGGCGTAACATTACCGTTAGCCAAACCAATCTGTGCCCCCGTGCTACCAAAGCCGTTGTTCTCGCCCTGCATGGGGAATGCAATAGTGAACAGTCCATCGGAGGTAGCATCCGAGAGGTGACTGCCGCAATAGTTGCTGGTAACACCCGTCTCGCTAATAAGCACCCAACCCTTGTCGCCCTCGTGGAACAGACAGGGGAAGGTCCAACCCTGACCATAGTTACTGCGGGTCGTCACTGGCTCGTCCCAGATATAACCTTCTTCGTAACTGGGTTTCGTGCGCTTCCATCCAATCATTGGGTTGCTCTGTGGACAGATAAAAGCGGTTGCATCTGTTGGAAAGCGGAAACCGGAAGCCTCGCCATTGATGACAAGAGCCGAAGTTTCTCCGTTCACGTCCTGAATGAATTGGTAGCGGTAGGCGATGTTATTGTCGAATACACGGAAGCAGACTAGCATCAGCACACCACCCTTCTTGGCCTGTGGCACAGAGTATATAGCAAAATATTCGTGGTATTCAGCAGTAATCGTGCTCTGCTTGCCTTGACGCAGATTGTATGTCTTACGGATAGGTTCAGTACTCTGTCCGCCCTGTAGGAAAGTGAGATCCTTCGAGAAATCTGCCACATTGGTGTAAACGCCAAGAGGCGAGTCGAGCAGCATCGGCACATCGATGGTATCGGGCACAGCATTCTTTTTCTTGGATTTCATCACCAGCTTCCGATAGCCTGTGCTGTACGAAAGACGACCATCTTCGTGTCGCACGTCAAGATAAGTCAAGCCATTAGGACTCAATACTCTCGTTGTCTCTGCAGACACCTGCGAAGAACCCATAAACAATAAGGAACAAATAATAAATGATAAGCGTTTCATTGTATTGTGAATTATAGATTTTGCTTTATAAATTATTCAGAACTTCCATCCGCGGAACGTGCGACCGCTTCCCTCCAACTCTGCTCCGAAGTAGAAACCAACATTGGTGGGCTGGTTATAAGCTACATTCTGGGTGGTGATGCTGTGACGATAAACTGGGTCCTGCAGGAAGGTATGGAAACGATAAGGTGTGGGAAGCGAGGAAACGTAAAGACGCAGGTGACTGCTGTCTTCAGTTCGTGCCAGTACCTCCTCGCGCCAATCGCCAATAAGGTCTGCAGCCAGACAAGGATTGCTCTTCGTGCTGTTGTTGAAAGCACAACCATCGAAGTGGATGAGAGGCATTACAGAACGGGAACCAGTAAAGTCGAAAGGCGTGCCCGTCAAGGATTCCTGCGAGTCTTTACTATTCCCCTGACCTGCAGCGGGACGATATTTGGAAACCGTTTCGTGGTCTAGCATTTCGCGCAACAAGTCGCCGTCCCACCAGATGCCAAAGTTGATAGGGATGCGAGCCGTACTGTCTATGACCTCGCCACGTATATTGCATATTCCGCCGGATGCCGACGACCACATCTCAAGACCAGGATTCGAGGGGTCGATGTCTGCTGCCATACAGCGTCCCACATCCTTTGTGGAAGGCAGTTGGAACAAGACCTTTCCTGTTGCCGCATCACGAAAATCACTTCCGTCGCGTTTGTTCTCGTGACAGTCCCATACCTGCAATCTGTCGTCAAGGGGGAAAAACGAGGTCAGATGCATCGCATCCCCATGTCCAAAACCTGTTGAGTACAGCGCCGTTCCATCGTCGTCGATAGCCATCGAGCCATAGGTGATTTCATCGCGTCCATCACCATCGACATCGGCTACACGCAGGTTGTGGTTTCCCTGACCAGCATACATCCGACCAGCAACATTTGAATCAAACACCCAACGCTGCTTCAGCTGCTTCCCGTCGAAATCCCATGCTGCCAGAACCGTGCGAGTATAGTATCCGCGACACATTACCACAGAGGCTAATTGCTCATTCTTGCCATCGCTCATTGTCTCATTTCCCAGATAAGCTACGCAAGCCAGGAATCGGTCGCTGCGATTGGCATAGTTGTCGCCCCATCCTCGCAGGTCGCCTCGTTCCGGCACATAGTCAACGGTATGGATGGCCTTACCCGTTGCACCCTCGAAGACTGTCAGGTACTCTGGGCCTTTGTAGATGAAGCCGCCACGTGCTGCCTTGCGGTCCATATTGTTGGGCCAACCCGGTCCGCGGAACTGTTCGCCTGGATTCCCGTTGGCCTGATATTCCTGGGTATCGGGCTGACGCACATGATTGGCATTGGGGTCTCCAATGACGCGCCCCTTACCATCTTTCGTACCGTCACCCGTTTTGCAAACCAACTCGGCACACCCGTCGCCGTCCAAATCGTACGCCATGAACTGCGTATAGTGTGCACCGCTGCGGATGTTGCGTCCCAAGTCGATGCGCCAGAGAAACGTACCATCCAACTTATAGGCATCGAGGAAGGTGTTGTTGGTAATGCCAGAATTTGAGTTATCCTTTGAATTCGAAGGATCCCACTTCAGGACAATTTCCAGTTGCCCGTCGCCATCAAGGTCTGCAGCAGAAGCATCGTTGGCAACATACTGCACATCGCGACCTGCTACATCTTTATATCCTATAGGTTTCTGCAAGGGAATGTCCAGATAACCCATTGGGGCGTTTGCGGGCAAGGTCCACAAGCCTTTTGCCTTAACTATGCTTCCCGTTGCACGAACCTCGTATTTGGCCTTCTTCGTAGAAGGGTTGAAATCCATGAACGTTGTGCTTTCCTTCGATCCTCTGTGACCAATTTTCTTACCGTTGCGATAAATGTCGAACTCCGTATCGATAGGATCCTGACGCAGATAGCGCCACGAAACCATAACGCTGTCGTTGGATGTTCGAACGGCAACGACACCACGATCCAACTCCTCCATCTTCAGCTTCGACAAATCATATTTCGTTTGGGCATTGAGAAAATGAGAATATGAGAAAATGAGAGAAATGATCAGAAGGGCGAAACGTTTCATCGATGGAGATATTAATTATGAATTGTGAATTGTTAATTATGCATTGAGTATGTGTCTGGCATTCTCCACACGTTCGGCTGTGGGCACAGGTGTGTCCTCGAGGGTATAGGGGATGCCGAGTTGTTGCCATTTGAAGCGGCCCATCGTGTGATAGGGCAAGACGTCGATGCGACGTATGTTGTCGAGGGTATCGAGGAAGGCGCGAAGGCGATGCAAGGCTTCATCGTCGTCCGTGATACCAGGAACCAGGACGTGACGAATCCACACGGGAACGCCCAGTTCACTTAGCCGACGGGCACAGGCCAAGATGTTCTGGTTCGAATGTCCCGTCAGTTTCTTGTGGACTTCATCATCAATGTGTTTAATGTCCAACAGGACAGTATCGGTAACGCTAAACAACTGGTCGAAAGTTTCGACCGGTTTGTAGGGCTGGGCGCTGGTGTCGATGCAGGTGCTGATGCCTCTCTGGTGGGCCTTCTCGAAAAGTTCCGTCACGAATTCCGCTTGTAACAGCGGTTCGCCACCGCTGACGGTGATGCCACCTTCCTTACCCCAATAGGCTCGGAAACGTTCGGCACGGTCCAAGATATCGTCCGCCTTCCATCGTTCTGCCCCTTCCCTGCTCCAGGTATCCGGATTGTGGCAATAGGCACAACGCATGGCGCAGCCCTTTAGAAAAACAATGAATCGAATCCCCGGCCCGTCAACTGAGCCGAAGGATTCGAAACTGTGGATATACCCCTCGCGGGGTGTTGTTTGATTACATGCGTTCATGAGCGGAGCGGGCGATAACGTCCTCCTGCTGTTCGCGTGTCAGGTCGATGAACTTAACGGCATATCCGCTGACACGGATGGTGAAGTTGGCGTATTCGGGTTTCTCGGGATGCTCCATAGCGTCGAGCAGTTTGTCCACTCCGAATACGTTCACATTCAGGTGATGAGCGCCTTTCGAGAAGTATCCGTCCATAACGTTCACCAAGGTCAGAGCACGTTCCTCGTCGTTTGTTCCCAGCGTGCTGGGGGCGATGGTCTGTGTGTTGGAGATGCCATCGAGTGCATACTCGTAAGGAATCTTTGCTACAGAGTTCAGCGAAGCCAGCAAGCCGTTCTTCTCTGCTCCGTAACTGGGGTTGGCACCTGGCGAAAGGGGTGCTCCGGCACGACGTCCATCGGGCAGGTTGCCTGTGTATTTACCATAAACCACGTTCGAGGTGATGGTAAGGATGCTGGTTGTGGGTTCTGCGTTACGATAGGTATGGTGTCGCTTGATTTTTGCAAGGAAGGTCTTCAATACCCACTTTGCTACCTCGTCGGCACGGTCGTCGTCGTTTCCATAGCGTGGATAGTCGCCTTCGACAACGTAGTCAACATTGAAGCCTGACTCGTCGCGGATAATCTTCACCTTAGCGTACTTCACGGCGCAGATGCTGTCAATCACGTGGCTGAAGCCTGCGATGCCTGTGGCGAAGGTACGACGCACATCGGTATCTATCAAGGCCAGCTCAGCTGCCTCGTAGAAGTACTTGTCGTGCATGTAATGGATGAGGTTGAGGGTGTTGACATATACGTCGCACAGCCACTCCATCATGTCGCGGAAGCGGGGTTCCAACTCTTCCCAGGTCAGATACTCGCTGGTGATGGGACGGAACTTGGGGCCGCATTGCTCGCGTGTCTTCGCATCGACACCTCCGTTGATGGCATAGAGCAGGGTCTTTGCCAAGTTGGCACGGGCGCCAAAGAACTGCATCTCCTTACCTGTCTGAGTGGCGCTGACACAGCAGCAGATGCTGTAGTCGTCGCCCCAGATGGGACGCATCACATCGTCGTTTTCGTACTGGATGGAGCTCGTCTTCACAGAAATCCAGGCGGCATAGCGCTTGAAGTTCTCAGGCAGACGGGGCGAATAGAGGACGGTGAGGTTGGGTTCGGGCGATGGGCCCATGTTGATGAGGGTGTTGAGGAAACGGTAGCAGTTCTTCGTAACCTGATGACGTCCGTCCTGTCCGATACCAGCTACCTCGAGGGTTGCCCAAACGGGGTCGCCCGAGAAGACTTCGTTGTAGGAAGGTATGCGTGCGAACTTCACCATGCGGAACTTCATCACCAGGTGGTCGATAAGTTCCTGCGCCTCTACCTCCGTAAGTGTGCCTTCCTGCAGGTCACGGGTGATGTAGATATCGAGGAAGGTGCTGACGCGTCCCACGGACATTGCGGCACCGTTCTGTGTCTTGATGGCTGCCAGATAGCCGAAGTAGAGCCACTGAACGGCCTCACGGGCGTTCTTGGCAGGCTGACTGATGTCGTAGCCATATATCTTGGCCATCTCCTTCATAGACTTCAGGGCCTTGATCTGCATGGAGATTTCCTCACGAAGACGAATGATGTCCTCGCTCATCTGACGTTTTCCGCAGTTGTACTTGTCAATCTCCTTCTGCTCGATAAGGTAGTCGATACCATAGAGGGCTACACGACGATAGTCACCCACGATGCGGCCACGTCCGTAGGTATCGGGCAGACCTGTCAGAATGTGGTTATGGCGAACGCGCTTCATCTCGTCGGTATAGGCATCGAATACGCCGTCGTTGTGCGTCTTGCAGTATTTCGTGAAGATTTCGTGCAGCTTCTCGCTGGGCTGGTATCCATACGTGGTGCAGGCCTGCTCAGCCATCTTGATGCCACCGTAAGGCATGAAGGCGCGCTTCAGAGGCTTGTCTGTCTGCAGACCAACGACCTTCTCCAGGTCCTTCGTTGCGGGGTCGATGTATCCAGGACCATAGGCCGTCATCGAGCTGACGATTTCCGTCTCCATATCCAGCACGCCGCCCTTGGCACGCTCTGCCTTCTGCAGCTGCTGAAGCTTGCCCCACAGCGTGTTGGTCGCCTCGGTGGGACCTACGAGGAAACTCTCGTCGCCGTCGTACTGCGTGTAATTATTCTGGATGAAATCCCTAACGTTGACTTCTTCGAGCCACTTTACGCCCTTGAAGCCTCTCCATTCTTGTCTCATAAGCTTTACTTTGTGTGTTTGGTGAAATAATAATGTATATCTGTCGCAAAGGTAAGGATAAATTTTCAACTTTCCAACGATTTTGTGTTAGGATTTTAATCCTAAATTGCAAACATTTCAATCCAAAATTGCAAACGATGCGTCCCATACTTCCGCCATCGCCGACGGATGCACATTCATCGGCGGTGGATGTACGTTCATCGACGACGTCCGTCCGTTCATCGCCGATGGCGGAAGTTTGCATCGTGTCCCTTGCACTAATGGGATGCAAAGTTTGCAGTTTAGGGATACAACGTTGCCGATTTTTTCGTACCTTTGTGCTCCGAAACCGTCGCAACGCGGCTTCGCATACATTATTAAATAAGAATGAAGAAAAAACAACACAGGGGCTCTGGCGTCATTACCTGGAAGCAGTATTCCCACAAGGGATACAGCGCCTTTGCCAGCATGGGCCGACTGGTGCGAATAGGCGTGTTGGCAGTAGCCACACTGGGCACCGTGACACCCGTTCAGGCAGAGACCGAGGGCATGAAGCACGAGGAGACGGAAGGCGACGAGAAGACGCTGGACGAGGTGCAGGTGACGGGCACCATAGCCCCGCTGACGCAATTGCAGTCGGCACGCATCGTCACCGTGCTCACACGCAGCGACATCGAAGCGGCGGGTGTGCAGAGTACAAACGACCTATTGAAGTTAGCCTCGGGCGTCGATGTCCGTCAGCGCGGAGGCTTTGGTATCCAGACGGACATCAGTATCGACGGAGGTACGTTCGACCAGATAACCCTCCTGCTGAACGGCGTAAACATCAGCAGCCCGCAAACCGGCCATCTTTCCGCAGACTTCCCAGTCAGTCCCCAGGACATCGAGCGCATCGAAATCCTTTCGGGTGCCGATAGCCGCGTATATGGCGGTTCCTCGTTTGGCGGCTGCATAAACATCGTCACGCGGCAAGACACCCTGCGCACCATTTCTGCAGGAGCCGAAGGCGGCATGTACGGCACCTTTCAGGCAGACGGACGCGTGGCACTCACCTTTGGCAAACTGAGCAACCGACTGAGCGGCGGAGGAGGTCGCTCCGATGGGGGCACCACGAACGACGACTGGCGACGCGGACAGCTCTATTATCAAGGCAACTACGCCCACGAGCAGTTCGACCTCAACTGGCAATTCGGCCTGTCGAAGAAGGCCTACGGAGCCAACACTTTCTACTCTGCCGCCTATCCCGACCAGTTCGAGCGCAACGAGCGATACCTCATGAGTATAGGCGCTGAGACGAAAGGAAAGTTCCGCTTCCTGCCCACCCTCTATTGGAACCGCTCCTACGATAATTTCGAGTTGGTGCGAGGCTCGCGATTTGGCGAGAATTTCCACATGACAAACATCTACGGCCTGCGTCTCAATGGGCACATCAGCTGGAAAGGCGGCAAGACAGCCATTGGGGCGGAAGTCTGCAACGAAGGCATCCTCAGCACCAATCTGGGACATCCTATGGACAGTTGCGAATATCGACGGGTTCGTGGGGAAAACAACATCTGGTACGACAAGAAGGATAGCCGAACCAATGTCAGCTATAGCCTGGAACACAACGTATTACTCGACCACTGGACGCTGTCGGCAGGCGTGATTGCCAACATGAATACGTCCGTCGACCACACGTTTCGTTTCTACCCAGGAATCGACATTGCCTATCGACCAAAGACATACTGGAAGCTGTATGCATCCTACAGCAAGGGATTCCGCCTGCCTACCTTCACGGACCTGTACTATAAGTCCCCCACCTTGAACGGGAACACGGACCTCCAGCCAGAGGTAAACAACTCTTTCCAACTGGGCACGCAATACTCCCGTCCAGGCATTCAGGGAACCCTGCGCCTCTTCTACAATCGCGGACGCAACATGATTGATTGGGTCATGTATTCGGCAACGGATATCTACCATTCCACATCGTTCGATCTCGACAATATGGGCGTGCAGACAGAAGCGAAAGTAAACTTCGCGCAATGCTGTAAGAAAAGTATCTTTCTTCGTTCTTTCTCAGTGGGTTATACTTATATATACCAAGACAGAAAAGACGACAAAGTAATCTATCGCAGCAACTATGCGTTGGAGTATCTCCGACATAAGTTCGTGGCTTCCCTGAACCACAGCATCGTGTCCAAACTGGATGCTACGTGGAGCCTCCGTTGGCAGCATCGCATGGGCAACTATCAGCCCTACGCAACCCTCGATGTGAAGCTTCAATGGACGGAGAAGAAATGGCAGGCATACGTGCAGGGAACCAACATTACGAACTGCAGATACTATGACCTGGGCAACGTCCGTCAGCCAGGCATCTGGGTGTTGGCAGGTGCCAGATTCAACATTAACCTGAAGTAGTTACGATAGCGACGTGTTCAGGCCTTCGCCAGCGTCAGAATACTGATGCACATCGTCGGATACTTGTCCAGGATGGCTTGTGCGCAGGACGTCAGCGTGGCACCTGTCGTCAGCACATCGTCCACCAGCAATACGTGGGAATAAGGTATCTTTCGCCTCACACGGAACAGATTCTCCACATTCTGGAATCGTTCGCTGGACGTCTTGTGGGTCTGCGTTTCGTTGTTACGGATGCGTCGCACATGTCGTTTCAACAGGGGCAGACCCGTTACTTTGGCAATTCCTCGCGCTATCTGGGTGCTTTGGTTGTAGCCACGCGTCAGATAGCGACGCCAATGCAGCGGTACAGGTATGATGCAATCTATCCCATCAAAGAAGTCTTGCGACAGCAACTCTCGAGCCACCACACCGCCCATCCAGACCCCAAGGTCGGGACGATGCTTGTATTTCAACATCACCATAAAACGGTGGGCTTCCGAATCATGCAGATAGCGAAAGTGACTGTAGGCCCGTTCCACAGGGACGCGTCCCCAGAACAGACGGCTCACGTCATTGTCGTAATAGTTTTCGATAAACAGGTAGGGAAGTCTCATCAGACACTTCGCACACAGTTTCTGTTCCGAAGGGTTCAGGCGGCTGTCGCAAATACCACAGAAACGTGGATTCAGCAGATTGCAAAGGTCGTGATAAAGCGTCTGAAGCGTAATCATGGAGACATGTGATTAACAAAAGAACATTGCCAATCGCCAAGTCCCCTTGCCCCCTTTAGCCGTATAGCGGCGAAGCATCGCTCCCACCATACGATAGAAAAGTCCCACAGACAGAGGCACTTCGACAGGTCGACTGCCTTCGTTCATCAGCAGTCCATTCAGGATTTCATAACGGAAATACAACGCACGCCTGTCGCGAGGGTTTAGCAACTCTGTCTCCACCACCTCCAATGTATGGAGAATCGACGGCAGACGCTCTGTCATCGAGGGACCCGTCAGACTGTCCTCGTGGACATAAATATGATGATAGGCCTTCTGCCCCACCCACTTGATGCGTGGGGAATGCAGCAAGGCACGAATGCCCAATTCCCAGTCATCCCAAATGAACAGACTATCGTTCCATCCGCCTATCTGGCGCAGGAAGTCGGTTCGAAACAACATACCCTGTGTGTTCATCGTCGAGGAGAGAATCTGTGTCGACGGCTTTGCAGAAGGATGAAAACTGCGTTGACGCACAACGCCGCCCACGTCCTGCATCGTGGGAAAGACTACCATATCGGCATCCGACAGATTCGACATAATCTCGTTCAGGAACAAAGGCGACAATTCGTCGTCGCAATCGAAGAAATACACCCACTCCGACTTGCAATAGCGCAGGCCGCAATTACGGGCACGGGCAGCTCCACGTTGCGGTTCCTCCAGCAACGTTACCACCATCGGGGCGCTTTCAGCAAAAGAATGGCACAGGCCCAACGAACCGTCGGTAGAGCCATTATCCACCAACACCACCTCCAACTCTTCGTAAGACACAGAGGCGAGCGAGCGGAACAAACGCGGCAGGTAGTCCACACGGTTCCAAACGGGGATTATGATGCTTATGGCTGCCATCGACGGATGTAGTTAATGCCCCAAAGCATGTTTCGGAAGACAGCGATGGGATTCATGCGTTTGCGCAACATAAGGCCCATCGACTCGCGAACGGATTTATAGAGGGCATAGGAAAGTCCGCGAGTGTAATACCATACGGCTCCTTTGGAACGTTGCAAACGCGGCTCGCGGATATTATCGCCTGTGGTGGAACCCTCGACTTTCGTTATGGAATAAGGCAGAAAGAGAACGATGAAGTGCTGTCGACGCACGTCATAGACAAAGACTTCCTCCTCTCCAGCATTCAGGTAAGGACTTCCCAATCCGAACCTTTCGTCGAAACGAACCTTGCGTGCCACTTCCTGGCGCAGAGTAATCTCAAACGACGTAATGAAATTAGGGGGATAAACCTTGTTGTGCCCATCGGCACGGAAGTGAATCAAGTCTGCTTCTGGGTGTAGCCGATAGGCGTTCAGAATGACATCAAGGTACTCGTTCGTCCAGGTTTCATCATCGTCACAAATCTTCAGAACATCGCCCTGAGCATGTTCAAAGGCGAGGTTGCGATTACGGCTCAATCCCCTGCCCTGCTGCTTTACGACCCTCACATCCTCGCGTTCCAACAGGAACTGCGGAGTGTCAGGTTCCTCGTCCGAATATTGCCACGATACCAGATAACGAACATCCTCTCGCTGGGGCAATAACGAACGTTCCAGCCGATTGATGCCTTCGTCTAGGGTGCAGATAAGCAACTCAAGCGTCATAATTCAACATTGAAGTCGTTCAGGGTCTTGATGATACGTCGAACCTGTCCGTTTGTCAACAGCGGACTGATGGGAAGCGATAGTATTTCGCGATGAATGCGTTCCGTGATGAGGAACCTCAGTTCGTTCCACTCGCCGAAAGCCTCTTGTTTGTGAGGAGCAACGGGATAGTGAATCAAGGTCTGTATGTTCCTACTCCGTAAGTATTCCTGCAATTGTTGACGGGCAGGACAACGTACGGGATAGATGTAAAAGACGTGTTCCTCCATGTTTTGCGGCAATGTGGGCAATGTAATCAACGGGTTGTCTATGCCGTTTGCATACATCTGGGCAATTTCGCGTCTTCGTGCATTGTCCTCGTCCAGTCGCGGCAACTTAACGCTAAGTGCTGCAGCCTGCAACTCGTCTGTCCGACTGTTCATGCCCTTATACCTATATATATACTTCTCTTGCGACCCGTAGTTTCCCATCATGCGAACGATGTCTGCCAGCGACTCGTCGTCTGTCGTCACACAACCAGCATCGCCCAGCGCACCAAGGTTCTTTCCAGGATAGAAGCTGAATCCGGCAGCATCGCCCAGATGTCCTGCACGCTGTCCACAATAGCATGCGCCATGTGCCTGCGCTGCATCCTCTATCACCTTCAATCCGTTCTTCTTGGCCCATTCGTTGATAGCCGCCATGTTGCACACCCTTCCGTACAGATGAACGGGCATAATGGCACGAGTGCGTTCGGAAAGCAGTTCCTTCATGCGTTCCACATCAATCAGGTAATCGCTCAACGATGGTTCGCACAAAACGGGCTTCAGTCCTGCCTCGCCAATAGCCAGGATGGTAGCCACGAATGTATTTGCAGGAACGATAACCTCGTCATCATCCTGCCAACCTTCCCGCTGTTTGTAGGCACGTAGAATCAATGTCAGCGCATCCATCCCGTTACCCACCAGCACACAATGTTTCGTTCCACAATAGGCGGCAAACTGCTGTTCGAACACACGCACTTTGTCGCCCTGCAGATACCATCCGCTGCGCAGTACATCATTCACGGCTTGCGACAGATGGGGCTCGAAGCTGTCGTTTATGCTCTTTAAGTCAAGGAACTTTACAGCACTTTCATCCACCCGCGACAGGTCGCCTGTCATTCGGTCTATTGCCGTACTGGACAAATCGACCTCGTAAGTGTCGTAGCAGACGGCACGTCCGCCAAAGCCTTCCTTCTGGAAAATAAGTCCGTTGTTCAACCATTGTCCGCCGTGTTCAGTGGAAACGCCGAAGTCCAGATATTCCATCTGTTTGTATCGGTCGTTTATCAGGTGCCGGAACAGTAAATCAAGTGCTCCGTATTCACGTCCTTCTTCACCTGCGGCTATGTACTGCACATGAGCCACCTGCTGTGTTAGGAATACGACAACACCCGCTGTTATACGGTCCTCGTGCTTCACCACGAACATACGGATTTCGCGTGGAAAACGTCGCATCAGCATCGTAATTTCCTCTTCCGTATGCACAGGTTTCACATGATGATGTTCCATCAACACCTGACTGAGCAACTGCCAATAGGCATGTACACCTGCTGTGTCGCTTTCCACAACACGATCTATGTACAGGTTGTTGTCAACAGCTTTTTTGGCTTGACGCTGGCGCAAGGTTCTCATGCGAAGCTGGTGTTGCAGATTGACGACCGAACTAACGCCACGTGCCTTCAAACTGGCTCCTGCACGGAACATGGCGTACAAATCCTCGCCTGTGGGATAAGCGCTATAGATATAAGGAATAGGTTTATAAACCAACGTAACGGCCTGCAACATGTCGCGGTAATATTGCATCACGGCCTGCATTATCTCCAATACCTCTTGTTGGGTAATCTCCACCGTCATCAACAATCCGCCGTAGGTCAGTCCCTGATGGGAATATACGGTATGCTCGTCCTCAACCCAGTTGGCAGGGAACAGCGCCTTCAGCCCGTCGGCACCTTTGGGTGCATCGACTTGCATATCGCCTTCGTAAATCAACAACGAACAATCGAAGAAGCGATCGGCGTGATAGTCCATGAAATCGCGATGCAGCAGGAACGTACCGTTCTTGGAGCGCGACACGAAATCATTCCACACCTCTCTATAATATACCGAATAAGGAATTACGGTCATCTATCTTTTCTTTTTTATGAATGCTGTATAATCGTGTACATAGCCCTCTGGCTGATAGTCTTGGGAAGCCATCACCAGCAGCACCGTACCTGGCGCAAAGTCACGCAACTCACACCAAACACCTGCAGGAATCAGCACCCCTTCGTCGGGCCGTTCCATTCTTATCTCACTACGCATCTGTCCATCGTCCAGAACCACCGTAAACGCCCCGCTAACGGGTACCACCAACTCGTGGCACGTCCAGTGTGCATGTCCTCCACGACAAACATCCTTAGGCACATCGTAAATCCAGAAAACGCGCTCCACGTCAAAGGGAATCACACGCTGCACCTCGGCAAATGCCAATGCACCACGTTCGTCCCTGACACATGGAATACGTATCAGCCTGCATCCCTGGGGATATGTTGCCACTTCCCTTTCTGTCATCTCTAAATTTGCGTTATACCGCTACAAAGATAGTGCAAACCGAATAAAATACAAAGCATTTGATGAAATAAATCTGCCTGTAACCTTGCGGCTACACTTTTTTTGCGTACTTTTGTGCATAGAAATGAAAAGAGTATTGTTTGCTTCATTGCTGTTGGCTTTCTTGGCGCTGTCCGTTTCTGCCAACGACGAAATCCGTCAACGGGGATGCCGCGTAGGTACTCCTAATCCACATATTTCCGCACGTCGTTTCCCCTCGTTGTCGAATGGTGTGAATCCCTATATTGGCGACCGTCGGCAATTGGTTATTCTGGTTTCGTTCCAGGACAAAGACTTCCAGGACGACCAGATAACCACCTTACAGAAATGGGATAAGATTTTCAATGCCGAGAACTATTCAGAGGACAACTACATAGGTTCCATTCACGATTATTTCATGGCACAAAGCTATGGAAAACTTAACCTGTCGTTCGACCTCCTATTTTTTCAATTGCCCGATGAACGTACGAAATACCGTAGCAACAGCGAGGACGATGAAAACTCGCAGTATATGGTCGATGATATTGTGGACTTTCTGCAGACACAGGACATCGATTGGGAACAGTACGACTGGAATGACGATACGTATGTCGACCAGCTGCTTATCGTCTATGCAGGCGAAGGTATGAATGCCAGTATAGATATGAATACCATCTGGCCCCACCAATGGTGGCTCAGTTGGCACAAGAATCTGGAAACAGACGACCCTGAGGATTATCGCAGCTATCGCACGATAACTTCTGGCGATAAGGAATATATCATCGATTGCTATTGTTGTGTCCAGGAAAGCGTAAAAACTGGCAAGACCCAGTCTTCGTTCGGAACCATCTGCCACGAATACAGTCATTGCTTCGGATTTCCTGATTTTTATTATGGCAGCTACAACGTGGTAAGAGAATGGGACATCATGGACCATGGGAACTACAACGACTATGGATTCCGTCCCTGCAATTATTCGGCTCACGAACGCATGCTCATGGGTTGGCTTACCCCCATTGAACTTACCGAACCAACCGTCGTTACAGATATGCCAGCACTGGTCGACGAGCCACAGGCCTATATCATCCGTAACGATGCTGAAGATAACGAATACTATATCATTGAGAATCGTCAACAATTGGGTTGGGACGAAGAGTTACCCGGCTGCGGCATCGTCGTCTTTCACATCGATTATGATAAGGCGCTTTGGGAAGATGTCAACGATTACGTCAACAACGACGAGGTTTGGCGCTACAGCATAATCCCTGCCAACAATAATTACGATATGAAGGAAAATGGCGATTGGACATATCCTTTCTTCGAGAACGACAGCCTTACGAACAACTCCCTTCCCCCTGCATCTTTACTTCATGCCAATGTCGATGGTCAGCTGTTGATGTCGAAACCCATCACACACATGTCTGTCGATGAAAACGGATTGGCCTCGTTCGTATTCATGGGAGATACTGCTACATGGATTCCTGGTGTACAAACCTCGATGTCCGACGCTAAGAAATCTATGAAATTCGACCTCTCGGGCCGTCGCATTCAACACCCCCAAAAAGGACTCTACCTGTGGAACGGCAAAACGGGTTTATGGGTTAAATAGCGGATACTGAAAATAATCCACATCTACGTAACCGCTTTCCGACACGTCGTTGTAGCAGTATATACCGATGCGGTCGCCACGATAAAAGCCCCACGACAACTGATACTGCCCAAACTCGATAAAGTCATCTCCATCAAAACTATAGTAGAATGTGCTTTTGCCGTCCAATCCCCATATGGACTTCAACCAAAGCGTGGATGACGGGATGGCGATACCCTGCTGGCGTTTATTGTTTTTGGTAAACTCGATATAGTTCTGCCCCTGACGATTGACGATGCCAAGTGATGCACTCTGACTGGCAAAATGTACCAAGCCTGCATGCAGCCCATCAGTTGTATGACTGATGTCCAGCTTTATCGTTACTTCGTTGTGTTGAGAACGGAAGGAACGCTGCGTCAACGTGTTGCCAGTCTTGAGGAAGACGCCCGGCTGTAAGGGCTTGAAGGCTTTCAGACGCAACCATCCAGGACGTTCCGACAAAGAATACATCTCTTTCCGAGGTTCGTAGTTCCACTGCCACTGAGGTCCAAGTGTCGCAGCATCAAACTCATCACACCGCTTTAAATATAACTTTTCACTTTTAATTTTTCCCTTTTCATTTTTAATTGGCATCGCCCCTTTCCACACCATCGTGCCGATTTCTCCTGAGCTGCGGTCGCCAATCATTGGCCAACCGTCAACCCATTCTACAGGCAGCAAACTCATGACGCGTCCGCTCCAGTCGCCAGAACCGTGATGCGTGAGAAAATACCATTGACCATCTCCCCCTTCAATGATACCACCCTGATTGGGTTCGTTGGCTTCACGACAAGGCAACAGCAGTTGTTTCTCTTCCTTGAACGGTCCTATCAGTTTCTTGTCGCGCTTCGCCATCACATAGCGCCCGATGCCATCCTTATGCTCGCTGAACACCAGATAATAGTATTTGCCGTGCTTGATTAACTTGTTGGCCTCACGACCATAACCCTCATTCAGCAAACGGGCGGAAGACCTGTCGATGCTCTTTCCATCAGCTGCCATATCGAAGATATAGGTCTTGTAATTATCCTTGAAACTGGTTCCAACGAAATATGCCTTTCCCCGTTTATCCCAGATGGCAGTGCAATCATCCCATCCCGCTTCTTTCAACAACGGTGTCAATGGTTCCCAAGGACCTTCTGCCCGCTTTGCCGATGTCATGAAATAACCTTCGTCAGGCGTTCCAAAGAAAACATAGAAACGACCTTTGTGATATCGCAGCGAACCTGCCCAAACGCCTCGTCCGTAACGGTCCATCTCCTTCCAAGTCAGGGCGCTACTGATTTCGCTCAAATCATTAACGGCATGCCCTGCAATCTCCCAGTTCACGAGGTCGCGAGAATGCAGGATAGTCATACCAGGCGAGAACTGCATAGTCGAAGAAATGGCATAGTAATCATCGCCCACTCGGATACAATCCAAGTCACTATAGTCAGCCGCCACAATCGGATTCTTATATAATTTTTCATTTTCGACCTCTTCCTGCCAATCGCCCCAAACAACATCCTTCTTGTCAGACAGAAGTCTCCATTCCCAAACACCTTTCACGCCTTCCGTGATGGTGACACGCAGATATCTGTACGCCTTTTGGATGAGGTCATGATGGGGCGAACGCTTCTGCACATCCGCATGTCCTCCACACGATTCCCATTTCGTACCGTCAACAGAACCTTCGAGGATATATGCGTGACCCGTTGTGGGACGGACGAAATACAATTCACTTTCTCGAATAAACGTTAGCACACCTAAGTCAACCATAAGCCAACTATTGGCATCAGCATCCTGCGCCATCCAACGAGAACCGTTAGCACCATCGATAGCAAAAGCCGCATCGAAATACTCCGTCCGCTGGCATCGTTCATCCTGATTGTGTCGAATCTTCAACGAGTCACGCATGCTGGATGCCTTTATGGCAACAGGCTTTATCTCACGATAGCCAGTCAGATTTCGCAGGGCACCCACACCATCCATCGTGACGCGAACCTGACGAATGGTGCCGTCATCATTGAACTCCAGTTTATTGACGTAGGTCTGACGATTGGTACTCCTTCGTCCAAACTCCAAGAAGGCAAAGTAATAATCATCCCCATCATTAAACACGCATCCGTGTCCAGGTCCGAATACACCTGTCGAAACATCGGTAGTTGACACCAAGTCGTGAGCGGGTGTCTCGTAAGGACCCAGTGGCGATGTGCGACTCATCATGTAATAGTACTCATACCGTTCATCACCCCCTATGGTGTACAGATAATAATAGATGCCATTGCGCTTGAAGAAGATGGGACCTTCCGAGTATTCTGTCCGTCGTGTCTTCAGGGTTTGAATCTCTCCCAGCGTCATCATGTCATCCGACAGCTTTGCCACATGTCGCATTCCCCAGAAGGCATAGGCCTGACCGTCTTCATCGATGAACACCTCTGCATCGATGCCCCCACGGTCTTCGCCCTGTATCAGAGTCGAAGCTTTAGAAAAAGGTTTATCGAAACGGTCATCACCACGCACCAGACGGAAAGGACCGTCAGGACTGTCCGCCACACCCACGTGCATATAATGGTTCACCGTGGGATAGATATACCACTTGCCTTTGCGCTGTACTGCCTTGCTCGGTGCCCAGTATTTCTCCTGCTCAGCAGAAGGGAAATACGTCCCCTCGAAGCTCCAATGCAGAAAGTCCTTCGACTTCCACACCACAGGAGGTCCCGATGTATCAAGACCCCGTCCGTACCCATCGGTAGTGGCATAGCAATAGAACGTGTCTCCAATCTTCTCGATACTGGCATCCGCAATCATGTCAGGCACCAACGCGTGTCCGAATGGATTCTGATGCTGACCCCAAATGGATATAGATATGAACAACAGCCCTATGGTCATCATCCCAAACAGTTTCTTATTCATAGTATTACAGTTAATTATACATTATTCTTTCAACATTTTCGCCATCGTTCGACGGATATGCTCCTTCGCCACCTCTTTCCGCATAGCCTCCTGCAGCGCGATGTCCGATGGATTTATACATTCCACACGGACAAAACCCGCATTCAGCAGTTCTTCGCAATCACTGATGCGACCAGCAATCAGACAAACGGGCACCCTACCCGATTGCTGCAGGATTCCCATCGGCAACTTTCCCATCAGCGTCTGATGGTCGGCAGCCCCTTCGCCTGTAACAACCCAATCGGCATCCTTTACAATTTTCTTGAAGCCAATCGTGTCCAGCAACAACTGTACACCCGACTGACAAGTAGCATTCAGATATTGCATAAAGGCATAACCCAAACCACCTGCGGCACCTGCGCCAGGCAACTCCGAACGGTCGTATCCGAATAACTTGGCAGATTCCTCAGCAAACCTCTTGGCACGTTCGTCCAAGACAAGCACATCTGCTGCACTTGCCCCTTTCTGAGGAGCGAAGACATGGGCAGCACCATGCTCGCCACACAAGGGATTCTGCACATCCGTTGCTATGGTAAAACGAATATCATTATGCGTTCTTTCCCCGCTTTGCTCTGAAAGCGTCTCTTCGAGCCGAGCGACGCATTTTGCATTATGCATTGCTTCAAGCATCCCCATTCCGGCATCGCTGGTGGCACTGCCGCCCAAACCTACAACGATGTGTTTTGCACCCTTCCGAATGGCATCGACCACCAATTCTCCAGTACCGTAACTTGTGGTCTTCAGGGGATTGCGTTCCTCCGTTTTCAACAGCGTCAGTCCACTGGCCTGTGCTATCTCTATCACAGCCGTGTCGCCACAAAGCAGATAGCGGGCCACGATGGGACGCATCAGCGGGTCGTTCACCGTCACCTCCACAAACCTTCCGCCCAGAGCCGCATGGAAAGCCTCCAGAAAACCCTCTCCACCATCGCTCACAGGCACCTGCACGACTTCGGCATCTGGACATGTACGCCAAATACCTTCTGCAGCCGCCATATTCGCCTCTTGGGAAGTCAGGCAACCTTTGAACGAATCAATCGCTACGACAATCTTTGGTCTGTCCATCAATACCTTTCTATAAAGTCGCGCACCAGCTGGAAAACAGGCTCGTAGCTATCAAATACTGCATGCTGCCAGTTGTCGAAGATGGTGTGATAGTATTTGAAGGCATCCCCCTCTTCGTTCTCCAGGAAGATGCAAGGCACATGTCGTGTGGCAAAGGGATAATGGTCGCTGTTGGCCGCCAGTTCCCCACGGTTCAACGCCTTGAAATACTGCCGTTCGTTGTTGATTTGTTCAAAGAGCTGGTAACCACGCATCCCTTCGTTGCTCACCTCGCAATACTGTACAGGGTTGTTGTCGCCAATCATGTCGATGTTAAAGAGATAGCGTATCTGCGACAGCGGCACAATGGGATTGTTGGCAAAGAACTCAGACCCACGCAGATTGGCATCTTCGCCTGAGAACGACAGGAAATACATATCGTATGGCGGACGGTGCTTGGCGTAATAAGCCGCCAAAGTGACGAGAGTTGCCGTACCCGATGCATTATCGTTGGCACCAGCATAGAACACCTTCTTGCCCAGGTTACCCAGATGGTCGTAATGAGCCGTAAAGACGTAGCAACTATCGTGCCGTTCGCCCTCGACCTTAGCAATTACATTAAAGATTTCGTAATCCTTCAGGAACTGGTTATCCACATCAACCTTAACCGTCTTCACTCCCTCTATAGCCTCTGGCGTTACCCAGATGATGGGTTTATCTACCACTCTTTCACCATAAGCCTTGAAGAACTTGATGGGAGACGGCCAGGTATAGATGAGACCGGCATTGGAACACTCGCCGGCTTTCTGCAGCTTGGAGAATTCCTTGCGATGCCGATAAGTGAACCAAAATTCGCATTCCACCAGACAGTTGGTATATTCGGGCTTCTGCAAATCGGCAAACATACGTTCCGCATCGAAGTTCAGCGTATCCACATGATAGACAGGGAAGGTACCATGAACACCAGGCGAATATTCGCGCATCGAGAAATCCACTCCAGGGATGAGTTTCTTCCCATCGGCCTGCATCTCCATCTTGCCGCTAAACGTGTTGATGTCGATGGTGAAGGGCTGCAGGGTTACTTCGTCCACACCCGCTTTCTTGTATTCCTTCTCCAGGAACTTTCCAGCCTTGTTGGCACCACCCTTGGCATATCCGCGCCCTTGGTACTTAGCCGAACTAATCTCCTTCACTACCCTTTTGTAATGCGTCAAATCCTGAGCCTGCAGTTGTGTGGCAACCAGAGCCACGAGCAACAGCAATTGAACACTCTTCTTCATACCTTCTCTTTATTTATGATATAGATACCCGCAGTAGTCAGGCTGGCTGCTACGGCATAATTCCATACAAACGCCTCGCGAAGAAATATGCACGAGGTTACGGCCCCCACGACGGGAATCAGCGAGTTCCATATCGCTATCTTGCCCACGGGGTTGCACATCAGCAGTTTGTTATACAGCGTAAAACCAATCGTAGAGATGCCGATAAGCATCAGCAAGTAGATGATTCCCACGACGGTTACACGAGGCAGTGTGCCCCCCATCAGCAAGCTTGCCAACACCAGCAAAGCACCACCAAACCCCAGACTATAGCCCGTTCCCACGAAAACATCCACACGTCGCCCCACACCTCTTGTCATCAGACTGGCAAAGGCGCTGCACAGGGCATTCAGAATAATCATGCCGTCGCCAAGCAAGGTAAACGAACCGCTTTCCTCCCCACTCATATTCAGCATCAGTATGCCTGCAAAACCTATGGTGCACCCGATTGCCTTCCTCAGCGTCAGCTTGTCACTCTTGAAGAACATACAGGCCATGAGCACCAGCACAAACACACTCATCGAATTCAGGATGGCGGCTCTGCTGCCCTGACTGTGCGACAATCCAATATAGAAAAAGGCATAGTGTAGCGTCGTGTTCAACAGCATGAATATCAGCAGGAACAGGAAACTCCCCCAACGATTGGCTTTCGTCTCTTCCCGTAGGCCAAACGAGCGATGCGTCAGGCTTGCCACAGAAAGGATAATGATTCCTGATACGAAAAAGCGCAAACCTGCAAACAACATTTTGCTGCCTGTCATCTCTGCAGAAATCTCAAACTCGACAAAACCCAGTTTGACCAGCGGGAATGCACATCCCCACAGCACTGCTGCTGTAAATGCCAAGCATGTAGCCCATACTGGGTGCTGAAATTTACTCACCATCGCGATGTCTGTTTTTCCATTTTATCTCAAAAACACTGCGAAGTTACGAAAAAAGCCGTTACCTTTGATAATACTTATAAATATTTCGTATCTTTGCAAATGAAAATTGAAAGTGAAAAGTGAAAAGGGGCAAGTGAGAAGAGAATGAGAAAGATATTTGGAATTTGGTTGTTGCTGCTGCCGATGGTGCTGATGGCAGCGCCTGTGACTCAGGAGCAGGCCATGCAGAAGGCACGAGTGTTTGTGAACGGACATTCGCGAATGGCACAAGGTGGAAAGCTGAGAGCTGCACGTGCCCCGCTGAAGTTGCAAAGTGCACAAACCACTGCCAGCTACTACGTGTTCAACGTGGGAGAACAGCAGGGCTTTGTGATTGCCTCGGGCGACGACCGCACACCAGCCATCCTGGGATATGCCGATGACGGTCAGTTCAATGCCGACAACATCCCCAGCAACATGAAGGCGTGGCTGGAGGACTACGAGCGCCAAATCAGCCTGCTCGACAAATATCCTGCTGCCCAGGCGACGAGCACTATCCGTGAGGCCATCGACCCACTCGTCACAAGCAGATGGAACCAGGACTCGCCCTACAACGACCTGTGTCCCATCGATCCCCTATACGGAAAACGTTCCGCCACAGGTTGCGTAGCTACGGCAAATGCGCAAATCATGAACTATTACAAATATCCCGATGCCACCAAAGCCGCCATTCCAGCCTATCAGACATACACTTATGGAATGAACCTGGATGGCATTCCTGCGAATATCCCTATCGACTGGGACAACATACTTGACATTTATGACGAGAATGCCACAGAGGCTCAACGGCAGGCCATAGCCCAATTGATGATGCTTTGCGGATATGCGGCAGAAATGGATTATACTTTTGAAGGCAGTGGTGCCTTTACCGCAGATGCAGCATTAGCTCTATACACTATCTTTGGCTACGACAAGAATATTTCCGTTGAACGCAGGGCTTATTACCGTGCTGCGGAATGGGATGAACTCATATATAACGAATTACAGGAACAGCGCCCTGTGCAATATTCTGGAGTAACAGCGATCGAGGGACATGCCTTTATCGTTGACGGCTACGACGGCGACGGTCTGTACCACGTAAACTGGGGCTGGGGCGGCGATTGCAACGGCTATTTCCTGCTCTCTGTTCTCGATCCCTATCAGGAGGGCTCAGATGCCATTTCTTATGATGGTTTTAGCTCTGAACAGATGGCCATCATTGGTATTCAGAAACCCTTAGAGACAGCACCCGATGAAGGTAAATCCATAATCACCAAATGCTTTTTTATTGATTCTTATGAGCGTGAATTCCAGCGACAGCCCAACGGTACGTTCTCCATACCTGTTTACATCGAAATGTGGAATTCATCCGTCCTCACCAACTCCTTCGACATTGGTTTCAGCATCTATGATGCCGAAAACCAGAAGGTAGATGATTACTATCTGGTGACCTTCAAGAACATCCCTCCCCAATATTACGACTATAAAAGATGTAAAATAACGTTACCTGCCGACCTGTCCGATGGCAAGTACACCATCAAGGTCTGCTGCAAAGTTGCTGATACCGATAAATGGCTATTAGGCCATAACGATTTCAGTCTATACATCGATGTGGTCATCGATGGCGATGTGGTCACCGCCAGCTGCAATGAAGGTACTTATGATGTGAGCGGCACTATTGTCAGCACTACAGAACAGCCCACCGTAGGCAGCGAGGTACGTATGGAGGCCACCATAAAGAACAATGGCTATAATCTCACAGAAGAACCATTTTTATTTATCGACGGCAAAGCTGTGTCGGAATTCTTGATCGAGGTCGAGAGTGGCAAGACAACGTCTATTAAACTGACCTACGTTCCCACCCGTAGCGGTGCCAATGACGCGAAAGTGATTTTGAAAACGTATGCAGGTGATTTGGTGTTTGCCCAAGGCACCATCAATGTGCTGGGACGTGAAACCCCGGAACTCTTGTTCGACCTTGGTATCAAAGACCTGCGCGAGAATAGCAGCGTGGCCCACACCGACATCGACGTCGATGTAAATATCCACAACAACAGTCGCAATGCCTACAACGACAATATGGGCATGAAAGTGTTTAAAAAGAATCCAAACGGTTCAGTGGAAGAAGTGTTTAAACAGATGATTCCGATTGAACTGGAAGGCGATAGCGATACCCTGTTGCATGTGCCCGTCAATGGTCTTGAGAACCTGTGCAACTATTTTGTGGCAGGCTTCTATCGCGATTCCATCGGCGAATTTCAATATAATAGTAGCGAAGTACTCAAATTCTTAACCAACATACCCACCGACGGCAGGGAGGATTTGACCTGTAAGATTATGAATCCCGACTTCGAGCAGGGCAAATACGGTTGGACCATCGATGCCTTGGATGGCGGAAATGTCCGTGCGGATGGAAATGACAACAACCGCTGCTTCGAGGCGTGGAACAGCAGTCAGTTCGATGTCCACCAGAACCTGACCGACCTGCCCGCAGGTCTCTACGAGATTCAGATGCAGGGCTTCTACTGGTATCTGAGCAACAACGACGCCTTGTACGCCTGGCAGAACGGCACCATCAACTCGCCTGCATATGTCTATATGGGCAACAGCGTAAAACCGTTGATGAACATGTTCGACGACCATGCCGAGGCTGGTTTCTACAGCGACGACAAGTGCTACAAGTCGCCAACCGGCCTTTGCTATCCCATCAACATAATCTCTAGCGGCGAGGCCTTCAATGCCGGCATGTACCAGCAATCGACCTACGCTCTGGTGACGGGCGAGGAAGACGAGGTGAGAATCGGAGTCAAGGGTGCCACCAACCAGGGCGGCAACAGTTGGGCCATCTGGGACAACTTCAAGCTGACCTATCTGGGCTTCAACGCAGAATATATCCAATCAGCTATGCAGCAGGCCATCGTCGCTGCCGACAAGCTGATTACGCAGTTCATGAGCCCATCGGCCTACGAGCAGCTCACCAGCGTCCTGACCGAGGCAAAGGCTGTTGAGCAGTCAGCCGACAGCGAACAGATGTTCCAGATGCTGAACCGTCTCTATAAGGTCAACGAACAGGCTACGTATTCGGTTACCGCCTTCCAGAGCCTTGCCAATGCACTCACGGAATTCCAGTGGTCCGTCAACAACTGCCACGTGGCTTCCGCTGCCGTTCAGCAGGAGGCTGCCGACCTGTTGGCAGAGGTTACCGCCAAGGTCACCAATCATCAGTACGAAGAAAGTGATGTCGCTGCACTCGTTGCTCAGATTGATGCTGAAATGCACCTGTTGCGCATGCCTGAGAACATGGAGCTGGCCACAGCTGCCAATCCCGTGGAATGCACGTCGCTGCTCGATACCCCCAGCTTCGAACACAATGGCAGGAACGCCATGTACAACTGGATTTTATATGGCACTTGCGACTTTGGTAACGACGATTTCCAGCGAAGCGCCTTTGCCTTAGAGGTATTGAAAGGCGATTTGATGCTCTACCAGTTCGTCCTCGATATCCCCAATGGTTACTACGGCATGCAGGTATCGGGCTTCTATCGTTACGGTACAGTCGCACAGGATGCGGAATACCATCGAAAAGGCATCGAACCGTCGGATGTGTACCTGGCGATTGGCGACCCGACTACACCAGACGATGTGTATAAACCCATAAAGCTGTTGTCGTCGGAATATTCCGAAAAGCGGCTGAGCAATGGCGACGAAGTGAACATCGCCAAAGGTCGCTATGTGCCCAACGACCTGGTGTCGTCTGTGGCCTATTTCCAGGCAGGGTACTATCAGAACACCTCTGTGTACGAAACCAAGTCCAATGGCCTGTACATGGGAGTGTTAAAGGACAAAGACGTCAAAGACGACTGGTTGGTATTGGACGACTTCCGCCTGTTCTACTACGGCACGGAGAAGCCCGACGACCCACAGGTGGGTATCGCACCTATGACGCTCAACCCCTCACCCATCACCACGACCTACGACCTCCAGGGTCGTCGCGTCACTGCCAGTCAGAAGGGTCTTGTCATCCGTCGCGAACTACGTCCCGATGGCTCCGTCCTCACTCGAAAGGTAATAAAATAGGTTAATGGTTAAAGCTGCGAGTAAGCGAGTGCAGAGTGATGCTTGCATCGACTTTGCCGAGCGGGAGCAGGTTCGAACGAAGTTCAAAGGCTAACGGCTAAAGTTAAAACAAAGAACGATATGAGAAGGATATTTGGAATTTGGCTGTTGATGCTGCCGATGGTGCTGATGGCAGCGCCTGTGACCCAGGAACAGGCCATGCAGCGGGCACGCGAGTTTTTGAACAAACGTCCGCAAATGGCGCAGGGTGGAAAACTGAGGGCTGCACGCGCCCCGCTGAAGCTACAGAGTGCACAAGCGACAGCCAGCTACTACGTGTTCAACGTGGGCGAACAGCAGGGGTTTGTGATTGCCTCGGGCGACGACCGCACGCCAGCCATCCTGGGCTATGCCGATGACGGCAACTTCGATGCCGACAATATCCCCACGAACATGCGGGCGTGGCTGGAGGACTACGAGCGCCAAATCAGCCTGCTCGACAAATATCCTGCTGCCCAGGCGTCCAGCACTATCCGTGAAGCCATCGACCCGCTTATAACGAGCAAATGGAATCAGGACTCGCCCTACAGCGACCTGTGTCCTATCGATCCCCAAAACGGAAAACAATCCGCCACAGGTTGCGCGGCAACGGCGATGGCGCAAATTATGAACTATCATAAGTATCCCGATGCCACAACAGCCGAAATTCCCGCCTATCAGACGGGGAGGTGTGGCATATACATGGATGCTATACCTGCGAATACCCCTATCAACTGGGACAACATGCTCGACATTTATGACGAGAATGCCACAGAGGCCCAACGGCAGGCCGTAGCCCAGTTGATGCTGTTTTGCGGGTGTTCGGTACAAATGGATTATGCTTTTGGAGGCAGTGGTTCTCTTCCATATTTAGTCGCCTGGGGGTTGTATAATTATTTCGGATACGATAAGAATATTCTTTTTAAATATAAATCTATGCATTCCACTGTGGAATGGGAGAATGTTGTCTATCACGAACTGGCAGAACAGCGTCCCGTGTTTCATACTGGGGTTTCAATGGAAGGTGGGCATGCCTTCGTGGTGGACGGATACGACGGCGACGGCCTGTTCCACGTAAACTGGGGCTGGGGCGGAACTTACAACGGATATTTCCTACTCAATATCCTCGACGAAAAAACAGAGGGTCCTGAGGCTACCATTTCGGAAAAATCCTATAGCTGCGATCAGCACATCGTCACAGGTATCCAGAAGCCTGTGGATACGGGAACAGCCGATGCCAAAATCGCTCTGACATCCTATTATATGTTTATAAAATCTGACACAAAGGAGTTCCAGCGTCAGGCAGACGGCACGTTCTCGATACCTATATACCTGAATGTATTCAGCGAGTCGATGATTAATCGCTTATACGACATAGGCCTCGGCATCTTTAATGCACAGGACGAACGGGTATGCGACACGCTTCTGACTACAGCGATAGATATAGGCCCACTACAAACGCTGTCGACCACCTCCAATTTGACATTACCCGCCGACCTGCCCGATGGGAACTATACCATAAGGATTATAAACAAACCCACCGGTACCGATGAATGGCTGTTGGGCTATGGCAACTTCGACGTGAACATAAAATGCACCATCCAGGGCGACGTGTTAAAGGCACGCGACGTCACTAACATCTATATAAGCGGAACCATCGAAAGCCTGACAGAGCAGCCCACCGTGGGCAGCAAAGTACACCTGGTAGCCAAGGTGACGAACCATCTTGTTAACTTTATTCAACAGTATTATTTCAAGGTTGACGACAAAATTATAGGTGGCATGTCCTTAGATTTAGAGAGCGGAGAGACAAAGTCTGTTAACCTGAACTACGTTCCCACCCGCAGCGGTGCCAATGTACTGAAACTGGTAATCATCGATAGTAATATCGAGTATTTGGTAGCCCAAGAAACCATCAACGTGCAGGGCTCGGAAACCCCAGAGCTGCTGTTCGACTTGGGCATCAAGGACCAGGACGAGAATGCCGCTGTGCCCAACACCGACATCGACGCCATCGTGAATATCCACAACAACTGCCGCTATGCCTACAACGACAATATAGGCCTGGAGGTATTTAAACAGCAACCCGACGGCACACTGGAAATGGCATGGATACAGGAGATTCCGATTGCATTGGAAGGCGATAGCGACAGCCTGTTACAGGTGCCCATCGAAGGTCTTGAAAACATGTGCAACTATTATCTGGTGGCCTACTATCACGATGCCGACGGCGAATATCAGTGTCATAACAACGAAATGCACTTTTTCATCACCAACAAATCCGACGTACTGCCGGTGGGTTTAACCCTGCCACCGTCGTCCACCACGGACCGCACCACAATCTACGACCTCTCAGGCCGTCGCGTCTCCAACCCCACCCACGGCCTCTACATCGTCGGTCGGCAAAAACGCTTCATCAAGTAACCTATTAATCCTCTAACCTACTAACCTACTAAGCAACTAAGCTGTAAGCAAAATTTGTGAGCAGAAAAAATGAATGTTACACCCTAATACTATGGAAGTTATGAAGAAAAAACTATGGAGTATGCTAGCCATAATGATGGCAGCAACGGTCGGTTTCAACCTTTCCTCGTGCGGCGACGACGAGGACAACGGTCCATCCAATCCCCAGAGTAATATCCATTATTACGAAGCCGACTCCGACGAAGATTATACGCCCCTGCTTTTGGGTAAGTGGTACTGTATGGAAATAGATCAGCGTGATGTTTACATCGAAATTCTCACATTCAATTCAGACGCCACGTGGTCGAAAATCGGTAAGGCTAGATTGTCTGATGACAATTACGTAGAGACAATCCCTGCAGGTGACGTAAAGGGTACGTTTACCCTTGAATCGAATAATATCATTGCAAAGAGTTCGGGCTCTGGTAATATATATGCGACATGGAACTTTTCTCCGACAGCACTCCGGCAGGATACCCTGAAGATTATGTTTAAGGAAAAAGACTACACCTCCGATGCCGATGTTAAGCGCATGGAACTCGTCCGTTACAATTACGCTTCCCCAGACGAAGCCTTGGACCAGTACATTGCCCAACACCACCTCAAAAAATAATCCCCCTACCCCACACACATAAAGGCGCCATCCCCCACGGATAGCGCCTTTGTTTTAGACCAAAAATGTCGTTTTTTATACCTAAAGGTATAAAAGTTATCCCCCGCCATATAGAAAAATCCTCGATGGAATGGAGCATTTTAATCTTTTTTCGATAGCAGAGTTACACACTTTTCCCCACATTCGCAAGGAAACAAAGTTTTATTGCATTGTACCATTGTACCATTGTACCATTTGCTTTTTCAGGTAAAGCTGACGCGGAGAATGTTACACGAACAAGTCATCCATCATAATTTGCCGCTGTACAATGCCGCTGTGTTTGCCATATGTTATGCCGAATGTTGTCACCATAGTCAGATGAACGGTTTGCTTTGCACTGAGCGTCTGTTTTAGCGACTCGATACGCACCTGCAGTTTTTCCGCTTCGTCCTTGTCAATCGTATAAGGCGTACTGGCAAACTTCATCTCGCAGAGATTCACCACATTGTCGGCTCTCTTGATCAGCAAGTCGATTTGTGCGCCCGTGTGTTTGTCATCACCTTTAACTGCCCATGCAGAAACGGTTGATTTCACACCGCCTATTTCCAAAGCTTTCAACATCTGGGGGATATGTTGCCAGCAGACTTCCTCGAAAGCTATTCCACGCCACGACT
>JAFZWQ010000037.1 GCA_017617235.1 Bacteroidaceae bacterium | reverse complement strand
GAAGCCAAGGAGGCCGGCCTCCAGGAGGTCACCTGCTGGGGCGACGGCAGCCCCCTGCGCGAGTTCCTCTATGTCGATGACCTGGCCAACCTCTGCGTGTTCCTCATGAACAACTACAGCGGTAACGAGACTGTCAATGCTGGCACCGGCAAGGAGCTCACCATCAAGGCCCTCACCGAGCTCGTAGCCAAGGTAGTAGGCTACCAGGGCCGCATCCTCTGGGACACCACCCGTCCCAACGGCACCCCCCGCAAGCTCCTCGACGTGAGCAAAGCCACCAACCTTGGCTGGACCTACCGTACCGAACTCGAAGACGGCATCCGCCTGGCATATCATGATTTTTTGAATAACCCAATGAGAACAGAAAGATGAAGAAGGTTTTCGTAAGTGGCTGTTACGACCTGCTGCATAGCGGTCATGTGGAATTTTTCCGTCAGGCAGCGGAATATGGCGACTTGTACGTGGGAATCGGCAGCGACAAAACCATCTTGGGCTATAAACACCACAAGACTGTCTATAGCGAGCAAGAGCGCCTGTTTATGGTCAAGAGCATCCGTTATGTGAAAGACGCATACATCAACCAGGGTAGTGGAATATTGGACTTTCTGCCTACGCTGGATATCGTGAACCCCGATGTCCTAGTGGTGAACGAAGACGGTGGTAATGATGATAAACGCAGGGTTTGCGAGGAGAGGGGGATGGAATACATTGTGCTGCAACGAACTCCACAGGAGGGGCTGACAGCCCGTTCGTCTACAGACCTAAAGAAGACGGAAAGTCAGATTCCAACACGTTTGGATTTGGCTGGGACGTGGATTGACCAGCCCTATGTCTCGCACCATGCTCCTGGATGGGCCATCACCATTTCGCTGGAACCAACCTTCGAAATTCGTGAACGTTGCGGGCTGAGCACCAGTACCCGTAACATCATCAAGAAGATTTGGCCTTACCAGTTGCCGAACATGGATCCCGAAATGCTGGCCAAACTGGTGTTCTGCTTCGAAAACGAGCCAGAGCGTGTAGACAGTTTTATCTCTGGCGCTCAGGACTCTATCGGGATTTGCATCCCCGGACTTTGTCGCCATTATTACAACGGTCGCTTCTGGCCAGAGCGGATTAAGACGTGTCAGGATGAGGCTGTCCTGAGGTTTCTCGAAGAGCATTTGGTCATGATTCCTATGGAACCCCGTAAACCCGGTTGCTCTGTGGTCGAGGGAGAAGACATTACTAAGACGAAGGTGCAGGCGCTGGCTAAGGCCGCAGACGATTGCTGGCAAGCAATTATGAACAAAGACTTGCAGGTTTTTGCAAAAGCCTATATGGATAGTTTTAACGCGCAAATAGCAATGTTTCCTCGGATGATACAGGGCTGTGTTCAAAGCGTCATAGATACGTGGTCGAAGGTTCCTGGCGTGCTAGCTTGGAAAATGCCTGGTGCTGGCGGTGGCGGCTACCTCGCCTGTGTTGTCGAGGATGCATCTGCCTTCGCATTGACTCATCCCGAAGCCATCCGTCTCACCATCCGTCGTCCTGGCATGTGATCACGATAGTTAAAGATAGAAAACATAAAGAGAACGAAGTAGATTTGTTTATTATTGGAAGAGAAATGGCAAGCAACGCAGATTTTGTACAGTATATAGCTGACCAATGCAGTGACGCGGGCGAGATAGTTACCAAGAAGATGTTTGGTGATTATGGAATATACTGTGATGGAAAGATTTTTGGCTTGATTTGCGATGACTGCTTCTATCTGAAGCCTACGGAGGCCGGACGAAAACTGCTTAGAAATGTGGAGATGCGACCTCCTTACGAAGGAGCGAAGGACTATTTCTATATTGCTGATGTGGATGACAAAGATTATCTATCAGAATTGGTTCGTGATACATGTAAAGAACTGCCGGAACCGAAACCTAAGAAGAAATAATAACCAAAACATATCGATATGAACATTGGTGACAAGGCGCCCGAGATTTTGGGCAATGACGAGCAGGGACGGGATATCCGTCTGAGTGATTACAAGGGACGTAAGCTGGTGCTGTACTTCTATCCGAAGGACAATACGAGTGGCTGTACCGTTGAGGCTTGCAGCCTGCGTGACCATTATGGCGAGTTGCAGGGCAAGGGTTATGAAGTGGTAGGTGTGAGCAAGGACTCGGCTGCCTCGCATGTGAAGTTCAAGGAGAAATACGAACTGCCGTTCCCACTGATTGCCGATGTCAATCACGAGTTGCTGGAGGCCATGGGTGCCTGGGGCGAAAAGTCGATGTACGGCAAGAAGACCATGGGCACCATCCGCACCACCTTTATTATCAATGAGGAAGGTGTCATCGAGCAGATCTTCGCTGGCAAGCAGGTGAAGACCAAGGAACACGCTGAACAAATATTGACTTTATAAGTGATTCATTAATTCATAAATTACGGAATATGGTAAAAATAGGTACACCGCTCACCAAGGTTGCCAAGAAGGCTCTGTTGTGCGGTTCTGGAGAATTGGGTAAAGAAGTCGCTATTGAACTGCAACGCTATGGCGTTGAGGTGATTGCGTTGGATAGATATGAGAACGCACCTGCGATGCAGGTGGCACATCGCAGCTATGTGCTGTCTATGTTGGATGGTGCAAAGCTACGTGAGATTATCGAGAAAGAGAAACCGGATATGATTATCCCGGAGGTGGAGGCCATCGCCACACCTACGCTGGTGCAGTTGGAGAAGGAAGGATACAACGTAATTCCCACGGCAAATGCCACCTTCCTGACCATGAACCGAAAGGGCATCCGCCAGCTGGCGCACGAGACGCTGGGACTGCCCACGTCCAACTACCGTTTTGCCGCTACTCGCGAGGAGTTCGATGCCGCCATCAAGGAGGTGGGTACGCCCTGTGTGGTGAAACCCATCATGAGTTCTTCGGGTCACGGCCAGAGCGTCTGCAAGACACCAGCTGATGCTGATAACTCTTGGAATATTGCCCAGGAAGGTGGTCGTGCTGGTGCCGGTGAGGTCATCGTGGAAGGCTTCGTGAAGTTTGATTACGAGATTACTTTATTGACGGTTCGTCACAGCGGCGGAACCACTTTCCTGAATCCCATCGGCCATCACCAGGTGGACGGGGACTACCGCGAATCCTGGCAGGCACAGCCCATGAGCGATAAGGCCCTGGCTCAGGCACAAGATATCGCCAAGAAGATTACTGATGCCCTTGGTGGTTATGGTATCTTTGGCGTGGAAATGTTCATTTGTGGCGACCAAGTGCTCTTCAGCGAGGTGTCACCCCGTCCGCACGACACCGGTATGGTCACGATGATTTCCCAGGATTTGAGCGAGTTTGCCCTACATGCTCGTGCCGTGCTTGGTTTGCCCATCCCTAAGGTCAACTTCTTCGGTCCCAGTGCCTCTAAGGCTATTGTGGTGGAAGGTGATACTACCGAAGTTGAATTCGAGAATTTGGATGAGGTGCTCAGTGAACCCGACGTGCAGATTCGCATTTTTGGTAAACCGTTTATCAAGGGCCATCGTCGCATGGGAGTGCTGCTGGCTCGAGACGAGAGTGTAGAGAATGCATTGGAGAAAGTGGAAAGGGCTTATGCTAAGCTTAAGGTAAGAATCTATTAATAGTGAAAAACAACAGAATTATGAAAGAACTGAAAGGAACAAAGACCGAGCAGAACCTCAAGGAGGCTTTTGCTGGTGAGAGTATGGCTAGGAACAAGTATTCGTACTTCGCTTCTAAGGCTAAGAAGGATGGGTATGTACAGATTGCTGCTATCTTTGAGGAGACAGCAGCTAATGAGAAGGAGCACGCTAAGTTGTGGTACAAGTACCTGAATGGGGGTAGCGTGAGCGATACCAAAACGAATCTGGCGGATGCTGCCAGTGGTGAGAACTTTGAGTGGACGGATATGTATGCCCGCATGGCTAAAGAGGCCCGTGAGGAGGGCTTTGACGAGATTGCCGCAAAGTTTGAACTGGTGGCTGCCATTGAGAAGCATCACGAGGAGCGCTACCGCAAATTATTGCAGAATATTGAGGAGGGTTTGGTGTTCAGTCGTGAGGGTGATGTCATCTGGCAGTGTGCCAACTGCGGCCATATTGTTATTGGTAAGAAAGCTCCCGAGATCTGTCCTACCTGCGACCATCCTCAGAGTTACTTCCAGGTTAAACCGGAGAATTATTAAAGTTGAGAGTTGAGAGTGTAGAGTTGAGAGGCAGTTTAAAGAGTTGAACGTGCCGCCTTTGTCGGAGTTCTCTAAACGGTAAACAGTAAACTCTAAACTTTAGCTATCATCGACGTTAGCGTTCAAAAAAATGATTGAAACAATTCCTGTATGCCTCTACCTTCTTGTCGAAAGACAGGGGGTAGGCGCGTGAGGAGGAGGGGAGACGGTATAGAACGACCCCCTCCCTGCTCCGCGAGGGGAGTTGTACTGCGGTGCTTACTTTGGGAATCTCATGGATGCCAAAGTTGGAGCAGATGGTTTCGGTGGCTTTCTCGCCTGTGGTGATGATGGCGCGTAGATGAGGGAGCTGAGCAATCAGGGTGCGGATGTCCGTGGGTTCAACTACCTCGAGGAACTTATCGGAGGCATTGTCCTGTAGGCGACGGATAGCTGTGGAGGTATCAAAAAAGGCGATACCTTGCTTCTGGCAGAACGCCACTATCTCATCTATCTTGAAGCATTTGTTTTTGAGGTCTACAAAATGATTCTTGTCACCAAAGAATATCTGTCCTTCAATGCGCCAATGGTCATTGATGAAGTTGGGGTAGTAGAAATCCATGCACCAACGTTTGCGCTGGGGCGGGAAACTACCAAGGAATAGGACCTTGGCATTCTGGGGCAAGAAAGGAAAGAGCGGATGATATTCCACACCATCCTTGCTACGGGCAATATTCTCTGTGTTCAAATATGAAATCATCTATAGAGGTTATTGCTGCAATCTTTCGTTTGCAAGGTTTAGAAGTGGGAAATCCCTGGTTAGCGTGTTTTTAACTTTTTTTCGAGGGCTGCGACCTGACGCGAGTATTCGCGATCTGTGGACAAGTGACTTTCGACCTGATGTATGGCATGTAGAACTGTCGCATGGTTGCGTCCGCCCACCAATAGACCGATGCGGCTGGCAGTGAGCTTGGTGTGTTTCTGAGCCAAATACATGATGGTTTGGCGAACCTGTACGATGTTTGCCTTACGCGATTTGGAGAAAATGTCATCAGGAGTTACACTCCAGTGTTTGGCGCAGGCCGCGATAATGTCGTCGAGGGTGATTTTACGCGTCTCGGTGAATACGGTACGTCGGATTACCTGTTCGGCCAGCGGCATGTCGATATCACGATTATAGACCACAGAGTAGGCCATTAGCGAGTTTATAACGCCCTCGAGGTCGCGGACGCTTTCCCCTGCATTCGCGGAGACATAGTCCACCACATCATCGGGAATGGAGAGTCCGTCGCGACGAATCTTGCTGAGCAGAATACGGCGGCAAAGATCTTGGTTCGGTTTTTCTAACTCTGCCGTGAGTCCCCATTTGAAACGAGTAAGCAGACGGTCTTCCATACCCTGCATGGCAGCTGGTGCCCGGTCGCTAGTGAGGATGATTTGCTTACCATTCATTTTCAAATGGTTGAACACGTGGAAGAAGGCTTCCTGTGTCTTTTCCTGTCCGGCCAGTTCCTGTATGTCGTCTATGATGAGGGTATCTATGGTCTGGTAGAAGGCAATGAAGTCATTGAACGTGTTATTGCGGCGACTATCGGTGAATTGCACCATAAACTGGTGTGCCGTAACATACAGCACGCGGCGACGAGGAAATTTTTCCTTCACAGCCAGTCCGATTGCATTTACCAGATGGGTCTTTCCCACACCTGAAGCACCATGTAGGAAGAATGGGTTAAAGGTGGTTTGTTTGGGATTCTCGGCCAAACTCTTGCCAATGCTGTATGGGAAGCGGTTGCTTTCGCCCTCAATGAAGTTTTCGAAGCGGTATTCGGGGTTCAGTTGCGGGTCGAGGTCATCGGCAGCGGGTTTGCTGGCTGGACGCAGGGTATCATCCTTGGATTTAATCATCTTGGCCCCCGTGGGAAGTCCCTCGACTTCTATGGTGGATTTGTCCGTACTGTCGGTTTGGATGCGATAGATGATGCGTGTATCCTTGTCGAAAACACGCCACACTACATTGTACATGAGGGGCTTGAATTGACCGTCGAGGATTTCGAAGAAATAGTTCGAAGGTACGGAAAGCATCAGTTCGTGGCTGTCGGTATCGTAGCTTACGAGCTTGGTAGGGCGGAACCACGTTTTGTAGTCCTGCTCCACGACGTTGCACTTGATGATTTCAAGGCAGCGTGCCCATTGTTCTTTCAGCTTCTTATCCGTTGCCATTAACTTTTTACCTCGTTTTTGTCTTTACCCCTTAACTCTTGGTCTTCACTTTGCCTTCTTGCCAATGAGTGAAAAATGTACGTAGCGATGGGGGTTCTCCTTCAAATCCTGTAATAGGTCTGTGGCGCTGTTTACCGTTGTATTCAGGTTGCCATAGAGAATCGTATCGTTGAGCAGCAGCCCTAGGCTATTGTCCTTGTCGTTAAGCTTTTTGGTAGCTTGTTCCACATTGTCCACAGTTTGATTTACACGGCTCAGTGTGGCTTGCAGGTTCAGTCGATTTAGGCTGTCCGTCAACGTTACCACATTTTGTCCGGCTTTGTTAAATGTAGCCGCCATTTGTGGTATGTCGTTTTTAAGCAGCAGGTTCAACTGTTCGCTGCTTTGGTTCAGGTTCTCGGTCACTTGGTCGGCATTGGCCATAATCTGTGATAAGTGGGGATTGGCAGCCAGCGTATTTAATGTGAGGATGAGTGAATCCACATGAGCCAGCACCTGTTCCACTTTGGGCATTACATCGGCTGCTGCCGACATCAGTCCACCAGAAGCGGCTCCCACAATAGTGTCGCCTGGCTGATAGCAATTGGCAGGGTTCGGACCCATAGTCAGGTTCAGCGTGCATCCTCCCAACATACCTTCGTTCAGTGCAGCAACAGTGCCTTGTGGAATTTTCACATCACCATTAACACTGATTTCCACCACCACAGTACCGGGGCGGGTGTAGTCGTAGGAGACGTTCGAGACAATTCCGATGTCAAAACCATCGGCATATACAGTGCTGCTCTTGGACAGACCTTTTGCATCGCGGAACGTAATATAATAGAGATTGCTGCTGTTGAACAACTGTATCCCCTTCAAGAACTTCATTCCGAAGAAGAGCATGACCAAGGCGATAATGCCCGTTATTCCGATTTTGATTTCCCGTTTCATTTGTAGTACGATTTGAATGCATTGAAGATTGCACGGCTCATCTTAGCCCTGCCGTCGGCTGAGTTCAGGAACTGTTCTTCGACCCTGTTGTTGATGTACCCTAATTCAATCAGGGCACTGGGCATAGAGGTATTGCGAAGTACAAGGAAGCCCGCTTGGAAAACACCCTTGTTCACACGTCCTGCATGACTCGCAAACTGCTGTTGCACCAGCCCTGCAAATTTCACACTCTGCTGCATGTGGATGTCCTGCATCAGTTCGAAGATGATATAGCTCTCGCTGGACTTAGGGTCGAAACCTTCGTAACGCTCCTCGTAGTTAGCTTCGAGGGTAATAACGGAGTTTTCGCGTTTGGCCACAGCAAGATTTTCGGCAGCCCGGTGCATACCCAGTGTGTATGTTTCGGTGCCGCTTGCTTTGGTGCCTGCCAGTCCTGCAGCCGTGCTGTTGGTGTGGATACTAATGAATAGGTCGGCCTTGTTGCGGTTGGCTATTCGTGCACGTTCGTCCAATTCAATGAAGACGTCCGTTTTGCGGGTGTACACAACTTTCACGTCAGGACAGTTCTGTTCCACCAGTTTCCCGAAAGCTAATGCTATGGACAGATTGATATCTTTTTCCTTTGAAGTATAGCCCAGAGCACCAGCGTCCTTGCCACCATGTCCAGCGTCGATGACAAGAGTATATGCCCTCGTGGGTTCGATGACCAGAAAGCTGAGTATGAGCAGTATGTAGAATCTTATTTTTTTCATAGGCGCAAAAACCGTTGCAAATTTAGTCAAAAAAAATGAAAAAGCAAAGCGGATTCCACATTACTTTTTCCTAAATCTTATATCTTAATTGCCAAAATGCAACGGCAGAGGCTGCTGCCACGTTTAATGAATCGACTTGATTCGACATAGGAATTCGTGCTACATAATCGGCCTCGGCAATGGTTTCGTGGGGCAGACCGTCACCCTCTGTCCCCATGATGATGGCCAGCTTGGGTTCCTGTTGCAGGCAGGGGGCATCGATAGGTACGCTGTTGTCGGTTAGAGCCATTGCTACGGTGCGGAACCCGTATTGATGCAGGGCGTTGATGGGTGCGTCCAACCACGTCCAGGGCACCAGGAACACGCTGCCCATGGAAACCCTGACGGCACGACGGTTCAGCGGGTCACAGGAGTCAGGGGTAAGCAAAACACCATCGATACCCAACGCTGCAGCCGAGCGGAATATTGCTCCAATGTTTGTGGCATCCACAACACCGTCGATAATCGCCAGTCGGTGCCCTCCATTACAGACACATTCTACACTGCGTGGTGTTGGACGGCGCATAGCACATAATACGCCACGAGTCAGGGTGTAACCCGTAAGCGAAGCCAGTAATTCTCGTTCGCCTGTATAAATAGGAATGTCGCCACATTGGGCTATGATGTCTGCTGCATCTCCTGTTATATGCTTACCTTCACAAAGAAGCGCAATCGGCTCGAATCCAGCGGTTAATGCAACGCGAATAACCTTGGGGCTCTCTACGATGAAGATGCCCTTTTCGGGTTCCAGCCGATTGCGCAGTTGTGCTTCGGTGAGGGTGCTGAAAACCTCCAGCCCGGGGTGGGAGAGTGAGGTTACTTTTATGATGGCCACGTCCTAAAAACGGAAACCAAAGGTTAGTGTCATGTTGTGGTTCTTACGCTCCTTCAGGGGCGTGCCGTTCAGCGCCAGCATGTTCTTGCGGAAATCGTGCGTAAAGCTGTCCGAGAAGCCCCAGTCGTAACCAAAGGTCAGCGAGTACTGGTTGTGGTATTCACCACCCACGCGGAAACCTATGCCACAGTCGAAACGCTGTATGCCACGTTCGTTCCAAGTGGCATTGAATTCCTGGGAATACTTCTTTGTGAAGTAGTTGACTTTTCGCGAATCGAAGGCATCGTCGTCGAAGTTCTGGCGCAGGTTACCACCTACACCTACGGCTAGGTAAGGACCAAGTTCACCATACACACCCCATATCTTGCTGATGTTGTATCGGAAGCCCACACGGATGGGCACCTCGACATAGTGGGCCTGAATCTTGTAGGTTCCCGTCAGGTCGGCACCCCCAGTACCTGCTCCTGGGTTGTTGAAGTCGGTCTTCGAACCGCGTTGTATCCAATCGACACCTGCCGTGATGTACGTACCCTTGGCATTCGGCAGTATGTAATCGACCTTGAAGCCTACATCGACACCCACCTTTGGGTCGCATTCACCAGCAACAATTGGGGCAGGGCTCAGGAAGTCACCTGTGACGTTGGCCACATTAAAGCCGCCAAATACCTGCCAGGTGAAGCCCTTCTTCGGCTCGTTGTCGAGGGCCAGCGCATGGCTGGCCGTCAACAAGAGCACAAGCATTATAAAATGTCTTTTCATAGTTACTTCTTTGCCAATAGGTCGCGAATCTCGGTCAGCAACTTCTCCTCTGCACTGGGCTCGGGTTCGGGAGCGGGCTCCTCAACCTTGGGTTCTTCCTTCTTGGCTGTCAGTTTGGTGATGCCCTTTACCATCAGGAAGATACAGAAGGCGATAATCAGGAAATCCACAACATCCTGAATGAACTGGCCGTAGTTGAGGGTTACAGCCTCTGAAACGACGTTCTCTCCTTCCATTACAGCCTCTTTCATGGTTATCTTCAGGTCTGTGAAGTCGACACCGCCCAGCAGCAAGCCGATGGGAGGCATGATGACGTTGCTGACTATGCTGGTCACGATTTTACCAAAGGCACCGCCGATGATAACACCGACTGCCATGTCCATTACATTGCCCTTCAGGGCGAAATCCTTGAACTCTTGAACAAACTTTGCCATAGTTTAATGATAATTTAATAAATTAATTAATGTTTCGTAGTGCAAATATAAAAAGAATTTCGTACATTTGCATCGGAATTCGAAAGAAAAGTTTAAGAAAGTTTTACATTTATTTATTTAACCTATTAAAACAGAAAGAAAAATGGCAAACGTAAAAGTTGCAATTAATGGTTTCGGCCGTATCGGTCGTCTCGCTTTCCGTCAGATGTTCGAGGCTGAGGGTTACGAAGTAGTTGCTATCAACGACCTGACCAGCCCCAAGATGCTGGCTCACCTGTTGAAGTATGACACCGCTCAGGGTGGTTTCTGTGGCAAGTTCGGTGAGAACAAGCACACCGTAGAGGCTGGTGAGGACTTCATCGTAGTTGATGGTAAGAAGATCACCATCTACGCTATTCCCAACGCTGCTGAGCTGCCCTGGGGTAAGCTGGATGTAGACGTTGTTCTGGAGTGCACAGGTTTCTATACCTCTACGGACAAGGCTTCTGCCCACCTGACCGCTGGTGCCAAGAAGGTTGTTATCTCTGCCCCCGCTGGCAACGACCT
>JAFZWQ010000036.1 GCA_017617235.1 Bacteroidaceae bacterium | reverse complement strand
GGAGCTGACCGTCAACGACGAACCAGACAACATAACGGCTGAAAAGATTAATAATGGCACCATGGACAGCGAAATTATCTTCAGTTTTGACAAAGACGGAAATCTGGTCAAATAAAGATAATAACCTCAACACAAAAAAGGCACGCTGATTGGCGTGCCTTTTTTGTGTCTGTTAGGCATGTATTACCCGAAGAGGGCGCGGACGGCCTCGGCGACACGACGGACGGGGACGAGGTCGAGCTTGAGGCGTTTCTGGTCGATGCCCTTGAGGCCCTGGGCAGGGACAATCATACGGCGGAAACCGAGTTTCTCGGCTTCGGCAATGCGCTGTTCCAAACGGGCGACGGGACGAATCTCACCGCTGAGACCCACCTCACCACACATGCAGGTGTCGGGCTCGATGGCAGCATCCACGTTGCTGGACAGTACGGCGGCAATGACGCTCAGGTCCATAGCGGGGTCGGTGACGCGCAGGCCGCCGGCAATGTTCAGGAACACGTCCTTCTGGGCCAACTTGAAGCCCACGCGCTTCTCCAGTACGGCCAGCAGCATTCCCAGTCGGCGGTTGTCGAACCCAGTGGCCGAGCGCTGCGGAGTGCCGTAGGCAGCGGTGGAGACGAGAGCCTGTGTTTCGATGAGCAGCGGTCGCACACCCTCTATGGCAGCGCAGATGGCAATGCCGCTCAGTCCTTCGCGCCCCTCTGTCAACAGCAGTTCGCTGGGGTTGCTGACCTGTCTGAGTCCCGTTTGCAGCATCTCGTAGATGCCCAGTTCGCTGGTGCTGCCAAAACGGTTCTTCTGGGCGCGCAGTATGCGGTACATATAGTGCTGGTCGCCCTCGAACTGCAGCACGCAATCCACGATGTGTTCCAGCACCTTGGGACCTGCCAGCGTGCCCTCCTTGGTGATGTGGCCGATGAGAATGATTGACGGGCCACCGGCCTTGGCGTATTTCAGTAGGGAGGCGGCACATTCGCGGATTTGGCTGAGGCTGCCTGGCGAACTTTCCACACTCTCCGTCGAGATGGTCTGTATCGAGTCGATGACCACAATGTCGGGCTGTTCCGCCTCGATGTGTTCGTAGATGGCTTCCAGCGAGGTTTCGCATAATATTAAAACCCCTCTCCCTGCCTCCCCCGAGGGGGAGGAGACTTTACTGTCGGAGGAATATACGCCCTCCCCTCGGGGAGGGATGGGGTAGGGGTCTAGTCGCTCCGCACGGAGCTTGATTTGGCGGGCGCTTTCCTCGCCGCTGATGTACAGCACCTTCTTGTCGTGCAGATGCAACACGGTTTGCAGGACGAGGGTGCTCTTGCCGATACCCGGCTCACCGCCCAGCAGCACGAGGCTGCCCTGCACCAATCCGCCGCCCAGCACACGGTTCAGCTCCTGGTCGCCCATGTCGATGCGTACCTCGGCAGATGCCTCTATCTCGTGTAACCGCTGAGGGGAGCCCCCACCTAACCTCCCCGAGGGGAGGGACTTCTCTCCTCCACGAGGAGCAGGGGGTGCTTTGAATTCCTTCATCGTGTTCCACCGTCCGCAGTTGGGGCACTTGCCCACCCACTTCGTTGCTTCCTGTCCGCATTCCTCGCAGACGTACATTATCTTGTCCTTAGCCATTTTGTTAGTTATTTTCCTCAAAGGTACAACTTTTCTGGGATTTTCGTTTAAGAAATGTAAAAATCGTTTAAGAAATGTCAAATTTTGCCCTCATCTCGCCGTTCTCGGCATAAAAATGATATATTTGTATGCGATTTGCAAGAAATTCTTACCCCCATGAACCGAAACATCCTCACCGTGCTGCTTGCCCTCGTATTTTCGATGTCGGTAGCAACAGTTCAGGCCAAAGACAAAGTCTTTGTACGCCCTGCCATCAAGTCAATGACTATCGCCGACCTCCTTCCCACCAGGGTGGAGCTGACCAAGAAGGCCACCATCGTGCATTTCAAAATTCATTGTGCAAAGCATCGCAACTGGGACATGGTGGGTGCGCGGCTCGAATCCGACGGACAGACCTACGCCTGCCAGCAGGCCCGCATCATCACCCACGATGGCCCCAAGGTGCTGGCCGACGAGGCATTTGTCTTTGGTAAGAAATATCCCATGGATGCACGCCGCGACTCCGTCATCCTCTATTTCGACCCGCTGCCCAAGGGTGCCAGCACCTTCGACTATCTCGAGGGCGACAACTTCAACTCGTGGCAGATTTTCGGTATCCGTCTCGATAATCGTCTCTATCCCTCCAGCCTGCCCGCTTGGAAGCCGCGCAAGGACGACGGGAAACCTCTGGAGCCCGTTGCCCTGCAGCACGGCGACGCCACCACCACCATCACCATCCATGGCGACACACCCTCGGGCTTTGGTTGGTTCGGAGCCCCCAGCAACGACCCCATAACGGGAGAATATAAGGTAGCGTCCACGATAGAAAACTCCATCTACCACTATTCCCAGCCCGCTTATTCCACCGTCATTCCCCGTTTCATGGGTGCAAAGATTGAGCCCGATGCCATAAGCGGTCAGTTCCCCATGTTCCTGATTCCGGATCAGACGCTGACGCTCGATGTTGATCTTGCCGCCTGCCTGGCCTTTCAGTACGATTTCGCAGCCGGGAAACCCGATGGCCGCGGCTATCGTGTGGGCGGAACCATTGGCGACCTGAACGAGGTGCTCTTGGAGAATCTGGGCCAATACTACCTCACACTCCCCGAAATGCCCCGCCACGACCAAGTGAAGGACTTCCCCGAGTGGCGCGAACGGATGTGGCACAATCTCGACTCGCTGCGCCGTGTCGTGATGCAGCGCCAGGACTATACCCGCAGGCAGAAAGACTTCTTCTCGCTCATGACGGACCTCACCTATATGCGAGCCATCGTGCGTTGCCCCGGTATCCTTGCTTGGCGCGACCGCTTGTCGAATCCCGACAGCACCTTGGCGCACCTGAAGAACACCCACACCCTGGTCGATGCCCATGCCCGTGAACTGCAATTCGGTCGCGACGGACGCAGCTTCTGGTTCCCCCTCAACACCGAGATATTGCCCTATCTGGAAGCCAACGGACTCAACAGCGGCGAGGTGTACGAGACCACCCGCGACTTCTACCGCGCCAAACTCATCGCAGAGAAGATGCACAACATGGAGGTGCAGCCCGACAGCGTCATCCAGTCCGTACGTCCCCATTTCCAGCCCGTGCTGCGTGCCTTCAACGACACCACCCGCGTCCTTGCCGACCGCATGAAGGCCGAGGGCGAGAAACGCAAATGCACAGCCCCCGACGTTCCTGGCGACCAACTGGTGCAGACCATTGTCAACCAGTATCCCGGTCGCGTGGTCTTCGTCGACCTGTGGGCCACCTGGTGCGGTCCCTGCATGGCCGGCATCGGGGCGATGGAACCCCTGAAGAAGAAATTCGAGGGCACTGATGTCCTCTTCGTCTATATCACCGACGAGAGCAGCAAAGTTGGCGATTGGAACAAACAGGTTCTCGACACCCCGGGCCAGCACTACCGCATCAAAGACCTGAGCCAGATACCCGGCATCACCAGCATTCCCCACTATTACCTCTTCGACCGTCAGGGCAAACAGGTCTGGGAACATAGTGGCTTTGGCGGCGACACCCTCGAAACCATCGAGCAGCAAATCCGTCACGCCCTCGAATAACCCGCTTTATTCCCTCCACCCGATTAAATCCATCCAGTAACTTCAGTTCGAGGCCAGTATGGCGTAGTTAATGCCGTCGCATTGAATGGATGTGCAGGCGGGGGTGTCCGTGTCTTCCTGCACGGCGATGGATTCTATGGCACTTGCCTTTGGTGCTTGCCTGACGACAATCTTTTCCTTTTCCACGACTTGCGTCAGATACAGGGTGTCGTGCACAGGATGGGGAATACGGAGTGTGTCCGTCTGGTACACATACTGGACATCCTGCCCACCATCCATGAACAAATGCATGGAGAGGCCAAAGACGAGACCTACAATGGCTGCGGCAGGCGTGGCCACCCAACCCCAATAGCTTTTCTTCTGACGTATGGGATTCTGAGGGACGTTCAGACGTTTGTTGTCTTGTGTCGTAAGGCGTTGAGCCGATGCGTGGAGTTTATCTTCGAATGTGGTCATATCGGGTGATTTTTTGTTTCAGCGTTTGGGTTAATACATGGAGTCGTGATTTAATGGTGCCTTCAGGCAGTTCCATCAGGTCGGCAATCTGTGGGACGGTGAGTTCTTCCTCGAAACGGAGGGAGAAAAGCAGACGGCTCTCTGGCGGCAATGTTTCCAACAATTGCCTTAGCGCTTGGTCGAAAGCGTCGTTTTCCATCTTGTCGATAATGTCGTTGTCGGCTGCCTCCTCTTGGTTCTGTTTGGCGAACAGCTCGTACTGCTTTTCGTGTTCGCTGTGCCGATAGTGGTTCTTCACAAGGTTGTAGGCAATGCTCAGGAGCCATGTGCGGAAATTCGTGCCAGAGAATCGGTCGCGAGCCGTCCAGATGCGCATAAACGCATCTTGCGTCAGGTCGGCAGCCAATGCTTCGTCGCCGTTCATCTGCCTGTAGAGGAAGCCCATAGTCCTGCGGGCATGACGATGGTAGAGCTCGTCGTAAGCCCTATCATCGTCTTTGCTTGCCACCCGCAGCATCAGCTCATCGTCTGTGAGCGAGGCGAGGGGTTTCAGAAACATGGGTAGTGTCATCCTTTGTCCTCTTCCTTAAATTTTTTCACGATAGCCTCTTTGGCTTCCGGGTGCTCCAGCAACGGGCACCGCTCTATGCATTTACTGAGAATGCTGCGGAGACGGTCGGCTTGAGCTTCATCGCCTTTCTTCCTGAATCTTGCTATAAGGTTCGATAGTAGCGTAACATTGTTCAGATCCAGCTGTTGGCTCGTTACCCATGTGTCATACACAAGGTCGGGCGTGGCCAAGTATTCCAGATTATATACCTCCTTCACGTTGTGCATCGCTACATCGAAGTTGTTGTACTGTCTGGGGCTGTATTTCAGTATCAGACCTTCGTTGTAGATGCTGTCCTTGTCGATTAGGGTGTGACTGAGGATGTCAGTCGAGAAATACGTAGGACGTTTGCTTTCTTTAATCAGATACATGATAATGTCTGCCTCATAGTGCTTGTACCACTCATCTCCGTATTTGCCATAGTTCTGCACGTCTATCGTCAGTGGCTTGATGTTTAGCCTCTTATAAAGCGCGTCCATATAGGTTTTCGAGTGGAGGAAGGAGATGGGGATTACAGTCACGTCCTGCCTTTCCTCCAGCGCGTCCTGTATCATCTTCATGGGAGCCGTCACCACGTCTCCGTTGGCAAAGTAGAGTGCCCCCGCTTGCATGCTCAGCAGCATGTTCCTGTTATATTGCATGATGCGTCCAGGGAACCATCTTTTCTGGTATGCCTTGGTGAACAGCTCCTTCACAAGGTGGTTATCCGGGTCGATGCTCCACAGGCGGCAAGCCAGATAGTCAACGTCTTCTGCACAGGGCTCATCTGGCAGCAGTTCTATGGCGCGACGGATATTGTCACCCCGCTTTGCCGCTTCATCCGTGGTCAGGCAGAAACGCCCTTTGCAGAGGTTCAGCACGTAGCTGTCGGGCAGCGTGGCCTCCATCTTGCGGATAACTCCTGCCGTCCTCGATTCATCTTGGTTCTCCCCAAAACCGCCAGTGAACATATCGTAATAGTTCGTAGCGCGGAACAGGTTGCGCCAAGCCCACTCGTCTTTAGGGTTAGCATCCACCTTTTTCTGCCATACCTCCGCCTGCTCCCCATACCATTCAGGTTCGTGGCTGTTGGCTACGAAGGACTCTATTGTTTCCGCCTTCTGTGCATGAGTCAGCGCGTTGCACATCAGTGCCAGCATGATAACTATTGTCTTTTTCATTTTCTTTAACTTCTAAGCGAAGCGATAACTTCATTTAACTTCTTTAACTTCTGTTTTCTTTGAGCCGCTCTCATAATGATATACACCCGAAAGCTGGAAACGTTCATCAAAGATACAAAATAATTCGCATTTGCGTACTATTTGCGTACTCTGAGATTTTGCCGTTTCGCTGTTTTTTGCTTATTTTGCCGACACTATGCAAAGAAGTGATATACTCGAAATCTCAAGAAGGATTTTCTCGCATCTTACCGTCCTTTTCCTTTTGTGTCAGATGGTGGAGGCACAGGAAGTTATTCATGTAAGCGGACAGCAAGGCTGTCAGTTGTTGGAAATCAGGAATGTCAAAGAGATGCAGGTGGAACCGGGAACTCTGATGGCAGATTTTGGTTCGCTGCGTCTGGAAATACCCTTCGATTCCATAACCTTTGTTGATGCCAATCATAAGGGCGTGCGCTGGGGATGGTGGGGTGACATTGATGATGACTGGTCGGCTTGTTATTACTGTCCAGACAGTATGAACGTGCCAGACGTAAAATTGAGTTCTTCCAATGGAACGTGTAATACGGTTATCGGTTATGTGCGGAATAGCCCAAACCGTAATCTGCTGCCTCGTAAGGTGGGAGGGAAATGGCGTTATACCATCGGTACACTTACAGGTCGTCATCGTTTTCGGGTAAGTTGCTATAACCCCACTTGTTTTGAGCATTATTCGATATTCGAAGGGGAAGACTATGCCGATTACATGGATGTGGATATGAGTGTGATGTTTGAAGGAAAGCCAAGTCGGACAGTTGCCAAAGTATTGGACTACTGGTATCTGCCATCGAACACCCAGGAAAAGCCCGAACGACCTGTGTTTGGAGATTTTGATGGCTGGCAGTATGAGGTTCCCCTTGTTGACGATTCCTTGACGGTTGTGGTCGGTCTGACCCCAGGTTGTCAAGATGATATTGTCGGCGACACGTTGAAGCTTGTCTTTGGCAACTCCTTTGATGCCCAAAGGACTTATTCCGAGATGGAAACCACAAACGAAGCGGATCTGAAAGTCTTTCTGTATGACAATACTATATATATAATAGAGGAGTTTGAAGCCACCGCTATAGATGAAGTGATGCGTTGGCTTGTGATGTTTGACATGAATCTTTATAAACCATTATTCCTGCGTGACGACGAATGAAAAGACTTTTTATTCAAAGCTGTTTGACGGCATTTATGTTCCTGCTGAGTGCGTGTGGAAGTGACAGGGCTCAACGATATTACGAGGAAGGTCTGTCGTTGATAGAAGAGGGCGATGCTCCACAGGCCCTCGAACGCTTGCGCTTGGCTGCCGACTACGCACGAGACGATACGATGCTCGTTGCCATCTATAGCGATATGGGACAGTTGCTGTTTGCCGAAGGATTGCAGGAACAGGCGCTTGTGGTTTTTCGTCAGGCCTATGATGCGGACAGCCGATTGGGCAATACTGTGGGGATAATCTGTGACTTGCGCGACATCGGTAATGTCTACCGTACTCGTGAGTCGGACGATAGTTGCCGTATCTTCTTTGAAGAAGCTTTGCAGCTGGCAGAAATGATGGATGAAGACGAGTTAGCGCAAGAGGTGAGTTGCCAACTGGCAGGCTATCACCTTTGGAATGGACGTTACGACGAGGCTCGACAGCTGCTGTTGCCAGTCCTTCACGAGAAGCCCGCCAACGCAGGACTTCGCTTTATGGCAGCTGACCTCTATCGTCATACAGGTCCGAAGGATTTGGCTCTGCTGTATTGCAGGTCGCTGTTGAAGGAAGAGGCTGTCGTTCATCGACAGATGGGGCATAAATGGATGGCTGAATTGCTGTTGAAAGAGGGACAGGTGAATGAAGCAGTCCACCATCTGGAACAGTACGAGCAGCTCACCGATACGCTTCAGCAGGAGATTGACACAGAGGCTCTGCATCGTACCAATGCCCTTTACGATTATACTCGCCGAGCCCGGCAGAATGCCCGTCTTCAATCGCGACTGACGTTGGCCATAGCTGCGGTCGTTGTGCTGATGTCGTTGCTGTTGACAGCCCTGCTTTGGTTCTCCCGTCGTCGGATGTATTACCGCTTGAAAGTGCAACAACTGGAATCGCTGTTGACTGATTATCGTAACCGTAACGAACAAACAGCTGGCAGACAGCAACAGATACTGTCACAATCTCCTATCTGCAAACGCATCTCTCAGTTACTCGGCGATTCAACTCCCAAACCACTTACCGACGAGGAGTGGCACATATTGAGAGATACAATAGAGAAGACACATCCTCAATTCTTGAATAGGCTTGGTGAATTTCAGCGGCTTTCTCCTCATGAGATGCGTATATCACTTCTGATAAAGGCTGGTATTGGGCCAGCCGATATTGCCAAACTTACTGCCCACTCCAAACAATCTGTGTCGAGTACGCGCAGCCGCCTCTTCGAAAAGACTTTTGGGCAGAAGGGAACGCCTGTTCAGTGGGATGAATTCATTCTAAGCTTGTAATAATTCGGGCCTTGCGAACCCTTTGCGGACTCGTGGCAATTCTTTCGCTCTTTGCGTACTACATGCGAACTGCCGGAAGCCTATTCTCCATGGGGCTTCCGGTAACTTTGTGGTCAAAAAAGAACGATGAACACCTCCTCGCGTATTAGTGAATTAGACTTCTTGAAAGGTTTTTTCATTATTATGATGATTACGTTTCATTTGGTCTATATAGGAGATTTATATCCCTATACCAAGCGTATAGTTTACACTTTCCACATGCCAGGTTTTCTTATTATCTCGGGCTACCTGATGAACATCAATAAACATTGGAAAGATTTCTTAAAGACGATGCTCAGCTACGCCGTACCATATGTTATTATGGAAAGCTGCTATATTGTGATGGCCTCATTATTGCCGATACGAGAACATCTCGACGTGCTGACTTCGACTCTTTTCTTTGATAAGCTATTTCTTCATCCTCTTGGTCCATATTGGTATCTTCATACTATGATGATTTGTGGCTTTACTTATATGTTCGTCTTCAATCTAATTCCCCTGAAACCTATTTCACGGATTCTCCTTCTTGGAATCATATATAATGTGATTTCCGGTAATATTGGTATAATGTCCTTTTCCTGCTCTATGTATTTCCTGATAGGAGTTATTCTTCGTCAAAGTGGACTTCCCTTTACATGTGTATTTAAGCCATCGGCACTTGCCGTTTTGGCATTCATATTATTGTCGATACATTCACAAAACCTGCAGATGAACAGGTTGGATGGTGTGCTAATTGTCTGTCTGGTTATTTCCGGATTACTATTCGTTTATTCCCGTCTCGGCGATTGGATGCGTATTCTATGGACATATTTGGGCAGAAAGACAATGTCTCTATTCTTGTTTTCTCCAATCTTTACGTTTCTTTGTAAATCATTGATTCCCGCTTTGCAATTCGAACCGACGGGACTTCTCTATCTTAGTGTTTCCCTGTTAATCTGCATTTGCGGATGTCTATCTATCGAATGGATTCTTTGTCGCCTAGGTATTGCTTTGTGAACTTCTGTCGCGCAGTCCTGTATTACAGCCTGTGCCACGCGTGGCACAAGCGGTAGGAACGCGTCGTTTCCTTGATAGGGAAGCGTCGCTTCGTCAATAGCGATGCATCGCTCCCTGCCACGATACACGACTAAAAATGTCAAAAGAAGACGTCTCCAGGACATTTTTTGCCCTGTTTTCGTGTTAAAACCATCACTCCATCACCTGCCGTCACCAAAACCGTCACCTTGTAATGGCAACATCTTCAGTGTGTTATACTAAAAGGTGACGGTTTGACGGTTTTTTTCGAGGAAAACTGCTAAGAGATGTCAGGCGAGGAGCTTTTGGATTTGCCTGGCTGTGGCGTGGGGGAGGAGCGTGGAGAGGTGGTTGAACATCCGCTGGTACGACTCCTGGGGTGTGCGGTCGCACAGGCAGGCTTCGCGTCCCAACAGCGCTTCGGGGGTGGTAAGCAGGGACCAGCCCCAGCCGTACTCCCGATTGTGGCGGTCGCGCGGATAGACGAAGTCCTCCGTGATGATGTAGCAGCCCATCTGCAGACGGGTGATGAAGGAGTCGAACCGGCTGCGCATCTTGAGTCCCGTGAAGCCACATTCGGCACGCAGTTGGCGCGTGATGAGGCTTTCGTGCTCCCTGAGCGTTTGCAGGATGATGTCCTCGATGCTTCCTTCCTCGGGACGGGGCATGCGGCTGCGGCGGTAGTTGAAGAGGTCGGGCCACCACTGGCGGCTGACGAACCCCGCCTTCTGGGCGAAGAACTTGCCATAGACACAGGGGCTTTCCGTGACGATGGGGCCTTTCCATTTCCACAGCGGCCAGTCCCAGCCGCCGTCGGGGAACACCACGTAGCGACAGTCCTCGTCGGCCATCTCTTCGGCCGAGAAACCCGCTATCCCGCTGTCTAACAGGGGCAGGAACCCAATCTGCTGGATGAGGTCCATCATGCCCATCTGGTCGTGTATCTCGAAGTGTGCCATATTGAATATTTATGCACAAAGTTATGAAAAATGTGTTAAATTTTCAAGCATTCCTTCATAATTTCACATAAATTATGTATCTTCGTAGGCAAATACCGGTAAAAACTAACATTATGAAACGATTTTTGACTGCAGCTGCCCTGGTGTTGGCTGCTACGATGGGCTTGGAAGCCCAGAAGCCAATGAAGGCCCCCAAGGGTGGCAAGGCCATCAGTGACGAACTTATAGGTATATTCTTTGAGGATATCAGCTCGAGCGCCGACGGCGGACTGTTTGCCGAACTGGTGCAGAACGGCTCGTTCGAATACAATCCCACGGAGCGCGACGGATGGGGCCCCGGCACCGCCTGGCGTTTCATTCGCCCGGGTCACTCGCTGGGTCGCATAGAGGCCAGAATGGAGAATCCCCTGAATTCCTATAATCCCACGTACATGCGCATCTATGTGGAGCGCGCGAAAGAATTCTATGACTATGCAGGCTGGAAGGGCGTAGGACTGGAGAACAATGGTTTCTTCGGTGCCAACAATAACCCCGAAGGCATGAATGTGAAGGCCGGCGAGAAGTATAATTTCTCGGCTTTCATGCGTAACGTGAAGGGTGATGCCAAGTGTGTGCGCGTGGCGCTGGTGGAGCCACAGGGTTGGGGCAAAGACCCCAAGCTGCTGGCCGATGCCGACGGCCTGATGGTGGAGGGTACCGACTGGCGTAAGTTCGAGACCGTGCTGACCCCCAATGCCGACTGCAAGAACGCTGCCCTGCAGATTCTGGTACAGACCACAGGAAACATGGACATCGACGAGGTTTCGCTGATGCCACAAGATACCTATAACGGACACGGACTGCGCAAAGACCTGGTGCAGGCCCTGGCCGACCTGAAACCCCGATTCATGCGCTTCCCAGGCGGATGCGTGGTACACGGTGGTGGCGACGGCTTCTGGAACACCTATCGCTGGAAGACCACGCTGGGACCGCGCTACGAGCGTCGTTCGCTGAAGAACACCTGGGGCTACCACCAGTCGATGGGACTGGGCTACTATGAATACTTCCAGCTGTGTGAGGACCTGAACATGGCGCCTCTGCCCATCCTGCCCTGCGGCGTGAGCTGTCAGGGTACCAACGGCGGTTGGGGCATGAAGGGTCAGGCACAGGACGTAGTGCCCATGTCGGATATGGACGAGTGGACACAGGATGCCCTGGACCTGATAGAGTGGGCCAACGGCGACGTGAACACCGTCTGGGGTAGGAAGCGTGCCGAGCAGGGACACCCCAAGCCCTTCGGACTGAAGTATCTGGGCATTGGTAACGAGGAGAAGATTACCCCCGAGTTCGAGGAGCGCTTTAAGTATATGTACGAGCGCATCACGAAGGCACACCCTGAAATCATTATCGTGGGTACGGCAGGTCCGGGTTCGCACAAGGGTAACCCCGACTTCGACAACGGATGGCGTCTGGCCGAGGAAATCGGACTGCCCATCCTGGACGAACACTACTACGAGCCCAACAAGTATTTCCTGAAGAGCCGTCAGTACGACAACTATCCACGCGACCGCAAGACGAAGGTCTATCTGGGCGAATATGCCGCCAAGGACAAGAAACTGATTGACGCTTTGGCAGAGGGTTTGTATCTGCTGCATGTGGAGCGCAACGGCGATGTTGTCAGCATGACTTCGTATGCACCACTGTTTGCACGTAAGGGTGCCACGAACTGGAACCCCGACCTCATCTACTTCGACAACGAACGCCCCTTCCTGACCTGCAGCTACTACATCCAGCAGATGTTCGGACAGTCGGCAGGACAGTATTACTATGGCGACTGCGTGAAGTTCGAGGGCGACGAGGCACAACTGGTGCAGCCCGTAGAGGACAGCCATTACGGACAGAGCGTGGTGCTGAACGTGAAGACACGCCGCCTGTTCGTGAAACTCTGTAACGCCAGTTCCGAGGCCAAGAAGGCCAAGCTGGACCTGAGCCGCTTCGGCAGCCTGAAGAGTGCCACGAAGACCGTGCTGGCAGGTGCTGCCGATGCCGAGAATAACTTCGACGCACAGCCCATCACCCCCCAGAAGGAAAGCATAAAGTTGCAGAAGAAGATGACAATGGAGGTGGCTCCCTACAGCTTCGTGATGCTGGAGGTGGCCCTGTGATAAAGGAAGAAAGGCAGAAAACGTCATGAACAAAATACCCGTAGGAATCATCGGTTTTGGTCGCATGGGACGATACTACCTGAAGGAGTTCCAGCAGAACCAGGCATACGAGGTGGCCTATATTTGTGACTTGGATGCCGAAAGCCGAGAAGTGGCCCGCAAACAGGCTCCCCAGGCCCAAGTAGTGGCCGAGGACCAGCCCATTTTCGACGATAAAAGCATTCAGGTCGTTGTTCTGTGCACGACAGCCGACGCCCGACTGGAGCAGATACGCAAGGCCGTAGCCACGGGCAAGCACATCATTGCCGAGAAACCCATTTCCGACACGCTGGAACACGAATGGGAAGCCGTGCAGCTGGTGGAGCAGTCCCCCGTCATGAGTACGGCGAACATGTATCTGCAGAACGCATGGTACCACCACGTGATGCGCGAGGCTGTGGACAAGGGCGAGATAGGCGAACTGGCCATCATGCGCATCTGCCACATGACACCCGGACTGGCACCCGGCGAGGGACACGAAAGCGAGGGACCCTCGTTCCACGACTGCGGCATGCACTATGTGAACCTGGCCCGATGGTATGCCCGTAGCGAATACAAGACGTGGCACGCACAGGGCATCCGCATGTGGGACTGGAAAGACCCCTGGTGGCTGCAGGCACACGGCACGTTCGAGAACGGCATCGTGTACGACATCACCCAGGGATTCGTGTACGGACAGCTGTCGAAGGAACAGACGCACAACTCGTATGTGGAACTCATCGGCACGAAAGGATTCTGTCGCATGACCCACGACTTCAAAACGGCTGTGGTGGACATACACGGCGTTACGGAGACCCAGCGCATCGAACGGCCCTATGGCGGTAAGAACCTGGACCGTTTGATTGCCGAGATGGCCGACAGCATACAGACAGGTGTGCGCAACCCGTTGATGCCCACGTTCCGCGATTCTGCCATAGCATCCGAGAATGCATGGCACATGGTGGAGGATGCCCGCAAGAACGACCTTCCCTCCATCGGCACCCACGAGGAGTTGGAGGAAATCTGGGAGCACCGGCGCAACCTGAAGGATGGCTACGGACTGCTGCCGCGACTGAATAAAAACGTTTAAGGAAATTGAAAATTGAAAATTGAAGATTGAAAATTCTTGCTCCATTGCATTACGCAAGCGACTATGTCGATTAGAAAATTGAAGATTCATAATTAAGCCTTTAGCCCTTAGCCAATAAATAAACCACTAAACCTTAAATTATAAAAGTTATGTCAGACGTATCAAGAAGAGAGTTCCTGAAAAAAGGCTCCGCCACGCTGGCCAGCCTTATGGTTGCACCCTACATTGTCCCCAACACCATCCTTGGTGCTTCGCACGGACACAAAGCACCCAGTGACAAACTGAACATCCTGGGCGTAGGTATTGGCGGACGTGGTGCTTCCGACCTTGCCGAAATGGCAAAGACGGAGAACATCGTGGGACTGTGCGATTGCGACTGGAAGTACGCAAAGCACGTGTTCGACAAGTATCCCAATGCCAAGAGGTACAACGACTATCGTAAGATGTACGACGAGATGCTGAAGTCGGCCGACGGCGTTATGGTGGCCACTGCCGACCACACCCACGCCATCATCGCCGCTGAAGCCATGATGGCCGGCAAGCATGTGTATGTAGAGAAACCCATGACGCTGTATGCCTACGAGAGCCGTCTGCTCACTCGTCTGGCCAAGAAGTACAACGTGGCTACTCAGCAGGGTAACCAGGGTGCCTCGAGCGCAGGTCACCGCAAAGCTCTCAACTGGCTGTGGAACGGCGAGATTGGTGAGGTGACGAAAATCGAGGCCTTCACCAACCGTCCTATCTGGCCGCAGGGTATGCCCACTCCCAAAGAAGTGCAGCCCATTCCCTCTACCATGAACTGGGAAGCCTTCATCGGTCCGGCTCCCATGCGTCCCTTCAACGAGGCCTATACCCCCTGGAACTTCCGCGGATGGTGGCCCTTCGGTTCGGGTGCGCTGGGCGATATGGCCAACCACATCCTGGCCGTTGCCTTCACAGGTCTGAAGTTGGGTTCACCCACAGCCATCCTGGGCAGCAGCACCATGTTGATGCCCGATTCCTGCCCATCGGCACAGAAGGTTACCTATCGTTTCCCCGCTCGCGACAATCTGCCCAAGCTGGCTCTGCCCGCCTGTGAACTGACTTGGTACGATGGCGGTCTGCGTCCCAACATCCCCTTCAATATGCCCGAAGGCAAGAAGTTCGACGGCAACGGTGTCTGCATCTTCTATGGTACGAAGGACATCATGGTAGTTGGTACTTATGGTTACAACCCGTTCCTCGTGAGCGGTCGCGAGCCCAAGGTGCCCGAATTGTGTCGCATCGTGAAGGACGACAACCACCAGCAGGATTGGATTCGTGCTTGTAAGGAGGATGCCGCCAGCCGCATACCCGCCAGCTCGGACTTCTCTGTCAGCGGTCCTCTGAACGAAAACATCGTGATGGGTGTGGCAGCCGTACGTCTGCAGACGCTGGATCAGTGGTTGAAGTGGGACGGCGAGAAGATGCGCTTCACCAACATTCCTGCCGGCGCAAAGATTCGCGTGTCCAATGCCATCGAGTTCGAGATTCACGACGGACATCCATCGTTCCGCGATGCTGACAAGGTGGAGATAGATGCCAACGAGTATGCTGCCCGACTGATTAAGCCGGAATACCAGAATGGTTACAAACTTCCCGAATTGCCATAAAGCCATGAAGAAGTTCATTATATTACTGGCGATGCTGCCCATGATGGCATTTGCCCAGAAGAAAGCCCAGACAGCGACCATCGTCTGCTCGCAGGGCTTCCAGGGTCCTGAACTATGGGACCGTCACGAGTTTCCCATCGACAAGAAGGGTTTCATCACCATCTTCGACGGACAGACCTTTGCAGGTTGGCGCGGTTATGCCAAGAGCTATGTGCCCAGCAAGTGGAAGGTGCAGGATGGTTGCATCTTCCTGGACAGCAAGGCCAAGGGCGAGGGTGGTGACCTGATTTTCGCCCACCAGTTCGGTCCTAACTTTGAGTTCGAAATGGAGTGGAAGATTGCCGAGGGAGGAAACTCGGGCATCTTCTATCTGGCTCGCGAAGTGGCCAATGCCGAGCGTACAGGTGTTGAACCCATCTACATCTCGGCCCCTGAGTGCCAGGTGCTGGACAACGAGCGTCACCCCGATGCCAAGCTGGGTAAGGACAACAACCGTCAGTCCAGCTCGCTCTACGACATGATTCCCGCCAAACCCCAGAATGCAAAGCCCGCAGGCGAGTGGAACAAAGTTGCCATCCGCGTGAAGGACGGACACGTACAGCATTTCCAGAATGGGGTAGAAGTGCTTAGCTACGACCTGTGGACACCCGAATGGACAGCCCTGCTGCAGGACAGCAAGTTCAGCGAGAAGAGCTGGCCCACAGCCTTCGACCTGCTGAACAACTGCGGTGGTCCCGAGCACAAGGGTTTCATCGGTGTACAGGACCACGGCGACAACGTGTGGTATCGTAACATTAAAGTCAAAATATTGGATTAAAGATTAAGACTATGAAAAAGGGTATTATATGGTTCTTTCTGGGTGCCGTTGTAGGTTTTGGTGGCAAATGGCTCATGGACAGCTGCTGCTGCAAGAAAGCCTGTGCGGCTGAGGAAGCTGCTGGCGAGAGCCTCGTGGCTGTGGTGGCCGACGGTCCGAATGTTGAACTGGGCGAGATGGCAATTGATGCCGAAGGCAATATCTCCTTCCCTGTTGATGATGAAGGTTACTTCATTCTCTTCAACGGCAAGGACCTCACGGGCTGGCGCGGATATGGTATGGATGTTCCCCCAACGAGCTGGGAAGTCAGCGACGGTGCCATTCACCTGAAGGGCTCCGGCACAGGCGAGGCTCAGGTAGAAGGTGGTGGCGACCTTATCTTCGCCCACAAGTTCAAGAACTTCGAACTGCTGCTGGAGTACAAAATCAGCGAAGGCGGCAACTCGGGTATCTTCTATCTGGCTCAGGAAGTGAAGGATGCCGAGGGCAAGGAATATCTGCCCATCTGGCAGTCGTGCAGCGAATATCAGGTGCTGGACAACGAGCGTCATCCCGATGCCGGGCTGGGTGTTGATGGCAACCGTCAGGCTGCTTCGCTCTACGACATGATTCCCGCCAAGCCCCAGAACGCAAAGCCCGCTGGCGAGTGGAACCAGGCCAAGATTATGGTTTATGAAGGCACTGTGGTTCACGGTCAGAACGGTCAGAACGTACTTGAGTACCACCTGTGGACACCCAAATGGAAGGAGATGTTGCAGGACAGCAAGTTCCGCGAGGGCGGCGACTTCCCCTATGCCTACAACCTGCTGTTGAACATGGGTGGCGAGAACCACGAGGGTTACATCGGTCTGCAGGATCATGGCGACGATGTATGGTATCGTAACATCCGCATTAAACTGTTGGATTAATGAAGAAACTGATTATCTTGCTGGCAGTCCTTTCTATGGGACTGTCGGCATTCGCCAAGAAGCAGATGGGACTGCAGCTGTATTCCATCCGCGAGGTTATCGGTTCGCCCGAGAAGTATGCCCAGAACCACGAAGAGGTCTTCAAGAAACTGGCTTCGTGGGGATATACGGCCATCGAGGCTGCCAGTTACGACCAGGGGAAGGGTACATTCTACGGGGTGTCGCCCCAGCAGTTCCGTGCCGATTGTGAGGCTGCCGGACTGGAGTGTCTGAGCAGTCACGCTACACGCGGACTGAACGGTGACGAACTGAAGAATCACGATTTCACGGAGGCCCTGAAGTGGTGGGACAAAGCCATTGCCGACCACAAGGCCGCTGGCATGAAGTACATCGTTACCCCCGGATGGGGAGTGCCCAAGACGTTGCAGGAAGCACAGACCCTTTGCGACTACACCAATGCCATCGGACAGAAGTGTAAGGAAGCAGGTCTGAAGTATGGTTACCACACCCACAGCGGCGAGTTCCGCAAGGTGGAGGGCCAGGTGTGGATGGACTATTTCATGCAGCACACCGACCCCACGCTGTTCTTCTGGCAGATGGATACCTACTGGTGCGTGATGGCCCAGCAGTCGCCTGTGCAGTACTTCAAGAAGTATCCGGGTCGTTTCGCGATGCTTCACATCAAGGACCTCTATGAGCTGGGCGAAAGCGGTATGGTGGACTTCAACGCCATCTATCGCAATGCCGAAACGGCAGGTCTGTGCGACTACATCGTAGAGATGGAGGGTACGGACGGCACCATCGACATCATGGAGGGTGTGCGCCGTTGTGCCGCCTATCTGCTCAAGAACAAGAACGTTCGCAAGAGTTACCGTTAACTTAGCGTTCCGTTTTCCCATACAAAAAACGCCATCCAAAATCGGATAGCGTTTTTTTTGTGTCGTATCGGGACTATCTCACGAGGACCTTCTTGCCGCGGACAATGTAAAGACCACGGGGCAGACCCTGTAGCGAGGTGGTTCCCCTGCGGATAAGCTGACCCGTAGCGGAATACACATTCTCGTTGTCCATTGCCAGTTGTGCATTCTCAATTTCGTCGATGCCAGTGGGATAGGTATTGTTATTGGTCTTGCCGTAAACGTTCGTCTGGTACAGCTTTACGCGATAGGGCCACTGCTCGGCTGTACTCTCCTCGCTCCAACTGAGCCAGTCGCGTGTCCAGTAACTGGTGGGGGCACCACTGACCACAAGCCACACGTATTTGCAGTTGGCGGGACAGTCGAAGGCGAGGATGCCTGTGGGTTCGTCGTATGTGGCACGGGCCGGTTCGCTATACAGACGGCTGCCGTCTTTCTGCAGCGCCACGAAACCATAGCGCCAGCCAGCCTTGTTGGTGTTCAGGGCCGTATATCCATCCTTGCCAGCCTCTCCCTCGAACTCTACATAGATGGTCTTGTTCGTGGTGGGAGCATTCAGGCGGATGGCATTGTTACCCCAGTTCTCGATGCAATTGGCTGCGGTGGGACTCCAGAATCCGTCGCTTTCTTTGTTCAGTGCCGTCTGGTCGCGGAACCCGATGCGGTCCTTGCCATATTCGCGGATGGGGTCGAGGTCGAAGGTTGTCATGCGGGCTCCGTATTCCCACATCTCGTCGCCCAGCTGACTGAGTTTCTCTGCCGCAGTACCCGTCATCGTCAGGCGCATGTAGGCCTGCAGAGGGTCTTCGGGATTTTGCGACTTGTTCCACAATTGGCCGATGATGCCCATTCCGTGACGATGGCACATATAGTCCTGAATGAAGTAGTTGTTGTAGCGCAAATCGACGCACAGCGGATGGCGATGCAGACCGTTGATGGTGCCGCCAAACCAGTCGTTGCCCTGACCGGAATCCCATACGAATTGCATCTTGGGATAGAACTTGTAGGCCTGCCACTGGGCGCACATTTCCCAGAATACGTTCAGCGTGGACTGTCCCCAGTTGTACATCCAACCGTTCCAGTTGCCGTTGTCGCAATGCGTCTGGTACTGGAAGCAGTGTCCGATTTCGTGGGCTACGGTCTGACCGCTGCGCGAGGTGTGTGCACCGTTCGACAGGGTGAGCAGTCCTATCTGGTCGTCGATGCCGCTTCCGCTGGCTTCCCAGTCTGTGGTGTAGCGCAGGCGGATAATCATCTTATAGGTATCCGTCTTCGACTTCCCTTGGTTGATGGTGATGAACTTCAGGCTGTCGGCATAGAACTCGAAAATCTTGTCGGCATTGTTCAGGATATTGGGAACGGCTGCAGGTACGCTGGTGCCATAACCGGCTTCCCAGAACAGAATCCAGTGTTTCGATTGCAGCGAGCGGTCGTAGCACCACTGGTTTGTGGCAACATTCAGCTGGGCATCTGTTCCGCAGGCGTTGGTGCTGCAATAGATTTTCTTGTCCACAGCCTTGATTTTGTTGTTGAGCGATGTGGCTGCCGTCTTCAGTTTCGTCTTCGTCAGCGAGTAGTCTGTTACTTGTCCTTCGGCCGTTGCGATGGCGGTTTTCAGCGCCTCTACAGCCGTTGTTTTGCTTTCCGTTCCGTCCCACCAGCCAACGACCTTGTTGCCATAGTCGATGCGGCTCTGCAGCTCGTCGTAGAGTGCGCGAGAGGCCTCTGCCTTGCTGATGGCTGTGAGTAGGGCGGTGCGTGCGGCACTCAGCGCCTCTATGTCGTACAGGGTGTTCCCTTTGCCGTCGGTACCTGTACCCTGAAGGGCAGATTGGGCTGTTTCGATGGCTGCCGTTACCGTTTCGGCTACGGATGTCTGAATGCCCAAGTCGAGCAGCGCCTGCGCCTCTGCCACCAGATTCCTTACCTCAGTGGCATAGTCGGCATTCGTAACTTCGCCCATGTACTGCAGCTTGAAGTTATCGACACACAGGTAGTTGCCCGTGGCGTTCTGGGCGCGCAGACCAATCTCGATATTTGCCTTCGCATCGACGACGGAGAACGACAGCATGTATTCCTGCATCTTTGTCACCGCTTGTTTCGTGGTGCCGGCAATCAGGTAGGCACCCGTCTGTGCTGCTCCCTTGTTGGTGGTACTGCTGCTGCCCGACTGCTGGATGTGCAGTGCGGCAGCTGTCAGCTGGTAGGTGCCTTGCGGCAGGTTCTTCAGCGTCTGCACCACGCTGGCTTCGCCAATCTGTTGGCCTATGCCAACCCACGATTCCAGATAGTAGGTGCCTGCCTTGCGCGAGAACACCGCATTGCTCTGCGTCTGCATGTTGTTTACTGTCCAGCCCGCTGTCCCGTTCGTCTCGAACGACGGGTTCTGAATCAGGCTGGTCTTGTCCTCCTGCGCAAAAAGGGAAGTTGCGAGTGCCATCAGAACGATGGCTAAACATTTCTTTAGACTCATGATATAGATGTTTTTATTTTTACGATTTGTTGCATTTGGGACAGGGTCCGTGGTCGTGCATCGGAGCACCACAGCGTCCGCATCGGTAGCGTGGACGGTTTCGTCGCAGATATTGCCACAGGGCCAGTGCGGCGTAGAGCATCCACAGGAAATAGCCCAGGAAATATTGTGTGGTCAGACTGAAAAACAGATAGATGGCGCCCAGAATGGCCAGCAGGGACAGCATGTACAGGATGCCCTCGCCTGCAGACAGCGAACGGCGCACATCATCGATGGTGGCGATTATCAGCACCACGATGAACCAGGCCAGCGACAGGAACACGGCCAGTATGGTGGGTTGTCCGAAGGGGTTCAGTGTGGGGTGGAAATAGAAGTTCACCCACAGCTGTGGCACGAAAATCTGGATGGTGGTGTACAGCACGGTGGCAGCAGCGAAGCTGAGGCACAGCAGCATGGGGTAGGGCGATGCGATGTCGTCGATGTGTACCAGATGGAAACGTCGCCTGCGCATTCTGCGTACGAGCCATGCGGCAAGGGCCACTACGAACAGTGCCGCAGCGCCTACGATATGTCTGTCCGAGAACAGGTGTATGCCCTGCGAAATGGGGTCGTCGGGCACTACGGCTTCCATCAGTTCCGATTCGTGCACCCAACCCTGTGTCACTTGGTCACGAGCCACTTTCACCCACACGCTGTCTATGGAATCCTCAGGGATAATCTCGAATTGTGCCACCACCAGCGGGTCGTTGCGATAAACCACGAACGAGTCGCCCTGTTCGGGCACAATCTGCAGGTGCATGGGGCGTTCCTCCTGCAGCACCAGACTGTCGATGGAAAGAACAAAGTTGTAGTCGATGTCCCACGTCCGCTCGAATTCTCTGTTCGTCTGGTGCGGCTTGCAACCAACCAACAGCAACAAAGTGAAAAGTGAAAAGTGAAAAGTT
>JAFZWQ010000035.1 GCA_017617235.1 Bacteroidaceae bacterium | reverse complement strand
GCTGTGACGGGCAACGTGCATGGTCAGCGGCTTGTGAATGTTACAGGCTATCTCCACGAAGTCAAGGTAGTCATTGGCCTTCTGATTGCTGATGTGGGGCAGCTTGTAGTTGTACTTCTTCAGCACCTTCATGGCCGGTGGAAGGATAGGGGTGTAGAAGTTGTTTCCGGTCTTGATACGCTTGCCGTCGATATAGGTCTGCCCGTTGATGGTCTCTGTCATCGTCTCATAGTCGAAGTTCTGACTGTCGATATAGGCAAGTCCTGTATAGGCACAGAAGATGAAAAGGTCACGCACACGGCCTTCCTTCACTCCCAGCTTGCACTTACGGATTCTAATCAGTTCATCCTCGGTCAGTGGGCGACGTTCCTTGCTCTTACCACGCTCGAACTTGCAGAGGGGAGCTTCGTAAGGATCCTTCTCTATATACTCATATTGTGCTGCCAGTCTCGTGAACTTCTTCACTACCTTGTGATAGTCATGGATAGTGGGCTGGGTACGACTGGGGTCTTCCTCGTGAAGGAAGTCATCAAAGCCCTTGACGTTCTTGGGGGTGAGGTCACCAAAGCCGTTGAGCTTGTTGTATCGCTTCAGGGCATCCAGTACCACATACCTGCGCTTCATGGTGTTTTCCTTCAGCTGCTCCTTGGCTATCATCTCTACAATGAAATCGAGGAAGCCTGTCTTGGATGCTTTTTTCTCACGGACTTCACGCTTCTCCTTGTTCGTAGCGGTATCGATGCCCATACGCATATTGATGCTTTCTAGGGTCAGTTCGCCACCTTTTTTCTGAATAGATTCTACTACATGCTTGTAAATGGCAAGCTGAGTACGTAGTTCATCGCTGTTCTGATACTCTTTCCATTCGAAAGGGTCACAGCTGTGAACAGTTACATACTTTGAGGTCTTGTTACCAAGATAGATACGGATATCTACCTTTCCATAACCCTTCTTAATTACCTCTTTTTTCCTGTCATAGCAGACAGATACAATCTCCTTGTTCATTTTAATAAATACTTTGCGCGTAAGAGACAAGCCTCAGGCAAACGGGTAGGGATAGGAGAAGCTCCTTATCCTTGGAGATTATGGCTTTTTGGACGAATGGTTTGTTAATATTCCTTAAATCGGTTATACCAACTCAGTTTTACCTCAAAATTTCCCGATTTTTAACATCTGGTATAACCGTTTTACCTCATTTTGGTATAACTTTTGGTATAACCTTGTCCAATTATGTCAAATTTTCTCCTTCATGTCATCCACTAGTTCAGACGCAGATTAAACTTAATTTTAAACTGCTGCTGACACGTACACAAAATATTTATTATTGATTTTCAACGACTTACGCTCGCTTCCATACAAAAGAAAAAGAGCGTTACATCGTTGTCGATATTACGCTCTTGCTCTCCTTGTTTTTGTTCTCTTGTAGCGCCTACGGGAATCGAACCCGTGTTCCATGCGTGAGAGGCATGTGTCCTAGCCGCTAGACGAAAGCGCCAGTTTTGCATCTGAGTCTCTGATTTCCCCTTGCGGAAGCTGGGGGATTCGAACCCCCGGTACGGTAACCCGCACGTCAGTTTAGCAAACTGGTGGTTTCAGCCACTCACCCAAACTTCCATAGCTTTTTAGCATCCGCTGATGCCCGCATATGGGGGTCGTTGTCTCAAATGCGGTGCAAAGATAGTACTTTTCCGCGAACCCACCAAATGTTTTCCGAAATATTTTCGTTACAGGTGGCAAAACTACTCGAAACGGATGCTCCGGGCGGGATGAATGTGGGAGACAATGAGGGTTGGCAACAGCAGGGACAGCGTGGCGGCAACAAAGATGGCCACGTTCACCACAGCCACCCAGGGCCATGACATGAGTACGGGAACGGTGTCGACATAGTAGGTTTCGGCATCCAGGTGTACGAGCCCCAGGGTTTGCTGGAGGTAGCACAGCCCTATGCCCAGCAGATTGCCCAGCAGCATGCCGCGTCCCACGATGAGGATGGCATAGTAGAGGAACAGGTGGCGCAGGGAGCCGTTCGAGGCGCCCAGTGCCTTCAGCACACCAATGAACTGGGTGCGTTCCAGGATGATGATAAGCAGACCGCTGACGGTGGTGAATCCGGCTACGGCAATCATGAGCAGGAGGATGACGACAACGTTGAGGTCGAGCAAATCGAGCCAGGCAAAGATGTGGGGATAGGTGTCCTTGATGGTGGGCGACGAATAGTAGCCACCATAGCGGTCCTGCCGATGGTTGACGAGGGCGGACACCTCTGCCGATGCCTGGGGCAGCAGTTCCATCTGGCGGACAGCGACCTCTGCCCCACTCGACTGGTCGGGTTCGAAGCCCAGCAGCTGATGGGCCGTGCGGTAGTCGCAGAACACCAGGCGCGAATCGTATTCGCTCAGGTGTGTGGCATAGATGGCCGTAACCGTGAATCGGCGGGCACGCAGCTTATCGTCGAAGAAATAGGCAAAGACACGGTCGCCCACGGAAAGGTGCAACTGCTGGGAAAGTGTTTGGGAAAGGGCTATGCGCCCCGTATTCTCCTTCGAGGAGAAAGGTGTGGACAGTTCGCCGTCCACAAGTTGCGAACGCAGGAAATCCAGGTTATACGTCTCATCGACACCACGGAACAATACGCCCTGGAAACTGTCGTCGGTCTTGAGCATGCCCGTTTTCACACAGAAACGCTGGGCATGCGACACCTCGGGCAGAGCGCGTACGGCACGCAGCAGGCTGTCGGAAATGACGATGGGTTGCGATTCGCTGCTATAGAGCGACTGGTAGTTCAGTATGGAGATGTGGCTGCCGATGCCCACCACCTTGTTCTGCACCTGGGTCTTGAACCCCAGCACCACAGAGATGGCGATTATCATGACGGCCAACCCCAGGGTGACACCGGCTGTGGCTATGGCGATGGCGGAACGGGAAGCACGTTGGGTGCCTCCGCTGCGGCTATACAGCCGACGGGCCATGTACCACGAAAAGTTCATCGTTTGGTACCGGGATAGGCTTCAAGGGCTTTCTGCAGAACGAAGAGGGCGCGTGTGAGGTCGCGTTTCTTCAGCACGTATGCCAAGCGAACCTGGTCGCGACCGGCTCCGGGTGTGGTGTAGAAACCAGCGGCAGGAGCCATCATGACGGTCTCGCCCTCGTACTCGAAATCGCTCAGGCACCAGGCGCAGAACTTCTCGGCATCGTCCACGGGCAACTTCGCCACCGTGTAGAAAGCGCCCATGGGTATGGGGCTATAGACGCCAGGGATGCGGTTCAGGCCATCTATCAGGCACTTTCTGCGCTCGACATATTCGTCGTAAACCTCGCGGCTGTACTCCTCGGGCTCGTCGAGCGAAGCCTCGGCAGCAATCTGTCCGATGAGTGGAGGACTCAGGCGCGCCTGACAGAATTTCATCACCGCCTTGCGCACTTCCTGGTTCTTGGTAATGAGGGCACCAATACGTATTCCACACTCGGAATAACGTTTTGATACTGAGTCGATAAGCACCACATTGTTCTCGATTCCCTCTAAGTGGCAAGCCGAGATGTATGGACTGCCCGTATAGATAAATTCGCGATACACTTCGTCGCTGAACAGGTACAGGTCGTACTTCTTCACGAGGTCGCGAATCTGGTTCATCTCGCGACGGGTGTACAGGTAGCCCGTGGGGTTGTTGGGGTTACAAATCAGTATGGCGCGTGTGCGTTCGTTGATGAGCTCCTCGAACTTCTCCACCTTGGGCAACGAGAAACCCTCCTCGATGGTGGTGGCAATGGTGCGGATGACGGCACCTGCCGATATGGCGAAGGCCATGTAGTTGGCGTAGGCAGGTTCCGGCACGATGATTTCGTCGCCAGGATTCAGGCAAGCCAGGAACGAGAACAGCACAGCCTCCGAACCACCCGAGGTGATGATGATGTCGTCGGGCGTAACGTCGATGTTGTACTTCTTGTAGTAATCCACCAGTTTCTTGCGGTAGCTCAGATAACCCTGCGAGGGGCTGTATTCCAGAATCTTACGGTCCACATTGCGGATGGCCTCCAACGCCGATTTAGGTGTTGGCAGGTCGGGCTGACCGATGTTCAGGTGATAGACATGCACCCCACGTTCCTTGGCAGCGTAAGCCAAGGGAGCCAGTTTGCGTATAGGTGATTCGGGCATCTCGTGTCCGCGCGTAGAAATCTTCGGCATAATGATTTTCAGTTTTCGCCTGCGAAGTTACGAAAAAAAACGCTATCCCCCAACGGAATAGCGCCTTTTTTATACATTAGCCGTTCGTCGGGCGTCAGCCCAGCGTCACGGTGTAGCAGGAACTGACTGCTGTAGCGCTAGTCAGGGCGGCTACCAAAGCTGTGAACAGCTTCCAAAGGAACTTCATGAGTTCCGCCTTTCTTTCTGGTTTCATAGTGTTTTTGTTTTTAAATGTTAACAGTTTAATCGTTTCTTCTTTCTTCCTTTCTATTCATCCCCAACCCCTTCGATGAAGGGGCTTCGACCTACCCCCGGCCCCCTCCCTTTCCAGGGAGGGCATCCAACCGCTTCTCCTGTCGCTCTTTCACTAAGGAACCCGGGCCGTCAAAGACCCGGGTGGTCTTTAAAAATTCTTTGGCTCACCCGAAGGGCAAAGGCTGTGTGAGCCATGCAAAAACTTTGATGGAGAGGCGCTTGTGCCCGACATCAATTACAACCCCCATATAGGGGGCTTGGGGGGTGGATGCTTCTTCTTTTGGTTCCTTTTTCTTTGTGCCAAAGAAAATGAACAGAAGATAAGTTGGGGATGATGAAAATAAGGTAAGATTTAGAATAGTCAGGGGGCCATTGAGGCCCCATTGACTATTCGGTCTGGCCGTTGTCGTCGCCACCGTCACCACCGCCTTCGCCGTTGTCGTCGCCGGAGCCGGTGCCCAGGGCCTCCTTGGCAGCCTTCTTGGCCAGGGCCTGTGCCTCGCGGGTGATGACATACTCGAAGTCGACGTCGGAGTTCAGGAACGCCTTGGCACTCTCGTCCACGTCGCCGCGCAGGTTCACGCGCTTGATGTGGGCTGCGGGGTTGAAGTCCTCGACGTCGTCCACGGCATCGCTCGAGATGGTCACGTGCAGGCGCATCAGCCCGTCGTAGTTCACGCTCTTGCCCTGCTTCAGCAGTTCCAGGGTGCACTCCACCATGTCCGTCAGCACGCCCTGCAGGGTGCCCACCGAGTAGCTGCTTCCGTGCTGGCGCATGTGCTTGGCCAGGGTCTTCAGGTCCACACTCTCGTCAATCTGCGCCGTGGCGTAGATTTTCTTCTCCGAGTTCTTGTCGCCCGGGATGCTGGGTCGCAGCGCCAGGCTGTAGGGAATTTTTCCGATTACTTTGTTTGCCATAGTTGTAGTGATTTAGTGATTTAGTGATTTAGTAGTTTAGTAGTTTAGAGGTTTTGTTTTGTTAGTAATAAGTGGTTTTAGTTCTCGTGTGTCGGGCGGTGGGTTTTTACGTCGCGTCGCGACCTTCGACGTGCCAACTCTTTCGCTTCGACAGTACAAAAGTACGACATTTGCTTTTGGCAGTTGGGCGATACGTGGCGATGGCGTGCGATGGCTGTACATTAGCCGTTTGCCGTTAGCCCTTAGCCGTTCCCTACGGCTCGCCAAGTTGTGCGACGATGGCGCGGACTTCGCGGGGAGTGAATGCCTTGCTGGTGGTGGTGTAGCCCATCTGCTGCAGTTGTTGCCATAGTTGGGTACATCGGCGAATCCACGACATCAGGTGGTTGACTGCGGTACGTGGCTGGCTGCTGGGGAAGTACATCAGGGCCAGCTCCTTCTTCGTGTACGGTCGGATTGTAAACATAGTGGTTTAGAGGTTTAGTGGTTTAGTGATTTAGTGATTTAGTGATTTAGAAATTTAGAGGCTTAGAAGTTTCTTGCTCCACGTTGTTACGCAAGCGCTTCGCGATTACTTGCTCCACGTTGTTACGCAAGCGAACAAGTTCGAGCGAGAGGTTTAGAGGTTGCTGTTAAGCTATTAAGCTGTTAAGCCACTAAGCTATTAACCTACTAAGCCCTTAGCCCTTAGCCGTTAGCCTTCTCTCCCTGAAGGGGGTCGGGGGGTCCTTTAGGAAAGGAGGATAATGTCGTTGGCGATGATGTCCTGGTAATAGACGCCACCGGACTCGTGCGTCAGGAATCGCAGTCCCGCCAAGATGGTCTGCCCGGGGTCGAACTGGTACTCGGCAATGGGGCCCAGCAGGGTGCATACGTACTCGTCGCCGTAGCTGCCGCCCAGTTCGCGCAGCCGCATGATGCTCTTGGCCATCTTTCCTGTTTCGCTCTTCTTCGATTGCACATATATGGTTTCCGATTGTGCAACCACTTTACATATTTTCGTTTGCATAGTTGTAGTGATTTAGTGATTTAGTGATTTTGTGATTTAGAGATTTAGAGGTTTAGAAGTTTAGAGGTTTAGAAGTTTAGAGGTTTAGAAGTTTAGGGATTTAATGTTCTAATCGAGCTCGCTCGCTTGCGTAGCGTAGAGGAGCAAGAATTTTCAATTTTCAATCTTCTAATCGACGAAGTCGCTTGCGTAGCGCAGAGGAGCAAGAATTTTCAATCGCCTTTAGCCGAGCGAGCCTTCAGGTAGTTTGCGGTTTTAGTATACAGTCCCGTCTGGTTCGAGTACTCGATGAGACCTCGGTTCATCCATACGCTGAGTTGGTGGCTAGTACCTTCTTTGCTTTTACCCAGGCTCACACGCAGGTCCTCCAGCTGCTGCTCATTGAAAGTATTACTCTTCAGACCATCGAGCATATTCCTCGGTCCTTTCTTCTGGGTTTCTTCAGGTTGAACGTCGCCGCCCTTGAACATATCGCCAAAGACCATTACTTTCGACCACAGGTCGTAGTAGCAGAACCACACTACGAACTCGCCTATGGAGCGTGTCCACGTCTGGTTGTTCAGAATCCAGAGTGTGGCACCTTTTTTCCACGCGCTGAATATGCTGCGGTGCGAGAGTTCGAAGAGCATGTCGTCATCAGCCAGGTCGGCCAGACGGGCCATCTCTTCTGCCAACTGGTCAGCAATCTTGTTCAGAGGCTTCACCACGAAGCTGCCCTTGCAACAATCCAAACGCGAGAGGTATTCATCGAGATTGGCCAGGAACTCCTCGTTGTATGTGCCCTGACGCGGAATCTTTCCTTTGCGTTCGCCACGCGCCTTGTAGGCAAAGGGTATGCGACCGAAGAAACCGTTAGTCAAATCCTTCTTATAGAAAGAACGTGCCGAGTCTGGTGTCGAGCTGAACGTAATGTTGACTCGCATAATGGGATTTCCAGTTACACCCTCTGCTGTCGCTCTCAATGCCCCTGCCCGATGGCGGTCGTAGATATTGCGGATGGTCTGGCTCACCTGACGATGTCCGCCGCACATTTTGTCGGCCATCTCAACCTCGGGAAGATTGATGTACTGCGTGCGGCCACCCTGCGCTTCGAGCGCCATGGCGTTTTGTAGGAAGGCAGGGGCTGTGATATCCGAAGGAGGAAACCAGATACTCACTTCCGGGCGCTCGGGTTTGTCCTTGTTTGCGCCCCTGGTCTTTAACTGCCGTTGCCAATCGACAAGTTTATCGTATTCCATCTCATCGTGCTCACGAAACGGTCTCATTATAGCCTCTACGAGATGCGTCAACTGGGCCTTTCCTATGCCCGAAGGACCTATCAAATGCCCCATTTGCCCACAAAGTTCATAGTATTTGTTATCCGAATACATGAATTTTACATCAGTCAAATGTGCAGCAAGTGCAGGTATTGCCATCGGAACTAGGGGGTCTCGCATGTCTTTTGAGGCCTGTGAGAGGAGTAATTTACAGATTTCTGTGCCTTTCGAAGGGTTGGGCATCGCCGGAGCGACATTGCTAAAAATATTGTAATTCATTGTTATTTAAATAATTAGATTGTTTGTTAATACTCTTTGCTATCTCAATCTCAGTATCTCAGTAGTTTTTTAAGATACCCCCCAACTTCGCAATATCTATATTATTATATATATAACTAATTAATTATTAATAAGTTAAATATAAATAAAGAAGGAAAATCGATGATGAGGGGTACCTTTTTTTTTAACTGAGATTTGAGATTCTGAGATTTTCCATTATGCATTATTCACTCTCTACAAGACCTTTTAATGCCAGTCGGATTTCGTTGGCGACTTCCAGCGCATAACCGTCCACGTTGAATCCAGGTCGCATCATTATCCGTTTGAAGTTCGGATTCAGCGAGCCGTTGTCGCTGCGGGTAACCGTGATGTAGCGGCCCTCGAAGACGCGCGGATTACGTTTGTCGGCCTTACGCGTTTCGCATTCGATGAACGTGTAGTGCGCATCGCGGCACAGGAACTCGTCCAGCTGGGCATCCCAGTCGCGCCTCAGCACGCCCCGGTACTCCCTACCCGTCTTCGTGCGCCTGTCGCTGCGCATATAAGTCTTTAGGTCCACACCCAGATAAGTGTTACACTTCCAACCCTCGCGGTTGGCATTCTCAGAAAAAATGTTCTTTGCTTCCATAGTTCTAATTTTTTTTTAGGAAGTGAACATCTGTAGCGTTACCAGTCCTATGGCCAGATGTTTACCGAGACTGGCGGGAGCCACGCTGGGGCTTTCCTCCCTTGGATTCCGACTGCGAAGTTCGTGATAAATGCAAAAAGAAAAGCCCTATATAGGAGCTATAACACATCCTATATAGGGGAAATCGGTGTTGAGAATCAGCGCGTTAGCTAATCTTCGAAAATCTTGTCTATCCGTTGGGAACGCGAGGGCGACTTGCCTGTTTCCATGAATTTATTCTTCTCCTGTGCCAGGTTGTTGATGCCCCACAGCTCCTGAAAAGGCTTCCATTTTGCCTTCAGGCCAAGGCGTTCGGCAAAAACTTCAGCAATATACATGGCCTGCTGGCGTGTGGTCGAGGGCATCAGTTGGTGTGCAGCGTCCACAAAACCATCTTTCTGCAACCGTTGCCAATACTTCCTTGCTTCGTCGGAATCCAGTTCGTTCGCCTCTTTGACTGCGTTTTGCTGGAAATCCTCGTTCAGCCACTTACACAATTCCTCGATGGTCTGTTTCTTCGCTTTGCTGTTCAGCGATTCGCCATAGGACAGCACCCGACCAATGGTGGTGGGAATGTCCATAGGATTCTCGACGAGCGAATGCTGTCTGTATTCATCTTCCGTCATGGGGCGCATGGCAACATGCAGCTCTCGACACGAGAGTTCGCGCAACATCAGCATAGTAATAACGCTTCGCAAGGCCTGTCGAGGCGTGTTCATATAGTACAAACGGGCCAACATCACGTCCAACTGACCTATATCGTTGTACAACTCGCCTGGCAATTGCCTCAGCAGGATGTCTATTTGCTGCAGACCATTCCACAGCCTTCCATCGTGGCGCACAGTCCATTGGTGCCACAACCTTTTCATGTCTGCAGACGCCAATTGTTGCTGCCACCACAGTCCACACCGCTCGTCCAGGGCATTGCGTCCGCACATCGAAGTGCGCTGTTCCTTCAACGGTTCTGCCAGCTGGCGCACCTCCTTGCATTGTGCCGACTCCAGCATCTCTATGTACATCGAACGTGCCTGACGGGCCTCGCGACTGAGGTCGTGACCACTGCCGCGCATCCATATCTCCACGTACTCCTTCAGCTCGTCGAAATCCGCCTCAGCCATATTGGGCAGCAACATGGTATCCAGCACGAAAGAGGCTTCCAGCTCGGCCTCCAACTGTTCGTCGGGCGGCAACAGCGGCTGTCCGTCGGACATCCACATATCCCACTCTATATCCGTAGCCTTCGACGACTGAACAGGGGATGCCTCCTCGGCATACACCTCCACCATTGCATACCCGTGCTCCTTTACGGCAACATCCACCACCCGGGCCGTCAGCATGCCACGACCACTCGATGCCAGCAGACCGTTGGCAACATCAAGGCATTCGTCCGCTACACGTCCTATACGTCGTCCGCGAGCACGGGCCGTCACGGCATTGGGATTCCAGTGGTTCGTGGGTTCTGCAGCCAGCACCACTATAGGCCTCTCGTCCCTCAGCCAGGCAAGCATCTGACGAGTGCGCACGTGCATCTCCTCCGTTTCCGTCTGGCCGGCCACAGAGTCGTTATTTGCTGCATAATGCACGCCCGATATCTTCATCAGATACTTCTTCATGGTTGTATGTTAGATAATTAAAAATATAGTAAATTTGCAACGTGCACATTACTGCCCGATTGCTCCGCAAAGATATAACAAATCCCCATCACTTCCAAAGAAACGACAGGGATTTTTCAAACATTTTTTGTATACCTTTACTCTCTCTTGAAACTATAATTAAACGAGACGCCATTGCTGGCTGTACCTACCCAATTCATATCATTACCTTTTACCTTGATTTTCACAATAAACGTATCGCCAGTATTGCTTTTTGCCGTAAAAGTTTCACCGTTATAGGTATAGGTACCCGACCGCCCGAAATTATCTGATGTCGAGGTATATGTTCCATTTGAGCGTATGGTAATCTCTGCACCAACGAGCAGTCCATCGACCGACTGCCCTTGATACGAATCCGTACTCTTCACACACATCCACGTTCCTTCAATCTCATTCAGGTCTACAGTATCTTCATCATCTCCGCACGCCACCATCACAGGCAACGCCATTACCATGAGCAACATCATGCTCCAAAATAAAATCTTTTTCATAGTTGTATTGTTTTTAGGATATTAATAACTTTTTTATTCCGTCATTATTTCTTGTTTCCGTAGATCCGTGACTCCATCATACATCTTCCTTCTAACATCTTACATCTTATTATAGCTGCCTTTCTTCTTGGTTTTCTTCTCAATGAGTTTGATAGACTCTAGATAATCCTGTTCTACTGGCGACAATGTCTTCACTAGGAATTTCCTGTACTCAATCAGAGCCTTATCCATTGCTTCCTCATGAGATACAGAACCTGCCCCTTCCAGCAGTTCATCGCCATTGGCAGACAAGATGTTGTCTAACTGACGAACATAGTCTTCCATATACATAGGTCGATGACGAAGGGCCTGAGTCTCTGCAAAGTCAAAATATCCAGAAACGATGTTATTCAATATCTTCAGTTCCTCAGCCGTGAGATAATTCTTTGCTATCTTAATATCGTTAATGCAAGGCAGTTCACCTTTGAACGATGTCAATCCCATAAAAGGTTTGTCAGCATCCGCACGATCATAAATCACCTCTGCAGCCGTATGTCCGTGAGCTGCATAGTGCAGTTTGTTCTGCACCATCTTAAAGAACAGTTTCGACGCATCTGTCCGTGGGTCATAATCAACACTGGTAGCATAGAGGTCAAGCACCTGTCTGTACATCACCTTCTCAGATGAACGGATGTCACGGATACGATCCAACAACTCCTTCCAGTAGCCCCCACCACCAAGATTCTTCAGTCGCTCATCGTCCATCGTGAAGCCCTTGATGATGTATTCCGCCAGCCGCTCTGTAGCCCACTGACGGAAGCGTGTGCCCACAATAGACTTCACGCGATAACCTACAGAAATGATTACATCGAGGTTGTAGAGTGTCACTTCTTGACTCTGTGTCTTCCCTTCTACAGCACCATGTTGAGTGGTATGTCGGAATTTCCGACATACCTTCTCTCTTTCCAATTCTCCTTCCTTGAAGATGTTAGAGATGTGTTCTGTTATCGTTGATCTGCCCTTACTATACAGCTGAGCAATTTGTTCCTGTGTCAGCCATACCGTTTTCTCCTCCAACCTGACATCCAGTTTTATCTTACCATCCTCTGACTGATAGATGATAATCTCTCCTTTATTATTTCCTATTTCTTCTTTCATATCTCGTCTTCTTTATTTTTATAACGTTTTAATCCGTCATTATTGGTCTTTAGGCCCTAGTCTTTAGACTTTAGCGAGTTTGAAAGGGAATTTAGCATCTTACTAACCTCCGTCGTTAGTATATAGACTTTAGACGCTAGTTTAGAGTCTATGTAGTGTAGCCGCTCACATATTTCTATTTGAGTCTCCAGCTCCCACAACGAACCACGTGCAATTGACAGGAAGTTTATGAACTCTTTGTCCGAATTTCGCCCCTGTCCCTCAGCAATGTTCGAAGGGATTGAGACAACGGCCCTTCGCATTTGGTCAGAGAGAGCGTAGGTTTCTTCACGCGGCAGACGTTTGACGAGGCTGTATATCTCTACCGTTAAGTCCATCGCTTTCTGCCACACTTTCAATTGTCTATAATCACTTGATTTCATATTCAAAATTCTAATGTCTAATGTCTAATGTCTTCATTCAAATAGTATAGAAAACACAAAAATGTTACATCATTGTGTCTGGCACAATTGTTATGGGTTACGAATCAAAGAACCTGTCCCTGATGATTCTTGCATATCTTCGCACATAGCACGACGTTCAGCAAAGTCCTGCTCTACCTGCTTTTATTCTCCTTCGCCCACTTCTGATATTTCTTGAGCGTATCCAAATATAGTTTCTCGTTCATATCGTTAGGTGTTTAATTATTTCAAGTATTTGTCCATAATAGCTTGTTTGCGGATAATACAACCTGCCATTGTATTCTTTGCCTCTGCTATTAGTGCATCCCAATGTGAAATCTCGGCTGCAACTTTTCTTTGTTCTTCCATATCTGGCAAAGTTATACGATACCGGATAATTCCGTCTTTATTGCCACGTGGCATCTTCAGCCCTCTTGTGCCAGCTTCATTCATTATGTAATCAAAGAACACATCACGACGCAAGCTGTAATACAGGAAACGCTCATCGACTTTATCTTTGTAAGGGCGAAGCACAAGCACATCTGGAGAGCAACTCCCATTGTGGTCAGCTTGCCACATTTTCTTCAGATATGGACGGATGTTTGAGAGCAGGATGTCCCCTGTTTGATACGCAATTGCAGAGGTGATGTTATCCGTCCCATCGTATGGACGGATACCCTCACAGTTCTGCAACATGTTATCAGTAGTGATGTACGATTCCATATTTATTTCATTTGCCCTAAGGGTTACGTATTTGCATAAATTACTAATTACCGACAAATTACCCCCCCCCATTTTGCATAGACACAACTTCAAGCCTGTCAAATATCTCCGCTATTCTCTGCTTGTAGGTTTCGATGCTCATGCGGCTAGTATTATATTCTTCGTCTATGGCTCTGCATTCTGACACTAATTGATCTTGAATTACTTTTGGTGGAAGAGGGAGTTGAACAGCCGAAATTCTCTCAGTTGATGCTCGGAAAGAGCGAGAAAAACCATAGTGTTTTCCCACTTCTTCAAGTGCTAAGGCTATATAATAGGGTTCTATCTCTGGATCTAAAACTCTTAATACACCACAATGATCAGTAGGATAAAATGCAATATCCTTGTTGATATATGCAACCATCCAATCGCCATCGATTCCCCATAGTATTGAAGGCTTGTCAAAATCATCAAATAGTAAATGGTTAATATAACCAAATTCACTTTTTACATTTGCGCTATATACTGGATATTGACCTTGTTCCTCAATATCAGACGAAAGAACGCGACGGCCTATTCTCAATTCAAACTTATTAGGGTCATTGAGCCGAAGCAGTGGATACTTACTATTGATTTTGTCTTCAATTTTTGCAGTCAATGTGATAGACTTGTTAAACCCTGAAAGAGAGAAGTCCATCATATCTTTTAACCAATATACTTTAATGTGCTTTGCAATATCCTCTGAGATTCCTATAGTTGAAGCTCCCCAGAATGAATTTCTAACTGCACATGCTAAAGTCCCTCTTGCAAATCGGTCTTCATCTTTATAGAGTTTTCCACCTGGCTGCTTTATCTTAATGCCCTCTTGTCCTTTTCTGTTGCTCCATTCGTATCCTAAGAAATCCTTTTGTTCCTTATTATCTGTTGGGGCAGTAATGACAAGCGTCTGCTGCTGATAAACAAGCGAGAAGTAGTAAAGTTTCTCTTTCTCTATCGTCAATGCCCATGCATAGAACTTTTCTTTTCTGATTTGTGCCATCTCTTCATCGCTACTACGCTGAGGATATTTGATAGTTCCCCAGGCAAATGACTCGTAATAGCCTTTCAAATAGGCATCAGCGAGGACATCTTCCTTTGTCAAGGATTGTCGCAAGAAAGCAAGATACGTTTCTTTGTCTATTCTTTGATGAGTAATATATGCATCCAAAACCTGCGCATCTTCCCAATCTGCATCTCCACCATGAGATAAAATCCCATCCACGGTATCATTTGCTAATTCGGCATAACGAGGTGGTTCATTATACCGCTCAAGGAATAATGTTATCGTATTTGTTCCTGTAGCTCCAAAAGTCTGACTACCAAATGCCACAATAGCATGAACAAGAAAGTTTTGCAATAAGTTTTCACGTGCCGCTATACCACTTGAAGACGTATCGTTAAGAATGGAAGAAGGAAGAACAACTGCTGCTATACCCTTAGGTTTTAATAGTTGTGCGATGCGTTCCACAAACAACATCTCTATTTCATTCCCATCCCTACTTACCTTATCAAGAATTGAGAATGAGTTGTTTTTGAGCTTTAGATGTTGCTTGAATCCTTTAACTGCATACGGAGGATTGGCAACAAGTATATCAAACGAGGCAGGCGTAATTCCCTTTTCAGGATAATTCTCTAAACCATCACCAAAGATGATATTACTGCCACCAGCACCATTCATAAACATGGAGATTTTCGACACACGGGCCAATCGATAGTCTTTCTCTATTCCATAAATATGATTCTCCACCCAACTATTATCACCATCAGGACGCACAGCATTAATAGCCTCAACTCCTTCTGTCAAGAAATGGCCAGCACCACAAGCATAGTCAATTACTCGTGGCAGGTCGTGTTCATTGATATAATTCTGTAAGGGCAACGAATCCCAAATGAAACGAGTAATTGGAGTCGGCGTAAAGAACTGGCCTTCGTTTTGCTTAAATCCTTTGTTAAGCAGTTGCTCGAATAAATCACCAAGGAATTGATGTTTACTGGGATAAACGATGCGATAAGGTTGGAACAATTGTACGACCTCAACAAGTATCTTGCCATTCTGATAGAAAAGCTCTTCGTTATGCACATCCTTGAAGGCAAAGTCGTTGTTACTATAGAACTTCAAAATGCGGATAGTGCGGTTCAAATCCTCAATGGCTGCTTTCCTCTGTCGGCCAGTATATTGCATGAATAGACGCTCTGCATAATCTGCCTCCACATAGAAGATTTTTTCCTTCATAAACTCTTCCATGCCCTGCTGATGAAGATGCTGCAGGCGGTCTTGCAGGCTTTCGTATGTATCTTGACCTTGTTTGTATTGGAAATCGACAACATCGAAGTCTTGCTTTTTTATCTCATCCACCAATTTGCAAATGAAGAGAGCCACTAAACGGTTAAAGGCGTTTTCCTTATCGCTAACGTTGTTATGTCGAAGGATTTCCTCAAAACGATTTACGATGCGGTCGTCTGGAGTAAAATCTTTAAGTTTCTTCTTCCTTAATGGTGGTATTCCTATTTTATATGCTTGGCTTTCTTCGTTAAAGATTACATCATCAAGCCATTGCTTCTGGTATGTTTCTTCCCATACTTCAAAACGTTCTTTGTCATTACGAGCCTTGGAGAAAATCTTTACGTCATTGTCTTTTTCTGCCATCTTTGCGATGTTGGCATCATCTGTACAATTAATCACAAGGCAGTTGTACGAAAGACCATTTTCTTTCCAGTCAGAGGCATAGAGAGCAAGCCATCGGGTAGATATTTCCTGCTGCCAATAGCTAAATAGCTGACCACCATCTTCTTCGGTGTTCTTCTTCTCTTTGTTGAACTTCTCACCTGCTGTCTTACATTCAATAATAATCAAAGATTTTTCTTCACTATCCTTAACAAGAATATCAGCTTTTCCGCCACTTGGATCATGCCCCAACGTCCATCGCGGTTCCAATTCTATATGTTCAGGTCTATATCCTTTCTCAAGCAAACGGCACACACATTCCAATACAACAAAATTCTCTTTTTTGTCAAAGTTACTTGTGGTTTTGTCATGCACTTTAAGCCCTTTGCCTTCTGGATATATTATTTTCTTGTTGTCAAAGTCAACAGCAACAATACAAGTATCATAATCCCGCTTGTAATAATCGCCCATAGATTCTTTGACAAATCCAATTTCGGATAAAACAGCTTTTAAGTTCTCTATCTGAATCATATCTTCGGGTTTTCGTTTTACTTGACTTCCGGTCGAGCCTGCTTCCGCTCGGCAAATGAAAACTTGTTTTCTTTGCTCTCACTAATTCGCAGCCTTCAACAACTTCCTCCCTTCATTATCCTCCAGCACTTGCATCTGGTGAATGGCAATCTGATTGAGTTTGATGAGTCGTTCACCCTGTGGCATACCGTCGTTGATGAGCACGGCGTTGATATTTTCCATATTCGAGAGACAGATGAGCTCATTAATGGTGGCATAGTCGCGGATATTGCCCTTGAGTTCAGGATTGGCCTCGCGCCATTGTTTGGCAATCATGCCAAACATCGCCACATTGAGTACGTCGGCTTCCTCAGCATACTTCATCGCTGCTTGCTCTCGAGTCACTTCTTCAGGTATCAGATGGCGCTTGATGGCGTCGGTATGGATGCGATAGTTGATTTTCGAAAGTTCGCGCTTGGCCGTCCAACCAATCTGCTCCTGCTCCTTGGCTTTCAGGCGTTGGAACTCCATCACCAAATAAAGCTCAAACTCTACAGCTACCCAGTTTGCAAACTTGAAGGCGATGTCTGAGCGGGCATAGGTTCCACCATAACGTCCTGCCTGCGAGATTAGTCCTATAGCACGTGTTGTCTCAATCCACTGTGACGGTGAGAGGGTGAAGGCATTCAAACCAGCCTGACTTCTAAACCCCTCGAATTCGAGGGGGTTAAAATTCGGATTATATAGAGTTTCCCACAAACCGAGGTACTCAATAGTATTGCGGTTACGCATCCAGTTGCCTATCACCCCGTTAGGGTCGGTTTCGTTTTTCTGTTTAGCGATGTCTGTAATGCAGATGTAGTCTTTGCCATCCTTTGTCATCGTCCTGATATTGACATCTTTCACCGTTATTATGTTCGTATTTGCCATATCTTTATAGTTTTCGTTTTACTTCTTTCCTAATGTTTGTATTCCATTTATCCTTCTTGCTTTTTTATATACCCACGAGTTACTTTGTTGATGGCAATCTCAGTCAAGTAGCCCTGTTGCACTAAATCTGACAAGTCCTTTCTTGCTGTCATAGATGAAACAGAGAATAGTTCTTGTACATCCTTTACTGTAAGGATTGTGTCTGGTTCATCGGTAAGCCGTTGTAGAACGATTGCCTGCCGCTGATTGACGTTACCAGCCATCATGAAAGTGCTGGCTGCTTTCTTCTCTCGTTGCTTCCGCTGTATATAATCACGAAGCTGCTGGAAAGAAAGCTCCAGGGCTCTCAGGTTATAAGCTACAAAATACCCCATATCGTTTCCGTCGTTCTCTGTATAACGGAATGCTTTTTCATAACTGGGTTTTGACTTTGCGATGACCCTTGATATCGACATATACTCTGTCAACTTGTAGTTCTCTTTCAGCATATACCAATAGAATAAGGCACGTGCCGTCCGCCCATTACCATCAACAAAGGGATGCATATATGCCAACATAAAGTGGACAATGATACCCTTGATGATGGGATGGATAAAAGTACGCGGACTATCGTTGTTGAAGAAACCGCACAGGGTTTCTGTAAACTCAGGAATTTCCTTATAGGAAGGCGGCGTATAGACAATATCGCCCTCTACCATATCTGCCACAACAACTTTGTCGTTTGTCCTGAAGCGTCCTGCGTCATCGGGGTTATCCAAAGTTTTCTCTGTCATCAGCCTATGAATGTATAGCAGCCCTTCTTCAGTCAAAGGGTCATCCTTATGGTCTACGATATACTGAATCGTATTATAGTTGTTGACTATCATCTGCTGCGCCTTGTTTTGAGGTGACTTCTTCTTCCTCAACATCTCCTTGGCAACAACCCGAGTGGTGGAGGCGCCCTCCATCTTACTGGAATAGATGGCTTCCTCCATCAGCGAACTCGACAGATAGTATTTCTTTTCTGGATTTTGGGCATCGTTACCATCTTCCCAAAAACTACCAAACTTCATATCAAAGTCATGGCATATCCGCTGCATCTGACTAGTGATACACAGTTTGATTCCATATTTATTCCATACAGTCATCATACTCCCCAAACGTGAGGCCTTGACATAGGTCCAAAGCATTTGGGGCGTATATCCTTCAGGTAAAGACTTGTACTTTACCTTATCCCAATACTCATAGTCGGCATTGACTTTATCAACGATTGTGGCGATTTCCGCATCACTTCCCTTCAGCAAGGCATTGACAAGCGTTTTTTTATCAATCTTTGGTGGTAATTCTATCATAAAACCTCTTATCTTTATTCTTGCTGCAAAGATACAAATAATATTTTAAATTCTTGCCAATTCTTGCAAGTTTTTGCAAAATTAGCAAGAATTTGTTAGTTTTAGAGGCTATAGCCTAACTTCTCAAAGAGTGATTTAAGTTCCTGCTTGCTGGCTTCTTCCTGCTGCAACAGGTCGCGCATTTCCGATTGCAATTGGCGCATCTTGGTGTCGAAGTCTATCTGCTCATCGTCTTAATCCTCCTGCTCGTAATAGTATGAATAGTCAATACCCTTCATGAATATCTCGCGGTCATCAATTTTATCGGTCATAGCCCCTTGTAGCAACGTCTTGATGGCAGTAGAATCAGTTGTACTTCTACGCATAGCTTCCAGATATGCTTTCTTGTCAATCTTGCTCCAATCCACGCAAAGCTTCAGACGTTTCTTGAAGAGCAAATCAAGCCAGAGGCGCGTTGAGCGACCATTTCCTTCCATAAAGGGATGAGCCACATTCATCTCAACATATTTGTTGGCAATCTCGTCGAAAGTCGTCTCTGGCATTGCCTCGATATTTCTCAGATTCTCCGCCAGATACTCTGCACGGCAAAATAGCGTACCATCCTTCCAAATAGTTTTTGTTCGTATCTGCCCTGCAAAATCGTAGAGACCACCAAACAGATAGGCATGAATCTGTTGCAAGCACTTTACCGTTCCTGGCTCCATGCTATCCAACAAGCCGCTCTCAATAAGGGTATAGGCCTTCTTTTTACTTTGTCCATCGATGCTATTATCGCTATAGGTAAACCATTCAAGAAATTTACGAGCACGATTATTGGGATAGTTGTTTGCTACCGTCTTAACACACTCTGCATCAAGCGCATCGGCAAAACGTTGTTTGCCGTCAGGGGCTTGGAATTTGAAGTGGTTAGTGACACTAACCAGTTCAATACCGTCCTTAACCATCTTACCTTTCAGGTATTTCCAATAGTTGCGACATTTCTTATAATCATCCTCATCGTTGATGGCACGAACGATGTCAGTTGCCGAGAACCACCACTTATTGTGGTCATCGTCCCACACGGCTCGCACCTCGCGATCATTGAAAAAACGTATTGACTTCTTACTCATCGTCCCTAATTTTGTTGGTTTATAAGATTCACCACCACCTTCACCATTACATCCTTCTCCTCTGTTCGGCTCTCTGCAATCATCAGGGTAAGCGCCACAAGGGTGTTGTCAGCTATACGCTTGCTGCCGTCTGCGCGATAGAGAACGCGGTTGTTGTTAAGGAACCACAGGAACAGCGTGGCAGCAATACGTTTGTTGCCGTCGCTAAAGGAGTGATTCTTCGTAACCAGATAGAGTAACATAGCAGCTTTCTCCTCTACGCTGGGATAGAGTTCTTCACCACCGAAGGTCTGATAAATCTGCCCGATACTGCTTTTGAAAGAGTCATCCTTTTCATTGCCAAAAAGACTGCTGCCACCAAATTTGTCGCGCAAGCCATTGATAGCCTCCATAGCGTTTTCATAGGTGGCGTGGAACGGCTCTTCCTTTGTGGTTTTCTGAATTGACAGGCGCTCGTAGTCGTAATTGTCGAGGGTGTCGAGAGCGTAGGTATAGTCTGTCACCACCTCAAACAAAGCATTTGTCTCATCGTTAGAGAGCAAAGGTTGGTTCTGGATGGTACGCGCCAGCATGCCCACCAACTGACGCAACTCTCCTATCTGCTCCTTGCGGAGACGCTCGTTGACGGCATAACCTTTGACAAGGTAGTCCTTCAAGACCTTGCGAGCCCAGATACGGAAAGCGGTGCCTCGTTTGCTATGAACACGGTAGCCCACGGAGATGATAACATCAAGACTATAGAAAGGTACAGGCTTCTTCACGTCATTAACGTGTAAAAAATGCACGTTATTCTCATCTCTTTCAAGTTCACCTTCACGAAAGGCATTCAGAATGTGCCTTCTGACATTTGACTCTTCCTTGTCAAAAAGCGTTGCCACTTGGGCAACATTTAGCCACACAGTCTCGTTCTCCAGACGGACATCAATCTGCGTCTGTCCGTCCTCTGTCTGATATATGACGATTTTGTTCTCTTCCATATCACTTCACGTTAAACCCAATACCTGCGAGTTTCTCACGGATTCCAGCTTCGAGACGATGGCTCTCGCTGCTTCAAAAGTTCAGGGATGTCCTTTGTTGATTATCCATATCTTTTGTTTATTTCTTGCTTTTCATAGCGTTTCCGCTACAAATATAAAAATTTTTTTTCAAACTTGTTCTTTTAATAACTGGAAAAGAATGTATTTGACTGGATGTTTCACCCTTCAAAAGTATCGTCTTTAACTCCGCTAACTCCGCTAACTTCAAAAAGCCTAAGCAACTAAACTTCTAAAACATAAAATCACAAGAAAAAGGTCGCTATTCCGTTGTGGGTAGCGACTTTTTTTGTAACTTCGCAGCGAAATTCGAAAAACAAGGAAAAAAGATGACGGAAGAAGGACGCAAAACATTTCACCACATCATGCCGCTGCAGATTCGTTTCAACGATATCGACAAGTTCGGGCATGTGAACAACACGATTTACTTTCAGTTCTACGATACGGCAAAAACCGACTATTTTGCACGGGTTTGCGGCAATGTGGATTGGGAGCGCGTGGCGATTATCGTGGTGAAGATAGAAGCGGAGTTCCTGTTACAGATAAAGGCGAACACACACATCGCTGCCCGCACACGTGTAATAAAAATCGGACACAAGAGTTTCCACCTGGAGCAGGAACTGATAGATACGGACACGGAGGCGGTGTTGAGCCGATGTCTGTCGATAATGGTGCTGTTCGACCTGGATAAGCAACAGGCGATTCCCTTTCCCGAGGCGTGGCGCAAGGCGATAAGTGACTATGATGAGATTGAAAAATCTCTAACCTCATAAAAAAGGCGCTACCCGGGAGGATAGCGCCTATGTTTTGCAGGGACGACGGGGTTAGACACCGATGTGGTTGTGGGCGATTTCGTCGTCGGTAACCTGATAGTTCATGAGGTCGCCATTGATGTACTGGTCGTAGGCCGTCATGTCGATGAGTCCGTGTCCGGAGAGGTTGAACAGGATGACCTTCTCCTCGCCCGTCTGCTTGCACTTGAGCGCCTCGCGGATGGTGGCGGCAATGGCGTGGCTGGATTCGGGAGCAGGGATGATGCCCTCGGTGCGGGCAAAGAGCACACCTGCCTCGAAGGTCTCGAGCTGGGGAATATCGACACCGTGCATGTATCCGTCCTTGATAAGCTGGCTGATAATCATGCCTGCACCGTGGTAGCGCAGACCGCCAGCGTGGATGTTGGCAGGCTTAAAGTCGTGACCCAGGGTGTACATGGGCAGCAGGGGCGTGAGACCAGCCTCGTCGCCAAAGTCGTAGTCGAACTTACCGCGTGTGAGTTTGGGACAGCTCTCGGGCTCGGCAGCGATGAACTCGGTGGTCTTGCCGTCGAGGATGTTGTGACGCATGAAGGGGAAGGCGATACCGCCGAAGTTACTGCCGCCACCAAAGCAGGCAATAACCATGTCGGGGTATTCACCGGCCTTTTCCATCTGCTTCTCGGCTTCCAGGCCTATGATGGTCTGGTGCAGGCCCACGTGGTTCAGCACACTGCCCAAGGTGTATTTGCAACCAGGAGTGGTCATGGCCAGTTCTACGGCCTCGGAGATGGCAGTACCCAGCGAACCCATGTGGGTGGGGTTCTTGGTGATGATGTCCTTACCGGCACGGGTGGACATGGAGGGAGAGCCCTCGACGGTGGCACCGAACGTGCGCATGATGCTGGAGCGGTAGGGCTTCTGCTGCATGGATATCTTCACCTGATAGACGGCAGCCTCGAGACCAAAGACGCTGGCAGCATAGCTGAGCGCAGCACCCCACTGGCCGGCACCCGTCTCGGTGGTGACGTTCGTGGTGCCCTCCTGCTTGGCATAGTAGCACTGTGGCAGGGCGGAATTAATCTTGTGCGAACCCAGGGGATTCACGGATTCGTTCTTGAAATAGATGTGGGCGGGAGTTCCCAGCGCCTTCTCCAGTTCATAGGCACGCACCAGAGGCGTGGAACGATAGAATTTGTACTTTTCGAGCACGGGCTCGGGGATGTCGATGAAGCGGTCGGTGGTATTCAACTCCTGCTTGCAGCATTCCAGGGGGAAGATGTGGGCAAGGTCCTCGACGCCCAGCGGCTGACGCGTTGCGGGGTGAAGGGGAGGCAGAGGCTTGTTGGGCATATCGGCCTGGATGTTGTACCACTGCGTTGGAATCTCGTTCTCCGAGAGGAGAAATCTTTTCTGTTTTTTCATTTTTTTAGCTTACAATTTTGATTAAAAAGGATTTAATCGCTACAAATTTATAAAGAAAACGGCAACTTTGCAAATAATTTGTCATCAAAATTACCGCCACACATGCACGCACATATGCGTACGGGTATGATATAAGGTATCAGGCCAGTTCGCTGAGTTCCAGCCAGCGCATCTCCTTCTCGTCGAGCTCCTCCTGCAGGACGGGCAGGCGTTTGGACAGTTCGGTGATTCTATCGACGGACAAGGCTGCACCCGACAGTGCCTCCACGATTTCCGACTTCTCGCGTTCCAGCGACTCGATGTCCTGGGTGAGTTGTTCGAATTCGCGACGTTCGTTGAAGGTGAGACGACGTTTCTCGTCGGAACGCTGAGGGCGCTGTCCCCTACCCTCGCTCTTGGCTTCCGACTGCGGACGCGGCTGCAGGCGTTCCCATTCGCGGAACTGCGTATAGTTGCCCGGGAAGTCCTTTACATCGCCCTCGCCACGGAACACCAGCAGGTGGTCCACCACCTTGTCCATAAAGTAACGGTCGTGACTGACCACGATGACACAGCCGCGAAAGTCCTGCAGGTATTCCTCCAGGATTTGCAGCGTAAGGATGTCCAGGTCGTTGGTGGGTTCGTCGAGCACCAGGAAGTTGGGATTCTGCATCAGCACCTGACACAGATAGAGACGACGCTGTTCGCCACCCGACAGTTTGTAGATGTAGTTCTGCTGCTGTTCGGGCGTGAACATGAAGTGCTGGAGAAACTGCATGGCCGTGAGATGCCGACCACCACCCAGGTCGATGTATTCGGCCACCTTGCGGATGGCATCTATCACCTTCATCTGCTGGTCGAACTGCATACCTTCCTGCGAGAAATAGCCGAAGCGCACGGTTTCGCCAATAACGAAGCGACCGCTGTCGGGTTGTACCTCGCCCAGCAACATCTTTACAAAGGTGCTTTTCCCTGTTCCGTTGGCACCCACAATGCCCATTTTCTCGAAGCGCGAGAAATTGTAGTAGAAATCGCGCAGGATGACTTTCCGCCCACCGTCCGACGTGGGGAAGGACTTGCTGACGTAGGCCGCCTCAAAAATCTTGGAGCCGATATAGGTGGATTTGGCTTGCAGGCGCAGACGTTTCTCCTCCATACGCTGCTTGGCCACACGTTCCAGTTCGTAGAAAGCCTCCTCGCGATAACGGGCCTTGTGACCACGGGCCTGGGGCATGCGACGCATCCAGTCGAGTTCCGTGCGGTATAGGTTCTGGGCACGCTGTATCTGGGCACTCAGGGCATCGACACGTTCCTGGCGCTTCTCCAGATAGTACTGATAGTTGCCCCGATAGGCATAGAGCGTCTGGTTGTCGAGTTCCAGGATGAGGGAGCAGATGTGGTCGAGGAAATAGCGGTCGTGGGTAACCATGAGCAGCGTCATGTTGCTGCGCGAAAGGTAGTTCTCGAGCCACTCTATCATCTCCAGGTCCAGGTGGTTCGTGGGTTCGTCCAGAATCAGGAAGTCTGGTTCCAACGTTAGCACGTTGGCCAGCGCCACACGCTTGAGCTGTCCGCCGGAAAGTTGCGAAAGGGGTTGGTCGAGGTCGGAAATCTTCAGTTTCGTAAGGATGCGGTCCGACTTAATGGCAACTTCCTGCCGCTCCTCCTCGTCCATCTGGTCGAGCTGCAGGTGCCAGTGGGCCGCCTCGCGAACCGTCAGTTCCATCGGATAACGGGGCAACTGCTCCAGATAGCTCACCCGGATGCCGTTGCGGAAAATGACCGTACCTGCGTCTGCAGAATCCTTGCCCGCCAGAATGTTCAACAAGGTGCTCTTGCCCGTTCCGTTCTGGGCAATAAGGCCGACGTGCTGTCCCTCGGCAATGCCGAAGGAAACATCCGAGAACAACACACGGTCGCCCACGCTACGACTTAAGCCGTTGACTTGCAGGAAGGAATTCACCTGAGCCATAGGATAGGATTACTTGAAACGCAGCACGAAAATACACATTTCTCGCGAAATAATAAAACAAATTGCAAAAAAACAGGATTTCGTGATACGTATTTCATATTTATTTCTTACCTTTGCGTGTAGAAAACGGCAATTCGCTGCCGTGAATCCCACGAATAATTCCTAATAACACTTTATAACCCAACGTTTACATGCACACAAAGAGTGAACTCGAAAGCATGACTCCCGAACAGCTCGTGGAGCTTGGATTGAGCATTGGAGCACAGATGTCGAACGACAAAATGGAGCTCATATATAACATTATAGATAAGGAATCCACCATGCCCGCAGCAGCAAGCGAAAAGCCCAAACGCGGACGCCCCAAGAAGGTCGAAAAGGAACAGCCTGCCGCTGAGACGCCCAAACCCAAGCGCGGACGTCCCAAGAAGGAAACCAAGGAGCAGGAGCCCGAAAAGCCAAAGGACGAAACCAAAGCCACCAAGGAGTCCGGTCGGAAGAAGAAGGAACAACCCAAGGAGCAACCTAAGGAAGAGGCCAAGGAACAGCCAAAGGAACAGCCCAAGGAACAGCCCAAGAAAGAGGCAAAGGAACAGGCTAAGGAACAGGCTAAGCCCGTGAAGAAGCAGGAAGCCAAGCAGCCCAAGGAAGCCCCCAAGGCACAGACAGAGGAGGCTCCCAAGCAGCAGCCGAAGCCCAAAGCAATGACGGCGGAGGAATTTTTCAAGCGCGATGAACCCGACTTCATCATCATCAAGGACATTCCACAAGTGGCAGGCCCCGTAGGCGAAGAAGAGAGGAAGGATGATGAAAAGCCCACAGAACTGCCTCGCATGCAGCGATACGACTTTGGCGAACGCATCAAGGGCGAAGGCGTGCTGGAAATCATGCCCGAAGGTTTCGGATTCCTGCGTTCCAGCGACTATAACTACCTGGCTTCGCCCGACGATATATACGTCAGCCAACAGATTGTAAAAACACTGGGATTGAAGACGGGCGATGTAGTGGAAGGACCTGTGCGCCCACCACGCGAAGGCGAGAAATACTTCCCCCTGATACGTGCCACACGCATCAATGGCTGCGACCCCAGCATAGTTCGCGACCGCAGTCCCTTCGAGCACCTGACACCCCTGTTCCCCGACGAGAAATTCAAGCTGTGCACAGGCAAGGGTGACTCTCTGTCGTCGCGTGTCGTAGATTTGTTCGCACCCATCGGTAAGGGTCAGCGCGCACTGATTGTGGCTCAGCCAAAGACCGGTAAGACACTGTTGCTGAAGGATATAGCCAACAGCATCGCCAAGAACCACCCTGAGGCATACCTGATGATGCTTCTCGTGGACGAACGCCCCGAGGAGGTTACAGATATGGCACGAACCGTAAATGCAGAGGTGATTGCCAGCACCTTCGACGAACCCGCAGAACGTCACGTGAAGATTGCCGGCATCGTGCTGGAGAAAGCCAAACGCATGGTGGAATGCGGACACGACGTAGTCATCTTCCTGGATTCCATCACCCGTCTGGCACGTGCCTACAACACCGTAACACCCGCCAGCGGAAAGGTGCTGACAGGTGGTGTGGATGCCAACGCCATGCACAAACCCAAGCGCTTCTTCGGTGCTGCACGTAACATTGAAGGCGGCGGTTCGCTGACCATCATCGCCACAGCCCTGACAGATACCGGTTCGAAGATGGACGAAGTAATCTTCGAGGAGTTCAAGGGTACAGGTAACATGGAACTGCAGCTGGATCGCACGCTGGCCAACAAGCGTATCTTCCCTGCCGTAAACATCGTGGCATCGAGCACACGTCGCGACGACCTGCTGCAGGATCAGACCACCCTGAACCGCATGTGGATTCTGCGCAAATTCCTTTCGGACATGAACCCCATAGAGGCCATGAACGAACTGAAGAGCCGCATGGAACACACCAGGAACAACGAGGAATTCCTCATTAGCATGAACTCATAATGGTTAACGGTTAACGGTTAATGGTTAATGGTTATTGAATATTGATGAGATTATGAATATAAGAAGGTTTTTGTCAGCATTGATAATGCTATCTTGCGTAGCCCAATTTACAATTTTCAATTTTCAATTTTCAATTGGAACGGTATTTGCACAAAAGGAGGCACGCATCACCCTGGACCTAAAGGGAACACAAAACGGCGACAGCATCACCCTGTCGTGGGGAACGTTCAACAAACCCACTTCCCCACTGATTCTGCAAACGGAAGCAAAAGAGAATCTGACGCTGCGTATTCCCCTGAACGAACCCCGATTGATTATCCTGGGAATGAAGGGATACAACGGTGGTTTCGAGATACTGGCCAGTCCCAACGAGGACATCCGCGTATCCGGACGTCTGCGTAAAGCCAAGAACGGGAATCGCAATATTGTGGAGTTCTCCAAAATGGACGTTTCGGGGGCTGCCTGGCAAACAACCTATAAGACAGCGGTTACCGATTATTTCCTGCATATGGACAGTCTGACAGACATCGTCAGCAGCCAATTCCGCGATGTGCAGAGAGTTATCCGTAAAGCCAAAGAAGAGAAAAACGAACAGGTAATTGCCGATATGTACCAAACCGCACAGGGACAAGAGTACATAGGACGTGTAACGAACAACTATATCGACTTAAATGATTACTATAAGTCGATGATACTGAAGCAGAAAGAGACTTTTCTTGCACCTTTACTTATGCTCCGTTTCGGCAACAATATCGACAAGAACCAGCGCCAACTTTACGACGCCATGAGCGATGCTGCAAAGCAAAGTTACTATGGACGCGAGGTAAAGGATGCCGTATATCCCCCATCAATGGTAGGGAACATTGCACCCACGGTTGCCGTAATGAACCGCGACCGTCAGGAAAAGCTGCTTTCTTTTACGCACCAAACCAACCGCTATCTGCTGCTCGACTTCTGGGCATCGTGGTGTGAACCCTGCTTGAACGAAGTCCCCAACCTGAAGCGCCTGCACGAGAAATATCATTCCAAAGGTTTGGACATCATAGGTTTAAGCGTTGACCGCCACTTCGAGGACTGGGAGGAGACGCTGGACGAGATGGACGAGCCCTGGTGCAACTACATCGACGTGGACAAACAGGCCATCATGGAGTATCAGGTGCAGTACATTCCCAGCATCTTCATTATGGATGCCAGCGGCAAGATTATTGCCGAAAAGTTGCGCGGAAAAGACCTTTCGGACTTCATTGACAAACTGTTTGCCGAATAACCTAACAATTAAAGATTGTTAATTACGAATCACGAGAACCCCGTGGTTCGTTTTTTTTTCGTATATTTGCAGCCGATTTTGAAATTAATAACTCCTTAACAATATGAGAAAGAACATTAAATTCGCTGTGGTATCAGCATTAGTCATGACCGCTATGCTGTGCTCGTGCGGTGGGAAGAAACAGCAGGAAGCTGCCATCGTAGAGTTCAAGACCACAAAAGTTACCCAACAGGACGTAACCCTGAATTCAAAGTACAGCGCCACCATCCGTGGTCGGCAAGACATTGAGGTTTATCCTCAGGTAAGCGGTACGTTACAGCGTCTGTGCGTAACTGAAGGTCAGAAGGTAAGCAAGGGACAGACCCTGTTCATCATAGACCAAGTGCCCTATCAGGCTGCATTGAACACAGCTGAAGCTGCTTTGAAAGCCGCACAGGCACAGGAAGCTACAGCACAGCTCACGTGTGAAAGTCGCAAACAGTTGTTCGACAAGCAGGTGGTAAGTGAATTCGACCTGCAAACCGCACAAAACACGCTGCTCTCTGCCAAAGCCCAGGTGGCACAGGCACAGGCTCAGTTGGTAAACGCCAGAAACTCGCTCTCGTACACCGTAGTGAAGAGTCCTGCCAACGGCGTTGTGGGCACGCTCCCCTATCGCCAAGGTGCTTTGGTCGGCCCTTCGATGCCCCAGGCTCTGACCACCGTATCTGACAACAACCAGATGTATGTTTACTTCAGCATGAACGAAAGCCAGTATCTGGCTCTGACCCGCAAAGCCGGCAGCGCTGAGAAACTGATAAAGGCAATGCCTGCCGTTCAGCTGCAACTGGTAGACGGCAGCATATACGAATCGACAGGCACGGTAGAAACCGCAAGCGGTGTTGTGGACCGTTCAACGGGTAGCGTGCAGTTGCGTGCCGTATTCAACAACCCCAACCACATGCTGCATTCGGGCAGTACCGGCAATGTGATTTTCCCCGTAGAATACAAGGATGTTCTGGTGGTTCCCGCAACAGCTGTGGTACAGACTCAGGACAAGCACAAAGTCTTTATCGTGGATAAGGACGGTGTGGCACACAGCAAGGTTGTTGACATACTACCCCAAAACAACGGTAAGGAATTTATTGTCACCGCAGGCCTGGAAGCCGGCACAGAGATTGTTGCCGAAGGCGCAAGCATGGTGAAAGACGACCAGAAAGTAAAGAAGTAATATGAAAGGCAATATATTTATCAAACGTCCGGTGATGGCTATATCCATCGCCATCGTTATTCTGTTCCTGGGAGCGCTGTCATACTTCAGCCTGCCTGTTGAACAGTTCCCCGATATCGCACCACCAACTGTTGTGGTGAATGCAACATACCCAGGCGCCAGTGCCGAAACGGTTACGAAAGCCGTTATTCAGCCGCTGGAGGAGAGCATCAACGGTGTGGAAAACATGATTTACATGACCAGCACCGCCACAAACTCAGGAACGGGTACCGTAACGGTTTACTTCAAGCAGGGTACCAACCCCGATATGGCTGCCGTAAACGTGCAGAACCGTGTGTCTATGGCACAGGGATTGCTGCCACAGGAGGTAACCATGATTGGTGTCACCACATACAAGCGACAGACATCATTCCTGCAGATTAACGCATTAGTAACGGAGAATCCCGACTACGACGCAAACTTCATGTCGAACTACATGAACATCAACGTTACTCCGCAGCTGAAGCGTATCCAGGGTGTAGGTGAGGTGTTCTGTCTGGGTGCATCCTATTCGCTGCGTGTATGGATGAAGCCAGAAGTGATGGCTCAGTACGGGCTCATTCCCAGCGACATAACAAACTGTCTGGCAGAACAGAACCTGGAAGCTGCCGTCGGCACATTAGGCGAAAAGCCCACCGAAGGTGGCCACGGAAAGAACGTTGATAACGTCTATCAGTACACCATGAAGTATACTGGACGTTTGAGAAGCGTAGAAGAATTCGAAAATATCGTCATTCTGGCCAAGCAAGACGGAAGTTTACTGCGTCTGAAAGATGTAGCCGATGTGGAAATGGGACAAGCCGACTACGGATACAGCGGTCAGGTGGATGGCAAGCATGCCGTTCAGTTCATGGCCTTCCAGTTGGCTGGTGCAAACGCCAAGGAAACCAACGACCGTTTTTCGGCTAAACTGAAAGAATTGGAGAAGGACCTGCCCAAGGGTATGTACTTTGTACAGATGATGTCCTCGAACGACTTCCTTCTGGAATCCATCGCCAATGTAGAGGAAACCCTGATCATCGCCCTGATTCTGGTGCTGATTGTGGTTTACTTCTTCCTGCAGGACTTCAAGGCCACACTGATACCCTCCATCTCCATCATCATCTCGCTGGTAGGTACGTTTGCCGCCTTGCGTGTAGCGGGATTCACCCTGAACCTGCTGACATTGTTCGCATTGGTGCTGGCCATCGGTACTGTGGTGGATGATGCCATTGTGGTGGTGGAAGCCGTACAGGCAAAGTTCGATGCCGGTTACAAGAGCCCCTATCAGGCCACAAAGGATGCATTAAGCGATGTAACGATGGCCGTAATCTCGTGTACCTTCGTATTTATGGCTGTGTTCATCCCCGTAACCATGATGGGAGGCACATCCGGTATGTTCTATACCCAGTTTGGTGTAACGCTGGCTACAGCCGTAGGTATATCCTGTGTAAGTGCACTTGTTGTCTGCCCTGCCCTATGTGCCATGATGATGCGTCCAGCCAAGGAAGAACGTACGAAGCGCAATTCCATAGACGGTTTCTTCATTGGACTGAATAAACGAACCCGTGCTGCATACGAGGCTTCGTTTGGTGCCGTAATGGGCAAATACACCCGATTCCTTCGTGGGGTTGTCAACCACCGTTGGGTAGCTACCCTCAGTGTCGTTATTTCCTTCGTACTGCTTTATCTGACGATGACGAACCTACCTAAGGGACTGGTACCTCAGGAAGACCAAGGTGTAATGATGGTGAACGTGACCTGTCCTCCCGGCTCGAACCTGGGACAAACAGAAAAGGTATTGGACAAGATTCAAGCCATTGTCGAGAAGGACGAGGATATCCGCGACTTCTCACGTGTTTCGGGTTATGGTATGATGAGCGGTCAGGGTGCAGCCAACGCTATGGTCATCCTGAAACTGAAACATTGGGACGAGCGTTCTGGTAGTTGGATTCCTGGAACAGGATTCATACACACCTCTTCTATTAAGAAGTATATGCTCATGGGACAATTGGCAAGGGAAATTCCTGAGGCACAAATCTTCGTATTCGAACCAGGTATGATTCCCGGCTACGGTATGGGTTCGAACGTTGACTTGCACCTGCAGGATAAATCCGACGGTGACAAGGGACAGTTCCTGGAATTGACCCAGAAGTTCCTGGCTGCATTGAATGCCCGCGACGAAGTACAGATGGCTATGACATCGTATGCACGTTCTTATCCCCAGTATCAGGTTGAAGTAGATGCTGCCCAGTGCAAACTGGCCGGTGTATCGCCCAAGACGGTTCTCTCGACCCTTGGCTCATACTGTGGTGGTTCATATGTGTCGAACTTCAACCAGTTTGGTAAGGTTTACCGCGTAATGCTGCAAGCCGACCCGAAACTGCGTACCAATGAAATGGACCTCTCGAATATGTATGTCCGCATCGGTACATCTATGGCTCCTCTCTCGCAGTTCGTTAAGCTTACTCCCGTATTGGGACCTGAGAACGACACACGTTTCAACCTGTTCTCGGAAATCACCATCATGGCTTCGCCATCACAGGGTTACACCTCAACAGACGTGATGAAAGCCGTCGAGGAAGTAAAGCAGCAGACTCTGCCCGACTATATTACTTATGAATATGGTAGCATATCGCGTGAAGAGCACGAGCAGATGGGTTCCAACAAATCGCTGCTTATCTATGGCGTCTGCGTTATTCTCATCTTCCTGATTCTCTCCAGTTTGTACGAGAGTTTCCTCATCCCCATGGCGGTTATCCTTTCCGTACCCGCAGGTCTGATGGGTTCGTTTGGCTTTGCCTGGGTTTGGAATCAAATTTATGCCGTATTCCCACCAATCGGTCGAATCGAAAATAACATCTATCTGCAAACGGGTGTTATCATGCTTATCGGTTTGCTGGCCAAGACGGCTATCCTGATTACGGAGTTCGCTTTGGAACGTCGTCGTAAGGGTATGGGTATTGTAGAAGCCGCATACGCTGCTGCAGAAGCACGTCTGCGTCCCATTCTGATGACGGTACTGACAGCCGTACTGGGTATGGTTCCCCTGCTCATGGCTACAGGTGCTGGCGCCAATGGTAACCGCACCATCGGTGTGGGTGTAGTTGGTGGTATGATTGTCGGCACATTGGCCATTTTGTTCACAGTGCCCGTATTCTTCATCTTCTTCGAGTATCTGCAGGAAAAGATTCGACCTGTTATGAAGGAAGAAGCCGACCAGCAGTTCCTGAAAGAACGAGAACGGAGCCAACGAGAGAAAAACGAAAATAGAAACTGACCCCTACCCCTTCACCCTCCAAAGGGAGGGAGAAGTTACGGGAAATAACGGTATTATAATAATGAATATGACAAAATCACAAGCGTATATACGCCCCTTCCTCGGGAGGGGATTGGGGATGGGGCTTCTTATCCTTTTACTCAGTTCGTGTGGAGTCTATAAGAACTATGAGCGCCCGGACGACATCAAGACCGACGGTATCTATGGCCGTGCCCTGAGTGGCGACTCTCTGGGACTTGGCGACCTGTCGTGGCGTGAAGTATTCACCGACCCCAAACTGCAGGCCATCATAGAACGAGGTTTGGCACAGAATGCCAATATGCGACAAGCAGAGTTGCGCATTGAAGAGGCACAAAACAACCTAAAAGCTGCAAAACTAGCCTTCCTGCCGATGTTGACTTTCGCACCACAAGGTACCATTAGCGGTGCGTGGGATCCACAAGACCGTGCAGCATATAAAGGCACATTAGGAGGCGGAGCAACAAAAACATATTCTTTGCCATTATCTGCCCAATGGCAAGTGGATTGTTTTGGTCAGCTACGTAATGCCAAGAAAGGCAGCGAGGTGGCTGTTGAGAACATGAAATCCATACGTCAGGCCGTACAGACAGGTATAATAGCCAACGTTGCCACACTTTATTACACGCTTTGTCTGCTGGACGAACAGTTGCGTATCAGCGAAGAGACCCGTGATAATTGGAAGCAGAACTTGGAGGTTACAAAACTCTTGATGGAAGCCGGACAATCGAACAAAGCTGCTGTTGCCAGCACAGAAGCCAACTATTGGTCAATCTGTGCAAATATCGTTGAGATTAAGGACCAGATTACAAGAACAGAGAACACGTTGGCCAACCTGATTGGCGAAGTGCCTCATTCGTTTGATCGCAACACATTGGATTCGTTCAAGAAACCTTCTATGTGTGTAACGGGTGTACCTATCAGCATTCTGAATCGTCGTCCCGACGTGCGCCAGGCAGAATTGGCACTGGCCAGTGCATTCTACGGAAAGAATCAGGCAAAGGCATCGTTCTTCCCAGTTCTAAACATCTCTGCATCAGGACAATACACCAACTCTCTTGGTAATTTGGTTATCAATCCCGGTGGCATAATAGCCTCTCTGGTTGGAAGCCTCACACAATCCATCTTTGCCAGAGGCAAGTTGCGTGCAGCCTATAAAAACGCGAAGGCAGAAATGGAAGTTGCCAAGATTGGATTCCAGCAGAGTGTTCTTGATGCCGGATACGAAGTTGCTGGATCGATGGCACGCATCAAGGTTTTCACAGCTGAACAGGAATTCCTTGACAAACAGGTCGTAAGCCTGACCGATGCCGTAGAAGCCACTCAGGAGTTAATGAAGAACAGTAACCAGGTGACTTATCTGAACGTCTTGACTGCACAAAGCGGACTGCTTGGGGCTCAGATTAGTCAAGTCACGAATCAATTCAACGTGATTTCCGGAACTATTGCTCTATACCAGGCTTTGGGAGGCGGTACAGAATAATATCTGACATAAAACAATACGTGAAGCGCGATTCTAAACTAACAGAATTGCGCTTCTTTGTATTTAGAGGGATGAAATCATAAAAAAAATTAAATTTTTTTAGTTCATTTCAAAAAAATACATTAACTTTGTCACAAAAGTAACCTTAATAACACGATTTGTATGAAGAACCACAAAGCGAAAGTGTTGTTTGCCATGTTTGTTTGCGCAATGGCAGGCAAAGTTATGGCCTATGACGCCAAGATTAATGACATCTACTATGATTTCAATGGGTCTGAGGCCACGGTAACGTTCTTCGAGAAGAACAACAACCAGAATGCGTACACTGGAGCGGTGACTATCCCTGCTACCGTAACCCACGAGGGTACAACCTACGATGTAACCTCCATTGGTTGGTGGGCATTTGCCAATTGTCAGGGTCTGACCTCAGTATCCATTCCCAACAGCGTTACCTCTATTGAAAGTTCAGCTTTTGTGTGGTGTAGTGGACTTACCTCCATCAACATCCCATCCAGTGTAAAATCTATTGGAAGCTATGCTTTCTCAAAATGTAAGGGATTAACATCTGTGGCTATTCCCGAAGGTGTGGATTCCATCGCACGTTGGGCATTCTACGAGTGCGACGCCCTTACCAGTGTCAGCCTTCCCGCCAGCTTGAAGAGTGTTGGCGAGCATGCTTTCCACGGATGCGAGAGTTTGACAAAAGCCGAATACGTTAGCCTCGAGAGTCTTTGTTCAATTGACTTCCAATGGTTGGGTAATCCCCTTTACTATGCACATCATTTATATATCGCGGGCACGGAAGTTACAAATCTGGTAATTCCTGCTGGTGTTAAGAAGGTGGGCAACTACGCTTTCCATGGTGGAAGCAATTTGAAGTCTATTGACTTCGGTTCTACGGTAGAAACCATTGGCGCATGGGCATTCGCTGGATGCTATGGTATCACCTCCAATACTTGTACGATACCCAATAGCGTGAAGGAAATTGAGGACTGTGCTTTCTACAACACGAATTTCCACTTCGTTTCTATCGGTGCTGGTATGGAGAAGTTCGGTTTGAGCATTTTCGATAACGACATCGACGATGTCAATATCGATGTGTGCAAGCCCTCGATTGCCTATTGGCTGATTGACGTAGATGCAGACAAACCTGCACCTGCCGGTTATGACAAGCTGATGTTCGATGCCAACTATGTGCTGAACGATAGCTGTAAGAAATATCTAAATGAGCAATGGATTTGGGACAATGCTAAAAAGCAATATAAAATTACAACATTGAATTATCTGCCCAATCTTACCGTTTGCCCAGCTATCAACAATATCATCGACGACAATGAGTTGAAGTATGTCCTCAACGACGCAGGCGACAAGTGCTATGTAATTGGTGGTCTGCCCGCAGACGAAACTGGTCATGTCCTGATTCCTGGTTCTCTTAACTACAAGGGCAGCAGCATTCCTGTCAGCTATGTTATGCCATATTCATTCTACGGTTGCACACAGATGGAGAGCCTCGACATTGCTTGTGTAGACTCAATTGCCAGCAACGCATTCCGCAGTTGTTCCGAACTTAAGAGCATAACCATTTCATCGAACATCGCATCTATTGGCGAAGACGCTTTCAATGGTTGTAAGAATGTCGAGAACGTTGTTTCCAAGCCCCTGAAACCTGCTACATGCACTAAGACATCCGTTTCCGCTTTCAACAAGACCTGTAAACTGATTCTCTATGCTAGCGCACAGGCTGATTACAAGAAGGCTGTGGGTTGGAAGGACTTCGGAGCTATCTGTCCCACAGACATCGACCGTATTTTCGACACAGATGATTGGAAGTTAGTTAGCAATGCCACCAACGATTCTTGCTACATCTTAGGAAGAAACGAAAAGTATAAGGAAGTGGAGATTCCCGCAACTATTGAATACGAGGGTAACACAATGACAATAAGCCAAATCCTTCCCTATGCATTCTTCAAGTGTTCAGACATCACATCAATGACGATGGATCTCGAAACCATTCAGGCTGGCGCATTCACCGGATGTAGCGGTCTTAAGACGGTAACCATCGGCAGCAAGATTAAGACTATCGAGGAAACTGCATTCAAGGATTGTAAGGCCGTAACGCGTTTCATCTGCAAGGCTGCTGTAGCACCCACTTGCGGCAAGGATGCGCTGAAAGATGTCGACAAGAAGAAGAGCCGTCTCTTCATCCCCGCTAACACAGCAGATGATTATGCCGCAGCAGATTCTTGGAAGGACTTCGTTGCTGTATGTGCAGCAAACTTCGAGGATATCTTCGTTGCAGACAGCATTTCCTATGTAATCAATGCTGATAAGAGCGCCTATACCGTTGTCGGTAGCGTTTATTTCGGAGTTCCCGTTGAATTAAACATTCCTGAAACCGTAACAAACGAGGCTACTGGTGTTGAACTTCCTGTAACAGACATTATGCCTTATGCATTCTTCGACAATGCAGAAATCGAAGCTGCAGACATTCAGAGCAAGGGTACAATTGGCGGCAATGCATTCCTGAACAGCAAGAAGTTGGTTCTCCTCACCCTGGGCGAGAATATCGACAGCATTGGTGATGCAGCCTTTACAAGTTGTTCCGCTCTCGACAGTATTGCATGTATGAGAACAGTTCCTCCCACATGTGGTAAGGACGCCTTGAAGGATGTCAAGAAGAAGACCTGCCGTGTATCTGTTCCTGCCGGCACACTCAATGATTACAAGGAAGCCGACACCTGGAAGGAATTTGGCGAGAACAACATGATTGTTGAAAGAACCGATGAACAGTCGGAGACCAAACCTTTGACAGGCATTGAAGAAGCTAAGGCCACCCTTAGCCAGTACCGCGAGGTTTATGACCTGAATGGCAGACGTTTGGCACAACCTCGTCAGGGTATCAACCTGATTCGGATGTCCGATGGAACCGTCCGCAAGGTTATGATAAAGTAAGAAAACAGATTTCTTATACTAATGCCCCGTTGCACTTCACGTGTGACGGGGCATCTTTTATAGTAGAAACTTCATCGGGTTCATAGTAATAAAAAGGAGCCTTGCTATGATGTGCAAGACTCCCCTTTATTTAAATAAGGTATAAGAGACTTTTTTTAGAAAGGCAGCTCGCTTCCGTCGCCAGCAGGTTCTTCTCCAAAAGGAGTAACCTCTGGAAGAGGAGCAGCGTTGAATGCAGGAGCAGCTGCGGGTGCAGGTGCACCAGGCATTTCGGCAGCAGGTGCTGCATTTTGGATATTACGGTCGACACGGAAGGCACGAATCGTGTTAAACCAACGACCCTGATATTCATGAGCATCAATATCGAAGGAAACCGTCATCATCTCCCCCACTTGTATATTGAAGTTCTGCATTCGCTCTACACCGAAGACCTCAAAACAAATCTTCTTGGGGTATTGTTCCTGTGTTTCCAGCACATAGGTTCCTACTTTCCACTCTGCACCCGTACGCGCACTCGTACCCGAGCGCTCAGGCAATACGGCAATGATTCTTCCTGTTACGTCCATAAGTATAATTTAATAATTTTTAGTTTAAAATCATAATGATTGCAAAGGTACGAAAAAAATAAGAAATGGAAATTGAAAATTGAAAAATATTTCTTATCTTTGCGAGGAAATGTATAAACAAATAAATAGAAAAGTATAATAGTATGAAATTCGTAGTTTCCAGCTCGGCTTTGTATAGCCGCCTTGCCGCTGCCAGCAAAGTTATGTCAGCCAAAAATTCAATGCCCATTCTCGACTGTTTCCTGTTCGACATCAAGAATGGCAAAGTGACCATTACCGCTAGCGACGGAGAAAAATACTTCATCACTTCCGTTCCTCTTGTGGACAGCGACAACAATGCCCAATTCTGCATTACGGCTAAAACCATCATGGATTCCATAAAGGAACTTGCAGAACAGCCTTTGGCCTTCGACTTCAATCCCGAATCTCATGAATTGCAGGGTCAGCATCAGACAGGTGTTTTCTCTGTAATGACGTTTGATGCCACAACCTATCCCAGCCAGAAGCCCATCAACGACCAGAGCACAACGCTGGAACTGAAGGCAGACATCCTGCTCACGGGTATCAACCGCTGTCTATTCGCTACGGCAAACGACGAAATCCGCGTGGTGATGACAGGTATATTCCTCGATGTTCATCCCGAAGACATCACCTTTGCTGGCACAGATGGCCGCAAGTTGGTTCGTTATATCAACCGCGAAGTGAAGTCTGGCATCGAAACCAGTTTCATCCTGCCTAAGAAGGTTGCAGCCATCCTGAAGAACGTACTGCAGAAGGGAACGCAGATTACCCTGACTTTCGACAACGAAAAGGGTTTGGTTCATGCCGAAGATTTCGACTTGTACTTCCGTCTGGTAGAAGGCCGCTATCCGAACTACAATGGTGTAATTCCCACAAACAATCCCTACGTTGCCACCGTGGACCGTGCAAGCCTCATCAGCGCTCTGAAGCGTATCAGCGTATTCTGTAACCAAAGCAGCGGTCTGATGAAACTGCACCTGGAAAACAACCAGATGCGACTGACAGGTGAAGACAACGACTACGCCACACGTGCCGAAGAGAATCTGCTTTGCGAATACCAGAGTGACCCCATCAGCATTGGCTTCTCCTGCATCTTTATGATTGAGATTGCCAACATCATGGAAGGCGATGCCCTCACCATCCAGTTGGCAGACCCCAGCCGTCCAGGTGTTGTTATCCCTGCCGAGCAGCCCGAAAGCGAAGAGACTCTGATGCTCCTGATGCCCATGATGCTAAACGATTAAAAAGAAATGAAACTCAACCTGACACGCCCGCTGGTGATATTCGATCTGGAAACAACCGGATTGGATATCGCTACCGCACGAATCATCCAGATATCATATATCATCGCAAGACCCGATGGCAGCGAGGAACGCAACAATTTGTTCGTCAACCCCGAAATGCCCATTCCACAAGAAGTACAACAACTTACGGGCATTAACGATGATATGGTAAAGGACGCTAAAACGTTCAAGGAACTGGCACCCACATTGGCACAAGAATTCAAGGGATGCGACTTTGCCGGATTCAACTCGAATTACTACGACCTCCCACTCCTGTGCGAAGAGTTCCTTCGTGCCGGCATCAATTTCGACTTCTCGAAAGCCCACTTCATAGATTCTTGCAGCATCTTCAAGAAGATGGAAAGACGTAATCTGGCTGCAGCATACAAGTTCTATTGCGGACGTCGCATGGAAGATGACTTCCAGGCACATCTGGCCGACCAAGATACCGAAGCAACATGGCGAGTATTGCAGGCACAGCTGGACATGTACGCACCTGGACGTCAGGAAGAGAAAGAACGTCAGCTGGAGAACAGTATTGAAGCATTGGAAGCAGCAAGTCGGACCGGACAACCGTCCGTAGACTTTGCCGGCCGTCTGGTATACGACGAGGAAGGCAACGAGGTGGTAAACTTCGGAAAATACAAAGGTGTAAAAATCAGCGACGTCTTCCAGCGCGACCCCGGGTATTACGGATGGATTCAGCAAGCAGACTTCACCAGAAACACCAAACAGGAGTTTACAAGACTTTGGCTCAAATATGCTAAGAGGTAAGAAAATAGTCCTGGGCATTACAGGCAGCATTGCCGCATACAAGGCATGTCTGATTATCCGCCAGCTGGTAAAGTGTGGTGCCGAGGTTCAAGTGGTTATTACCCCTGCAGGCAAAGAATTCATCACTCCTATCACCCTGAGTGCCCTGACTAGTAAGCCTGTCATCAGCGACTTCTTCTCGCAACGCGACGGAACGTGGCACAGCCATGTCGATTTGGGTCTGTGGGCAGATGCCATGCTTATTGCGCCCGCCACAGCCAGCACCATTGGCAAGATGGCAAATGGCATTGCCGACAACATGCTCATCACCACCTATCTGTCCATGAAGGCACCCGTCTTCGTGGCACCAGCTATGGACCTCGACATGTTTGCCCATGCTTCCACACAAGACAACTTGTCCATACTACGCAAACGCGGCAACTACATCATAGAACCCGCAAGCGGTGAACTGGCCAGCCATCTGGTGGGCAAAGGACGTATGGAGGAACCCGAAAGAATTGTACAGGTGTTGGACGAGTTCTTCTATCCCAAGGATATGGAAGGACAGAAGATACTGATAACATCGGGCCCCACCTACGAAAAAATCGACCCAGTTCGCTTCATCGGCAATTACTCCAGCGGTAAAATGGGAATGGCCCTTGCCGAAGAGTGCGCCAAACGAGGAGCAAGCGTTGAATTTGTGAGCGGTCCAGTGCATACACTTCCCAAGCACGACAACATTCACATCACCCAAGTCGAGAGTGCCCAGCAAATGTACGAGGCTGCCACACGCCTCTACCCTTCCTGCCAAACAGGTATCCTTTGTGCGGCTGTTGCCGACTTCACACCACGTCAGAAAGCCGACCAGAAGATTAAGCGCGAGGGCGATGAACTCTGTTTGCAACTAACTCCTACACAGGACATTGCAGCAGCATTGGGACGTATGAAGCAAACTGGACAACACCTGATTGGTTTCGCCCTTGAAACCAACGACGAAGAAATCCACGCAAAAGAAAAGCTTCAGAAGAAGAATCTCGACTTCATTGTCCTGAATTCCCTCAACGACAAGCAGGCAGGCTTTATGTTCGACACCAACAAGGTAACCATCATTTCCCAACGTGGGGAAACAGAATACGAACTGAAAGCCAAGACGGAAGTTGCTCGCGATATTGTAGACGAATTAGTAAAATTGGGATGACCGGTAGAACATCTTATAATAAAGAAGTAAGGAAATGGCTGTGGCTGCTTTCCTGCCTTCTCATGTTCTCTATCACCCCAGTTCTTCATGCCCAGGAACTGAAGGCAAAGGTGGTTGTCAACACGGCTCAGCTCTCAAACACCAAGACAGAGGTATTCGATGCCTTGCGCGAAAAGACAGAAGCCTTCCTCAACGACCACCAATGGACCAGCCTGCAATTCAAGGAGAACGAGAAAATCGACTGCAACTTCAACATCACGGTTAACAGTTGGGACGAATCGGAAGGAATGATAAAAAGCGCCCTGCTCATGACCTGCAGCCGTCCCGTATTCAACAGCACCTATAACACCACTCTGTATAGTGTACGCGACGGAGAGTTCCAATTCCGCTTTCAGGCATCCGACCAATTGGAATGGAATGCCGACAATGTCGACAATAACCTTACAGCTATGTTGGCATACTATGCCTACATGATTATCGGTTACGATATGGATTCCATGTCTCCCAAAGGCGGAACCACCTATCTGCAAACCGCAGAAAATATTGTCAACAATGCCCAGAACCTGGGATTCCCGGGATGGAGTTCATTCAACGACAACAAGAATCGCTTCGGTCTCCTCAACGACTACTTGGACGGTTCTATGGAAGACTACCGCATGTTGGTTTACAAATACCATCGCGACGGTCTCGACCAAATGGCAGACGATGCTGAAAAAGGACGTGCAGCCATTACGGAGGCGCTGAACCTGCTGGAATCTTCCAAGGACGCCCGCACCATGAGTCAACTGCCCGTTCTCTTCACGGAATACAAACGCGACGAGATGGTAAACATCTATAGCGGTAAAGGAACCTCCGAGGAAAGGGATGCTGTCTACGACATCCTTTTTGGCATAAACACTTCACTTAGTTCGTACTGGGAAAAGTTAAAGAAATAAATGCTGCAATCCCTACACATACAAAACTATGCCCTTATCGACCAACTGGACATCAGTTTCGAGAAGGGTTTTTCCGTCATTACGGGTGAAACAGGTGCCGGAAAGTCCATCCTGTTGGGGGCTATCGGATTGTTGTTGGGTCAACGTGCCGACATGAAGATGTTGAAAGCAGGAGCACAACGCTGTGTTATCGAGGCTGAGTTCGACCTGACGGATTACGATTTTGCCGACTACTTCACCACACACGACCTCGACTTCGACGGTCATTCGTGCATCATCCGTCGCGAACTGACTTCTACAGGAAAGTCTCGCGCTTTCATTAACGACACCCCTACCTCGCTGAACGAACTGAAGGAACTTGGCGACCAACTCATCGACATCCATAGCCAGCACCAAAACCTGCTGCTGAACAAGGAAAACTTCCAATTGCAAGTATTGGATGCGTTGGCTCAAGATTCCGCTCTGCTCGACCAATACAAGCAGAACTATAAGGAATACTGCCAATTGCGCGACGAACTGGAAAGCAAAAAGGCACAAAGCGATAAGGACAAAGAGGAGCAAGAGTATTTGGCCTTCCAACTGAAACAACTCCAGGAAGCCCAACTATCCGTCGAGGAAGAACAGGCATTGGAACAGGAACTCACAACGCTGGAACATGCCGAGGAAATAAAAACCGCTCTGTATCAATGCAATAGCATACTGAACAGCGAGCAAAACGGACTAATCGACCAGATGCGCGACGTAAAGCGCAAACTCGAATCAATGGCTTCGGTTTACCCACCTGCACAGGAACTTGCCGAACGAATGGACAGCTGTTACATCGAAGTCCGCGATATAGCCGATGAAGTTGAAAGTGATATGGAGACTATGGAGTTCGACCCCGAACGACTGAACTACGTCAACGAACGTATCTCCACCATCCACAGCCTGAAACAAAAGTTCCATGCCGACGACATCGAGGAACTGATTCAGATAGAAGAGGAACTGGCAGAACGCCTTTCCCTCATCGATAACAGCGACGAGTATCTTTTGGAAATGCAACGTCGAATTACCCAACACGAAAAGGAACTCGACAAGATGGCCGTTCAGCTTACCAAACAACGTACAACGGCTGCGTCCAAGCTGGAAGGCGAAATGTGTTCCCGACTGGTAGCTCTGGGTATTCCGAATGTTCAATTCCAAGTCAACATCCAGACAGAAAAGATGTTCTCGCCAACGGGTCGTGACAAGATTGTCTATCTCTTCAGCGCCAACAAGAATATCCCCATGCAGCCCCTCTCGCAAGTTGCCAGCGGTGGCGAAATGGCCCGTCTGATGCTTGTACTGAAGGCCATCATCAGCAGCTCCGTAAAACTGCCCACCATCATCTTCGACGAGATAGACACAGGTGTTTCCGGACACATCGCAGAGAAGATGGCCCACATCATGCAGGAAATGGGAACCAACCACCACAGACAGGTGATTTCCATTACCCACCTGCCACAAATTGCCGCTTTGGGCGAACAGCATTATCGGGTGTATAAGACGGATAGCGAGGACACAACAACCAGTCACATCGTCAGACTCACTCCCGAGGAACGCATCGAGGAGGTTGCCCACATGCTATCGGGCAGCACCCTTACCGAAGCCGCAATCGCCAATGCAAAATCTCTGTTAGGAACAAAATAATCCGTCAATATGCTCGATATCAATTTGTCCAACGTCAAGGGTAAGATTCTGGTGGCCCTGAGTGGCGGAGCCGATTCTGTGGCTTTGCTCAGGTTGCTGCACGAACGCATGCCCGAGCGCATCGAGGCTCTGCATTGCAACTTCCGACTGAGGGGCGACGAATCGAAACGCGACGAGAACTTTGTGTCAGCACTTTGTCAACGATTGGACATTCCCCTTCACATCAAACACTTCGAGACAAGGACATATGCCCGTGCACAAGGCATAAGTATGGAGATGGCAGCTCGCGAACAACGCTACCGATGGTTCGAGGAGATGAGAGTGGCCAGAAAAGCGGAATGCATAGCTGTGGCTCATCACATTGAAGACCAGGCCGAAACGGTACTTCTAAACCTTGTAAGGGGAACGGGCCTGAGGGGATTGGCCGGTATGAGCATTCGCAATGGGCATATCTTTCGTCCGCTACTCCACCTCTCTAAGAAAGAGCTTCTGACCTACCTCGATAGTATCGGACAGGACTATGTGACGGACAGCAGCAACTTCGAGCGCGATGCACAACGTAATCAGATACGTCTCGATGTCATTCCCCTGCTGCAACAGATTAATCCACAAGCTGTTCGCCATATCTCCGAAGCGGCAAAACATGTAGCAGAGGCCCTTCCTTATTATGAGAAAGGCATCGGCGAATCGGATGAGCTGACGGCAACCTCCCTGCACGAAAAGCTGCGAGGCTGCGGGTTCACACCTGCTCAGGAGGCCGCCATCCTGCAACAAGCAGAGGGTCAACCCGGAGCCGTGTACGAGAGTCCCACCCATCGTCTGTTGCGCGACAGGGGACAATTCATCCTGGAAGCGAAAGCCGACAATCAGCAGGAAGCCCCTACCCTATACAGTTCCGTTGTCGAAGTAGAAGATGCCCTTGCCTATCTGAAAGAGCAGAATCTCAGCCCAGACAGAGCCTATCTCGATGCCGACAAGATTACACACCCCCTCACCTTACGTCATCCCCAACAGGGCGACCGTTTCCAACCCTTTGGCATGAAACGCGGCACCCGTCTTGTCAGCGATTTCCTCACCGACAATCGTTTGAATCTCTTCGAGAAAGAAAAGCAATGGTTGGCATGTAGCGGTCAGGATATCGTGTGGGTTTGCAACCTGCGACCCGACCATCGTTATCGCATTACCAAAGACACCCGTCGCATCCTCGTGCTGCACCTCTAAAGGGTCAGCACCTCGTCCATCACCACATCGTGCGCCTCGCAAGGAATGCTTTCCAACAACTGGAACGGGAAGCAAACGCCTGTCTTATGGGCTTTGGATAAACGAGGGAGCAAACGGTCGTAATACCCCTTTCCTCTTCCCAACCGATGCCCACAGCCGTCGAAGGCCATCCCTGGGACGAGTACCCAATCTATTTCCGCGTACCGATTAATGGGAAATGTTTCTCCTGTTGGTTCCATAATGTGGAACGCACCTTCCTGCAACGAGTCGGTACTTTCGTATCGTTTCAACACCAAATCGTCGCCATCGACAACAGGCAACAAAACCGTCTTTCCTGCCGAAAGGGCCAAATCGTACAAAGCGCCCAACTGCGGTTCATCGGGCAAAGCGTGATACAGCAATACACATTGGGAACGCTCCCACAGGGGATGCTTCGCTATGGTCTCGCAGATAGCATGCGACCATCGTCCCATCTCCTCGCTATGTGTCGCCTTCTCCAGCCGGATATATTGTCGCAGTTCTTGTTTGGTCATCAGAACAGATTGGGTTTCCGCTTACGTGCTTCTTCGAGGCTTACGATTTCCTCGTCGTGCTGTTCAACATCCTGGCGCAGTTTATCCTGTTCGCGACGCAACTTGCTGACGGCTTCCTCGCGGGTGTCTTTGTTCAGGAACATCGCTGCCTGTGGTGCATTCTGACTGGCATCCTTTACCCAGATGACGGGCCCTTCGTACACAGGTGCAATCTTCAGGGCCGTATGCAACGGACTTGTCGTGGCGCCACCAATCATCACGGGAACATGTATGCCACTCTCGCGCAACAGACTCACCACATGCACCATTTCCTCGAGCGACGGGGTTATCAGACCTGAAAGTCCGATGACGTCTGCCTTCACCTCCAGCGCCTTGCGCACAATATCCTCAGCAGGCACCATCACACCCATGTCTATAATCTCGTAACCGTTACAAGCCATCACCACACTCACGATGTTCTTGCCGATGTCGTGAACGTCACCCTTTACCGTAGCCAACAAAACCTTAGGCTTCGCTTGTGGCGAAGCCAGTTCTGAGTGCTGAGTGCTGAGTTCTGAATGTTGCGTCAGGAACTCCACAGCCCGCTTCATGGTACGTGCCGTCTTCACCACCTGTGGCAGGAACATCTTGCCCTGTCCGAACAACTCTCCCACCAGATTCATGCCCTTCATCAAGGGCCCCTCTATGATGTCCACAGCACGCGGATAAACTTTCAAAGCCTCCTCCAAATCCGCCTCCAGATTATCGCTCACACCTCGCTGTAGAGCCGCAATGAGGCGTTCTTCCACGGTAAGTCCCTCTGCACTCTGAGCTTTGAACTCTGCACTCTGAACTGACTTTGCCTGTGGCAAAGTCTCAGCACTGGCGAAGCCAATCAGTTCTTCGCGCGCCTCTGCCGAAGGATGCAGGATAACCGCCTCCAACAAATTCAACAGCTCGTCAGGGATGTCGCTGTACATCACCTTTGCCGCAGGATTCATGATGGCCATATCCATACCCCGCTGACGCGCATGATACAGGAATACGGCATGCATGGCCTCGCGCAGATAGTTGTTGCCGCGGAACGAGAAAGACAGGTTGCTGATGCCACCGCTGATGTGTACCAGCGGCATCGTCTGGTGTATCCATTCTACGGTACGGATAAAGTCGGCAGCATACGCATCATGTTCCGGCATACCCGTACAGATGGCCAGCACATTGGGGTCGAAGATAATGTCCGATGCTGGGAAACCTACCTCATCCACCAACAGGCGGTAGGCCCGCTGGCAAACCTCTATGCGACGTTCGTAGGTCGTTGCCTGTCCCTGCTCGTCGAACAGCATCACCACCACAGCAGCACCAAAGCGTCGCAGTTCACGGGCATGGGCCAAGAAACGTTCCTCGCCCTCCTTCAGGGATATGCTGTTCACGATGGCCTTGCCTTGCAGACACTTCAGTCCTGCCACGATTACCTGCCAGTCCGAGGAATCTATCATCACAGGCACTCGTGCAATGTCCGGGTCGCTGCCCAGCAGGTTCAGGAAGGTCACCATCTCCTTCTTGGCATCCAACAGGCCATCGTCCATATTGATGTCTATCACCATCGCCCCAGCCTCTACCTGCTGTCGGGCTATCGAGAGGGCCTCGTCGTAGTTCCCTTCGTTTATCAGTCGCAGGAATTTCCTACTGCCAGCCACGTTGCATCGTTCGCCCACATTCACGAATCCCACCTCTGGCGTCAGTTCCATGGGCTCCAAACCGCTTAGGCAAAGCCGTTCGGGCTTTGCCAGTGCTGAGTGCAAGGACTTCGCTTGGGGCGAAGCCAGTTCTGAGTTCAGAGTGCTGAGTTCGGGCTTTGCCAGTGCTGAGTGCAAGGACTTCGCTTGGGGCGAAGCCAGTTCTGAGTTCAGAGTGCTGAGTGCAGGCTTTGCCAGTTCTGAGTTCTGAGTGCTGAGTTCTGAGTTTGAACTTTGAACTTTGAACTCTGAACTTTTCACTTTGAACTTTGCACTTTTCACTTTGAACTTTGCACTGGGAATTGGCTAACATTTTTGCCAATTCCCTAATGTGTTCTGGTGTAGTTCCACAACAGCCACCGATGATGTTCACCAGTCCCTCCTCCACAAACGGCTTCATCTCTTCCGCCATCATCTCAGGCGTCTGCTCGTACTCGCCCATTCCATTCGGCAGTCCGGCATTGGGATAGGCGCTGATGTAGTATGGAGCACGTTGTGCCAATGCACGCAGGTTGGGCAACATATCCCGGGCGCCAAACGAACAGTTGAAACCTATGCTCAGTATGGGTGCATGGGCTATGGAAATCAGGAACGCCTCTATCGTCTGTCCTGTCAGGATGCGTCCCGACTTGTCGCTAATCGTCATGCTCAGCATCAGCGGCACCCGTTTGCCCACCTTTCTCATCGCCTCTTCCGCGGCATAGATACCCGCTTTGGCATTCAGCGTATCGAAGATGGTCTCCATCAGCAGGGCATCCACCCCACCCTCTATCAGGGCCGTCATCTGCTCCGTATAGGCCTCCATCAGTTCGTCGAAAGTGATGGCACGCAGGGCAGGATTATTCACATCCGGACTGATGCTGCACGACTTATTCGTAGGTCCCACGGAACCCAGCACGAAACGCGGCTTCTCGGGAGTGCTGTACTTGTCTGCCGCCTCACGGGCCAGTCGCACAGCCGCCAGATTCACCTCGCGCACCAACAGTTGGGCATTATAGTCTGCCAGCGAAATCCGCTGCGCATTAAAGGTATCTGTGGTAATCAGGTCAGCACCGGCTTCCAGATACTGTTCGTGGATATCACGAATCAGATCGGGACAGGTCAGGCACAACAAATCGCCCAATCCCTTGCCCTTGGGAATCATCGTTCCCATGGCACCATCCAGGCAAAGAATCCTCTTTGCCAGTTCTGAGTGCAAGGACTTCGCTTGGGGCTTTGCCAGTTCTGAGTTCAGAGTGCTGAGTGCTGAGTTATCTCTTTTCATTCGTTGATTTTACAATTGACTTAAGTATTATAATTATCTCATCACAATCCTTTAGTATTGATTGTGCAGCCGACGATTCAATATATTCTGAATCCCTTAATAATGTTAACCAATAGCGCGTCTCACATGCCTCTTTTAAAGATATATTCATTTTAGCAGCAAAATCAGCGCGCGACTGTCCCCTTAATGCCTCCTCTATGTTTGCTCCAACGCTCGTCCCACTTCTCAACACCTGCTTCGACATGACATACTCTTTAATTGGAGCCTTCATGGTCAAATACTTATGTAGTTTCACAATTCTCAAGGCAAACGCCGAAGCCTTAGTTGCAACTATACTCTCTGCCATCACCTTTCACTTTGAACTCTGAACTCTGAACTTTAAACTCTGAACTTTGAACTCTGAACTCTGAACTCTGAACTCTGAACTCTGAACTGGGAAATTGTCAGAAGTCCTTCTTGAAGGTTCTGGCAATTTCCCTCCTGTCTTCCTTCTCCTTCAACGTTTCGCGCTTGTCATACTCCTTCTTGCCTCGCGCCACGCTGATGTCCAGCTTTGCACGCCCGTTCTCGTCGATGAACAGCAATGTCGGCACAATGCTGAATCCAGGAGCCTTCACTGCCGAAGCCAATTTCCGTATTTCCCTACGGTTCAGCAAGAGCTTACGGTCGCGACGCTCCACATGGTTGTTATAGCTGCCATGCTCGTATTGGGCGATGTACATGTTCTTCACCCACACCTCGCCATTGATGATGATGCAATACGTATCCACCAGACTGGCCTTTCCCGCACGGATGCTCTTTATCTCCGTACCCGTCAGCACGATGCCAGCCGTATAATCGTCCAAGAGCAGGAAGTCGAATGCCGCCCTCTTGTTCTTGATGTTCACCTTACTTACGAATGTCTTTTTCTTCTCCACCATAACTCTAAACTCAGCACTCTGAACGCTGAACTTGGCCGAAGGCCATCACGTTTTCGTCGATGTGGTGCGCCACCGTCTCCGTCACCTCTTCCTCCATCTCTATGAACTCGTCGTCCAGCTCGTCAAACTCCTCATACTGTTCGTACAACGCCATGAACTCCTCGTCCGTGCAGTCGCGCGTCAACGGCTCGGCATATTTCTCGTACAGGGCCCTGCCGTCGTAAATCAGCTTGCAGAACTCGCGGGCACCCCACATGCGCATGGCTTTGGCAAAGGGATTCAGGAAGATGAAAGGCCCATATCCGTTATGTATCAGCTGGATGAAGCCGCCCTCCATCACCTCCTGCCTCACGGTCCAGTATGCCAACAGGGTAATCTGGTCGGCCGACAGCTTCGCCATAGTCTCTGCAGTCAGTTCGCCACCTATGGCCTGCAGCGTCTTTTCCACGAACAGCTCTACAAAAGCCTCGCAGCCCTTGCCGGCAGCTTCCACAATCTCTTTTTCCGCTATGCTAACGTCCATCTCTGTTCTTATTTAACGTTCAGGCATTTAAATTCGCTGCGAAGATACAAAAAAAAGCGCTATCCCCCAACGTAATAGCGCCTTTTTTCGCCGTTAGCCATTCGGCAAAGTCGATGCAAGCATCACTCTGCTCTCGGTTTTCACTGTTTTTCCTTGTTTTATTTTTTCCTTTTCAATATTATTTGTAACTTCGCATCGTAAAACCAATAATTAATTGAGATGACAACTGCACAACCCACCGTGTTTACACCTGCTCAGTTATATCTGCTGGAGGTGTTTTCCGAAATCAAGTCGGAAGCCGAACTACTTGACATCAAGAAGCTCATCAGCGACTACTATGCCAAGCGAATGAATGCCCATCTCAATAAACTTTGGGACGAAGGTGTTCTCGACCAGAAACGTCTCGACGAAATCAATGAAATGGACCTTCACGCCTGGTTGCGCGAACAAAAAGCTGTTGAACAATCCGTCTGACTTTCTATGCGCATAGTTCTCGACACCAACGCCCTTATCCAGAGTATTCCTGAGAGAAGTCCCTATCATCCTGTATGGCGTTCCATCCTTAACGGAGAGAATACGTTGTGCATTACCAACGAGATTCTGGAGGAATACGCCGAAATACTTCAAAGGCTTGCTGGCAAGGAAACGGCCGAGTACGTGCTGGGCGCGATAATTAAATGCAAATACGTCGAACATATCACGCCCCACTTCCGTTTCAACCTCATTACTGCCGACCCCGACGACAACAAGTTCGTCGACTGCGCCATTGTGGGTAATGCACGGTACATCGTTACCAACGACCGCCACTACGACGTTCTGCGCACCATCGATTTTCCCGTTGTCGACATTATTTCCTTGAGGGATTTCCTAAAACTCCTTCATCCGTAAAATCGCGATTTTATTTAAAATAAAATACCTCTTACGTCTTCCCTCTTACATCTTATTTTCCGCTGCCATAGGAATCTTTTCCCCAACAAAAAAGGCGCCATCCCTCGGACAGCGCCTCTTTTAGACCCAAAATATCGATTTTTATACCTAAAGGTATAAAAGTTATCCCCAGCCGCATAGCAAAATCCTCGATGGAATGGGGCATTTTTGTTAATCAGCGAGTTACGTTCCGTTCTCCTGTTTTCCATGCTCTTCCTCACTTCACTCTTTATCCTTTATTCCGCTACGAAGTTACACACTTTTCCCCACATTCGCAAGAAACTGCACCACAAATTCGCAGTCATTAATGTCATTAAGTCATTAGTCATTAAGAAAAACATACGCATTTGACGCCATAAAGTAATATTATATATATTAATATATATAATAT
>JAFZWQ010000034.1 GCA_017617235.1 Bacteroidaceae bacterium | reverse complement strand
ATAAGTAAAGGACACATACACTTATAAAAACACACCAAACGCCGCACACATCATGCAACGGCGGTACGGCGGTACGGCGCAACGGCGTTTGGATTACAGAAACAACTTTACTTGCCACTAAATAATTGATTTACAACGCGTTCTGCATGAGCGCATGGAACACGTTGCCTTAATGCGAAGCATATTTACAAAAACACTTGATTTCGCTTCCGTTATTTAGTATCTTTGCAATGAATAATTCATTGCGAATATCGGATGCGCCTCGGCAATTCAAACGAGCTCGATTGCTCTCGGCTTTCACGATATTTGCTATTGTGATTAAAAGCACACCGCGCGGAAGTTGGCACGTCGTTGGTCGCGACACGACGTAAAAACCCACCGCCTGACACACGAGAAAAAAGAACACTTATTACTAATAAAAAATTAATTCAGTTGCCGTCGGGCTTGAGGAGGTCGACGTGGTGGCTGTCGACCCAGTGGAAGGTGGCGATGTCGTCGGGGTGTGCAGGGCTGTAGCCGCGTGCGTATTCGGGACGCAGGAAGCGCGTGAAGGGTACTTGCTGCTCAATGAGACCTTCGATGACACACTTGGCAATCTGGTAGGCGCCGTAGGGGTTGAAGTGGGTGTTGTCGGCAAAGGCTGTGGTCTGTCCCGGATAACTGCCTGCAGGATAGTGTACAAAGGCGCGTTTGCTCTCCTCCACCCCCATGGTCTCGAACAGGGTGCGTGTCATCTGGTGCAGGTCTATCAGGGTGCAATGTTCGCGCTGTGCCACCCACGCCATGGCCTCGGGATAGTCGGCATGTGTCTCGCGTATCTTGCCCTGTTCGTCGAACATGCGTCGCTGTGTGGGAGTGATGAAGATGGGTGTTGCCCCACGCTTGCGGGCCTCGTCGACAAAGGTTTTCAGGGCTGTGGCAAAGTTGTAGTAGGCGCCCGAGCCGGGTGTCTTCTGCTTCTGGTCGTTGTGGCCGAATTCCATGATGAGGTAGTCGCCGGGCTTCATCATGGAGAGCCCTTTCTTCAGGCGTCCGACGGAGATGAAGGTGCTGGCCGTCTCGCCGCTCTCTGCCAGGTTGCAGAAGCAGACGCTGTCCGTGAACCAGCGGGTTATCATCTGTCCCCACGAGGCCCAGGGCTCATCGTCCTGGTCCACGACCGTCGAGTTGCCGCACAGGAATACGGTAGGTGCCAGAGTGTCGCGTTCCACCTGGATTTGCTGCACGCCCTGACGGTCGCCTGTTATCTCGAAGGTGAGCAGGTCGTCCCAATTCAGTTTGGTACGTTCGCGTTCCTTGATGCGCACACTCTCGCGGTCATTGATGCGTGGAGTGCGCTTGTTCACGAGGAAGCTGATGGTCTTGGTCTCCCCTTTCTTCGTTGGCTCATTCTCGATGAACAACCGGCGGCTTTCCGCCCTGACGGTGGTGTTGGCAGCCCATTTCTTGCATCCCAAGGTCACCGTCACGCGATAGTTGCCGTCAGGCACTTGCACAGAGGTGTAGTAGTCGTGGCGCGAGAGGCTGTCCCGCAAATCAAGGGTAATGCTCTGCGCATACGCAGAAATTAAAAATGAAAAATTAAAAATTAAAAGTGAAAGCCGCTTCATAAATCCTTAAATCTACTTGATGTTGCGTTCGTTCAGGGCCTGGGTGTAACGACGGGCGTTCTGCAGGTGCTCGGCATAGGTGCGGGCAAAGTTGTGCGTACCCGAGAAATCCTCTTTGGCACACATATAGATGTAGTCGTGCCGGACGTAATTCAGCACGGCATCGATGCCTGCCACAGACGGGATGCGGATGGGACCAGGAGGCAGTCCGGTGTTCTTGTACGTGTTGTATGGGCTGTCCACGTTCAGGTGCTTGCCCCATATCCTGCGCAGCGAGAAATCGCCCAGAGCGAACTTCACCGTGGGGTCGGCCTGCAGGGGCATTCCTATCTGCAGACGCTTGATGTACATGCCTGCAATCATGGGCTTTTCGCCGTTGTTCGCCGTTTCCTCGTCGACGATGCTGGCCAGTGTCACCACCTGCTCGTGCGACATGCCCATCGCCTTGGCCTTTTGGTCGCGACTGTCGTTCCAGAAAGCCTTGTTCTCGCGTTGCATGCGTTTCATGAATTCGTCCAGCGATGTGGTCCAGTACACCTGATAGGTGTTGGGAATGAACAGCGCAGGCAGTGTCTCGATGCTGTAACCGTAGCTCTCACAGAATTCGGAATCACGGAAAGCGTCTGTCACCTCAGTGGAATCCATCATCAGTTTCTCGCCCAGGAAAGCGGCTAGCCGGTCCATCGTCCTCACGGAAGGGATGGTCAGGTTCACAGGTTCCTGCTGACCGTTTCTCAGACGACGAAACACCATCAGTATGTTGTCGCCTTTGTTGATAAGATACTGACCCGGACGAACCTTGTAGTTGAGGAAGCGGCAGAGCATGGAAAAGCCCTGTGTGCGCACACCCTTCTCCTTCAGCGCCGTCTTGACAGACGCAGGCGTGTCGTCCGCCAGTATGTATATGAGTGTCTTTTCCCTGGCGCATTCCCCCATGAATATCCCCACCGTGTAGAGGCAGGCAAAGAGGATGCCCAGCAGCGACAATGTCAATATTTTCTTCTTGTTCATTATAGTTCAATCAACGTAAAAGAGTATGCCGGCATGGTGTATTGCCCGTCGGGCTTCACCTGGATGTTGTCTTCCTGCGGTCTTGCCGATGTGCTGTCGTAGTTGCCCGTGAGCATCGTTCTCCGGCAGGTCTTCTCGCCATCGATGAGCCCCTTGAGCTGCATGTGCACCTTCACCTCGTGGTTCAGCACATTCACCAGTTTCAGATAGGTCCTTCCACTCTTCGTATCGCGTACAGCACTTACGGCCATACGCTCTCTGACGCCTGCCTGGCGACTGTTGACGCTGATGGTGGACTGGATGTACTCGTTGCCCTGACTGTTGCCGCACATCTTCTGTGCATAGTACCCCACTGTCGGCCTGACCTCGGTGTTGCTGAAGTAAATCATGTCGGGATTCCACTGCGTATGTCTGTCCTTGGCCAGCAGGGGCGCATAGCTGCTCATGACCACCACATCGCCATTCCGCTCCAGCGAGCAGAAATGGAGCGCCTCGCACAAGGCCGTCTCTATGGTGCTTGCCCGTCCAGGGACATGCGCTGCCCACTCGCCCAGATAGACCTTAGGAGCCGTACGGTCGTACTGGTCATAGAAGTCCTGGTTGTAGATGTACCACGAGGGCGGCAGATAGTAATGCTCGTCTATCAGGCTGAACACATCCTTGTTCTCCGTGGCAATTCTCCAGCCTTCGTCGTAGTCGCTACCGGAATAGAAAGGACCTGCCGTACCGCAAATCTGAATCTCAGGATACTTCGCCTTCACTGCCTTGCAAATCATCAGGTAGCGTTCTGCAAAGGTCGGGCTGATGAGGTCCTCGTTGCCAATGCCCAAGTACTTCAGGTTGAAGGGTTTCTTGTGTCCTTGCTCAATACGTTTGCGACCCCAAGTCGTGGTTTCGTCGCCATTGGCCCATTCCACCAGGTCGAGGATGTCCTGGACGTAGGCAGGCATCTCCTCCATGGGAATACCGCCCTGCTGCCCTGCTCCACCGTCGCTCGAGTTCTGACAGGGAACACCACCGGCCAACACGGGCAGCGGTTCCATCTGCATGTCCTCGCACATCTGGAAGAACTCGTAGAAACCCAACTGACGGCTCTGGTGATAACCCCAGATATTGCGCAGCGGCTTGCGGTCTTTCAGCGGACCGATGGTTTCCTTCCAGCGATAGATGTTACCGATGCCGTCGCCGTGTGTCACACAGCCACCGGGGAAGCGCATGAAACGGGGCTTCAGTGCCTCCAGCGTCTCTGCCAAATCCTTGCGCAGGCCGTGTCCCTTGTAGGTGTCTTGTGGAACGAGTGAAACCATGTCCACAGCGGTAACCCCGACAGTCAAGGGTTGGATATCGAGTATGGCATTCGTGGCAGACGCCTTGGGGCGCATCACGGCCTTCAGCATCTTCCAGCCCTTCTTTCCGCCTGTCAGTATGGTCGAAGCCAGGGTTTTGTCTCCATCCTTTAACGACACCAGCACCTTCCCCCCTTCCAGGTAAAGCGAAAGGTCGTATTTTGCATCCTTCTTGACCACGATGCCGTCCCAGCCCTGATTCTGCAGCGATGCACCTACCGATTTCACATCTATGGCTACGGCGTGACAGTTGTTCTGACTGACACCTTCCTTATCGGTATTTAATGTAGCATCGCCCACCAATTGCCAGGCTGTCATCTGGTTCCAGTTTCTATCCCCTCCACGGTCGTGCGGGTCGTATTCAAAGTCACCGTTTTGAATGAGCTGGGCATTCAATCCGCCATCGGCACTATAGTTGATATCCTCGAAGAAGATTCCCATCAGCATGTCGCTAATGGCCTTGGTTTGTGTGGCATCGAAGACCACCTCGGCTTGCAGGTCACGGACATCCTTGAAACGTGCTTCGTTGTCGCGTGCCAACTCGTTCTCGCGGATGCTTTTCTGATGAGAGGCTACCTGGTTGTCGCCAATGGCCTTCATGTTGTTGTACGACATCTTGAAAATGCCGTCACACTGCACCTTCTCCGATGGTCGGGGTTCTGTAAAATGTGCCAGGTCACTGGTTTCTGTCGTATAGTACTGACCCTCCTTATTATGGAAGGTTACCGTGTATTTCCCGTTGGCGTACTGCACTACAGGCTCAAGGCATTGTCCCGCGCCCTTCATATAAAGATAGTCCTGCGGGCGCCAGTGTATGAAGTCGCGTGTCGTTGATACGGCAAACTGGTTGGCTTTGTCATTCACCTGGAATACAAGGACATACAGCCCGTCGGCACCCCGGACAATGCTGGGTGCAAAGAGCATCTTCTCGCGTCCCCATGTGCCATAGTCGCTGGCCAGGATACGTCCCTCTGTTACCCGTTTCCACAGCGTTCCGTCGCTACTCCATTCCAAGAATAATCCGCTGCCGTTGGCCTGAGCCAGAGGGCGGACGAGTACACTATCGGGCACGCCTGCCGAAAGCTGCGTGGTGCAGGCCAGCAGTATGAGGGTCAGTAACTTATTCATTCCTTATCGTCTTTTTCTTCTTTCTTGCCCTTCTGGGTATATTTGATGGAGGTCTTCACACCACGACTGGTCAGCATGATGCTGGTTTCGCGGGATACCGTGCTGGCATTCTGTTCCACCCTCAGGGGCACCTTGTTCTCGCCCGGGTTTCCGGAAAGAGTCTCAGGATGAACAAAATCACCATCGGTCAGTGTCCAATTGCTGAAGACATAGAAAACCAGGGTGTCCGTAACCTGCGTGGCAGAATCCTCGGCTTCGAATGTTGCTCCTGTCACTACCCTCTCCTTATAGGAATATTTAGGCAAGGGACGTGTGATGTCGAGCCACGATATCTGGTGGAAAGTGGCTGTTCCTGTATTGTCCCAATCGTCGTCGCCAAAGCATTTAATGCTGATTTGTGCCGTGCGAGGACTGCCTGTGGTGTTGGCATCGAACACAATGGGAGACGTCACCACCCATACCTGATGGTAATAGTTCTTAATCTTTCCGGACTTCATGGTGTCGGGAACAACAGCCCAGTCGGCATTGGAAGTCAGTGTGAAGTTGTCTGTGGTGTAGAACTGCAGCGTGTCGATTTCCTGGTCGGCAAAGACAATGCTTGCCTGCACGGGTTTCACGATGGACATTGTGTGGTAATAACTCTCCTTGTTACATGCCCCCGTCAACAGTATGGCAAGTGCCATCAGGGGTAAAAGTATTTTCTTCATAGCTCAAAATATTTACATTTGCAGTACAAATATACAAATAATCTGTCGATTTGCCATCTATATATTTGCGATTTAACCTATTTTGATGTATCTTTGCTAAACCTTTGGGATAAAACGAGTATGAAAAACATCTACCATACGGATATTATGGACATGCTGCTGCGCAGTGGACGCGAGGGAATGGGCCTTCGCCAGCTTGCTCGTCAGCTCTATAATCTGCACAATGGTATCTTTGCCCACGATGTGGTTTATCCCCAGTTGTACAACCAGGTTCGCCGCTATCTGTGGTACCAGTCACGGCAGCGCCACTCCCCTTTCATCCATCTGCGTTGGGGACGTTATGGTCTGAAGCAGGATATTGCCGTACAGCTGGATATTTTCATTGATATGCCCAAGGAAGAAGAAAAGCCGACGAAAACCATCCGTAAAGATGATTCTCGTCAGCTTCTGCTCTTTAATTAATGGGCCGTTATGCCTTATATGCCCTATGGGGCTTAGGGGACAACTTTATAGGCGCTCGTAACCCCACTCATCCAGCACACTACCCCATGCCTCGTTAACCAACTGAACGGTGCGCGGGTCGTACTGGTACTGGTTCTTCTTGTAACCCTTCTTTCCGTCGATGTACTTCTGGATGTAGGGCTTTGCCTCTTCCCATCCGGGCAGGGAGAGTTCGCTGTACAGGCGTTCGGCCAGTCCCATGGCATCTTTCTCCACATCCTCGAAACGGATTTCTATGAGGTTGCCCTTGGGGATGTATTTCTTCTGCTCCTGGTAGGCTTTGTACAATTCCATGTAGTTGCGCAGGATGTTGCGTTCCATCTGGTCGAGGGGTATCGAGTGCAGTTCCAGGGGCGCAATGGTGTTCGTGAAGAAACTGCGGCTCGACTCAAACACGGTGTATGGATTGCGCATCAGGTAGATGAACTTGGCATTGGGGTACATCTCAACCAATGTCTTCACCTTACCTGTGTGTGGCGGGTTCTTCGACAGGTACTGGGCGTCCTTCACATAGCGGCGCGAGTTCCACATCGAAATCTTCACCAGCTTCTCAAACTTCTCCTTGAAGTCGGCAATCTCTTCGGGTGTGGCATCCTTCATTGTGAGGAAACGGTCGCAATACTCCTGCATCCTTTCGGGGAAGAACCAGAACAGGTAGTACGATGTGGGGCATGTGTTTTGCAGGGCAAACTCCTCTTCCTGTGGCAGATCGGGTGCCAGCTCCATGTTGTCGGTGGGTCGGTGACTGGGCATCAGCCATCCCATGACGGGTTTGAATAGTCCCTGCAGGGCCATCATGTAGTGTGGGAACACCGTCTGGTAGGTTGTGGTGTATCCGAATCGGGGGTCTTGTGCCAGAATGTTGTGTACGAAGGTGGTACCGCTACGCCAGTGACCGAGGATGAATACAGGGTCGTGCTCAAGGGGTATCTTGGCCAACGTGCGCTTGTAGCGGCGTTCCTGTATGGGAGTCGTTACGCTGAGCAGTCGGCAAATCCATTTCGTAAGTCTGAACTTTGTACGCTTTTCGGGTGCTATGTGCTGTCCTTTGGTTACGGCCTTGAAGGTTTTCCAGTCGGCACCAACCAGTGTGTTTACGGGCAGCTTGCTAAATTCTATTAATCCCATTTTATTTCTATTTTGGCGTTATAACGTTATTTAGTTATTACGTTATTTACTTTATGATTTTCACTTCCAGACCCTGACGCGAGAGTTCGGCAACAGCCTTCTCCACAGCCTCGTAGTGCTCGGGAGCGATGCCCAGCTTGGGCAGGTCCAGTGTGGGAACAGCCGTCTCGTTGGTCTCGTTCTCCTCCAGCGGACGGATAATCATGCCCACTGCCGAGGTGTTGTTGGTGATGGGGTCGATGAGGATGAAGGCTCCCGTGGCGCGGTTGTCCTTGTAACTGTCGAAGAAGAGTGTCTTGGCAGTGGTGATACGCACGCAACCTATCTCATTCAGTTTGAAGTCGCGACCTTCCAGGCGTTCCATTGTATTCACATCCACGCGGTACTGCACGCTGTCGATGTTGGCACGTGTGGTGTTGGTGTTGTGCTTCAGGAAGAACTGCTTCGAGCGATCCATCTTCTCCTCGTCCATCCACACCAGCATGGTCTCGAACGAGCGACCTATGTTGGGCACGTCCTCTGGCTTTACAATCATCTCGCCTCGGCTGATGTCAATCTCGTCCTCCAGACAGATGGTTACGCTCTGTGGGCAGAATGCCTCCTCGAGTTCACCTTCATAGGTAACGATGCTCTTGACATGGCTGCGCTTCATGGAGGGCAGTGCCACGATTTCGTCGCCCTTGCGGATGACACCGCTGGCTATCTTGCCGCAGAATCCACGGAAGTCCAGATTGGGACGCAGCACATACTGCACGGGATAGCGGAAGCTGGTCATGTTGCGGTCGCGGTGTATGGGCACGGTCTCCAGGAAGTTCAGCAGTGCCGGTCCGTCGTACCAGGGTGTGTTTGCGCTCTTTTCCACCACATTGTCGCCCTTCTTGGCGGAGATGGGGAAGCAGGTAACGTCCTCGATGCCCAGCTGTGTGGTCAGTGCCAGATATTCCTTCTTGATGCTTTCAAACACCTCCTGCGAGAAGTCCACGAGGTCCATCTTGTTCACGGCCAGCACGATGTGCTTGATGCCCAGCAGGGATACCAGGAACGTATGGCGGCGTGTTTGCGTGATGACTCCCGCACGCGCGTCAACCAATATGATAGCCAGGTTTGCCGTAGAACCACCGGTAATCATGTTACGGGTGTACTGCTCGTGTCCCGGTGTGTCAGCAATGATGAACTTACGCTGGTTGGTCGAGAAGTAGCGGTAGGCCACGTCGATGGTGATACCTTCCTCGCGCTCTGCCTTCAGTCCGTCCAGCAACAGGGCATAGTCAATCTCCCCTGCTCCGGCATTTCCTACACGCACGGAGTCGCGCTCCAACGCCTGCAGCTGGTCCTCGTAGAGTTTCTTTGAGTCGAACAGCAGTCGGCCAATCAGGGTGCTCTTTCCGTCGTCTACGCTGCCGGCAGTCAGCAGTCGGAGCAGGTCTTTTTTCTCGTCGGCATCCAGGAATGCCTTTATATCTATCTTCTTGTCTTCCATAATTATATTTGGCTAATGGCTAACGGCTAAAGACTTTTGACTTTTGCCCTTTGCCTTTCGTCGTTTAACATTAGAAGTATCCCTCGCGTTTCTTCTGCTCCATGCTGGCCTCCTGGTCGAAGTCGATGACACGTGTTGTGCGCTCGCTCTTCGTGGTGGTCATCATCTCCTCAACAATCTCCTCGATGGTGGTTGCGTTCGACTCTACAGCACCTGTCAGCGGCCAGCAGCCCAGTGTGCGGAAGCGTACCATGCGGTTGTGGATGAGGGGTACATATTCCTTGGGCAGACGGTCGTCGTCGGCCATAATCAGGTTACCGTCAATCTCCACGCAGGGACGTTCCTTGGCGTAGTACAAAGGCACGATGGGAATGTTCTCCAGACGGATGTACTGCCAGATGTCTAACTCGGTCCAGTTTGACAGGGGGAACACACGGATGGACTCACCCTTGTGTACGCGGCTGTTATAGATGTCCCACAACTCTGGACGCTGGTTCTTAGGGTCCCACTGGTTGAACTTGTCGCGGAAGCTGAAGATGCGCTCCTTGGCACGGCTCTTCTCCTCGTCGCGACGTGCACCACCAAAGGCTGCGTCGAACTTATACTTGTTCAGGGCATCCAACAGGGCACGTGTTTTCATCAGGTCGGTATGCACCTTTGAACCGTGCGTGAAGGGGCCCACACCGGCATTGAATGCCTCCATATTCGACTCCACAATCAGGTTCCACCCGTACTTCTTGGCATAGTTGTCGCGAAACTCTATCATCTCGCGGAACTTCCACTTGCTGTCAATGTGCATCAAGGGGAAGGGTACCTTGCCGGGTGCAAAGGCCTTCTCAGCCAGGCGCACCATCACGCTCGAGTCCTTACCGATGCTGTACAACATTACAGGATTCTCGAACTCAGCAGCCACCTCGCGGATGATGTGGATGCTCTCGGTCTCCAGTTCCTGCAAATGCGATAAATTATATTCCATATCTATTTCAATTTTCAATTTTCAATCTTCAATTTCCCTCATTACCATTTCCACCACTGTGTTTACGCTGTCTTCCAGCGGGAGGACACTTGTATCGATGGAAAGTGTGGGGTTCTGGGGTGCTTCGAAGGGGGCGCTGATGCCCGTAAAGTCCTTCACTTCTCCTCTTCTGGCACGGGCGTAGAGGCCCTTTACATCTCTGCGTTCGCACTCCTCGATGGGTGTGGATACATAGACCTCCTTGAAGTCTTTCTCGCCGATGATGTTGCGTGCCAATTGGCGGATGTCTTCTGTTGGGCTCACGAAACAAGCCAGCGTCACGATGCCCGTATCCACGAACAGCTTGCCCACCTCGGCAATGCGGCGGATATTCTCGCGGCGGTCTTCCTGGCTGAATCCCAGGTTCGAGTTGATGCCAGCACGGATGTTGTCACCGTCCAGTATGCGGCACAGGATGCCACGTTTGGCCAGTTCGCGTTCCACACCCAGCGCCACGGTGCTCTTACCGCTGCCGCTCAGTCCTGTGAACCAAACCATCATACCCCGCTGTCCTAACTGCCGTTCGCGCTCCTCGCGGCTCAACATGCGGTCGTATATTGGATAAATGTTATCTGCCATACCTATGTCTTAAATTCGCACAAAGGTACAAAAAACCGAGCGCAATACCAAATATATAGAGAGACAAAATGCCCTCAGGCATGAAAATACGTATAAATGCACAAATATGTTACACTTTGCTTAGAGGCCGTAGACGAGGGGTATAAGGAAGACGGAGAGAATGAAGACGATGAGATTCATGGGTAGGCCAACCTTGACGAAGTCTGTGAAACGGTAGCCACCGACACCCTGCACAATGAGGTTGGTTTGGTATCCGATGGGTGTGCTGAATGCGGATGAGGCGGCAAAGCAGACGCAAACAACGAAGGGCATGGGGTTGACTCCAAGGTTCTCGGCCACGCTGAGAGCCAACGGGAAGGCCAGTGCTGCGGCAGCGTTGTTGGTGATAAGCTCGGTGAAGAGGTTCGTGATAACGAACAGTGCTGCCAGGATGATGTAGATGGCCCAGCGGCTGCCCTGTACGCTGTCAGTTAAGGAGATGATGTATCCGCCCACCAAGTCGGCAAAACCGGATTTGGTCATGGCTGCGGATATGGCAAAGGCGCAGGCGATAGTGATGAGTACGTCCCACGACAGGTATTTGGTGTACTTCTTCACGGAGAACATGTGTGTCCAGGCCATAATGATGGTAGTGAGACAGGCGAAGAAGAACATATCAAGCTTGATGAAATGGAAGTGGTCGGTGACAATGGGCAGTTCACCCACGGTGGCTCCGATAATCATCATGAGCAACAGGGCCAGTGCGAAGAAGCGTTTGCGGCTGCCCATGGGTGGCTCGTAATCGCCCACGCGGTTTATCATCCAAAAGACTTTACTCTCGCTCCAGTTCTTCTTGAAGTCCTCGGGTGCATCGACAATCAGGGTGTCGTCGTGTGTCATACGCACGTTGGTGTAATCACCTTCCAGAATGTTTCCACCGCGGCTGATGGCTCGCACATGTGCTCCATAGCGACGATAGAAGTCAAATTCGCGCAGCGTCTTCCCCAGTCCAGGGAAGCGGTTGCCCAGCATCACCTCATGGCGCACCATGCCAGGTGCCAGGCTCATTTCCTCGGATTCCTCCTCGCTGCGACGATTGTTGGGTAACAGATAGCGCGAGAAGAAGATAAGGTAGATGAGTCCCACAATGGCAATGACGATGCCCACACGCGATAATTCGAACATGTGCATGCCGTCAATGCCAAAACGCATCAGTATGCCCTCCTCTGCCCCTTCGGCCACATTCTCGGCCTCGTACTTGTATTCCTGCAGCAACATACCGTGCAGCACCAGGTTGGTGGTTGTTCCAATAAGGGTGCAGATACCTCCGATGACGGTGGCATAACTTAAGGGGATTAGGAACTTAGTGGGCGGCAGGTGTACCTTGCGTGCCCAGTTCTTTATCATAGGGGCAAAGATGACCACCACGGGGGTGTTGTTAAAGAAGGCGGAGATGACGGAAACAATGGGATAGAAACGCAGGCCGGCACGGGTGACTGAGACATTCTCCTTGGGCAGCACGCGATAGACAATGCGTTCCAGAATGCCGCTCTTGCGAACACCCTCGCTCACCAGATACAGCAGGGCAACGGTAATCATACCCTTGTTCGAGAAACCTTTGATGGCATCCTCGGGGGTGATGATGCCTGCACAGAGAAGTGCCACCACAGCAGAGAACAGTACCAAACCGGGGCGCAATGCTTCCCGCATGAGTGCCACCAGCATGAGCACCAGCACCAACGCTACTATTATCGCCTGTATTCCCATTTTTTTACTTTACTTGTATTCTTCCCACGACTTAATGGCAAGGTCGGCAGGCGTGATGGTACAGAACGCCTGTATGAATGCCGCAGCCAGACGACTGTTGGTGAGCAGTGGGATGTTCAGGTCCACTGCCGTACGACGAATCTTGTAGCCGTTGGTCAGCTCGCCTGCCGTCAGATCCTTCGGAATGTTCACCACCATGTCTATCTTGTGCTCGTGCAGCAGTTCGATGGCCTGTGGCTTTTGGTCGGCATCACTTGGCCAGTGCACCAACGTGTTGGGGATGCCCTGTTCCGTCAGGTATCGGCTAGTACCGCCCGTGGCATATAGTTCATAGCCATGTTCGTGTAGCATGCGAGCCGCATCCAGCATGGCAGCCTTCTCCTTGGCGCCACCCGTGGACAACAGCACACTCTTCTTGGGAATGCGGTGACCAACAGAGAGCATCGCCTTCATCAGTGCACAGTTCGTATCGTCGCCCAGGCAACCCACCTCGCCCGTCGAGCTCATATCCACACCCAGCACAGGGTCAGCCTTCTGCAAGCGGTTGAACGAGAACTGGCTGGCCTTTATACCCACGTAGTCGAAATCAAAGAAACTCTTGTGCAACTTCTCGACTGGCAAACCCAGCATGACACGTGTGGCGATTTCTATGAGGTTTACCTTCAGCACCTTAGATACAAAGGGGAACGAGCGCGAGGCACGCAGGTTGCATTCGATGACCTTTATCTCGTTGTCTCTGGCCAGATACTGGATGTTGAAGGGACCTGAAATGTTCAGTTCTTGGGCAATGCGTGCAGAAATCTTCTTGATGCGGCGCACCGTCTCAACGTACAGCTTCTGTGCCGGGAACTGTATCGTGGCATCGCCCGAATGTACGCCAGCAAACTCGATGTGTTCGCTGATGGCGTAGGCAATGATTTCACCGTTGCGGGCCACAGCATCCATCTCCACCTCCTTGGTGTTCTGCATGAACTTCGAGATGACCACAGGATGTTTCTTCGACACATTGGCGGCCAACATGAGGAAGCGTTCCAACTCCTCCTGGTTCGAGCAGACATTCATGGCAGCACCCGAAAGTACATATGACGGACGCACCAGCACGGGGAAGCCCACCTTTTGGATAAATGCGTTCACATCGTCCATCGTGGTCAGGGCACTCCATTCGGGCTGATCCACTCCTATGCGGTTCAACATAGCCGAGAATTTCTCGCGGTCCTCGGCATTGTCGATGTACTGTGCCTGTGTTCCCAGAATGGGCACCTGCTGAGCATCGAGCTTCATAGCTAGGTTGTTGGGTATCTGTCCGCCTGTGGAAACCACTACGCCCTTGGGTGTCTCCAATTCCACAATATCCATCACACGCTCGTATGTGAGCTCGTCGAAGTACAGACGGTCACACATGTCGTAGTCGGTGGATACGGTTTCGGGGTTGTAGTTTATCATAATGCTGCGGTAACCTTCCTTGCGGATGGTATTCAGCGCCTGCACACCACACCAGTCGAATTCCACACTGGAACCGATGCGATAGGCACCACTGCCCAGGACAACGATGCTACGATGGTCCTGTTCGTAGTTGATGTCGTGTGCCACAGCATTGTAGGTGAGGTACAGGTAGTTGGTCTGTGCAGGATATTCTGCTGCCAGCGTATCGATTTGTTTGACAAAAGGATGCAGGCCCAACTGTTTGCGATAGTTACGCACCACGTTCACGGCATCCTCGATGTCCATTTTTTGTTCCAGACCAATGGCACGGGCTATCTGGAAGTCGGTGAAACCATATACCTTGGCTGTACGCAACAGGTCGGCAGGCAGGTTTTCTATGCCCTGGCATCGATGCAGTTCGTCGGCAATATCGCTGATGTGACGCAACTTCTGCAGGAACCACCTGTCAATCTTCGTTTGTTCGTGGATGTGGTCGATGGTGTATCCCTGACGCATAGCCTTTGAGATGATAAGGATGCGCTTGTCGGTTGGTTCGTGCAGAGCGGTATCGATGTCTTTGATTTCCAGTTCCTTGTTTTCCACAAAACCATGCACGCCCTGTCCTATCATGCGGATGCCCTTCTGGATGGCTTCCTCGAAGGTGCGTCCGATGGCCATAACCTCGCCCACGGACTTCATGCTGCTGCCCAGCTCGCGGTCCACACCATGGAACTTACCAAGATCCCAACGCGGAATCTTACAAACCACATAGTCGAGTGCGGGTTCAAAGAAGGCTGTGGTTTCCTTTGTTACCGAGTTCTTCAGGTCGAACAGCCCATATCCCAGTCCTAACTTGGCAGCAACAAAGGCCAAGGGATAGCCCGTAGCCTTGCTGGCCAAAGCCGATGAACGACTGAGGCGGGCATTTACCTCGATGACGCGATAGTCCTCGCTCTCGGGGTCGAAGGCATATTGCACGTTACATTCGCCCACAATGCCAATGTGGCGGATAATCCGTATGGCTAATGCACGCAGTTTATGGTATTCGCTGTTGGTAAGGGTCTGCGATGGAGCAATGACGATACTCTCGCCGGTATGGATGCCCAGCGGGTCGAAATTCTCCATGTTGCAAACGGTGATGCAGTTGTCGAATCGGTCGCGCACAACCTCGTACTCTATTTCCTTCCAACCCTTCAAACTCTTTTCAACCAATACTTGAGGTGAGAACGAGAAAGCCTTCTCTGCCAATCGGTTAAGTTCTTCCTCGTTGTCGCAGAAACCAGAGCCCAAACCACCCAAAGCGTATGCTGCACGCAGGATTACGGGATAACCCAGTTCGTTGGCTGCCTGACGTGCTGCCTCGATTGTTTCGCAGGCCTGACTCTTGATGGTTTTCACGCCGATTTCGTCCAACTTTTCAACAAAGAGCTCACGGTCTTCCGTGTCGATGATGGCCTGTACAGGTGTTCCCAAAACTTTGACTCCGTATTTCTCCAGCACGCCACTCTTGTAAAGGGCAACACCACAGTTCAGGGCCGTCTGACCGCCAAAGGCCAGCAAAATCCCCTGTGGGCGTTCCTTCTCGATGACACGCTCCACAAATTCGGGCGTTACAGGCAGGAAGTAGATATGGTCGGCAACACCCTCGCTGGTTTGCACCGTAGCGATGTTGGGGTTGATGAGTACGGTTTCTATACCCTCTTCACGTAGGGCTTTCAGGGCTTGCGAACCAGAATAGTCGAATTCGCCTGCTTCACCAATCTTCAGCGCACCCGAACCCAGCAAGAGAACTTTCTTGGGCTTTGTCAAAGCTTGTTCTGAGTTTGACGTTGCATCGTTACTTAGAACTTTAAATGTTGAATTTTGAACTGCGTATTCATCAAGACAACGTTTAAACTCATTGAACAGGAACTCAGTATCTACTGGACCAGAGGATGCCTCGGGATGGAACTGAGCCGAGAACCAAGGGTTACGTTTGTGGCGGATACCCTCGTTCGAGCCATCGTTCATGTTCACGAACAGGGGTTCCCAATCGGCTCCCAATGTCTTGTCATCAACGGCATATCCGTGGTTCTGACTGGTGATAAAGCAGCGGTTCGTGCCAATGAGGCGCACGGGTTGGTTGTGGCTTCGATGTCCGTACTTCAACTTATAGATGCGTGCTCCAGCGGCTTTTCCCAACAACTGGTTACCCATGCAGATGCCCATGCAGGGACGAACGACGGGATTTTGCAGGAACTTGCGGATGTTGGCAACGGTGGCTTCGCAGGTATCGGGGTCTCCGGGACCATTTGCAAGGAACAGACCATCGAACTCCAGCTGGTTAAAATCGTAGTCCCAAGGCACGCGAATAACCTCTACACCACGATGCAACAGGCAGCGGATAATGTTTTCCTTCACACCACAATCCACCAAGACCACCTTTGGTGCCACAGAGTGCTCAGAATCTGTTCCTAATGATGGTTTATAAGTAATAATGTCTTTACACGATACCTTTTCTACCCAGTTCACAGAACCGTAGTCTTCTGTCTGGGGTTCAATGTCGGGCATATCGTCGAAGATTATCTTGCCCATCATTACACCATGTTCGCGCAGCACCTTCGTCAGTTCGCGTGTGTCGATACCCGTAATGCCAGGCACCTTTTCGCGTTTCAACCATTCGGCCAGGCTCTCGTGGGCATTCCAGTGATTGTATTCCTCGCTGTAGTCGCTAACGATGATAGCACGTGCATGTATGCGGTCGCTCTCCATGAATGTGGAAAGGCCATTCTCTTCGAAGCGGAATTCGGGTACACCATAGTTGCCAACAAGCGGATAGGTGAGCACCATAAGCTGACCCGCATACGAGGGGTCTGTCAGGCTCTCGGGATAACCCATCATGGCAGTATTGAACACCACCTCACCAGCCACAGGTCCTTCGTATCCAAACGATGTTCCGTGGAACTGTGTTCCGTCTTCTAACTGGAGTGTAACTCTTTTGTTCATATCTTATTATATATGTTTTCGTAATAGTTGATGAATGCACGGTTCAATAGGCGAAGGCCACCGGGTGTGGGATAGTCGCCACTGAAGTACCAGTCGCCTTTGTGATTGGGACACGCCTTGTGCAGTCCTTCGAGGCTCTGATATACAATTTCTATGGGTGTCGTTATGCCATCGGGACGAAGCATTTCCGCCATCTTGTGGCTGATGTCCTCGTCGCTGAACGGAGCATAGATTTCCTTCACATAGTTTTCCATTTCCTCCTTGGGTTTTGTCGTCTGCAGCTTGCAACGACGGTAAACGCTGTCTATCAGCGCCCATTCGCCACGTTCTATCAGCAGTTCGATAGCAGCACGGAAGGCAATAAATTCCTCCATACTGGCCATGTCGATGCCGTAGTAGTCGGGATAGCGCACTTGGGGCGACGAGCTTACGAGGACAATCTTCTTGGGATGCAAACGGTCCAGAATGCGGATGATGCTTTCCTTTAGCGTGGTACCACGGACAATGCTGTCGTCGATGATAACCAGATTGTCTTCGTAGGGAACAATAGAACCATAGGTTATATCATAGACGTGTGCCGCAAGATCGTTACGGGTATCGCCTTCCGTAATGAAGGTACGTAACTTGATATCTTTCCATGCCACCTTCTCGGAGCGGATGTACATGCTGAAGATGTTCTTTATTTCCTGTTCCGTCGGCTGGTGGTCGCGTGTCAGATCCATCAAGTCCTGAATCTTCTGTTTGTTCAGCTGCTTAATGAAACCGCGAACCATTCCATAGTATGCCACTTCGGCTGTGTTGGGGATAAAGGAGAATACCGTGTGTGCCACATCGCCATTAATGGCTTCCGTGATGCGTTCCGTCAGCTGTTCACCCAGGTTCTTTCGTTCCTCGTAGATGTCGAGGTCGGAACCACGACTGAAGTAGATGCGTTCGAAAGAACATGCGCGTTTCTCCTGTGCTGGCAAAATCTGCGACAGATTCATCTGACCAGAAGCATTCATGACGATGGCTTGACCGGGTTCCAATTCTTTTACCTGTTCGGCTTCCAGTTCAAAGGCCGTTTGTAATACGGGACGTTCGCTGGCCAACACCAGCACTTCGTCGTCCTCGTACCAGAAAGCAGGACGTATGCCCCAGGGGTCGCGCATGGCGAACATCTCGCCACTACCCGTCATTCCGCAGATAATGAAACCACCGTCCCACAGAGGTGCTGCTGTGCTGAGCACATTGCGTACATCGATGTTCTCTTCGATGAACTTGGTGATTTCCATGCCCTGCAGTCCTTTCTCGAAAGCAATGTTATACAAACGTTCGCTTTCGCGATCCAGACGGTGTCCCAACTGTTCCAACAGAATAAATGTATCGCTATATACACGCGGATGCTGACCAACGGCTGCAATGCTGTCGAATATCTCGTCAACATTCGTCAGGTTGAAGTTTCCACAGACACACAGATTCTTGGCACGCCAGTTGTTGCGGCGCATAAACGGATGGACAAAAGAAAGGGCACGCTTTCCGGTTGTCGAATACCGTAGGTGCCCCATGTATATTTCGCCTGCGAAGGGAAGACTCTTTGCTGCGTAGTTCGCATCCGCCATTTGCTTGGGCGAGACATCGTGGAATTGAGCGTGCACGGCAGAGAATATCTCGGTAATGGCCCCGCTTCCCATAGCACGTTCGCGGAACATATATTCGGTACCTGGCTCTGCCTGCATCTTCACACAGGCCAAACCGGCACCTTCCTGCCCACGGTTATGCTGTTTTTCCATCAACAAATAGAGCTTGTTGAGGCCATACATCCATGTGCCATATTTATGCTGATAGTACTCGAGTGGTTTCTTCAGGCGAATCATCGCCACACCACATTCGTGCTTCAACTGCTCCATCTTTGTTTCGTACTTTTAGTAAAGGAATTCTTTTACAATTTCTTCTGTTTTGTCCCACAGCTCTTTCATCTGCTTGTGGTGAACATACTTATCACCCAGCTTGATGATGCGATTCGAACGATTGAAGGTTCCTGTCTGTCCAGCCTTGTCCTCGTCGAGCAACAAGCGGATAGCGGTATCGGCTCCTTGTCTGGGAGTACGGATGCAAGGACGGAAGATGAGGTCTGTTATTGGGTCGAAGAACATTTGCATACGAATGATGCCTGTGGATACGACACCCGGGTCTGCAGCATTTACCGTAATGCCTTTGTCCTTGAGTCGCTCTGCCAGTTCCAAAGTAAAGAGTGTGATGGCGAGTTTTGTGTTGCTGTAGATGGGAATACGCATGAAACAACCCTTACGTCCCTTTTCGAAGAACTGAGGGAAGTTCAGCTTACCCAGGCAGTACACGCAGGAAGCCATGTTCACGATGCGGCTACCCTCGCCCATCAGGGGCAACAGCAGACGGGTAAGCAGATAGGGACCAACGTAGTTTACGCTGACGGTACGCTCCAATCCATCAACGGTGATGTGGTATCCGGTTTCCATAGTGCCGGCATTGTTCATCAACAGGTCGATATACTTGAAACGCGACTTTATTTCGTCTGCAAAACGTCGTACCGAGGCAAGGTCTGCCAGGTTTATACCGATTAGTTCTATATCCTTACATCCGGTTTCCTCTTTCAATTGCTCGTATCTTTTCTGGGCGAGCTTCGGACAATAGCAGGCCATGATGGTATAGTATCCCTGCAGGGCTACGGCTTTTGCTTCCTCGTAACCCATGCCGCCATCAGCACCTGTAATAATTGCTACTTTCATTTATTCTGTTCTTTTTCTATTCTTGATATTTCTTTTTCCAAATCCTTGGGCAATGCCTCCTCGAGGTGCTGATGGCAAGCCATTTCCACCGTGTACATGCGACCAATGCAATAGTTGCTGTGACGGCAGCCGCAACGATGATGCGGGTCTTCCTTCAGACGGTTTACAAAGTCGGGTTCATTCAACAGGCTGCGAGCCATTTGTACAGCTTCGAATCCGTGTCCCAGCACTTCGTTTATCTTGTCACCTGCTACGAGTCCGCCCACGTAGATGAACTTCATGTCGGGCATAGCCTCGCGGAACTTCAGGGCATCCTCGAGGAAGAATGCCTCCTCGTATGGGAAAGGTTTTGTGAGCACATTCTTCACGAAAGGCTTACTGCATCGGATTCCGTATTTTAGCCACCACTTGTCCATGTAGTGTGTCATTGTCTGTAATGGCAGTTCGCCACGCATCACATACATAGGTGTCGCGCTTACCAGACCTCCACTTAACACGAGTGCATGAACACCCAGTTCCTGCAGACGCTTGGCAACGGGAATGCTGTGCTCCTCGAGGGAAACGCCATTCTTCAGTCCATCGCGCATGTTCATCTTGCAAACGACAGCCATATCGTCCTTGGCAGCCTTCATCACTTCCTCGAGGCACATCGTCATGAAACGCATACGATTCTCGAGTGAACCACCGAACTCATCGTTACGGTGATTAAAATATGGGTTCAGGAACTGGTCTATCAGATAGCCGTGTCCGCAATGAATCTCGACTTCATCGAAACCTGCTTCGCGTGCCAGATTCACAGCATCGCCGAATTTCTTAGCCATCGGTGCCAATTCCTCCTTGCGAAGACCTCGTACTATGGTTGGGCTGTAGAGATTGAAACCGTTGCTTGCCCCCACGGGAATGCATCCGCAAATGGCCTTGTGACTCATATTACCACAATGTCCCAACTGGATACCTGCAGCTGCTCCTTCCTTGTGAATGCCGTCTGTCAGGTGACGCAAACCAGGAATGATTTCCTTTTTCATTACCAGCTGACGGTCGAAACTCAAGCCACTTTCCGTAACGGCGGCATATGCCACAGTGGTCATTCCGATGCCACCACGTGCCACACTGGTGTGATAGTCGTAAAGCATCTGACTGGGCTCATGTCCAGGACACATGCTTTCGAAGGCAGCACTACGAATGGTGCGGTTTCTCAGGGTGAGGGGCCCTATATGGGCTTCTTCAAATATCTTGTTTTCCATATTTTCTATTTAGTATACGAAAGGAATCACTCGTTTGCGATTTCCCACGGCTTCGTCGCCAAATTCCTGACGATAGCGTTTGTGGATAGCATGGGCACGTGGCACCAGATTCGCAGCTGTCCAGATGGGGAATACCCACGCCACGGGAGTTGCTGCAGCAAGGGCAAAGCCAACCCACTCCATCAATTCGCCCAGATAGTTTGCCGAAGTGACATATTTATACATACCTCGCTGGGGCAGATAGTGGTTTGTATCGCCAGGCTTACGCAGATGGCGAATTACGTAGTCGCTGTGCCAGTTGATGCAAAGGCCTACAAGGAAAATGATGATGCCAAGTATAGCATTCCAGCGCAAAAGATAGGATGCGCCTTCTTGGAAATCGGGGTTTGGCAACCAGTATAGTCCCCCACCCTGCATAAATCCGTTGATGAGGTTGAAGGTGATTCCCATCAGCATGATGGCAATGGGCATACGGCTTTTCCCCGTCATCAGCCAAGGGAAGACAAAGCTCCGTTGGAAATAGTGCAATTGGAACAAACCAAACAATATCAGTTGGGGAAGTTGCCATTTCAGGGGCGACTGGGACCAGATGTAAAGCATCACAAGAAATACGGGTGTTTCCATCAGCGTCCAGGCAATCTTATTATTGATGCTCCACCCCCATTGTTTTGTGCGAAATTGACCGTAACCTGCATTTACAAAAAAGAGGCTGACGAAGACCACCACGGCCATTGCTGTCATGCCCCAAACTAAATAATCAAATAAGATTTCCAAAGTCATAGGCGCTCTTATTTCAAAAAGTCGCACAAAGATACGGCAAAAAATTGAGATGCCCAATAATAGCGAGAAAAAAATGACACTAGAACTTGATAAGTTCTTTGCCATCCTCTGCTTTCAACTCCAGGTTCCACTGCCGTGCTTCGGGCATAGATAGGGTGATGTACTTCAAATTTCCCAGATAAATCTTCAGCAAGAGGATTTTGCTGGCATCGATTGTGGCATACAGTCGATTGTCTTTCAACTCCTTTTCCCAAGCAAAGGCTACATCGTTATGGGCTTCCGCATTAGCCAAATCCTTGTTTTCCGACAGACGCAGCACATGGTCCTTTACGGCATAGTACTTAGGTGATTTGTCTTTATGCTGTATGATTCCACTCTTATTGTCTGAAGTAATGAACTTCAATCCTGCAGCTTCGCTAAGTTCATCATTCCAACTATCAACATTATTCAAGAAACGTTCGTTCTTCAATTGTGTCTGCAAGAGGTACTTCTCTTGTGACATAATGAAATCTTTTGAATAAGATAGCGCCACATCTCCTTCTATGCTCTTAAGGATGAGGTCTGCATCGAAGATGGTATTTGCAAACAATAGTTTCGTGCGGATGTCTGGGATGCTACGTAGTAAATCCAGCAGTTTCTCGCCTTTGACACCCATTAGCACATGAGCCATGGATTTGTTGGGGGCAGTCTTCAACAGACTGCCATTGATGGGCTGAAATGCTTCGTCCAGCGAGTCGAACAGGTTGTTTGTCTTCTTGTCATCCGATTCCAGCGAAAGCGAGAGCCCAACCTTGCTCTTGGTAATCGAGAGGCCTGCTAATGCACGAAGTTTCGACATATCGAATTCCTTGCGCAACTTTTCGGGTTGGAACTGCTGAGGCAAAGCTTCGAAAGATGTTGCCAGAACCAATGGCTCTTTGCGTTTGTCGAGCATAGCATACAAGGGACTTTGCTTTCCACTATTCGACTCTTCCTGTTTTAGGCATTCGGCAATGGTTCCGCGAAGTGCGTCAAGCTGAGAACCTACAGCTGGTCCCATCAGCATTGCACGGTCTTTCGCCACACCTAATAACACATTCTTCTCCCCAAGCAAGGCCCAACGCAGGCCTCTTTGGCTTTCGAACTGGCAGTTGCCATTCTTGGTCAGGTATTCCTCGAACTCTGTCGCATCGTCCAGAGGAACAATGGCTCCGAAACATCCCTGCGAGGCAAACACATAGGAGGGATGCATGAAATCGACACCCGTTTCATCATCAGACGACGAATGAAGCATTCTTCCTATAATTTTACTTGCATCCTTGATGTCCAACCCATATTGAAGTGCCATCGACTTAAGGTCCATACGGCCCACCATCGTCAAATCTTGTGGAAGCGACGAAGCAACATCCTTGTTTCCTCCCAAACATTTAACACACAATACGACGGCTGCCAATACAACCACAATTGCAGCGATTATTCCGTATTTCTTCATTGTTCTTATTCTTTAATCGTTTTAGATGCTACGATTTGCATCATGTGAACAGCCACCAGGGCTGCAGTTTCCGTACGCAGTCGGCTTTTGCCCAACGATACAGGTTGATATCCCAGGGATTCTGCCAATCGAACCTCGTCGACGGAGAAATCGCCCTCTGGTCCTATCAATACCGTTGCATCCTCGCCAGGTTTCAATACATCCAGCAGATAGGGCTTTTCCCCTTCATAACAATGACAGATGAATCGCTGACCGCTACGTTCCTGACGCACGAATTCGTCGAATCCCTGCATCTCGTTCACTATCGTCTTCCACGCCTTGCGACTCTGCTTTATGGCAGAAACAACGATTTTATCGATTCTTTCCGTCTTTATCACATGGCGTTCCGAAAACTTACAATCCAGGAACGACAGCTCGTCGAATCCTATTTCCGTAGCCTTTTCTGCCAACCATTCTATGCGATCATTCAGTTTGGTGGGTGCAACAGCCAAGTGCAAATGTCCCTTCCAAGCAGGCTCTTGTGGCATTTCCTTCACGATGCGATAAGCACACCTATGGTTGCTGGCAACGGTTATCTCTGCCTCGAAGAACGTTCCCTTGCCGTCCATCAGCCAAATGGTGTCCCCTGCATTCATGCGAAGCACACGAACAGCATGCTGGGTGTCCTCCTTTGTGAGTTCGCCAGTTTCGATGTTTGGTTGGTAAAAGAAACGTTCCTCCTTCATAATCTCTTATAGGGCTTATATGGCCTATATGGCTTATGGGGCCTATAGGTCTTATTTCTTCTCTGGTTCGTGTTTGTAACGGAACAGGATGGCGAACAGGATGGCAACTACCAGCGCATAGCCGGCGAAGATAAACCAGCAGGCCTGCCAACCAGGCAATACGTTGCTGCCCTCAGGCAGATTAAAGACATGATTGTTGACAACCATCTGTGCAGAAAGCATTCCTACGGTGGCACCAAATCCATTCGTCATCATCATGAACAGACCCTGTGCCGAGTTGCGGATGCTCAGGTCTGTCTCTTTGTCCACAAACAGCGAGCCAGAGATGTTGAAGAAGTCGAAGGCAACACCATAAACAATCATGGAAAGGATGATAAACACGAAGCCGCTGCCTGGGTTACCTATGGCAAAGAAGAAATAGCGGAACACCCAAGCCATCATAGCCATGAGCATTACTTTCTTGATGCCGAAACGACTGAGGCAGAACGGGATAAGCAGAATGCAGAGCGTCTCGCTCATTTGCGAAATGGAGGTAACGATGACACTATATTCCACCATCACCGAATTGGCGTATTCAGGCAGTTTTCCCCACGCTTCCAGATAGCTGGTAGCATAGCCGTTTGTGATTTGCAGACAGGCTCCCAACAGCATAGAGAATATGAAGAATACAGCCATGCGATAGTTCTTGAACAAGGTAAAGGCGCGCAGTCCCAATGCCTCGACAAGCGATTTCTTCTCGCCACTCTTGTTTATCGGACAGGTAGGCATCGTCAGGGAGTAGAATGCCATCAGCAGACTCAATCCGCCAGATAGTGCAAACTGGTAAGGGGTTGATTTGAATCCCAACAGGTTAACGGCCCACATCGAGGCGATGAAGCCAACGGTTCCCCAAACGCGGATGGGTGGGAATGCCTTCACCGTATCCAGTCCTTCCTTCTCTAACGCATTGTAGGCCACCGAGTTGGTAAGTGCAATGGTGGGCATGAAGAATGCGACGCTGAGGGTGTAAAGGGTGAACAACAGCCCAAACTCTACATGTCCTGCTGCCGACAGTCCATACATGCATGCGGCAATCATGAAGATACCTGCCAACCCATGACACAGGGCCAGCAAACGCTGGGCTTGTATCCATTTGTCAGCAACGATGCCCATCAATGCAGGCATGCACAGACTCACGAAACCCTGAACGCTGTAGAACCAACCGATGTTGGAACCCAGCCCTTCCTTGCCGAGATACAGTCCCATCGAAATGAGGTAGGCTCCCCAAACGGCAAACTCCAGGAAGAAAAAGAGTGATAGACGAATTTTGATATTCATAGTATTGTGTTTTGGTTATTCGACGTATAGGACAAGACCCTTCAGGTATTCGCCTTCTGGGTGATAGATGTTTACGGGGTGGTCGGCTGGTTGGTGCAACTGGTGCAGGATGCGCACCTGTCGATGAGCCAATGTGGCCGCTGTGAAGACAGCCATGCGGAACTGTTCCTTCGAGATGGCTTGGGAACACGAGAACGTGAACAACAGACTGCCAGCAGGTATCTTTTCCATTGCCCGTGCGTTCAGTTTGGTATATCCCTTGATGGCGTGTCTAACGGCATCGCGATGTTTGGCAAAGGCTGGTGGGTCGAGGATGACGAGGTCGTAGGATTCCGTCATTTGGTCCAGGAACTTGAAGGCGTCCTCTGCAAAGGCAGCATGCCGTTTGTCGCCTGGGAAGTTCAGTTCGACGTTGGCGTTAACAAGGTCGACCGCCTTCTGACTGCTATCAACGGAGTGCACCAGACGGGCTCCTCCTCGCATGGCATAGACGCTGAATCCACCCGTATAACAGAACATGTTCAGGACATTTCTGCCCTTCGAGTATTGCTCTACCAAACTACGGTTATCTCGCTGATCTACAAAGAATCCGGTCTTCTGACCCTTCAACCAGTCGATATGGAAACGTAGTCCGTTCTCTGTCGCTATGTCCTCTGGTGTCTGACCAAGTATAAAGCCGTTCTCCTGCCCCAGGTCGGCCTTGTAGGGAAGAGTCGTTTCGCTTTTGTAATAGATGTTTTGCAACTGGTCGCCCATCACGTCCTTCAGGGCTTCGGCAATCTCCATGCGGCAGACGTGCATTCCCACGCTGTGGGCCTGCATAACTGCGGTCTGTCCGTACATATCTATTACCAATCCGGGCAGGCTGTCACCTTCGCCATGCACCAGTCGATAGGTGCTGTTGTGTTCGTTGTCAGCTACACCAATGGTTTTACGGACATCATAGGCGGCACGAAGTTTCCTGACCCAGAATTCGCGATTAATCGGCTCGTTTTCGAACGTGAGGACACGTACGGCGATACTGCCTATCTGCCAATGCCCGATGGCTATGAATGAGCCGTCCGAAGCGTGAACTTGCACCAAATCTCCCTCCTTTGGATTACCGTCGATGTGATGCACCGCCCCAGAGAACACCCAGGGGTGGAAGCGGCGAAGGCTCTCGTCCTTACCTTTATTAAGATACAGATTCGTCATTGTTCTTTAGTTCCCAGTTTCCGTTTTCTTTCAGTTGTTCCAATTCGCTGTACAGCCGGATGCAGGCCCAAGCATCGGTGGCGGCATATTGTTTCTGTGGTTCCTTCAACACATCTGCCTCCCAGTTCGACAGCTGTTGGGCCTTCGATATCTTTTGTCCTAACACGTTGGCGTATAGCTTCTGCAGGCTGGCATCCTCTATGCCGAACTGTCGGACATAGGTTTGCAACTCGATGAACTCGCCCATTTTGAAGTCCCTCAGCCGCTTCAGCTGGTTTGTATCGTCCACCCACGATAGCGCCACTTTCCTGATGTGTCTGTTCCCCATCAGCCGCACCAGGCAATTCGGCAGGCCTATGCGACAAAGGCGGAACAGGAAGCAGGTGTCTGGGGTGGACACTTGTAACAGAGCCACTTGGTTCATGGGACCTGGGCGGAAGGTGGGGCGCGTCTCTGTGTCGAAACCCAACAGCGGTTGTCGTTGCAGATAGCGGACAGCCTTGTTTGCATCGCCTATCGTGTCGATAACGATGATGCGCCCCTGAAAATCGGCACGCGGCAGGTTGGCAAGCAGATGCTTGTCGAAGCGGTTCACCAGAATCCTGCGTTGTGCTGTGTCCATGCGTTTGCTCTTTTGCCTGTTTTGCGTACCTTTGTTGGGGACGTTTCGCGGTTATCGTTGCAAAAATACAAAAAAAAAGGCAAACCCACACATCTTTTCAGCACAATTGTAACGTCGCAGATGAAGGAGCGTCTCAAGGCTTGTCTTGACACACAATTGTGTGACAAGGGAAGGATTACTATTCTTAGGCGCCTAACGATGCGTCGTTTCGCTTGTCACACAGCTGTGTGTCAAGAAGAGGAATGTGTCGTCTGTTGCCAAACATCGAGTTCTTCCCCACTCCGCGATACGTGAAGTTTCGTTAAACGAAATAAAATCTGCGTTCAAAGGGCGCATTTTTCGCGTTTTTTCATTATCTTTGCAGTCACTATACCTTAATTTAAATATATAAACCACAATGGCAAACGACATAAAGAACAAATCGATGAAGAAGGGCACGAAAGCCCGCAAGATGGTGAGAACGACGGAAGGCGACCTCGAGGAGCCCATTAGCAAACTGGAATTGCTGCGTTGGGTTACGGGCGGATTGTTGGCACTTTGTGCCATTCTGATGCTGATAGCCTTCGTCTCGAATTTCTTCACAGGAGCCCACGACCAACATCTGGTGCCAGGCGATAAACCGCAGAACTGGCTGGGAGGATTTGGCGTATGGATGGTGGAGAACGTGATGAATGCGACCTTCGGACAGGCCACCTTCTTCCTGCCCATCTATATGTTTGCCCTGTCCCTCAGAATCCTGGACATCGGACATATCCGCCTGTGGAAGTGGTCCATAAATATCATTCTGCTCACCATCTGGTTCTCTGTTGCCGGAGCATTCCTCCAGACCTATTTCTTCGAGAACAGCTACATCATCCTGGGTGGAATGCATGGAAAGGTTGCATTGGAGTTCCTGACACACAAGATAGGCAGCGCAGGCACCTTCCTTACGTTGGTCATCACAGCTGTGGCCTATGTGCTGTACCTGAGTGGCGAAACCATCCACATTATCCGTCGTGCGATAGCGGCTGCCCGTCGTCGTGCTGAGCGCAAGAACGAGGAAGAAAATGCTGACCCCAGCAAGCTGGAGGGTGATTACAGTCAGGACGAATACGAACACGAGTCTGTTGGCGAGGATGCAGAGCCTGCCGATAAGGAACCTGCAGACACAGCCACCACCATCACCTTTGCCGAGCTGCCTGCTGAAAAGCCTGAGCCAGCGGAAACGAAAGACGACATTCCCTTCGAGGTAGAAGGCGCAGGACAGAACGTTACGGGCGATGTCGAGAAGGATGGAATGACGGTTCACATTGGCGAAGGCGAAGAAGAGGCCGACCTCGATCAGAGTGGCGCTTTGGAACCCTACGACCCCAAACTCGACCTCAGCCACTATAAGTATCCCACCCTGGATTTGCTGAGGAAGTACGATGTCGACAAAGTGGGCATCGATATGGAGGAACAGCAGAAGAATAAGAATCAGATTCTTCAGGCCCTGCAGAACTTTGGTGTCGAAATCAGCAGCATCAAGGCAACTGTGGGCCCAACCATCACGCTCTACGAAATCACTCCTGCCCCAGGCGTTCGCATCTCCAGGATTCGAAACCTGGAAGACGATATCGCCCTCTCGCTGTCGGCTCTGGGCATACGTATCATCGCCCCCATACCTGGCAAAGGCACAGTAGGTATCGAGGTGCCCAACGCCCGTCCCCAGATGGTGTCGATGGAGAGCATCATCAACAGCCGCAAGTTCCAGACGACAGAGTTTGAACTGCCGATGGCATTGGGAAAGACCATCACGAACGAAATATTCATGGTGGACCTGGCCAAGATGCCCCACCTCCTGGTGGCTGGTGCTACGGGTCAGGGTAAATCTGTTGGTCTGAATGCCATCATCACTTCCTTATTATATAAGAAGCACCCAGCAGAACTGAAACTGGTAATGGTCGATCCCAAGAAAGTCGAGTTCTCCGTCTACAACCCCATCGTGAACCACTTCCTGGCACAGGTCGAGGGTAACGAGGACACAGAGGAACCCATCATCACGGACGTAAACAAGGTCATCCAGACGCTGAAGAGCCTTTGCGTGGAGATGGACACCCGTTACGACTTGCTGAAGAAAGCTCGCGCACGTAACATTAAGGAATACAACGAGAAATTCAAGGAACGCAAGCTGAATCCCAACAACGGGCACAAGTTCATGCCTTATATCGTGGTCATCATCGACGAGTTTGGCGACCTCATCATGACTGCCGGCAAGGAGATAGAACTGCCCATCGCTCGTATCGCCCAGTTGGCTCGTGCCGTCGGCATCCACATGATTATCGCTACCCAGCGACCCACCACGAACATCATCACAGGTACCATCAAGGCCAACTTCCCTGCCCGCATGGCGTTCAAGGTAAGTGCCATGATTGACTCGCGAACCATTCTCGACCGTCCAGGTGCCAACCAATTGGTGGGCAAGGGCGATATGCTGTTCCTGGCAGGAACGGAACCCGTTCGTGTACAATGTGCATTTGTCGATACGCCAGAAGTGGAGGCAATTGCCAACTTCATCGCTTGTCAGCAAAGCTACAACCATCCGTTCCCCCTGCCGCCTGTACCCTTGGAGGGCGAAGACAGCAGCGGAGCAGCCGATGTGGACCTGAATCACCTCGACCCCATGTTCGAGGAAGTTGCCAAACTGGTGGTACAAACCCAGCAAGGCAGCACCAGCATGATTCAGCGCAAGTTCGCCATCGGCTTCAATCGTGCGGGCCGTCTGATGGACCAGTTGGAAAAGGCTGGTATCGTAGGTCCCTCGCAGGGCAGCAAGCCACGCGAAGTCCTCGTCATGGGCGACGTGCAGTTGCTGGAAATACTGAACAACCTTCACTAAAAGACCAAATGTTATGAAACGCATAGTTTTATTTCTCATTCTCTCATTTTCTCAATTTCTCGTTCTCAACACATCAGCTGCTGGCAAGGATCGCGAGACACGTAAAGTGCTTGACGCCACAGCCGAACGCATTCGCAAGGCAGGTGCCCTGAGCATCCAGTTCACAGCCACATCGCTCTTGGGAAACGTCAGTCAGGGCAGCACCAGCGGCACGATGGACATCAGCGGACGCAAGTTCTTCATGAAGACTGAGGACATGCTGACCTGGTTCGACGGCAAGACACAATGGACCATGGAAATCGGCGATAACGAGGTAGATATGACGGAACCTACAGGAACCGAACTTCAGATGATTAACCCCTATGCCTTCGTCAACATCTATAAGCAGGGGTTCAACTACAAGATGAAACAGGGAACGTTGTCGAATGGCAAGCAGGGTTACAAGATTATCCTGAATGCCGACAATGCCAAGCAAGACATTCGCGAGATGTTTCTGGAGGTCGATAAGCAATACAACCCCGTTCGCATCTCTATCCGTCAGGGCAAGAAACAATGGGTCAGGCTGGTGGTCAACCGCTTTTCTGGCGGACAGTCCTTCTCTGCCGACCATTTCACCTTCCCCAAAAGCAAATATCCCAAAGCTGAAATCATCGATTTAAGATAGCGACCCCTACCCCAAACCCTCCCCGAGGGGATGGAGTATAAACCAAGAAATATTGATGACTGAATATTAGATAAAAAATAAATATGAATAACATGAACGAACAAACAACAAATGCTACCACTCCCCTCCCACGGGAGGGGCAAGGAGGTGGGGCCAGTCATATTCGTTGCTTAATCATCGGCGCAGGCCCAGCGGGCTATACTGCAGCCATCTATGCAGGACGTGCTAACCTCTCGCCCGTGTTGTACGAAGGCATTCAGCCAGGTGGACAGTTGACGCAGACCACAGAAGTTGAGAACTTCCCCGGATACCCTGAAGGTGTGCAGGGATTCGATATGATGGAGGACATCCGTCGTCAGGCTGAGCGTTTCGGATGCGAGATGCGTCAGGGCGTTGCCGTCAAGACCGACCTCTCCCAGCGTCCCTATCATGTTTGGTTCGACGATGAAACGGAGGTTACTGCCGATGCCATCATCATTGCCACAGGTGCCAAAGCTAAGTACCTGGGCTTGAAGGATGAAGAGGAATACAATGGCAAAGGTGTCTCTGCATGTGCCACCTGTGATGGTTTCTTCTATCGCAAGAAGACGGTTGCCGTTGTGGGTGGTGGTGACACAGCCTGCGAGGAAGCCTCCTATCTGGCTCAACTGGCCTCGAAGGTCTATCTCATCGTTCGCAAACCCTATCTGCGTGCCACACAAATCATGCAGGACCGTGTATTGAATAATCCCAAAATCGAGGTTCTGTTCGAACACAACACAGAGGGCCTCTTTGGCGCAGATAAGTTGGAAGGTGCACATGTGGTTTATCGTAGGGGCGAATCCGACGAACGTCGCTACGACATCCAAATCGACGGATTCTTCCTGGCCATCGGACACAAGCCCAACAGCGACATCTTCCGTCCTTGGGTAAAGACCGACGAAACGGGATATATCCTCGTCGAAGGCGACAGTCCTCGCACGGGTGTTCCTGGTGTGTTTGCTGCTGGCGATGTTGCCGACCCGCACTATCGTCAGGCCGTAATTGCCGCAGGTAGTGGCGCCAAGGCTGCCATCGAGGCAGAACGCTATCTCGCCACCCTGTAACCTAACCATAAGCTGTATAAGCCCTATATGGCATATATGCCCTATAAACCTATGACTAAATATCAACTATACCGCCTGATAGAAAATACGGAATCGTTAAAGGACAAACGGCATCCCATGTTCGAGCGTAACCGCTTCATGAAGTTCCTGGCCTGGTTCATGTTTGCCTACTATGCAGCCATCCTGCTCTTTTTGGGTGTTGTGCTGGGTTTTGGATTAAAGGGCGATTACTCTGCAGCCTATCATCGGCTCGACAGTGGGTTCTTTTACCTGCTCATCATTGACTTCTGGACACGCTTCATTCTGCAGGAGACACCGGCTCAGAAGGCACAGTCTTATGCTCTGTTGCCCATCCGTCGTTCGTTTCTCATGAAGGGATACCTCATTCGCTCCATGCTCTCGTGGGGCAATATGTTTTGGGGATTCTTCCTCATTCCCTTTGGCATCATCTCCATCGTGCCTATCATGGGTTGGATGGGTTTCCTGGGTTGGATACTGGGTTACTGGTTGCTCTTTGTGTTCAACGGGCTTTCGTATCTCTATGTTCGTGCCCTTTGCATGAAGCACATGCTGTGGTTCCTGGTTCCGCTGGCCCTGCACGTTGGCTTTGTCTGTGCTTGCGTAATACCTGACCACAACGTCTTCCGCATACCCTTCATCACCTTCATGGACGGCTTCGTGTGGTGGCGCCTGCTACCCTTCCTGGTCGTGGGTTTGCTGGTTGCCTTTGCCTTCTGGGCAAACTACAAGCTGCAGATGGGGATGGTGTACAACGAGATAGGCAAGAAGGAAGAAGTTGCCTTGAAAAACGTTTCGCAATTCAAACTCCTGAACCGTTATGGCATAATGGGTGAATACATCAAATTGGAACTAAAGCTTCGAATGCGCAACAAACAGGTTCGCACGCAGTTTTTCGTGGGATTGGGTTTCATCACGTTCTTTGCCGCCATACTGTACTTTACCGATATCTACGATACTGGCTTCATGAAATCCTTTATCTGCCTATATGACTATGTGGTACTGGGTATGATGACGCTTATCACCATCATGTGCTTCGAAGGAAACTACATCGACGGACTCATGAGTCGTCGCAACAGCATCTACGACCTGTTACGAGCCAAGTTCTATTTCAACTCGGCACTCCTTATCATTCCTTTCGTGTTTATTCTTCCTTTGATGATTATCGGGAAAATCGGCTTCTGGATGAATCTGGGCTACCTGTTCTTTACTGTGGGAGTCCTATACCCTTGCATCTTCCAGTTGGCAGTTTACAACAAGAACACATTGCCGCTGAACGTAAAGTTGATGAAGGGTAACTCGGGCACCATGATGCAGAGTATCATTTCCATCATTGCCATATTCCTGCCCATAGCCATTGAGCGCGTCAGCGTTTTGCTCCTTGGTTCCACATGGGGATATATACCACTCATCGCGCTGGGCATTGTCGGTATTGCAACACACCAATTGTGGCTCCGCAACATCTACCAGCGTTTCATGCTTCGTCGCTACGAAAACATGGAAGCCTTCCGTTCCTCCCGCAACTCCTAACCCCTAACCCCTAACCTATAAGCCTCATAAGCCATATTAGCCCTATGAATATTCTAATCAACAACCTGAAGAAAACCTTTGGCGAAAAAGATAATATTAAAGTCGCCGTAGATATAGATAGTTACGAAATCCACAGCGGAGAGATACTGGGTCTCGTTGGTAACAACGGAGCTGGCAAGAGCACCTTGTTCCGCCTCATTCTCGACCTCATCAAGGCAGACACGGGCACAGTTCGCATGATGGGAACGGCCAACGGTCAGGCCCGCGACATTGATGTGTCGCAGACCGAGGATTGGAAAGACTGGACAGGAGCCTATGTCGACGAATCCTTCCTCATCGACTACCTCACGCCCGACGAATACTTCCACTTCATTGCTCGCATCACAGGCATGAGCGACGAGCAGCTCGATGAGGAGATGAAGCGTTTCGAACACTTCATGGCTGGCGAGGTATCGGGTCAGACCAAACTTATCCGCAACCTGTCGGCTGGTAACAAGCAAAAAGTGGGCATCGTGGCCGCCATGTTGCTCAAGCCTCAGGTACTCATCCTCGACGAGCCCTTTAACTTCCTTGATCCCTCCAGTCAGTCTGTCATCAAACACCTACTCAAGGCCTACAATCAGGAAACGGGTGCCACCATCCTCATTTCCAGCCACAACCTGAATCATACCGTCGACATCTGTCCGCGCATTGCTCTGCTGGAGCATGGACACATCATCCGCGACATTGCCAACCACAATGGTGAGGCCCAGGCCGAACTTGAGAACTATTTCGACGTCATTGACTAAACCTATCAATATGCAAGCCATCAACACAAAACAGGCACCCGCTGCCATCGGCCCGTACAGTCAGGCCATCCGTGTGGGAAATCTCGTGTACACCTCTGGTCAGATACCCATCGACCCAGCCACAGGCGCCTTCGTCGAAGGGGGCATCAAGGAACAAGCCCGTCAGTCCCTCACCAATGTAAAAGCCATTTTGGAAGAGGCCGGACTCAGTATGTCCGATGTGGTAAAGACCACCGTCTTTCTTGCCGATATGAACGATTTTGCCGACCTGAATGCCGTCTATGCCGAGTTCTTCACAGCACCCTACCCTGCCCGTTCAGCCGTCGCTGTCAAGACCCTTCCCAAAGGCGCTCTCGTCGAAATCGAAGTCATCGCCTCTACCAATTAATAATAAGTGGGGGCAGTTCACATGTGTTGGGCGGTGGTTTTATACGTCAAGTCGTGACAAATAGCCTCTCAAAAGTCTGACAATCGCCCTTTATTACACCCAATTTCTGACACAGGATTGGCCTTTATGCCACAAAACTCCTTCTAAATTAGGTCCAGATACAAAAATTATGAACCAACCACATGCGCTCCAAGAATAGGGAAAAGCATAAAATCGAAGGTTTTTGTGCGCATTTTTGAGGCTTTTTAGGGCATAATCTTGATGTATTTTTCCTTTTCCGAGGTTCGACATCATAGGTACAGGCTGTTTCGAAATATTGTAATTCATTGTTATTTAAATAATTAGATTGTTTGTTAATACTCTTTGCTATCTCAATCTCAGTATCTCAGTAGTATTTTAAGATACCCCCCAACTTCGCAACATCTATATTATTATATATATAACTAATTAATTATTAATAAGTTAAATATAAATAAAGAAGGAAAATCGATGATGAGGGATACCTTTTTTTTAACTGAGATTTGAGATTCTGAGATTTTCCATTGTCAATTGTTAATTGTCAATTATGATTATTCACTCTCTATTAATCCTTTTAATGCCTGTCGGATTTCGTTGGCGACTTCCAGCGCATAACCATCGACGTCCCAACGCTACAGCCCGAGCGTTACAACGCTAGACGCCTAACGATGCGTCGCTCCGCAGGTAGGGATGGGCTAAAGGCTAACGGCAAAAGAAAAGGCGCTGTCCGGGGTGGATAGCGCCTTTTGTTACGAGTGTGTGTTTCTTTATGCTTCTGCTTCGGGCATAACGCTTACGGTGGAGCGGTCGCGACGACCACGCTTGAAGGTTACGATTCCGTCCTTCAGGGCGTACAGGGTATTGTCCTTACCCATAGCTACGTTCTCACCTGCATAGTGACGAGTACCGCGCTGACGAACGATGATGTTGCCAGCAATGCACTTCTCACCACCAAAAATCTTAACGCCTAATCTCTGGGCTGCACTCTCGCGGCCGTTCTTAGAACTACCAACACCTTTTTTATGTGCCATAATTTGTTCTCCTTTTCAATTAATTGTTAAGCAACTACTTCCTTGATAGTCAGTTCTGTGAACT
>JAFZWQ010000033.1 GCA_017617235.1 Bacteroidaceae bacterium | reverse complement strand
AATTAAAAATTAAAAATTAAAAATTGTTACCTTTGTAGTCAATATGATGGCATTTCTGAAGAATTGGACACTTCCCTTGGCCATGCTGGCTGGTGCACTTGGGTATTTTGCCTACGTGGGCATACCCGCATTGGACGACACACACGTCCTGGCCCTGAAGACGGTAGCCATCGTACAGCCCACGTTGTTGTTTGCCATGCTGTTCCTGACATTCTGCAAGGTGAAGCCCCAAGACCTGTGTCCTGCACGCTGGCAGGCGTGGCTATTGAGCATGCAGATAGGCGTTTTTCTGTTGCTGGCGCTGTTTGTTTACCTGATGCCAGACAACCACTGGCGCATTGTGGTGGAAGGAGCCATGCTATGCATGATATGTCCAACGGCAACAGCTGCATCCGTAATCACCCGTAAACTGGGTGGCGATGCAGGCAGTCTGATGACCTATACCATCGCCATCAATCTGGCTGTGGCACTACTCATCCCCGCCATCGTGCCCATCATTCACCCCCAACCGGGAATGACGTTCATGCATTCGTTCCTGATAATCATCGCCAAGGTGTTTCCCCTGTTGCTGGGTCCCTTCCTGGCCTCCATCGTGTTGCGATGGGCATCGCCAAAGGCCACCGATTGGCTGGCCCAACAGCGCGACCTGCCATTCTACCTGTGGGCTTTCAGTCTGTCGCTGGCCATAGCCATGAGTGTGCGCAGCATTGTCCACACCCACTGCCCCTGGCAATATCAGCTGGGAATTGCACTAGTGTCGCTGTTGGCATGTATCGTGCAGTTTGCTTTCGGACGCAGGATGGGACGCCTATACGGCAACGCCCCTATCACTGCCGGACAAGCCTGCGGACAGAAAAACACGGTACTAATCATCTGGATGGGATATACTTTTATGACGCCCATCACCAGCATTGCCGGCGGCTTCTACAGTGTGTGGCACAATCTGTGGAACAGTTGGCAGCTATATAGAATGAAAAATTAAAAATTAAAAATGAGGGGGGCAAAAAAAAATCCCCTTAACGGGGATGAACATATGATAGAGGAAAAAACTATGTCTGGTGAAGAAGAGGGGACTCGAACCCCTACGCCTCGCGGCACTACCACCTCAAAGTAGCGCGTCTACCAATTCCGCCACTTCTCCATCATGGAAATTGTGCCCAGAACAGGACTCGAACCTGCACGTCTCTCAACACTCGCACCTGAAACGAGCGCGTCTACCATTCCGCCACCTGGGCAACACTAAGTTAAAGAACTACTTTGAGCGGCAAACGAGACTCGAACTCGCGACCCCAACCTTGGCAAGGTTGTGCTCTACCAACTGAGCTATTGCCGCAAAACTGCGTTTTGCGCGATGTTTGTCACGACTCGGCCATTTCCGAATGAATTCGAATGGCGCTCGCTGCTCCAAACATTGCCGCACTTATTTTTAACGCAAGATCTCAATTTTCTAGGCAATTCCGCCGAATTGCGAGTGCAAAGGTACTACCTTTTTCTGAATTGACAAAACATTACGGCCGTTTTTTTCAAAAAAAGTGTCAACACATGCGGTCTCGGTAGTCCTCGTAGGTGTACTGACGCAGTATTTCCAACTCTCCACCCGTATGTTGCAGTACAATGCTGGGGTGTTGGATACCATTGAACATGGTGGTCTTCACCGTGGTGTAGTGTATCATGTCCTCGAATATCACCTGCTCCCCTATCTGCAACTCGTGGTCGAACTGCCACAGTCCCATAAAGTCACCACTTAGGCAACTGTTGCCGCCCAATCGATAAATAGGGCTAAGGGCTAAGGACGAAAGGTCATTGGCCTCAACAGAGATGGCACCACGAACGGCAGGCTGGTAGGGCATCTCCAAACAGTCAGGCATGTGGCATGTAAAGGAAACATCGAGGATTGCCGTCTTAATTCCGTGGTTTTCAACAATATCGACAACCGAAGAAACCAGCGGGCCTGTTTGCCAGGCGAAGGCAGAACCGGGTTCCAGAATGATTTTCAGGTTGGGATATTTTGCACGCAGTTCCTTAATCAGTTGTATGAGCAGGGGTACGTTGTAATCCTTGCGTGTCATCAGATGTCCGCCACCCAGGTTCAACCACTTTAACTGGGGCAACCACTGTCCAAACTTCGCCTCCAGGTGCCGCAGACTTTCCTGCAGGGCCTCGGCCGAACTCTCGCAATGATTGTGGCAATGGAAACCTTCAATGAACCTTTGCCTTTTGTCTTTTGCCTTTAGCCTTAAGTCCTCGGCAAGAACGCCAAAGCGCGAGCCGGGGGCACAGGGATTGTACAGTTCTGTCTCTATCTCGCTGTATTCAGGATTTACACGCAGACCGCAGGACACCAGTTTTTCAGGGTGTTCGCGATTATACGCCTCCACCATGGGACGGAAACGCTCCAACTGACTGAGGCTGTTGAACGTGACGTGTGTGCTGCACCTGAGGATTGTAGGGAAATCCTCCTCGGTATAGGCTGGCGAATAGGTGTGGGCAGGCGAACCAAACTCCTCCATTGCCAAACGAGCCTCGTAGGGACTGCTGGCTGTAGTATGACTGATGTATTCGCGGAAAATAGGGAACGTGCGCCACAGGGCGAAGGCCTTAAAAGCCAGAATCACCTCTGCCCCACTCTCGTCGGCCACGTGCTTAATCAAAGAAAGATTGCGTCGCAGCAATCCTTCCTCGACCAAATAATATGGAGTCTTAATCTTCAATTTTCAATCTTCAATATACGAGTTTGACATTGTCCAACCAGAATGTATTACCTGGCGAACCGATGTAGGCACCCCAACAACTGGAGTTGAACTTCAGAATCAGGTGAGTGGGGGTTTCATCTGGATCGCCCCATCCCTCTTCGATAATCTTCACTTGCTTGCCCTTACTGTTTGTGGCATAGAACGAAGCATCGCCCGTAACCAGTCCCATGTAGTTGCGGTAGAAAGGTTCGCCCGTAATGTCGCCGTAGTGGATTTCGAACGACTTACCCTCCTGCCAGCCTTTGGTGCTGCTGGTGAAGCGGTGAATCAGGGTACCTACACGCAGGGCATGTATGTTGCCGTCCTCGTCTTCCCAACGCTTCTGCAGCATGCACTGCAGGTCGCAATAGTCCTTGTAGTTCAGCGTCTTGGAACGGAAACCCGTCTTCATGATGTTGGCAGAATCGGACAGATGCACCTTGTAGTCGAACTTCACGGCTTTGGGTCGCTTGGTAAAGGGCACACCGCAATTCAGGTAACGCATAGGGTTCGAAGCGCTGGTGATGGGTTCCACCATCTCGCCCAGGAACACGCTGCCGGCAGCAACGACGTGGATGTTTATCATGCGCATCACCTTCACACCTTCGATGTGGGTCATCAGTTTCACGCAGGTACCACCGTTGTGTGTGTCCTTGTAGACACTGGTATTGGTCTTCGAAATACCGCTCACATGGGCATAGATGTTACTCGTTCCCCAAGGCGAGCCGCCTTGGTTCTTGTACACTTTCTGATTGTAGTTTCCCGTAGGACCAATCTCCAACAGTTTCTTTGTCTTACCGCCGATGATTCCGCTTTCCTTAATCGTACGCGTAATCCACGATTCAAAGTCTCCGAACTTTACCAGTTCCTCATGCTGGGCCCATGCTCCGACCGAAGTCACAGCCATCAGGGCTGCCAGTATCAATCTTTTACCTTTCATTCTTTCTTACAGTTTTTCAAAAATCCTCGCAAAGGTACGATTTTTTTGCGAGGTGTGCAAACCGTACACAGCAAATTAACAATATATTACCTTTTTCTATACCTTAGTTTACTACACACGCACGCAAGCGAGGGAAACGTAGAATCAGAGTCGGATAAGTGTAGAACCTGTGGTGACGGCATCCGATGTAGTTAGCTGCACTGCATATACCCCATGGGGCAGGCGATCAAGCATTACAGAACGGTCGTGACTCGTCATCAACAATCGTCCATCAGTTCCGAAAATGCGTAACGTAACGGTACCATCGAACACCTTATCAAAGTCCACACTCAGATGGCGACCATTCAACTGGAAATGTGCGCCTATGGGTTGATGTTGCGAAAGTCCTATTACTCCATCCAGATTCAGCATATATAATAAGCCCCGATAGGCATCAATTTCGCCGTACCCGTACAAGTTGTTGGGATAGGAAAGTCCAGAATCGGGTTGTCGCGACGAATGGGCGATGACATCCTTGATACGCGAAGTCGACAATGTAGGATCGGCCTGTAACCATAGTGCTATAGTTCCAGTAACCGCAGGGGCTGACATCGAAGTACCTGTCTGAGCCATCACGTGGAAATAGCCCGAAAGCCCCCCCCAACTCTCGTATTCAGTATCGAGGGCAGCAATATCCCAACCTGCCAATGCATAATAGGTATCATCGTTGATGAAGAAGCTCTGAGCCGATACGACATTCACCCCTGGCGCACATACATCAGGCTTAATTGCACCCGACAGCGTAGGTCCTACCGATGACGACTTAGCCAAGAATCCCTCTCCCTTTGTGCATTCATCTTCAGTAAGGTCGATAGGCCCCTGACCGCTATATTTACTGCCCAATGTCAGTATCTGGAAGCGATGAGCGATATTGCCAACGGCAACGACTTCAGGCAACATGGCAGGCCAGGCCATACTATATCCGTCTTCGGCAAGTTGGTGACCTGCGATGCTTGCAATATTCTCCAACTGAGCACACAAAGGATCTGCATAAACCCATGCATCGTCCTTACCAGCAATGGTTACTTGTATACGATCTGTGGTGGCAAATTGCGTAGTAAGACCTGCTGTCAGGTATATGACACAATATCCGTCAGCCGTTTGACCCTTTTGTTGCACTTGAATAATTTTAGAACCCAACGGCAACGTGGTGGCAGAAAGCAAGCCATCCACATTTTGGGTCCATTCTCCACGCGTGATATTATAAGATGTATCCGTTAATCGCAGGGTTACAGTTTGTTCGAGCTTTACCTTCAGTTCGATGCCAAAATATGTTCCGTATTGTTCATAGTTGTTAAAAAACACACCACAGCCGCCCTCACCCATGTCGGCAGGTTTGTGGGCCAGTCGACGGGTGCTTCCGGCATTACCCGATGCCACGACCAACACATGTCCAGGTTTGTCGAGCAAAGTATGTATAGCCTCTTCTTCTAACTGACGGCTATTTGCAAAACTCATAGCATCGCCCATACTGTAATTGATGACACATGGTTTACCCTGTTCGTCGGCATAATCAAAAATGTCTGCAAAGGCCGATATAGAAGAAGCCGAGGAAAGTCCTGTACCAGTAATTTCGGAATTGACTGCAGCCTCAGCAATATCTGCCTCCGTGGCTATGCCCTGATACATCTTAGAGGTATTCTCATCCCAATCGCTGTCCTTTACCTTTGAGCCTGCTGCAATGCCAGCAACATGGGTGCCATGATACATAGTTTCTGCATCGCTGCTGTGCATAGCTGCAGTAACCTCCGATATCGACACATACTTCTTATCAATCATATAGTCAGCAGCCCACTTGATGCGGGTATTACCTTCACTATCACGGAAAAAAGGATGAATATAGTCAAAACCCGCATCCACAATTCCCACCACGACATCTTTGCCTGTGAAAGCCTGTGGCAAATGGTATGCAGTACCATCATGCACCTTATCAACACCTATCTGGCCTGGAACGAGATCCATCATTGGATGCGGCAAACGTTCTGCCTCCAAACGCAAAACCTTGTCATCGCCCGCCATTTCACTTATACGAGTCAGGGGAATACGAAGGACAAAGACCTTTCCAACACGATTCCGCACCTTGAAACCATACTTCTCTACCAAATTTTGCACGTCAGCATCCTCTGCAAATTTTGCCAGCACCTCTATTGTCGGAAGTTGCATATTTGAGGCACGACGAGCAGTATTCAAGCTTTCAGTACGCATCAAGGCCTCCAAATAAGGAGAGATTTTTTGTGTACGCTCTATATTTTGACTCATTGCTACCAATGAGTACAAAAAAGATATTAGAATGTATATTTTCTTCATTTAACTGATTTTGAAACAATTATCCATTGCCAAGCATTATTTCGGTTCTACAAAGTTACACATATTCTTCATATCGTCAGTTGTTTTTTCAAAAAAAGAAGGACTTTTAGAGTTTTTTTCAGTATCTTTGCGCGCTTTTTGTTTTCATTATCGGAAATAATACTGTATAAACAACAATAACGAATTTAAAATAATGATGAAAAGAATTTTACTTTCCTTTATGCTGCTTGCAGGTCTTCTGACAACCCTACAGGCACAGAAATCGTTGCCATATGAATATGGTTTCGAGACGGATCTTACCGCCGAAGGATGGACAAGAACCAATTGCCACAGCAAGAGTGTAAAAGACACTAAAGCCAAGAAAACAGGCTCATATGGATTCTTGTTTTATTACAACTCTAATCCTCCTCAGTACTTGATTTCTCCTGAACTGAGTGTGCCCAACAGTGCAACGGGGGTAAACGTCTCGTTCTATTACAAGAATTACTCGAGTTCATATGCAGAAACATTCCAAGTGGGATATTCCACCACGACAAATGATGTCGAGAATTTCACATTCGGGGATGTAATTACTGCCAGCGACGCACAATGGACGCTGTACCAAAACTCATTTCCTACAGATGTAAAGTATGTCTGCATCAAATACACGTCAAACGACCAATATTACCTCTATATCGATGATATCAATATCAGTTGTACTATTTCAGGCCCTGCTTTATCGGTATACGATGGTGATGCAAACATTTCCACAGGCTACGACTACAATTTCGGTCTGGCAACAGCCGGTACACAGAAGTCTTTCACATTGAAGAACAGTGGAACCGAGTCGCAAACCATATCTGTAAAGAGTGTAACAGGCGGTTATACTGCTGAGGTTTCCGATGGTGGCGTGCTTGCTGCCGAAGGAGAAATTACCTTGACTATTGGAATGGCAGATACGACAGGAGACGGCGTAGTCACCATTCAGTCGAGCGCTGAAGGAATCGACGACTTCGTAATTAATGTCAGCGGTACAGTTCGCGATGCCAACAAAATGTGGTGCAACTTCTCCGATGGTCTGCCTACAGGTTGGACCAACAGCGGAAACTGGACCATCAACAATTCTGGTGCCGATGGCACAACTTCAGGCGGTGGATATGCAGCAAATACAAGTTATGGTTCCAATAAACTGATGTACACCCCCTTAGTGACTATTGCAGAGGGTGAAAAGCTATATCTTCAGATAAAAGGTCATGGTTCCACTGCCACCTGGAACAAACTTACCATCCAGTATTCTGCAGATGGAACGAACTGGCAAAATGCCAAAGTCCTGGAAAGCATCACCAATGTATGGCAAAGTCTAGAGGTGACAGAAATTCCCGCTGGTAACTGGTACATTGGTTTCTATGGAAGTTACGTTTACTTCACCGACATCTATGGTGGTCAGGAATCCACTGCCCCCATACTTAACCTCTCACAAGGTAGCTTCAATTTCGGACTGATTAGCGAGAATACCACCAGCGAGCCTTTTACGATAACCAACTCCGGTAAATCGGCATTGACTGGTTTGAAGGCAACTTCTGACAACGAAAACTTCACGGTAGCCATAACCGACAATGCTACTACCATTGCAGCCAATGGCGGCACGGCCACCTTCACCGTAACCATGAAGAGCGTTACTCCCGGTTCTCAGTCTGCGACAATCACCATCAGCAGCGACAATGCCGACAATCTGGTATTTGCTGTTTCGGGAGCAGTCGCCAAGGAAGGCACAACCACCGTAGACTTCAATGACAATGAATTACCCGCCCGTTGGGAGAAATCAGGAAATACAAGTTTTAGTGACGGCTGTGCATACTTCTATTATAGCTACAACAATATGCTGAACTCGCCCAAGGTGAAATTCGAAGATGGCGACTTCCTGGTAATAAAGGCCAAGATGGCATCTTCCTATGGTTATGTTACCATTAACGGCTCCGCTGATAATGGTGCTACCTGGACGGCTTATACGAAAAAACTGGATAGCAGTCTACTCAACCAGTCGGACTTTACGACCATTCTCCTCAGCGATATTCCCACAACAGTTAACAAACTGCAGTTCAATGGTTATTACTGCTATGTAGATGAGATTGCTGGACTGAACTATGCCGCAGAACTGAGTGTAACCAAGGGGGGCGAAGCTGTCAACACACCTGCAGGCTACAACTTTGGCGAATGCAGTGAAGAGGCATCTGTCACCTACAGTTTTGCCAATACAGGTGCCGGCACGCTTAACATCACCAATGTGGAGATAGAAAATTCCGAGGACAGCCACTATACCACGAACTGGACAGAAGCTGTAGCCGCTCCCTTCGACCTCATCATCACTCAGCCCTACAACAGTGCAACTCCAGGCGAGAAGCATGCGACCATCACCGTAACAACTACCGAAGGTCAGTTCGTTATCAACGTACAAGGTACTACCATGGCAGCTGATGCGCCCAAGATGGCCATTTACGTTGGCGAGGAATTGCAGGAGGCTGGTGCCATGATGGACTTCGGCATCATCACAGCCAATGCCACCAAGGAATTTTCAATCAAGAATGATGGTACAGGTACACTGAACATCACCAGCATCGAGTTGCCAGAAGGCTACAGCATAGATATCACCGCTCCCACACAGGAGGCACCCCTTGCCCTTACTGCAGGAACCAGTCAAACCGTGAAGTTGACTCTCGCTGCCGATGCTAAAGCCATTAGAATGGACAAAGTCGTGATCTGGCCCGCTGGTGGTTTGCCCGACTTCACCTTAGGCGTTTCTGCAACCGTGCTGCCCAATGCCGAGATTGTTGACTTCAATGACAACAAGACTCCTCAGAACTGGACAAGTGCATGGAGTTACGATGATGGCAAGGCTTATGTTACCCAAGCCAAGGAGATGACCACATCGAAACTGCAATTCACAGATGGAGACTTCTTCATTATCAAGGCCACCAGCTATGACAACTACGACGATAATTATCTGGAAATCTATGGTTCTGCGGACAATGGCGCAACATGGACAGCATTCGAAACCAAACGTTTCATTTCGAGAAGCCAGATTCCATATGCCTCCTACGCTACCCTTGTTGTCGACGATATTCCTGCCAATGTTAATCGCATTAAGATTAAGGGCTATTATGTACGCATCGATGAAATCGTGGGCCTAACCACCGACCCGAACGACCCAACCCTGGCAGTCTTCAGCGATGCAGAAGCGACCAAGTCCGTAGCATCGGGCACAGTTGCCAACCTGGGTTGGACCACCAACGACGCTTCCGTCACCCTTTACCTCAAGAATGCAGGTACGGGAAGCCTGACCATCAACAGTATCAGCAGCACAGAAGCCTTTACTGTAGCTACAGCTAACAATGCCACCACCATTAGCGCAGATGCCGAGACACCGCTTGCCCTGACCATCAGCATGGTAGCCACTGACAACGAAGGCTACCACCACGATACTATCACGATTGCAACCGACGGCGGTAATTTTGTGATTCCCGTTACGGGCGTGGTAATGAATGAGGAAAAGATGTACGTAAACTTCGCCACGGAAAATGCGACCCTTCCCGCTGGCTGGACTGCAAATAACTGGACCATTACGGCCAACACCAACGGATACATTGCATCTGGTAGCAGCAGCAACGATCTGGTGTCAGTTAAGCTCAATGTATCGGAAGGCGAGAAACTTATCATCTCGGCTTCGGGCGATGTTACATCGTATTACAACAAGACAATCCTGACCTACAGTTATTCCGAGGATGGTACAACATGGTCGGAAGCACAAGACATTGCTTCCACACTCAAGTCAACCAGCACCTGGTACACCATTGAGATTACCGACGTCCCCACAACTGCACAATACATTAAATTCACAGGCAAGTATGCCTACATCCAGCGAATCTACGGCTTCAAGGCCGTATTGGAGCCTTTGATGACCTCCGACATAGCCGACTATGACTTCGGTATGCAGACCGAAGCTACGCAGAAGACCTTCATCGTGAAGAACGAAGGTTTGGCCACCCTGAAGGGTCTGAAGGCTGAACTGAAAGGCGACGGTGCTGCCGACTATGAGGTAGCCTTGACAGGTACTACGGGCGAAGGCAACGATGAACTGGAGCCCAACGCCCAGGCCACCATCACCATAACCCAGAAATTCAATCTCGAAAATCTGGGCAGCCACAGTGCCACACTCGCTGTCTCTGCAGAGAGCCAGGACAGTGTATTTGCCAATTTGAGCGGAAAAACCCGCGACGCTTCAAAACTGTATGTCGACTTCGAAGAATACCAATTGCCCGAGACATGGACAAGCGGATGGACCGTCAGCAGTCAAGGCGGCAACCACTACGCATCGGCTGGTGTTGCTGTCGAAAAGAACATCCGCACCACTCCGTTGCTGGTAACCGAGGGAGAAAAGCTGACCTTCGACGCTGCACGTCAATACAGCTCAGATGTTCCCACCTTGCGTGTCCGTTATAGCACCGATGGCTCTGTAACATGGACAGAGAAGGATTTGTCTGCACAAATTACTTCTAACCAGTTCACATCACTCGAGGTAACCGACATTCCCGCAGGAACCGTTGTTCTCGAATTTGTGGGACAGCGTGTACTCATCGACAACCTATATGGCTTCATGCCTACAACTGCACCGTTGATTGCCCTGACGAAAGACGACGTGTCCGTAGCCAACGGCAGCACATACGACTTTGGAACGCTGACTTCCGAGGATGCCACCGTAACCTATGTGGTAAAGAACACGGGTAATGCTACCCTTAAGTCCACGTTTACTGCAAGCGGCGACGTTTCCATATCCCCCGCTACCGCTGTGCTGGAAGCCGGCGAGACTCAGGAAATCACCGTTACCCTGCCCTACGGTGCACCCTTCACCGACAAGTCGGGCATCGTGACCATCACCTCCGAAGATGGTGTGGGTACACTGACCTTGAACTTTACCGGTAAGACCTTCGATGAGACGGCGTTCTTTGCCGACTTCACCGCAGAGGGTACTCCCGAAGGCTGGTACAACAACGGATGGACATTTGCCAACGGCGAGGCAAAGACATCGACAGCAGAGAATGTCTTCATTACCGAAAAGCTGGAAATAAAAGAAGCCAACGAGATTCTGACCTACGAGGCCAAACGCAATTCCGCCTTCACGAAGAAGTTGGTGGTAAGTTACTCTACCGACCGCAAGAACTGGACCGATACCGACATCACTGAGGAACTGACCAATGAGTACCAGACCTTCGAAGTGAAGGGTCTGGAAGTAGGAACCTACTACCTGAAGTTCGTGGGAACTTTCGCTTCAGTCGACGACCTGAAGGGTTGGCACAAGACAGACGTTCCCGAGCACGACATTTTCCTTGCGAATGTCAATATCCCCACAGCCGACCTGGTGCCTGCAGAATGCATTAGTGCCACCATCGACGTAGCAGCCCTGCGTGCCGACGAGACCTTTACAGCTACCCTGTACTTCGGTGATAACAAGATTGCCGAGACTACCACCGATCCTGCCGTCGGAAAGGGCAACATCCAAACCCTCACCCTCACAGGCACCGCTCCTGAAACAGAGACGACCTACGAGGCTTACATCAAGGTTACTACGGAATCCGGCCTGACCGACGAGAGCGAGAAGTACAGCGTCAAGGTGGCACACATCCACGACCTGTCCGTCACCGCCTTCACCCGCAAACTGGCTGAGGGCGAGAGCGAAGCCGTTACAGCTAACGACAACAACAAATTCACTGCAAGCTTCGACATAACAGTCAAAAACACCGGTTCTGCTGCTGAGAATGTTACCGCTAAGGTATGGCTCAACGATACAGAGGTCGGTTCCATCACTTCCACCGATGCTTTGACTGCCGGTGAAAGCACCACACTGACTGTCGTTGCACTGGATATTCCTGCTGGCGAGGGTGGCGACTTTGTATTCAAGGCCGCGGCCTATCTAGGCGAAAAGGCTTTCACAACAGAAACCGCTGTCACTATCAATGTAACGGCTGCAGCTCCGAAGTTTGCCCTTTACGAGGGTGAGACTGCTGTCGAACGCGACGCCACCATCGATTTCGGCACCACACGTACTACTGTAACCAAGACCTTTATCCTTAAGAACGAAGGCAATGCTACGCTCCAATTCAGTGGTGCTTCATGCTCTGCAGACTTCGAATCAAATATTTTGGATATGGCCAAGACCATCGCTGTTGGCGAGTCCACATCCGTGGTTGTCAGCCTGAATCCCCAGGAGGGCCAGTATGGCAAAAAGCAGGGTCAGCTCGAATTTACCTATATGGTAAATGAAGAGCCCACCAGCTTTACAGTAAATCTCACAGGTCGTACCATTGCCGAAGAGACCTGGATGGAGACCTTCGACAACGACAACATGCCTACAGGCTGGCTAAACGACGGCAGTTGGCGTGTATCCTACGACAACTATATCTACAGCTACGACGAGACTAGCACGCTGACTACTCCACGCCTTACAGCAACCGAGGGCGAGGTACTGACATTCGAGATTGTGAAGAACGACGATGCCAACACACTGAATGTTGAGATTTCCAGCGACCGTCAGAACTGGACGGCAATCAACATAGCAAGCCTCGTGGGCGAACAGGCTATCACGGCTCCCGCTGCCGGAGACTTCTATGTACGCTTTACGGGCAAGTACATCTATTTGGACAACTTCGTAGGCTGGAAACAAAGCATGGTCGAGCACGACATCATGATTGCCTCTGCCAGAATCCCAGCCGAGGCCACTGTAAACAACAAGACCGACATCTCGGTTACCGTCAAGGAATTGCTGGGTAAGGCTGAACAGGCCGTAGCTACATTCTACGTCGACGGCGAGGCTGTAGCCACAAGCGATACGATAGCGATTTCGGCTAGCGGCATGCAGTTCTTTACCTTGAGTTTCACTCCGTACACAGCTACCGAGGGTGCCGTAAAGGCCTATGTCGAACTAAGTGTTCCCGAAACCGACTACACAGTGAAAACTGCCGAGCAGGACTTCACCATAAATGCCGAGAGCGGAGCCTATGAGACGCTGGCCGGTAAAGTTGTCGACGGAAGCAATCAGCCCATAGAAGGCGCTTCAGTAACGGCAACGGCAACAACAGCAGGCGGTGTGGTGGTAATCTACTCCACCACGACGGATGCCGATGGACAATTCAGCCTCAATATCTATCAGAGTGCACTTAACTACACCCTCAAAGTGGAGAATGACGACGATAGCACGGAGAAGAATATCGGCACAGTGCCCTACGACGGTGAACTCATCATCGTATTGGGCGAAGTCGACGCCATCCGCATCCTGATGATTGAAAAGGGTCTGACCGGTACCGTATACACCCTCGACGGTGTGCGCGTAGCAAAGCCGAAGAAAGGCCAGATATACATCGTGAACGGTAAAAAAACATCAATTAAATAAGGTATAACTATCATGAATCTAAAGAAATTGTTTTCAGGAGTGCTGGCCGCAGTACTGGCACTCCCGGCAATCGCCGAAGAGCCCGTAATCATCAACGGCTCCATCATCAACTGGTACTACTATGGCAAGGACATCCATAGCAGCGACATCGGCTGGCACCAGACCCCTGTGGGTAATGGCAGCGACGGCAGTCAGAGCAACTATGGTCTCATGTCCCTCTACAATGCCGACGGCACGGTGGGAATCTACGATTTCCCCATCCGCAACCACATCCTTTACAGCAATGCCAGCGGAGTATTCGTGGGCGACGCCTACTACTCGTTCTACATGGGCGAAGATGGTTGGGAAGATAATATGGACAGTGAATACGGTAGCGAGAACTACACCGTCAAGGTACGCAAATGGACGTGGGACGAGGGAGTCGACAGCGATGGCAAGAAGACATACACCAATGTCAAGTACCAGCATCTGAAAACCATCAAGGTACAGCCCATCGACCTGACCTACGACCCGCTGAACGATGTTGTTTACGGCATCTTCTACAATGGTTCGAGTTACAAGTTCGGAACAATTGACATGGAGACCTTCGAGGTTAATTACATTTCCAAGGAGGGCATCATCTACGGTGCTCCCAAGTGCATCGCCATCAACTCAAAGGGCGTGCTATACGCCATCGATGCCAGCGGTTACGTTTATTCCGTCAATAAGGAAGACGGCCAACTGACTACCATCGGTCACGTAGGCTTCAAGAGCCAGGACCGCATGATGTCGGCAACCTTCGACCTTCGCGACGACAAACTCTACTGGATTGGTTTTGTGAACGACGGCAAGCTGAGCAATGCCACCGACGGCACCAACAACACCCTGCCCGTTAAGGACGGTGGCCGCGATACCGGTCTATTCGAAGTCAGCACCGAAACGGGTGTTGCCACCAAGATTGCCGACCTCTACAAGAGTCCCTCGGCCACGGTCGATGCCAATGGCAATATCATCTGGGAAGGCTGGCGCGGTCTGCAATTGACGGGTATCTATGTCGACGGCTGTTTCACAAAGAAGAATATCGACCAGCGCATCGTGCTCACCTCCTGCCCCTCCCAACTCAAGGTGGGCGAAACGGGTATCGTCAAGGTGAACGTTAAGAACATCGGTCTCCAGAAAGTACTGGCCAAGAACTACAAGGTGAACTTCTATGCCGACGGCACCCTGCTGGGAAGCCTCGATCGCGACGACGACAATTCGCCCGTCGATAACCTGGAAGCTGGACAGAGCCAGAATCTGGAGTTCCGTTTCACGGCTCCTGCCCGTGGCGGCAAACTGAGTCTTTATGCCGAGGTTGTTAACGAGGGTGACGAAGAGCTCCGCAACAACAAGACCGAGGTGGCAACCATCATTATCCTGAATGGCAAGACCCTGCCCACCGTCACGTTGCAAGGCACCTACACCTCCAACGGACATGTCTCACTGGAATGGCAAGACCCCCAAGGCCACGTAACCGAAGGCGCTGAGAACTTTGCAGCCTTCTCCTACGAGAATATGAATGACTGGACCATGGTGGACGGCGATAAGGCCTACACCCAGTCTCCCAACTCATGGAACGATGCCATCAGCTATCCCAATTCCAGCACACCGAAAGCCTTCATCGTGTTCAATCCCGAAGAGGCTGGCATCAACCTGACGGGTAGCGTCAAGCAGTTCCGCCCCTTCAATGGCAAGCAGTTCTTTGCAGCCTTCTACTCGGCTATACCCGACGACAGTGAAGAGGGAGGCCACCAGGTAGCCAACGACGACTACATGATTTCCCCCACCCTCAACGGCGATGCACAGACCATTTCCTTCTATGCCAAAGGTTATAAGGGCAGTGTGGCCGAAGGTTATGAGACCGAGGCTAACTACCCCGAAACGATGGAGGTGCTCTATACCACCGAGGACAACCTCGACCCCACCACCTACGAGGTGGCCAAGAAAGAGTTTACGGTTGAAAATACGGTGTGGACTCGCTACGAGGCTCAACTGCCCGCTGGCGCCAAGCACTTTGCCCTGCACTGCACCAGTGCCGAAGGTTTCGTGCTGATGATTGACGACATCACATTCACCATTGCTCCCATGACTGTCATCAGCTACAATGTCTATAAAAACGGTGTACTGGAGACAACACTGTCTGCCGATAACACCTCATACAATGCCGGCAAAGTAGCCAAGAGCGACGAGTTCACCGTAACAGCAATCTACGACGACGGCGAATCGGCAACATCCAACCCCTGGAGCATTAACATTGCCACCAGCATTGCACCCGTTGTCGTTTCACAGACTTCCGGTCAGATTCGCACCTACGACCTCAATGGTCGCCCCGTCAGTGGTAAGCCGACCCCGGGCATCTACATCGTACGCCAGGCCGACGGCCAGACACGCAAAGTTGTCATCCGGTAATTCTGCACTTTCTTTTTACTTCATACGTCGAGCGATAGCCCCCACGGACTATCGCTCGCTGTTTACAGCGATACATCACGGGAATGCGACCCAAGAAGCATTTTTTGGGCACGAAAAATAACAATGTATCGAAAAAAAATGTAAATTTGTTGCCATAAAACGTCAAATTCAGTAAGTATCATGAGGAACTTAAGAACTTTTCTGACCGTTATGGCACTGGGTACTTTGTTGCAGGCAACAGCCCAGCCAGGTACATGGGACAGGGAGAAATATCCCGACATTCCGGCTCCCACCCCCACCAACATCAACATGAAGGCCTATAGGGCCATGAAGGCACGCATACAGCAACAGGCTGCCGAGGGCAAACACCGTCCCGACCACCTGAACAACGCGCTGAATCCTTCCTTCCCGCCCATCATCAACCAGAGTGGCGGTTCGTGCGGAGCGGCCTCCAGCATATACTACCAATTCACCAACCAAATCAACACGGCACGCTTCACGGCAGCCGACAGCGACGAACGTCGCTACGCCACCCACTTCCCCTGGATGTTGAACACCAACGGACCGGATGGAACGGGCTACGACCGCCTGGGTCGCAACGTGGGCATTGCCAGCTGTGCCGTTTACGGAGGCACCACCTACAGCCGCATCTACGGCCGTTCGGGACAGGACGACCAGGACGATGACTGCGGATGGATGCAGGGTTACGACAGTTGGTTCTCGACCATGCACAACCGCATCCTCTGCGGCAACAGCTTCCCCTTTAACTGCGGCACCGAGGAGGGTCGCGAACTGGTGAAGAACTACCTGTGGAACCGTTGCGGCGACGAGAGCTACGCATCGGGCGGCATCTGCGGCATCGGTGTGGCAGCAGGCCCCTTCGAGGGCAACATCCCCAAGACGGCCACCAACGACGCCATCGGCGTAACGGGCATGAAATACGTCACCGACTGGAACGAGACCTACAACCACGCCATGACCATCGTGGGCTACGACGACCGCATCGAGGTGGACCTGGACGGCAACGGCATCATCGGCGAAACCTGCAACAGCAACGGCGACAACGAGGTAGGCTGTTGGATTATCTGTAATTCGTGGGGCGATGGCTATGCCGACAAAGGCTTTATCTACTGCCCCTACGAGAAGTCGAACAGCGTGAAAGGCTGGCCCAAGGAAAACAGTTTCACCCCCGGCTACTACGATGTCATCCGCGACTATCGCCCTCTGCGCACGCTGAAAGTAAAGATGGATTTCAGTCATCGTTCGGAAATGGCCCTCTACATCGGTGTGGCCCAGAATTTGGACGCCAAGAAGCCCGAGGCCTACACGGCACTGACGCATTTCGAATACTGTGGCGACGGCAATCGCGGCAAGACGAATCCTGCCCCCGAAATCCCCATGCTGGGACGCTGGGCCGATGGCGAACTACATACCGAACCCATGGAATTCGGCTACGACCTGACGGACCTGACCAGCAGTTTCGACCTTTCGCGTCCCCTGAAGTACTTCTTCTGGGTGGAGACCCGTTCGTGGGGCGTGGGTAGCGGCCATATCTACGAAGCCAGCATCATCGACTACACGTTGGACCGCGACGGTGTGGAGGTTCCCTTCGACATCCCCGAAACCATAGAAGTGCCCAGTGGCGGCAAGAAGACACAACTCACGGCCACCGTATTCGGCGACAATGTGCCCGAACCCCGCAACCTGGCCATTGCCGACGGACGCCTCACCTGGGACGCTCCGACGGGCAGTCGCTACGAACCCGTTTCGTACAACATCTACCACAATGGCGACCTCTGTGGCAACCAGCCTTCAGGAACCCTCTCTGCCGCTGTTGAACCCACTGGCAGCTATACCGTCAGCGCTGTCTATCGTGTGGGCGACTACGATATCGAGAGCAAGCAATCGACCCCTGTGGCTGCCAACATCACGCCCGATACCAACCTGCAGAACCCCATCGCACTGTTGCAAAACGGTACGAAACTCCTCATCCCCACCCTGATTGAACGCACCACGGAGAGCTTCACCCTGGAATTCTGGCTCTGGATGAACGAAAGTCCCCAGAACGAGGACTTTGGATTCCGCATCAAGGCCGACACCACCGCCTTCTTCTTTAAGATTACGAAGACCAACAACATCGAACTGGGACAGGACGGCGGCTCGTACACCAGCGTCAGCTCCGGTCTGCGCACGGGTGCTTTCCGTCATATCGCCATCGTGGTGGACGGCATCAACACCCGTCTGTACATAAACGGCACCAGCAAGCTCAACTGGAACAATAACTACAACCACCACGGCATAAAAGGCCCGGCACGCCTGCTCATTGGCGAAACCGAGGGCACCAAGACCGACTACAAGAAAGTCTATGATTCGCCCTGGAACGGCTACATCGACGAGTTGCGCTTCTGGAACCGCGCCCTCTCGGCATCGGAGGTCAAGGCCTCGTACCAGAAGGATATTGCCAACCCCACGCTCTATGCCGACCTGCTGCACAGTTATAAGATGAACACGCGCGAAACGGACGGCACGACCTACCTCATCGACGGCTGCGGCAACAGCGACGCCGAGGTCATCAACCCCAGCGGTTTCGCACAGGAATCCTACGCCCTGGGCAACGACAAGAACCCGCTTACGGCAGGCTCGTCGGCAAAATTCACCTGTGCCACCACAGCCACCGTGGGCAAGCCCTTTGTCATCACCGACCAGAGCGACATGAACACCGCCCTGCGCAACTGGAGTTTCACGGGAACAGACCAGCCCGAAATGCAGGGCACCGTCAGCCCCGTTGTCGTCTTCACCCAGCCCGGTCGTCAGGCCATCAAGCTGCAAACCACCAGCCTGTATGGCGATGTTGCCGAAAAGACGGACTCTGTTGACGTATCTCCCGCCACACTGCCTACGGTGGACTTCACCGTTCCCACGGGTGACATTGGTGCCGGTCAGCACATCACTTTCGTAAATACCTCCACCCCCATCGAAGCCGCTTCGTACGAGTGGGAAATCGAGGGTGCAGAAATTCCCGTTGTCAAGACGGTGAATGCCGGAGCCACCTTCAACGCTACGGGCACCTACACCATCCGGCTTACCGCCATCAACAGCGAGGGCAGCGTCTCCACCACGAAGACCGTCAGCGTGGATGCCGTAGCCCCCAAGGCCGGTTTCGACATCCAGAACAACATTGTCGTGAAGGGTCAGCCCATCCAGCTCTTCGACGCCTCGAAGTTCACTCCCGACCAGTGGACATGGGACCTCAGCAGCAACCTCGACATCTACCGCTACAACGGTCAGAACAAGAAAGTCAGCATCCCCGAACCCGGTGTTTACGATGTAACCCTGCGTGTGTCTAACGCCAAGGGCAGCGACCAGCTGACGCGCCGCAAGGCCGTTGTCGTGTGCAATGCCGACGGACAGACAGGCCTGCACTTCGACGGCGAGGACGACCTGGTAACCACCGCATCGCCCTTCGGCACCGAGGAAGTCAAGAACTTCACCATCGACTGGTGGATGTATCCCGGTCGCGTCACGGACAACGCCTTCCACATGGGCGACAATGCCGAAAGCCTGCAGCTCTGGGTGAAGCCCACGGGCGAAATCGCCATCGATGCCAAGGACAAGAGCGGAGCCAGTCCGGCAGGCACCGTCATCTGGGACGAATGGCACCACTACGGCGTCACCTATAAATCCGGCACCGTCACCTTCTACCGCGATGGTGTCAAGCTGGGCACTGCACGTGTGGGCACCACCGTACCCGCCTTCGACAACTTCACCATCGGCGGTTCCGAAAGCCCCTTCAACGGCATCATCGACGAGTTGCGCATCTGGAACAAGGTTGTCTCGGATAAGAAGTTCACAGAACTGGCCAACAGCCCCATCGAGAATCCTGCCGAGGACGAGACACTGCTGCTCTACTACGACTTTAACCAGAGCGGTGGCGACGTCATCGACCGCACGGGTCACGGATTCACGGGCAAACGCCAGAACTTCGGTCCCGACGGCGATGCTTGGGACAACAGCCTGGGCATCTTCTGCCTGAACACCCGCGGCACCAGCATCGACGTCACCTCCACCTACCTCCGCAACTACAAACATCCGTTCAAGACAGGTTCGGGCACGGTGAACCCCGCCAACAGCAGCCGCTACCTGAAACTGCTCATGAACAACACCACATCGCCCTGGCGCCAGAAGAACACCGTTAAGAACGGCAACATCCTCACTGAGTGGCACGTCGATGCGGAAAAGAACATGTACCTGACCCTCGAGGATACCTACTCCGGATTCGAAAGCGACATCCGCGACCTGATGATTTACCAGACCGTAACGCTGCCCGGCGGACAATACACCTTCACTGCCGACCGCGATGGCGACGACTATCACTACAACTGGCTGACCGACGGCACCTATATTGCCGCTGCCGCTGCCGACGAGTTGCCACTGACGGCCGACCTCGAGACCGATGCCCTGGCCTCCTCGCCCCTGAGCGAGAGCCAGTCCGTGACCTTCATGCTCGACGACACCACCACCGTCAGCCTGGGCCTCATCGCCAACATGACCGACAAGAGATGCGTGGCTGTGGGCAAGTTCATCCTGCAGTACAAACAACTCATCCTGGACCAGGGCGAAGACCCCGACGGCATCTGCACACCCACCTTCACGGCCCAGCCCACGCTGGATGTCCGTGGCGGACTCGGATGCATCCACATCCACGTGGGCAAGCCCCAGCGCGTAGTCGTTGCCGACCTGGGTGGCAAGACCCTCTTTGCCGACTGGCTCGAATCCTCCGCCACCATACCCGTGCGTCGCGGCATCTACGTCGTGAACCGCACCAAGGTTCTCGTGCGCTAACGAGTCAGAAGTTCTACGAATTCTTGGGGAAGGATAATGTTCTCCACGTCAATAGCCTCGCCGAAAAGCGGGGCTATTTCGTTGACAGAAAAGCCGGCAATGCCGCAACCGATTTTCGTAACCAGGAACGTCAGTTCGGGATGCTGTTTGGCAAAGGCGATGAATTCGTCCACATAGGGTCGGATGACATCCACCCCGCCATGCATCGTGGGGATGCCGTAGCTCTGTCCCTGCAGACCTACACCCTGCCCCCAAATAGCACCAAAGCGCTTGTAGGCCAGCCATGCTGCCCCACCGCCGTGCGACCCCGACAGGTTACTGCCAAACACAAAAATCTCGTTCTCCCCGAGCTCCGAAATCCTCTCGGGCGTATATGCTCTGTTGTACATCCTTTTCTATTTTATTATCGTTAAACCGCTTTTCAATGGTGCTGCAAATATAGGGAATTGTTGGAAAAGACGGAAGTTTTTTGGATTTTTTTTGCTGGGTGATGCAGGATTTGTAGTTGTGGCCCACAGAAAGAAGAAACCGCCCCTGCACATATTCACAGGGGCGGCGATTAGGGTATACGGTGATGCTGACTAAAAGCCGCGTTGGATAATAGTGCGGCCGGAAGCCTGCTCTACACGCTCGATAAATTCGTATAGCGTGGTGTTCTTTTCTTTCAGATCGTCCTGAACGGCTTTTAACGCATAATCATCACGCGAGGGGCTTCATCTGGAATTTCACTGCCTCGTCGGCCTGAGGAACCACGACACGCGCTGATGGCCTTGCCTTGACGTCACCATGACAGTACGGACAGTTCTTCATCTCTGCAGGTAGCAGGTGGAAACACGTCCCACATCGCCTGACAGGCTTTAAATCTATCAATGTCATAATAATTTCCTCTTGAATATGTTAATAGAACACGTTGTCACACATCCCTACTCCTTTGCCTCGGGCTCGGCAGCAGCTTCCTCAGCCTCGCGCAGAATTGTTGCGGCACGATGGATGTCGCCCAAATCACGCACGTCGTTGGCAATCTGAGCACGGACACGGATGCTCTCACCGATATAGTGTGCAATCAGAATGATGATATAGCTCAACAGGAAGCATACAAAGACAACGAGGGCCAACAGCGCGATGCCTATGAACAGTGTCTTCACGTAATCCTCAAAATCAAAGCTGCCGTTCACAAGTTGGAAGCCCGAGATGAGTCCCCAGACATAAAACAAGACCGCACCAATCGGGGGGACAAGACAAATATAGACACCGAAAGACTCCATGAGACTCTGCACCAGGTGGGACCAGACAGGCATAGCCACTATCTGGTCGCCCTCGTTGACAATCAGCGTCACCTTACGACCACGGTCCATCCAGTAATACATCATCAGCACGCCTGCAACGATGACATACAGGGCAAAGATAATACAGAATAGGTAGCCGGAGAACTTAGCCCAGCCACTCAAGTACCCAAGAACGCCTTCCACACCTTTGTCGTACAGGAAATACAGAACAACCACAGTAGGAACCAAGGAGAGGATTGCAAAAAAGACATACAGCCAACGCATGGGTCGGGTGAAAAATTTACCACTGTCAATGAGTGACAAAAACTTTGTCATGCATAATTTAATCTTTTCCATGATACGTAGTTTTAAGATTAGTAATATAAATTACTGCAAATATAGGGAATTCATTTTTATACTGCGCAAACATTTTTTAACTTTTTTCAGGATGTTCGAAAATTTGTGGATTTTGGTGACAAAATGATAAGGTTTAGCGTCCCATCCCTACCGACGGAGCGTTACAATGCTAGGCGCCTAACGATGCGTCGCTCCGCTCGAAACGACACGTCGCTCCCCTTGTCACACAATTGTGTGTCAAGCAAAACGATGCGTCGCTCTGCTGAAACCCCTTTTGCCGTTAGCTTTTTTTTCAAAAACATATACCCATATACCTCAACTGGCTTATAGAACCGATAAATAAAGGGAAAGAGAAGAGGTATATGTCTGTACAACATTTACCTAACATATACCTCTACATATACCTTCTTAGGCTGCCTTAATCGGCACTGCTTTATAGAACGGGACGTTGCCGCGATGAGTGTATTCATAACCCAATTCTTTCAGTGCCAATCCCAGATGCACTTTGGCACTCCTGTTTATCACCAACGAGGGATATTCTGTGCGAATAATCTCGAGCATTTGTTGACAATTCATTGTCTGTGATGCCTCTCCTTCCTTAGGCTTGCGGAAACAGGTGGGAATCATCTCCGAAATGTCTTTCTTCTGTGTGAACTCGATGTTCAACTGCTGGATGCGGGCCACTTCCTGGTTGTTGAACCAGTAAGGCGCCTGCTGCTCGTGCAACTCGTATATCACCTGGGCATACAGCTGTCCATAGTCGATGTCCCCTACATTATCTATATACTGGCCGTCTGGAATCCGGATGCAAATGTATCGACGGCTGCCCGTTGCATCCGTCAGGGGATGCTGGTTGTTCGTCGTTGCCACAAACGAGGCGTAGCGCGCACGGTCCTCCTGCGAGGCCCTGTAGATGGGGCGCCCGTTTACCTTGCTCTTCGACAGCGTCTGCTTCAGGGCGGCATGCTGGCTGGGACGGATGGCATCCAGCTCATCGAGGTTCACCAGCAGGTTGTTCGTCAGCGCCATCTCCTTGTCGAACTTGTTCGAAAGGTTCAGGTGATCCAGATAGTACTGGCGCAGTTCTGGGGGCAGCATACGTCGGATGAACGTCGTCTTTCCGCAGCCCTGCGAACCAATCAGGGTGGGCACACACTCGTTTCCGTGCAGCAAGTCCAGCTGCTCCCAGTGGGCAACAGCCGAACGGAACCAGATGCAGAGGAACGCCAGCTGTTCGCTGGTGACTCCAGGAATGCGGTTGAACAGCGCAGCCACGTGGTTGTGTCCGTTCCATGCGGGCAGGTTGTCCAGGAAATGCCTGATGGGACTGAAGGTAGGCACCTCCTCGGAGTCGATGTACTCCTGAATGTCCGACTTGGGATTGGAACCCTCGCAGATGTCCTCGCGCTTGGCCCTCAGGACGATGCTGTTCAGCGCCTGCGGCGTCAGCGTTCGGAACTGCGGCTCGTCCTCGCCTTCCTCTTTGGTTGCAAACTCGATTTTCCCGTTCAGCACGTTGCGACGGAAAAGATAATTCTCACTCAGGAACGACTCAGCTTCGAGCAGTCCCTCTTGGGAGGCATTCATTGCCTCTCCGTTCAAAATCAATTCATTTTTCATAAATGTGTTAAATTTTTTGGTTAATGTTTTTCTCTTCTTTCTGTCTCTTCCTTCTATCCTATTCTTCAACTATTGAACTCTTGAACTTGAAACCTGAAACTTGGAACCTGAAACCTCTAACCCATACCCCTTCCCTTATGGTAGGTTGGAGCAAGCTGTATACACACAGCAAGGGTGAGGCAAGACCCACAAATTTCTTAAATCTTACATCCTAGGTTCGAGAAAAATTTGATTTAACTCTTCCTTGATGCTAACTCTTCCGTCCAATTCCTTAATTCACCTGCAAAGATACGAAAAATCGAGCGCAAAACAAAATAAATTTACTTATTTTTTTTGCCGAGATGAAGTATCTTCGAGATTTATCTCAAAGATACGAAAAATTTGTTCCGTTTGCAAGTTTTTCGCTATAAATTATCTGCAAAATCTGAAACCTTTTTGCCCTTATAGATATAAAGACCTGACACCAAAAGATTTAATGAGTCCTTGGAACATAAAGTTATATATTAAGGTACATCATAGGTACATGTTTTGTAACATATACCGTGCCTACAACGCTTTATTCATCGGACATGCAGCCCTCCCAAGGTATATAGGTATATGTTTTTCGTTTTTTCATCCATTTAGCTAACAACCTACTTACTCCTAACACAAGAAGGCGACCTCGTAACGGGGCCGCCTTTTTTCGTTTATACTATATTCGAACGCATATAAAACACCGTCCAAATCAAAAAATTATATTCGAAATGATATAATATTGAAAACTTTTCGTAATTTTGCATTCGATATGATATAATTTAGGTATGGAAAGAACAAAATTATCGGAAGTTGTGAAGGGTTTACGCAAGGAATACGGACTCACACAAGAGGACTTGGCCATGAAGTCGGGAGTCGGTCTTTGCTTCGTGCGCAATCTGGAGCAGGGAAAGCCGTCGCTAAGGATGGACAAGGTGAACCAGCTCCTCGACCTGTTCAATTACGAACTTTCAGCTATCAGGAAGGCATGAGACGGGCAGAAATATATCGGAAGGGCATCTTTGCAGGCATGCTGACTGAAGACGGGGGAGAGTATACTTTCTGTTATGACGAGGCATATCTCGCGCGGCAGGATGCACAGCCTGTGAGCCTGACGCTCCCGTTACAGGCGGAAGCATTCACGAGTCCCGTATTGTTCCCATTTTTCGATGGACTGATACCAGAGGGATGGCTGCTCGATGTGGCGCTTCGCAACACCGACATCAGCATCCTCAACCGCATGTCGCTATTGCTGTTGTGTTGTAAGGAATGTATAGGTTCTGTCAGCGTTGTGCCCATAAACAAGGAAGGAGACGACCATGTGTAAATGTCTGTATTGTTACAAAGAATTGGAAGAGGGTCAGAAGGACTTTCACCCTGGTTGCGCTCGAAAGTTTTTCGGAACACGCGAAGTACCCTTGCTGGAATACCGGCATGAGGACCTAGACCGACTGGCCGAGCAGGTAATTCGTGCCCAGACATCATTGACAGGTGTGCAGCCCAAACTGTCGCTGAACCTCAGCAGACATGAGGGATGTAGCCGACTGACCATCGTGGGCCTTTGGGGCGATTATATCTTCAAGCCACAGACCGAAAACTATCCGCAGTTGCCAGAGAATGAGGACTTGACGATGCATCTGGCCGAGGCGGCAAAGATAAGTGTTGTGCCTCACAGCCTAATCCGGCTGGCGGACGGACGTTTGGGATACATTACTAAGCGAATTGACCGCACTCCCCATGGAGAGAAGATTGACATGGAGGATATGTGCCAGCTGACGTTGCATCCCACGGAATATAAGTACAAAGGTTCGCACGAGCAGATTGCAAAGACCATCGTTCAGTTCTGCAACACCCCGAAGCTTGACCTGACGAACTACATGCAGTTACTGCTTTTCTGCTTTGTTACGGGCAATAACGACATGCATCTGAAGAACTTTTCGCTCTACCGTCCCTCCGTTGATTATCAACTGGCTCCAGCTTATGACCTCCTGAACGTGGCCATCGCCAATCCCGGGGACAAGGAGGAACTGGCACTTCCGCTGTCCGGACGAAAGACAAAACTGCGCTTGGAAGACTTCCTGAATGCGGCAAAGACCATAGGATTGGAGGAGAACGTGATACTGCGACTCGTCGATGCCCTTCAAAAGGCACTCCCCAAGTGGCAGACACTCATACACGATTCGTTCCTCGGCGAAGAGATGAAAAGCAGATACGAAGAACTTATTCTGTCCCGACTTTCTCGTCTCCGGTAACCACAAACCTCCTTCCCCAAGAATTCGTGCGATAAAAAAAGAAGCAGCCTGTCGTCATCGCGACGCCAGGCTGCTGAATCATGAAAACAATCTTAACTTACCTTAAAAACTAACATCTAATTAGATGGTGCAAAGGTAAGGGGTTTTACGAAATTGACAAAGAAAGCGCATCCCTTTCTGCAGAGATGCGCTTTTTTCTTGACAAATATCAATTGGGGCTATTGTCTATGCACTTTCGAACTCATCGAGAAAGCGTACGTCGTTCTCGCTGAACAGGCGCAGATCCTTTACCTGGTACTTGAGGTTGGCGATGCGTTCGATGCCCATACCGAAGGCGTAGCCGGTGTAAACGCTGCTGTCGATGCCATTGGCCTCGAGCACGGCGGGGTCAACCATTCCGCAGCCCAGAATCTCGAGCCAGCCGGCACCCTTACACATCGAGCAGCCCTTGCCGCCGCAGATGGTACAGGAGACGTCCATCTCGGCCGAGGGTTCCGTGAAGGGGAAATAGGAGGGACGCAGACGGATTTGGGTGTCTGTGCCGAACATTTCCTGGGCGAAGAGCAGCAGTACCTGCTTGAGGTCGGCAAAGGATACGTTCTTATCGACATACAGGCCTTCGACCTGGTGGAAGAAGCAGTGGGCACGGGCGCTGATGGCCTCGTTGCGATAGACACGGCCCGGGCAGATGACGCGGATGGGGGGCTGCTGGCGCTCCATGACGCGTGCCTGTACGCTGCTGGTGTGGCTGCGCAGGATGATGTCGGGATGAGCCTCGACGAAGAAGGTATCCTGCATGTCGCGGGCTGGATGGTCGTCGGCAAAGTTCATGGAACTGTACACGTGCCAATCGTCCTCGACCTCTGGTCCCTCGGCCAGGGTGAAGCCCAGGCGGGAGAAGATGTCTACGATTTCGTTCTTGACGAGTGTCAGCGGGTGACGGGCTCCCAGACGAACGGGATAGGGTGTACGGGTGAGGTCGATGTCGTCGCCTGCCACATCGGCTACCTGAACGGCATCGCGCAGGCTGTTTATCTTGTCGAGGGCCAACGACTTCAGCTCGTTGAGTCGCATACCCACCTCTTTCTTCATCTCGGCAGGAACGGTACGGAAATCGTTCATCAGGGCGTTCAATTCGCCCTTCTTACTCAGGTACTTGATGCGCAGGGCCTCTACCTCCTCGGCATTCTTGGCTTGCAGTGCATTTACCTCTTCTATCAGCTTTTGAATCTTCTCTATCATAACAAAATTTCTATTTGCAGCGCAAAAGTACAAAATAATTTTCAATTTTCAATTTCCAATTTTCAATTTATTTAGTACCTTTGCACAACTTTTCTGCAGATTCATTATAATGAAAGGTAAAATACGATGGTTTTTAATCCTGTGTCTGGCATTGCCAGCATGGGTGGCCTGCAGTCACAAACTGACAGGAAACGATGAAAACGAGGCCGATTCGCTGGAGATTGCAGATTCGTTGGAAAACGATTCTGCGTTTTTCTTTCAGGAAGAGGATGAAGGACTGGTTTTGAAGGAAGAATCGAACGAAGTTTTCAACGACTTTATCTTTGCATTTATACACAACACACGTTTCCAGGCCGACAGAATACGGTTCCCGTTGCCGGTAACAGAGATGGACGGCTCGACGCGCACCATCCGCAGCGGCAAGGAGTTCCGAAGCGAGTTCCTCTTGCCCGGAAACGATTACTTCACCCTGATTCTGGGCGACCTGGAACAGACGAACGTCCTGCAGAACGACAGCGCACTGCAGCACATCGACCTCCAGAATATCGACCTGGAAGCGCAGCAGATGACAAACTATGCCTTCGACCGCAACGACGGACGCTGGTATCTGTCGAACCGTGCACACACGGAATTCGAGTCGCCAATGCGCGAGTTCCTGACCTTCTACGAGAAGTTTTCCACCGACTCGGTGTTCCAACTGGAGAGCGTGGCCAAACGACTGAAGTTCGCCATGGACACCGGCGACGAGGAAGAGGAGATGGAGGGAACCATAGACCGCGACCAATGGCCTGCATTCCGTCCGGAAATGCCTGGACGGTCGTTCATAAACATCGACTTCGGACAGACATTCCCCAACCCCCATCGCATCTATCTGCTGCAATGCGGCATTTCCAACGGCATGCTCGACATCTTTACCTTCAACCGCGAGGGCGAACATTGGCAACTGGTATCCTATGAGAATTGAAGAAAACTACTCCCTGCTCGGGCACAACACCTTCGGCATCGATGTCAAGTGCCGGCGTTTCCTCGAATACGACACGATAGACGACTTGTCGTACGTAATCGGCACTACCCCACTGCTGCACATCGGCAGCGGCAGCAACCTGCTGTTTATGGGCGACTACGAGGGTACGGTGCTGCACTGCAACATACAGACGATAGAAAAAGCGTTTACCCACCCCTTTGAGAGGAAGTTGAAGGGAACAGAAAGGTTGCGCGTGGGCGCAGGCATGGTGTGGGACGATTTCGTGGCCTACACCCTGGAACACGGATACTACGGGCTCGAGAACCTGTCGCTCATCCCCGGCGAAGTGGGAGCATCGGCCGTGCAGAACATCGGTGCATACGGTGTAGAAGCCAAGGACTATATAGATTCGGTGGAGTGCGTGAACCTGACAAACGGCAGACACCACATCTTCTTCAATGCCGGATGCGACTACAGCTATCGGCACAGCATCTTCAAAACCCCCGAATATCGAGGGAAGTGGGCCGTGCTCTATGTCACCTTCCGGCTGTCGACAATCTTCAAACCCAAACTGGAATACGGAGGCATACGCGCAGAACTGGAGCGGCAGCACATTTCCGTGGACACTCTGACGGCTCAACAGCTGCGACAGGTCATCATAGACATCCGCAGAGCCAAACTGCCCGACCCGCAGGTGCAGGGCAATGCCGGCAGTTTCTTCATGAACCCCGTGGTGCCACGCGAACAGTTCGAAGAATTGCTGAAACAATATCCCGCCATGCCCCACTATGAAGTCGACGAGGACCACGTGAAGATTCCTGCCGGCTGGATGATAGAACAATGCGGATGGAAGGGCAAAGCCCTGGGGCCTGCTGCCGTTCACGACCGTCAGGCACTGGTGCTGGTGAACCGCGGCGGTGCAACGGGAGCCGACATCGTAGCCCTTTGCCAAGCCGTATGTCGCGATGTAAAGGAACGTTTCGGCATCGACCTGCATCCCGAAGTCAATTTTATAGAATAGCATCCATGAATATCGTTATTCTCGACGGATTCTCCGTCACGCAGACCGACCTCGGCTGGCAACCGCTGGAGGCACTGCCCAACTGCCACGTTACGGTTTACGAACGCACAGCTGCCCAGCAGACCATCGAGCGTTGTCGGGAAGCCGATGCCGTGCTCACCAACAAGGTGGTACTGGACAAAGAGGTGCTGGCGGCACTGCCCCGTCTGCGATACATCGGTGTGCTGGCAACCGGATACAATGTGGTGGACACAGCGGCCGCACGCCAACAGGGCATCGTCGTTACCAACATTCCCGCCTACAGCACCCCATCGGTGGCTCAACTGGTCTTTGCACACCTGTTGAACGTAACCAACAGCGTGGCACACTACACAGAGGAAAACAGCAAAGGACGATGGACACAAAGCCCCGATTTTCTGTGGATGGACACCCCGCTGAAAGAACTTGCCGGAAAGACATTCGCCATTCGCGGCATGGGCAATATCGGCACACAGGTGGCACAGATAGCCCAGGCCTTCGGCATGCGTGTGCTGGCCGTTACCCATCGCGACGACCTGCCTGCAGGAATCGAGAAAGCCGAATGGTACGAAGCCCTGCAACAAGCCGATGTGGTGTCCCTGCACTGCCCACTGACGGACGAGACACGGAACCTGATGAATGCCACTAGCCTGCGGCAGATGAAGCCCACAGCCATACTCATCAACACAGGACGCGGACCGTTGGTGGACAAGGAGGCCGTTGCACAGGCCCTACAGGAAGGCAGGTTGGCAGCCTATTGTGCCGACGTGCTTTGCCAAGAGCCGCCACAGTCCACATGTCCACTGCTGTCGGCTCCACGCTGTTACCTGACCCCACACATCGGATGGGCCAGTCGCGAGGCACGCCAACGACTCATACGCACGGCTACGGACAACCTGCAGGCCTTTGTTGAAGGGCATCCGCAGAACGTCGTCAACTAACGCCAAGCCTTCGTGCGCCAGCGCAGCCATTGCGCAGCAAACATCAAGAAGAAAGGAGATTTACGGGAGAACGTCCCATATACCGAGCGGAACTGGTGCAGAATCTGGTTTCGCTCGTCTTTTGTGAACTGGTGCCGATGGGCGAAATACAGCCACAACAGGCCCAGATAGTTGTGCCAACGGTGTTGTTCGTACTGGTTTAGCACCGCTGTCGGAACCGCCTCCTGTTCCAGCAACCGCTTCATGCCAAGGTTGGCCTGCATGTACAGGAAACGACGGGGAGTGATTGCTGAAGTCGCACTGGACGGATGCTGGCGATAGAAATAGACACCCGTACAGAAACGCACCTCGCGACTGTGCAGATAGTGCAGACGGGTGGTATTGTCGTCGCTGTAAAGGCGACAGCTGTCGTCGAAGGGATAGTGCAGATGCAGTTCGCGACGCACCAGGTACAGTCCATGCAGTGTCCAGTCGAGCGACAGGCGGAAAGCCTCTTCACCCGTCAGTACGGTCGCCACATCCATATCCCGACAGCCGGCAAAATCCTCGTCCCGTCCGTCTTCGTCGTGGTGCAGCACCAGCCGGAATACCACGCTGTCCGTTTGCGGATGATGGCGGAACACGTCCACAGCGCGCTCCAAGGCATCGGGCGACAGCCAGTCGTCGGCATCTACCATACCTATGTATTCTCCACGTGCATGCGAGAGGGCCACATTGCGTGCTACGGCCTGTCCACGGTTCTCGGTCTGGGAAAATACCCGCAGACGCGAATCACGGGAAGCCACACGTTGCAGCAACTCGAGCGAACGGTCGGTGGAAGCATCGTCCACTGCCACTATCTCTATGTCCTGAAGCGACTGTCCCAGCAACGACTGCAAGGCCACATCGAGCCACGCTTCGGCATTATATACAGCCATCAGAACCGAGACGAGCGGAGCATCCATTATTTCGAGGATTTTAAAAAGCGGGAAAGGCGGGAAGAAAGGAAGGTGGGAAGCGAGGACATCTCGTTCGACAGCAGGCGCAGAGAGAACACAAGGGACAGCAGCAATGCCAGCGAACCCACCAGGTACTTGTACACCGGACTCAGCCACAGGCAGGCAGCCACAGCCGCTGCGAGCAGAACGGCCTGCGGAAGAATCAGGAAAAGCGTACGCCGACGCATGTACAGATGATAGCGCAGTCCGTACACCGTGCCAATCATTATCAGGTCGAACAGAGCGGCAACAGACAGGGCAATGCCGGCACCCGTCAGCCCCATTCGTGCATAGCCGTAGCGCAACATCAGTACAAACATCACGTCGTATATGCACTCCATAATCAGGTAGAGCCACGAATCGCCTTTGGCCAGCGACGTATAGCCTATCGGTGTAGCAACAGCCTTGAAGAACATATAGAAAACGGCACAGATGGCCATGGTTCCTACGGGCAGGAACTCGTTGGTCCACAGCAGTCGGATTATCCAGGGCATAGCCAACACCAGCACAATCAGTATCGGAGCCATCAACAGGACGCAAACATCGATTTGCTGATTGATGGTGTGGTTCATTCGCTTCTGGTCGTGGTTAACACTGGAGAGTCGGGGGAAGTAATCCGCCTCGACTGCCACAAACACCATTCCTGCATAGGTAACCATCAGTCCATAGCCAGCACGGTACAGACCCACCTGACCCGTATCGCTGAGGTAGCTGAACACCTCGCCAGTTGTCATGGCTCCTGCCACAGCTGCCAGCACATAGGGCAAACCGATGCGAATCAGCGGCCAGCCCTCGCGCAGCGTGGTCCTCGAGAACAGCTTTACGCGATAGGAATAGAGACGTGTCGAGAATATCAGATGGATGATGGCCACAGCCCAACCGCACAGCACCAGCGAAGCGACAATACCCTTCAGGCCAAAGAAGAAATAAAGAGGTATCGTTAACGCGAAGGTGGAAAGGGCTGCCATCACCTCGATGAAGGCCACCGTGCGCAACTGTCGCAAACCCTTCAGCAGGGAACATTCCACAGCCTCGATGGGCATGGAGGCAACGAAGACCGAAAGCAGCATGATTTCCAGCGTATGCTGTTCGCCAGCGGGGAAATAGTGTCCGTTGAGCCAAGAAGCCAGGAAGAAACACAACATGCCACCCAGCAAGGCCGACCAAACGCTCCACGTGCGGATGACACCCACAAAGCGTCGCAAATCGTCCTCCGTACCTTCCTCATAGATTTCCGAGATGCGCTGCACAGCATAGAACGGAATTCCGAAATTCGTCCACGAGTTCATAATCTCGCCGATATTCAGGAAAATACCGTTCACGCCCATGCCCACTTTGCCCAGCAAAGAGGAAGCTAACTTATTACGTAACAGCGTTACAAAGATTTTCAATCCTTGTACTCCGCCAAACACACCGGTGTATTTCAACACATGGCGGTAACTGTCATCTGGTTCTCTTTTCTCCATAAAATCGTGCAAAGGTACAATATTTTCACCAATAATTGAAAATTATTTCGTATCTTTGAGCGCAAAACACCTTAAATTATGAAAAAATCTTTCCTTATTCTATTTGCCATGCTGGGCATGCTGAGCATGCAAGCTGCCACATTGAAGTCCAATACCGAGTACTATCTTTGGCTGAATATCTACGAAAAACTGCTGGGTTCGAACGAGGAGGGAAACGCACCTGCCATATCGGCCTACGGCACCGTCAGCGATGCCGACAGCTACATCTTCGTAGCCGAGGAGAGCGGCACCAGCGGCTATGTGTTGTTGCGACAGAAGAGCAGCAAAAAGTATCTGGCTGCCAGCAGTTCGAGTTCCTACTCTGTAGTATTCGAGCAGAACCGTTCCACTGATGCACGTTTCCTGTGGAAGGTGGAGGAAGGCACGTACTCGTACCTCATCTGTAAGAAAGGTAACAGCTACCTGGGTGTGGACGGTGCGAATCTGGGTACAACATACGTCTCCGTATTCTACGACAAGCCCAAAGGCAGTCATTCGCAATGGTCGGCCATTCCCGTTGTGGGCAACAACTGGAACGAAGCTCGTGCAGCATACGTTTCCGAAGAGTACACTAACGCACAGGGAGTAAAGGAGATAGACTATGCACTGATGAAGAATGTCAACATCGACCGTTCGGATGCCATAGACATCCACGTGACGGCAAATACGACACCCATCAGTGGTAGCTCGACCATCAATCTGGGAAGCGACAGCACGTGGCTCGTCATCGACAACATCTTGCCCAGTACGGTCATCAACAATTACCTGAAGTATGTAAAGATTAACGGAAAGACGGCCAAGAACGGTTCGAACTGCCGCGTCGAGATATTCCTGAACGGTGCGGTGGTAATCCCCAAGCCGAAGACCATCATGACTTGTGAAGGAACCGCAGGCACATTCACCCTGACCGTGGGTAAGCACACGACCCTAAGCAAACGTGCAAACACGATGACAAGTTTCACCCTGCGCCGAGGATATATGGCAACGTTGGCCAGCGAAACCAGTGACAACGGATATAGCCGCGTGTTTGTGGCCGACCATGCCGACCTGACCGTAGAACTGCCGGTAGCCCTCTCGAAACGCGTAAGTTCGGTGTACATCAAGCCTTGGCCCTACCTGAGCAAGAAGGGCATGGGAAACAAGAATGGTACCAGCGGCATAGATAAGCTGAGAGCCACCTGGTTCTGGACGTGGAGTGCGGGTTACAGTACGGCTACGGACTACGAGTATGTGCCCTGCCTGCAGCATCGCTACTGGCCCAGTGCCGACGATGTCGTCAGCAAGACCAACACAGCCTCGCTCTCGCTGAACGAGCCCGAACACTCGGAACAGCACACCGACTGCTCGTGCGGAGGCACCACAGACGAATGGACGGCCTACACCTTCAACAATAAGTTCCTGCCCAGCGGTGCCCGCATCGGCTCGCCACAGCCCACAGACCTGGGTTACCTGACCAACTTCTTCCAGAATGTGGACAACATGGCTTCGCGCTGCGACTTTGGAGTGACGCATTCCTATTGGGATCTGGCAGGCATGAACGAAACAGCGTATGCCGACTGGTACTGCAATACGAAGTGCAAGAGCGTATGGACCAATACGGGCAGACCATTGTGGATTAGCGAGTTCAACATCAGCGCATCGTGGAATACCAACAACATCACAAGCTACGAACAGCATCGCAAATACATGCAGGTGTTGCTGCAGAAGGTTGAGGAGTGCCCCTGGATTGAGCGCTATGCCGTGTATCTGGAGGACAAATGGGAAACCTATATGTTCTACGATAACAATCCCTCGAAGGGACTGACACCTGCCGGACAGGTTTATCGCGACCACCGTTCCACCTTTGCCTACAACTCCAAGTACACCAAGGTGCCCACGTTCTGGACGCCCTCGCTGAAGACACCCACCATGAAGGCTGTAGTCAACGATGCCAAGCAGAAGTTGGCAGTGACCATCGATAACCCCAACGGCGACATGACGGACATAATGACTGTGCAGAAGTACAACAGCCAGACGAGCCAGTGGGAGGATTACTACACGGAAGAGGAGCGTTACAAGTTCGACAACGAAACGTTGAAATACGAATTTGCCCTTGCCGACTTCGACATCGACAACTGCCAACTGCGCGTTTACATCAAGCGTACCGTTGGCGACGAGACAACCAGCATCCCCGTCACACTGGGATATGTGCAGAACCCCAACATCCAGGTCGACAGCAAGGACGAGGTGCCCGGATGGAACTGCCAGCGCAGTGCGGCCAACGGCTACACGAAGAGTACAGGCGATACCTATCTCGAGGTATGGAGCAAGACAGCCGAGGGCATGCAGTTCGACTATTATCAGGATATCGACGACCTGCCCCAGGGTGTCTATGAACTGTCGGCAGCTGTCTTCAACACCGCCGACAATGTGGAAGGTGCACAGGTGAACGGTGCCGTAGTGCTCTATGCCCAGACCGACGATGTCCAGTATCTGGCACCTGTCACCGAGGACAGCCAAATCGACTACGAACGCCGCACTACCCTATCCGGCATTGTGGTTCTGGACGGACATTTGCGCATCGGTGTGAAGAACCTGGGTCAGATGAGTGCCCGCTGGGCCGGAGCCGACGAGTTCAAACTCATCCGCACAGGCGACCTTTCAGAAGATAGTCACGCACAATTCATGGCTGCACGCCAGGGAGCCGAGAAGTTTGCTCGCGAGCATTTCTTCGTAAACGGCATCGATGCTTCGGCCTACGTCATCAACCCCAGTTGCCAACGAGAGGACACCTATGGCTGGACCGTCGAGAACTGCGAGACGAACAAGGGTGAAGGTAGCGACGGAGTTTCGTCGAACGCCTATTGGAACCTGTGGAAGAGCAGCGCCTTCACCGGCACCATGTCCCAAGACATCACCTACCTGCCCGAAGGCAGTTACCAAGTAAAAGCCCTTGTGCGAGGCAGCACCAACGAATCTATCTCGCTCACAGCCAGCGTGTTCACACCTGACACAGAGGAACCTGTAAGCCAGACAAGCACCATCACCCCCATCGGTAACGTCAGCGGCGATGGTAGTCCATACAAGAACGGCTGGCTGCTTTTGGAAGCACCTGCTGTAGTCGTTCGTCCGGGCGAAACCCTGCGCATCACCTTACAGGCACGGGCCAGCAGCGGAAGTTCGTGGTGGAGTGCCGACGACTTCGGCCTGCTGTGGCAATACGTAGAGCCGCTGCCCGATGGCATTGCTGAAATGGCAAATGACCAATGGCAAAAGGCAAATGGTGCCATTTACGACATCAGTGGTCGCAAAGTCTCCTCTGTGCTCCCGAAGGGAATCTACATCCAAAACGGCAAGAAGACGGTTATCCGATGAAGATACTGCTCGTTGGGGACTACAGCAATGTCCACTGGACGCTGGCCGAAGGGCTTCGCGCCCTGGGGCATCAGGTTACGGTGGTAAGCGATGGTGACGGTTGGAAGAACTATCAGCGTGACATCGACCTGCGACGTCGTTCCTTGGGCCGTTGGGACACGTTGCGCTATCTCCTCGACATTCGTCGCACCCTGCCCCGCCTACGCGGCTACGATGTGGTGCAACTCATCAATCCCGTGTTCCTCAACCTGCGTCCCCATCGCATCCTGCCCTACTACCAGCAGTTACGCCGTCAAAACGGACGGATGTTCTTGGGTTCCTTCGGCATCGACAAACCCTGGGTCGAGGAAGGACTGAAACCCGACACCTTCCGCTATAGCGACTTCTACCTCTTCGGTCAACGCCGCCACAACGCCTTTACTCAGGAAATGGAAGAGAACTGGCTAGGGCCCAAGGGCGAGTTGTTCGACCGAATTGCCGACGATTGCGACGGCATCGTGGCCAGCCTATACGAGAATTATCGTTGCTGCCAGACCCACTATGCAGACAAACTCCATTTCATCCCCTTCCCTATTCCGATTCCTGCTTCTAATTCGACCCTCGAAACTCAGAACTCGGAACTCGGGACTCGGAACTCAAAACTAAGGTTTTTCATCGGCATTCAGCGTAGCCGCAGCGAATACAAAGGCACCGACATCATGCTCAGCGCCCTTCGTCGCCTTAAGGCCGAATTCCCCGACCGCATGGAAATCGTCTGTGCAGAAAATGTCCCCTTCCAGCAATATTGCCAGATGCTTAACGACAGCCACGTTCTGCTCGACCAACTATACTCCTACACCCCTGCAATGAACGCCCTGCAGGCTATGTCGCAAGGACTCGTTGTCGTGGGCGGAGCAGAACCCGAGCACTACCAAATAATGGGTGAGGACGAGTTGCGACCCATCATCAATGTACAGCCCACCGAGGACGATGTTGTCCAGCAGATTCGCAACCGCCTGCTATTGCATCCCGAAGCCATCGACCAACTCAGTCGCGACAGCATCGAATACATCCGTCGGCACCACGATCCCCTCCACATTGCCCGTCGCTACCTCGCGCTCTGGGAAAAGACGTTAGGCGAAGAGGGTCTTTAGAGTAGTGACCGAATGTCACTGCGGCCCGATGAGGGGAGCCATACCTCTTATGGCGACGGAGGGCAAGGAGCGTTGGGACGAAGGGAAAGGAAAAGGCGACCGGGGAGGGTCGCCTTTTGTGTGGGGAGGGGGAAGTCCCTTTGTGGTGTGAGGGGGAATCCCGTCGTGGAGGGAGGGGAAGTCCTTGTGGGGAGGGGGCGCGTTATTTGATGAGGACGCGACGTCCGTTGATGATGTAGATTCCCTTCTTGAGTACGGAGGACGGAGAGGAGCCTGAGGGCACAGAATTTCTGACTTTGCGACCACTGAGGTCATACACCGCAGCATTTGCCTTTTGCCATTGGTCATTTGCCATTTCAACAATGCCGTCGGCTGTGGCCTCGAATACGTGGAAGGTGGAGCCGTCGTCGGTGAGACTATTCTTGCTGTCCCAGAACTGCAGGGGACCTTCGTTGCCGCCAAACTGGTTGATGCAGGTGCTGGCGGTTCCGGGAACACGGAGCACGAAACCTTCGTCATTGGGCAGCAGGTCCCAAGCATATTTACCGGCACGCATGACAGCATTCTCGCCATCGCGGGTCAGCGTCTTGTCGAAGTTGCTCAGACGATTGTAAACCAGCACCTTGTAGGGATTACCGCCAAAGGCCCAATGATAGGCTCTGTCGGCAAGTGCCTCTGTGCTGACCTTGCTGGGATAATAAGGTTCCTCGTCCTGATAGCCAACGTAATAGTCGTTGCGGATGGTCATGTTGTACCACAGGGCATCTTCCACCTTCGTCGAGAACTGGAAGGGACCGCTCCATACAGCTGTGTAATAGACGGTTACGTTCTCGGTTACGGTTTGCGGCAACTGTCCGTAGGGCTGCAGGCTGATGAACTTGTTCGACAGTTCTGCAGGTGGTGCGGGCAAAGCGTCGCCGCTGGGAACCTGTGCAGTAGCGGTGGCTACGACCTCATCATCGAACAGCACCTTGTAGGTTGCCAGGAAGATGTCGCGCTTCAGGATGGTGAGTGTACCAGCGGTATAAGAAAGACTGTAGTTCTGTGCCTTACCACTGCTGACGGTGATGGGATATGTGCCAGGCTGCGACGAAGCGGTAGCCGTAGTGGTGGCCTTAGGTTTCTCGCTGAAGGCAGAAGCTTCCGTATCGCCGTTGCGCCATCCAGAATACAGGAGTTGGAAATCGGGTATCGCCTCGCCCTCCGTAATGGCCACATCGCGAACACTTACGCTGAGCGGAGCCTGAGTGATGGTGAGTGTTCCGTCAACAAACTCGAGACGACCGTTTTGAACACCACCAGCCTCTACCTTGATGGGATATACGCCAACAGCAGAGCGCTGTGTGGCTGTGGTCGTGAGCTTGGGTGTACCGATGAGCTCGCCACCCGAGTAGGTGTAGGTGAGCTGGGGAACTGTATCGCCATAGGTCATCGTCAGGTTGTCTGCCATAATGGTAATCAGTTCATCCGGTGCATCATAGACACGGAAGGTGGAACCATTGTCGTACGGGCTGTTCCCATCGTGCCAGAACTTCAGAGGACCGCCTACACCGCCAAACTGGTTGAGACAAGAGTAAGCGCTGCCGGCCATGTGCAGAACGAAACCATCCATGTTGGGCAGCAAATCCCACGCATACTGACCCGGACGCATGACGCCATACTCACCTTCAGGAGTCAGGCTCTCGTCGAAGCCCGTCGAACGGTTGTAAACCACCAAATGATAGGGGTCTCCGCCAAAGGCCCACTGGAATTCGGGCGTAAGGAAGAGGTCGTCGTCTGCCACCTCGCCAGGATAATAGGGTTCCTCGGATTGCTTGCTGACGAAGTAGTCACCACGAATGGTCATGTTGTACCAATGAGCTTTGTCGACGCTCTTCGAGAACTGGAAGGGACCAGTCCACTCGACGGTGTAATCCAGCGTAACGTCGTCGGTAATTTCATACGGCATGTCATCCGGCTCCGTCAACTCGACTAAAGACGAAGACCACTGGGACGACGGTTCGGGAGGCACAGCGCCATAGGGAACCTCTATGGTTTCCTCGCCCACTACTTTACCCTCGAACAGATAGCGGTTGGTGACGGCAATCAGCGAGCCGCGAGCCAGATCCAGCGCCTCTGTCGGGTCGAAGTCGTCCACTTCCTCGATGAGCCAGCGGTTGCCATCGTCGGCAGTATTCCACGAATTGATGACAAGTCGCGTGCTGCTGTTGTTGAAGTAGAGTGTCTGTCCCCAGTCGTTGGTGACGGACATCATGTATTGATATTCGCCGTCGGCCTTTGAATTGTCGAAGGTGATGGGTGTTCCCAGTTCGCTAACCCATGTACCATTGTTCCTGTAATTCAGATACTGCTTGGTGACGGGACTGTAGAGGTAGTTTTGACCTGCAATGTTGATGATGGCGAACTGACCGTCCTCCTCAGGTGCATCGGTACGAACCTGACCCACATCCAAGCCCGTGTGGGCGGCATTCAGCACCAGCGAGCCGCGACGGCAGCGCAGGGTGTACAATTTGTCGTTGGCAAAATCGACGGGCTCAACAGGAGAAATATCCGGACGAACATTGTTGATGATGTCGTCGTAAACCTGCTGGGTACGTGCCTGCAACCATTCGGCAGCCTGAACGGCCTGCTGCTTGTAGTCGGTATGGTCGCCCCATTTGGTGCGGTTTGCATCGAAGGAGTTCTTGGCGAAATCGTAGTAATCCTGGCAGTATTCCATCAGTTCCTGCAGGTCGTTGTCCAAGAACTTCTTCCACAGGGTCTTATAGACCTCGTTCATGGGCTCGTACTTGTAACGCAGGTCGCGGATGAACTGCACCACCTCCATATTGGGATTGTCTATCCAGTAGTTATCGGTAGCTCTATCCCTGAAATAGGATCTGCTCTGTTCGTAGCCGAATCCCCAGTCGAGGTCCCATACGGGGCCGAAGATGTACTTGCACGTATCGCTCTCGTAGCTCTCCTTATAGCAGAAGGTACTCTTCGGGTGGTAGAACTCGTAGTTCAAGGTGAGTTCGTCCACCATCATGAAACGCACCAGCTGCTCGATATCCACATACTTCGAGATGTCGCCGCCACGATACAGGGTGGACATGAACTTGTTGAAATCCGCCTCTATCTGTTCCAGCGTCAGCGTCGTTGTCCCTTCGTCGAATTCGGGTTCCTTGATGTTGATTGGCAGTCCGTAGGGTTCGGTGCGGAACTTCTGTCCCTCGGGCTCGTCGTAGTACGAGTCCAGTTCCAGCATAGCTGCCACCGTTTCGTCGTCGATGTCGATGCTGTTGTTCGAGAAACCGACCTTCTCCGTGAAGTTGTAACTGCCGCGATATTCGCCGTTCAGGTAGATGTCCACGGGCACAATGTGGTTGGCACCCGCTGCGCCCATCTGGTTGGCAGCCTTCATGCCGACGGCATTCGTCAACATCGAACCGCCGATACCGTTAGCCAGCAGCACCCACGACTTACCCTTGGTCATACCCAGGGGTTTCACTTTCTCCTCGAACTTCAGTCGGTAGGGTTTCTTGGACCATCCCCAGCTGCTGTTTCCGCGTCCGCGAATCTGCATGGGTGTCTCGTCCATCGAGGGGAAGATGCCATGTCCGTCGATGACGATGGTGGCATCCTTGTATTCCGTCTTGCTGGTAATGGACTGTCCGTCGGCTGTATTAATGTAGATGGTGGGCACTTCGGCACGATCCGTGAGCCAGTCGACATGTACGCGCACCACCCTACCGTAGGGCTGCATGCTGTAACTGCCTTTCATATCGCTCTGGGGCAGCAGCATCGTGATGCCCGGACGGGTCACTACATAGTAGATGTCCTTGTCGAAACGCAGGCGTGTCTCCTTACTCGTCTGCAGCACGTTATCGACATAGACCACGATATTCTCGCCATCGGCCAATTTGAACGAGGGCGTCAGACGCTTACCGATGGCAGCAATAGTCACATATACGGTGTCGCCCACAAATTCACCCTCGGCATCGGTAAAGAGCTGGTCGTTGAACTTGTTATTGAACTTGAACGATTCGAAGGTGGGGAAATCCGTGGGAGCCTGTTCGCTGTACGTGGCCACCTCGGACATGTTGTAGCTGTAGTTCTGCCCCAGGTTGGTCTCGATGACCAGTTTTCCTCCCTGCACGCTGTACTTCGTTACATATTCCAGGGGATAGGCCTCGATGCGACCATCGGTCAGATAGACATGCAGTGCGCTGGGGAACGTCAGGTGCGTAACAGCAGGCTGTGGGGTTGGGTCATCACCTGGGTCGTCACCCGGGTCGATACCTGGGTCATCGCCCTTCAAGTGGAACGTGAAATGCTCGTTGTTGCTGCTTCCGGCGCTGCTGGTATAGGTGCCCAGCAGACCCGTGCCACTACGCAGATTCCAGTAGTGAGCGGTATTCGCCACACTCTGCACGCTGAACGTGCCGTCGTAATTTTCTATCAAGTTCCAGTATTCCGAATAGTCGCCCAGGGATTCGTCAGCCAGCGTCATGTTCTTGTAGTACAGGTCCACACGGTCTGTGGTATAAACCAACAGCTGACCCGATTCCTGATTACGGAAGGTGTAACCCGAACCGGTGTTCGTGATTACCCAATAACCATCCTTCGTAATGTTCTGTCCGCCAGATACATAATAGATGTAGGGGTCAACATCATGATAGGCGCCCAATCCCAGATAACCTTCATCATTCATCGAGGAACAGGTAATGTAATAGACGCCATCCTCTATAGAGGCGGCAGATGCCTGCGACGAGCATAGTCCCAGACAGGCAAAAATGCTTATTAATAAGGTAAAAAATCTTGTTTTCATGCGCATTTTATTGTTTTCACGCCCCAAATATACGCTTTTTCCCACACATCATCATCAAAAAAAGCAAGAAAAATAAGGTTATGCCATAATTGGCACGTGGTTTGTATGGCGATTTTTATATACGTTTAATGATATGATGATAAGCAAGCGTTTTTCTCCGGAAGTGACCATGATGCTCTCGCTGAGCCGCGAAGAGGCACTCCGACTCTATAATGACAAAGTGACACCCGCTCACCTGATGCTGGGTATCATACGCCAGGGACGAGGACCCGCCATGGAAATGTTGGCAAGCATGAATGCCGACATCGAGCGCCTGCGTTCCGAAATGGAACGGGTGGCACGCGAACAAAGTGGCGACAAGCCCTTTACAGCCGACGATATGCCGTTGGACAATACCGCCAACCGCATCATGCGACTGAGCGTGCTGGAATCCATGCTTACCCACAGCGAGATGATTGATGTGATACACATCCTGCTGGCCCTGCTGCGCGAAGAGAGCAACGAAGCATCGCAGGCGCTGGCCGAACAGAACATCAACTACCGGCGTTTGGCACAGGCCCTGAACCTGCAACCCGATACCAACGCCAGCTACGGATACACCGAAGACGAGGAAGACGACGAGGAAGAGGGCGAAGAGATGGTTACCACTGCCCCATCCGACCAACCCGGTTCACAGACACCCGTACTGGACAAATTCGGTACCGACCTGACGCACGCGGCATCGGAACACCTGCTCGACCCCGTGGTGGGACGCGAAAGGGAAATCGAACGCGTGGCACAAATCCTGAGCCGTCGCAAGAAGAACAACCCCATCCTGATTGGTGAGCCCGGTGTGGGCAAGAGCGCCATCGTGGAGGGATTGGCCCAGCGCATTGTGGAGCACCGCATTTCGCGCGCCCTGTGGGACAAACGACTGATTGTCCTCGACCTGGGAGCTGTGGTAGCAGGAACAAAGTATCGCGGACAGTTCGAAGAGCGCATCCGTGCCATCATCCTGGAACTGCAGAAACACCCCGAAGTCATCATCTTCATCGACGAGATACACACCATCATAGGTGCCGGTTCGGCAGCAGGCACAATGGATGCCGCCAACATGCTGAAACCCGCCCTGTCGCGTGGCGAGATACAATGTATCGGTGCCACCACCATCGACGAATACCGTAAATCCATCGAGAAGGACGGAGCGCTGGAACGCCGTTTCCAGAAGGTGATGGTGCAACCCACCACTGCCGACGAGACGCTGCAAATCCTCGAGAACCTGAAGGGGCGCTACGAGGAGCACCACAACGTCACCTATACCGACGAAGCCCTGCAGGCCTGCGTGCGGCTGACGGAACGTTACGTGAGCGACAGAGCCTTCCCCGATAAGGCCATCGACGCGATGGACGAGGCTGGCAGCCGTTGCCACATCATGAACGTGCCCGTTTCGAAGGACGTGGAGTTCATGGAACGACAGATGACCCAACTGGAGGACATGAAGCAGATGGCCATCAAGGCCGAGAACTTCCAAATGGCCAGCGAATACCGCGACCAGCAGAAGGTGCTGGCACAGGCGCTGGAACAGAAGAAAAAGGAATGGGAAGCCACACTGAAGGACGAACGCCAGACGGTGGACGAAGAGGACATTGCCCGCGTAGTGTCCATGATTACAGGCATACCCGTTCAGCGCATCGGACAGGAGGAGAACGCCCAACTGCGCAACCTGGGACCGACGTTGCAGGCAGAGGTCATCGGACAGGACGAAGCCATAGGCAAACTGGTACGCGCCATTCAGCGCAGCCGCATCGGACTGAAAGACCCCAAGAAGCCCATCGGAACCTTTATGTTCGTAGGACCTACAGGTGTGGGTAAGACCTATCTGACCAAGAAACTGGCTGAGGAACTGTTTGGCAGCGAGAAAGCCCTGATTCGCATCGACATGAGCGAATACGGCGAGAAGCACACCGTCAGCCGCATGGTGGGTGCACCTCCGGGCTACGTGGGTTACGAGGAAGGCGGACAGCTGACCGAACGCGTGCGCCGTCAGCCCTACTCCATCGTGCTGCTCGACGAGATAGAAAAGGCACACCCCGATGTGTTCAACATCCTGTTGCAGGTGATGGACGAAGGTCGACTGACGGACGGCAACGGAGCCACCATCGATTTCCGCAATACGGTAGTCATCATGACCTCGAACTCAGGCACACGCCAGCTGAAGGACTTCGGACAGGGCATCGGATTCAGCACGCCCCACGACGTTGCCCAGGACAAGGAATACGCGCGTGGTGTCATCAAGAAGAGCATCACCAAGCAATTCGCCCCAGAGTTCCTGAACCGTCTGGACGACATCATCTATTTCGACCAGCTGTCGGAAGAGAGCATCAAACGCATTGTGGACATCGAGGTAAAGCCGCTGGTGAAACGCATTGCAGAGATGGGATTCACCCTGGAACTGACGGAAGAGGCAAAGGCCCTGCTGGCGAAGAAGGGGTACGACGTACAGTACGGCGCTCGTCCCCTGAAGCGCGCCTTGCAGACGTTGCTCGAAGACCCCATCTGCGAGCTCCTCATGAGCGACAACGCTCCCCTGCCGGGTTCCGTCCTCACCGCCACCGTCGATGCCGAGGCTATCAAGTTGGTGGTTTAGAGGTTTGGAAGTTTAGAGGTTTAGAGGTTTAGAGGTTTAGTCTTTCGCCCTTAGCCTTTTGTCGTTAGTCGTTAAAAAGGGAATCCTGCGAATTGATTTCCTCGAGCGTGAAGGCAGAGGAACCATCGAAGCAGTGCGTACAAATCTGGTCCTTGGGAAGACCAATGGCCTCGATCAGCGTTTCCAGCTTGTTGAACCTCAATGAATCGAGGTTCAGCCGCTTGGCAATCTCCTCCACCATTCGTTTGTACTCAGGACTGTCCGTACGCGTGTAAGCCTCCAGGTTCTTGTTCTCGTCCCCCTCGAAATCCTTGATGATTCTGCGGGTTATCAGTTCCAGGTCGCTTTTGCTGGCACTGAAGTTTAGGAACTTACAGCCATGAACCAGCGGCGGACAGGCAATACGCATGTGCACCTCCTTGGCGCCCAGTTCGTGGAAAACTTTCGTGTTGTCCCTAAGCTGTGTGCCACGCACGATGCTGTCGTCGCAGAAAAGCACACGCTTGCCGCGCAGAATGGCCGTATTGGGGATAAGCTTCATCTTCGCCACCAGGTTACGCATCTCCTGATTGCTGGGGGTAAAGCTTCTGGGCCACGTGGGTGTGTACTTGTTGATTGCTCGGGTATAGGGACATTTGTGTCCTACTGCATATCCGACGGCCATACCTATACCGCTGTCGGGAATGCCGCAAGCGCAGTCCACCTCCGTCTTGTCCTCCTCGCCCATGCGTCTGCCGCATTCGTTACGAACCCATTCCACGTTTCTGCCTTCGTAGCAGCTGGTGGGGAATCCGTAGTAAACCCAGAGGAACGAACAAATCTGCATGCGCTTGTTGGGGCGGCGCAGCTGCTCCATCTTATCGGCGGTGATACGGACAATCTCGCCCGGACCAACGAAGTATTTCGTTTCGAAATCCAGATTGGGGAAGGCAGTATTCTCGCTGGCAACGGCCATAGCGCCCTCTTTCTGACCCACCACAATCGGTGTACGTCCCCAGGAGTCGCGGGCAGCAATAATGCCATTTTCCGTGAGCAGGAGCATCGAGCAGGAACCCTTGATATGGTCGAAGACATTCTCGATACCCGTAACAAAGTCCTTACCTTTTATTATTAATAAGGCAACAAGTTCTGTGGGGTTAATCTTTCCTGACGAGAATTCACTCAGGTGCAGTCCCTCGGCAAGCAACTTCTGACAGAGCTCCTCCTGATTGTTTATCTTGGCTACCGTCACCAGGGCGAAACGTCCCAAGTGACTGTTCATCAGCATTGGCTGGGCATCGGTATCGCTGATTACGCCTATACCGGCATTGCCTTTGAATTTCTCCAACTCGTCCTCAAAACGAGTCCTGAAATACGAACTTTCCAAGTTGTGAATACTGCGGAAGAACTCACCCTCTTCACTCAGCGTTACCATACCGCCACGTTTTGTACCCATGTGCGACTGGTAATCCGTACCGTAAAAAAGGTCAGCCCGACAAGGCCGCATGGATACCGTCCCGAAAAAACCTCCCATTTGTGCTTTATCCTTTTATCTTAAAAACTGGTCGCAAAGTTAATTCTTTTTCGTCAAATAAACGCAGTTTATACCACTTTTTTTCTTCCATTATTCTCAAAAACATACAAAAGGCGCCACTCCACCCCAATGGAACAGCGCCTATATTGTTAGCCAAAAAACATCATTTTTATACCGTTGGTATAAAAGTTATCCCACCGCCGCATGGTAAAATCCTCGATGGAATGGGGTGTTTCCCCACATTCGCAAGAAACTGCACCACAAATTCGCAGTTGTCAACGATTCCAGTAAAGTGTCAACTTGTTCAGGAAAAAGATTGTCAACCACATCAGGAAAAAGAACAAAAACTGTCAACCAAAATCAGGAAAAGACATTAAAAAGTGTCATAAGTGTCAAGTGTCATGAGTGTCATTAACAAATTCGTACACGAAATTACTTCATAAAAGAATATTATATAATATTATATAATATCTTTTATGGATTTGAACACCCTTTCAAAATGCTTAATGACACTCTTGACACGTGACACTCTTGACACCCTGTGTGTCTCTACCCCTAAAATAAGTTGAATTTTACCGCGTCCCAACGCTACCGCCCGAGCGTTACAACGCTACCCGCCTAGCGATACTATCGCTCCGCACCTAGCGTTGGGCTAATGGCTAACGGCTAAGGTAATCTCTAAATCCCTCGCTCGAGCTCTGCTCGCTTGCGTCGCGGAGAGGAGCAAGTAATCGACTCAGTCGCTTGCGTAACAACGTGGAGCAAGTAATCGACTCAGTCGCTTGCGTAACAACGTGGAGCAAGAAATCACTAAACTTCAAAATCACTAAATCACTATT
>JAFZWQ010000032.1 GCA_017617235.1 Bacteroidaceae bacterium | reverse complement strand
GCTATCCGGTGGGGATGGCGCCTTTTGTTTGTGAGCTGCTTCCGAGAGTTGAACTCGGGACCTCATCCTTACCAAGGATGCGCTCTACCACTGAGCTAAAGCAGCAACATTTCTCAAAACGGCTGCAAAGATAGTGCAAATCGAGCGAAAAACCAAATTTATTTGAGTTTTTCCGAGATGCCGCCTATCTTGGAGGCTCGAGGAAACTCAAAGATAGTGCAAATCGAGCGAAAAACCAAATTTATTTGAGTTTTCTTACTGTTCAAGTTTCTTGATGGCACCGTTGTCCTGGTAGAAGGTGACACGGGTGGTGGTCTTTTTGTTGAAGAGGATGTCGCTCAGGATTTCCGTGTAGCCAAACTGTCCCATGTTGCATTCGGCCTTTAGCAGGGTTTGGTTGATGTCGAAGATGGTGATGGCCTCGCGTGCGGGTACATTATAGTATATGCCCTGCACCATCTTGGCTTTCTTCTTGAGGGCTTCGTAGTCTTCCTGTTTGGGGGGCAGATTGCCCATGTTCTGAATGCTGATGTATATGGGCTGACCCGAAAGGTCGTCTCTGTCCACAACGCCCGAGAACTGGGAGAAGCGGAACAGTACGTCGCGTTCCGTTTCCTGCTGGGGCACGTAGTTGAAGCTGAAGACTTCGGTGCTGGTTTCGGTGTGTCCTGCAAACAGCTGTTCCAGGGCCTGTGTCTGGGTGTCGAGTTGGGTGAGCATCAGTTTCAACTGTTCGCCGTCCTTGGGCGTATTGTCGGCTTCGCCACGAATCAGGGCGTTTCGGCTGTCGCGCATGTCGTAGATTTCCTGGGCGCAGAGCTCTGCCATCTTGGCGGAACTGCCTGCCGACAGGATTTCCTGGTTCATATACTGCTTGGGATTCAGCGGCTGTGGCGCAGGGATGCCCTGGGGCAGTGCGGGCAGTATGCTTTCCTCGGCTTCGGTGTTGATGGAAAGCAGGATTCCGTCGTGGGTGAGGGATACCAGCGGGGCTACCGTCTTGCTCTTCAGTTTTATGTTATATGCCTTCGATTTGTCGGGCACACCATAGGGTTCTACGTCGATTTTTTTGATTTTCCACGAAGTCTTGGATTCTGTGGGCACATCCTGCAAACGCAGGTAGCGGAAGGCGTATTTGTTCAGGTCGCCAGGTGTGGTGACACTTTTCTCGGCAACGACCGTTATGCGCAGTGCCGTTTGGGGCAGGAAATAGTTGACTCCGTCGATGGTGGAGCCAGGTACGAAGTTGCTGACCTCGGTTTGGGCCTTTGCTAAATTGAAAATTGAAAATTGAAAATGAGGATGAGAAGTACGATTCGTTTCATATATTTCGTTTTTACATTTTTACTTTTTACTTTTTAATTCATTGAAGGCATCGGGAAGGTGCCGGATGATGTCGCGGGCCAACATGCTGGCTTCGCCCATTTCGCGGGCTGCAGCATCGCCTGCCGCACCGTGTAGCCACACACCCAGCAGGGCAGCCTCGCGTGGTGTGTAACCTTGTGCCACGAGGCCCGTAATGAGTCCGGTAAGCACATCGCCGCTGCCGGCTGTGGCCATCCCCGAGTTTCCAACTGGCATTCGGATGATGGTGCCGTCTGGCATGCAGACATGTGTCGGGTGTCCTTTCAAGACGATGAACACCTGCCGTTCTTGGGCATATCGGGCAACCTCATCTAACTGACTGCTGCCGATGAGCCTACCCGCCTCACCCGGATGGGGGGTGAGGATGCTGTGTGGGGGAATGAGTGCCTGCAGGTCGGCATCCTGTGCCAGCACGTTCAGTGCATCGGCATCCAGCACCATAGGGCGTTTCACCGAGGTCAGGTAAAGACGGACGAGTTCGCTGTCGATACCTATGCCCGGACCGATTCCCACAGCATCGTACAGGTCGGGCGACTGGCTGCCCAATATGGCTTCGGGTACGGAGATTTGCAGGATGATGCGGTTGTCGTCGGGCGTCTGCACGGACAGCTTGCCAATGCCGCTGCGCAGACATGCTTCGGCCGCCAGAACGGCAGCTCCTGCCATTCCTTTGCTGCCTGCCACAAGAAGGGCGTGCCCGAATGTCCCCTTGTGCCCATCGGCAGGACGCGGACGCCACAATTCCCGCATATCTGCAACCTTAATGTCCACGATTTTTAGTTTCATGCTACAAAGTTAAGGATAATTAAATTAAAAAGTAAAAATTAAAAATTAAAAATTGATAAATAGATGAATTTTCATTATCTTTGCAGGAAATTAGTATTGTTATGTTATGAGCAATAAGATTCAAGTTAAGGATAAGACGTTTGCCGTATCCATCCCTCAGGAGAAGATTTTATCGGAAGTGAAACGCGTTGCTGCGGAGATTAATCGCGACTATGCCGGACAGGAGCCTGTGTTTCTGGCTGTGCTGAATGGGTCGTTTGTCTTTGCTGCCGATTTGTTGCGCGAAATCACCATCCCCTGCGAAATTTCCTTCGTGCGCCTGGCTTCGTATCAGGGTGTGTCGACGACGGGCGAGATTCGCGAGATTATGGGCTTGAGCGTGGATGTTACGAACCGTCCTGTCATCATTGTCGAGGATATCGTGGACACGGGTCTGACGATGGCGCACATGCTGGACACCCTGAAGAAACACAATCCCAGCAAGGTGGACATCTGCACCCTGTTGCTGAAGCCCGGCAAGCTGCAAGTGGACTTGGACATCCGTTATTGCTGCATGCAGATTCCTAACGATTTCATCGTAGGATATGGTCTCGACTACGACGGCTATGGACGCAACACGAAGGATATATACACTTTGTGTGATTAAGATTGAAGATTCTTGCTCCTCTGCGCTACGCAAGCGAGCAAGCTCGATTAGAAGATTGAAGATTGAAAATTAAAATATGAAGAACATTATCATCTTTGGTGCACCGGGCAGTGGCAAGGGCACCTACAGCGACGAGATTGTAGCACGTTACGGCATGGGACACATCAGTACAGGCGATGTGTTGCGCGCTGAAATAAAGAACGGTACAGAACTGGGAAAGACGGCCAAGGGTTACATCGACAATGGGCAGCTGATTCCCGATGAGTTGATGATAGACATCCTGGCAAAGACCTACGACAGTCTGCCTGCCGGTAAGGGCGTCATCTTCGACGGCTTCCCCCGCACCATTGCCCAGGCCGAGGCCCTGAAGCAGATGCTGGCCGAGCGTAAGCACGAGATGGGTGTGATGATTGAACTGATTGTCGACGAGGACACGCTGATGAAGCGTCTGCTGAACCGTGCCATCGAGCAGGGTCGTGCCGATGATAACGAAGAGACCATCAAGAAACGCTTTGCCGTTTATCACAGCCAGACGGAACCCTTGGCAGCATGGTTCCAGAAGGAAGGTATCCGTCATACCTTCACCTGGGAGGGCAGCAAGGACAAGATGCTGGCCAATATCTTTGCCTTCCTGGATACCTTGAAGTAAAAAGGGCTAAAGGCTAAGGGCTAAGGGCAAAAGAAGAAAGAACCAGGCATGGAGAGCAACTTCGTCGATTATGTGAAGATTTGTTGCCGCTCGGGTAAGGGTGGCAGAGGTTCGGCGCACATGCACCGAGCCAAATACATTGCCAACGGCGGTCCCGATGGGGGCGACGGCGGACGGGGCGGACACATCTATCTGCGTGGAAACCACAACTACTGGACGTTGCTGCACTTGCGTTACGAGCGGCACGTCTTTGCCGGACATGGTGGAAACGGCGGCAAAAGTCGCAGCACGGGGCACGATGGCGAAGACCGCTACATCGACGTACCCTGCGGCACCGTTGTCTATGATGCCGAGACGGGTGAATATCTGTGCGACATCAGCGAGGACGGTCAGGTGGTGATGCTCCTGAAAGGCGGTCGTGGAGGACTGGGAAACTGGAACTTCCGCACCAGCACCAACCAGGCTCCGCGCTATGCCCAGCCAGGTGAACCCATGCAGGAACGCACCGTAATCCTGGAACTGAAACTGCTGGCGGATGTGGGTCTCGTGGGTTTCCCCAATGCAGGCAAGAGCACGTTGCTCGCCAGTCTCAGCAGCGCCCGTCCCAAGATTGCCAACTATCCCTTTACCACGATGGAACCATCGTTGGGCATTGTCAGCTATCGTGGCAACCAATCGTTCGTCATGGCAGATATTCCCGGCATCATCGAGGGTGCCAGCGAGGGACGTGGTTTGGGACTTCGTTTCCTGCGTCATATCGAACGCAACTCGCTTCTCCTCTTCATGGTACCAGGAGACACGGACGACATTCGCAAGGAATATGAAATCCTGCTGAACGAAGTACGCACCTTCAACCCCGACATGATGGATAAGCAGCGGGTGCTGGCTATTACCAAGTGCGACCTGCTGGACGATGAACTGATGGAGATGCTCAGTCACGACCTACCCGAGGACTTGCCACATGTCTTCATCTCTGCCGTTGCACAGCGTGGGTTGACTGAACTGAAGGATATGCTGTGGGCCGCCCTGAACAGCGAGAGCAACAAACTGGAGTCCATCACGAATCAGGAACGCATCGTGCATCGCAACAAAGACCTCACCTATCTGCAGGAAGAACTGGCCGCCATGGGTGAGGACGAGGACATCGAATTCATCGACGACGAGGATATCGAGGACATTGAAGACCTCGACGACTTCGAGTACGAAGATATAGAATAATGGCAAACGGCGAATGGCAAAAGTAATTAATCTTTAGCCAAGGATGATGAAGCATCATGTTGGAGCATATATAGGAATGGTTGTAGCCGCTATGCTGACGATAGCTGGCTGCACGGGAAAAGGTAAAGACACAGGTAACAGCCGTGAGCCGCAAGCAAGCGACACACTCTATACCTGGCGGGCTGCTATGCAAGTTTATGGCTATCAACCAGAACGGGCACTGCAGATTATCGACTCGGCAGTTATCGTGGGTAATATGTCGGAAGTACAGGCCGAAGTGAACAGGGCGAGGGTTTACAGCTTGACGCAAGTGAACGAGCAGATGGATTCTCTGCTTGGAGGTCAGAAAGGTGCAGGACTGGAAAAGGGTAGGGCTATCGGTGAGCAGTTGCTGAAGCACGACTCCCTGAAAACAAATCTCAAACTCAAGCAGGAGGTGCTGGACATACTGGTCTATACCGCACGACAGCAACAAGATACCGTCAGGTGGCTACAGCGTTCGCGCGAACTTGTCGATGTTTATCACCAGATGGGACCGGAAAAGGAAACCGATGCACTGCGTACTGAGGCTGAGATAGGTGCAGCACTCTATTTCGCAGGACAACAACAGCAAGGCTTGGCTAAACTCGACAGCGTTATCAACCTCTTAAACGAAAGTCCTTCGTTCAAGTTTAATGAACTCGATGCCCTGATTCTCGCCTCGAAACGCAAAATCTTTGTACTCATCGCACAGGGGAAGGAAGTGGAGACACTTCCATTAGCACGTCGCATCATCGAACGCCTTGACGATTATGAACAGCATCCCGACGACTATAACGACAACTCTCTGCGTGTGTTGAAAGATTCGACCAGCAGAGCCGGCTACATCAACTACTACCGCAATCAGGCACAGGGCTACATCACTGCAGCCTACGCCTCGCTAGGCGAATTGGGCAACATGAGCGAGGCTTACAAACAGATTGAGAACAGTTTTACGGAAGCGACAGCCCGTGAACACATAGCTCGCTACAATGCCTTGCAGCAGAAGATGGAGACAGAGCGCCAAAAGGCTATTACCTACAGAGCCAACATCGCAGTCGCGGCCTTTGGCTTCTTTGCTTTGATTGTTATCGTTTTTGCTATAGTCCTCTTCCGCCAAAACAGGATTATTAAACGCAAAAACAGCGTGCTGGCCCACGAGATTGCCGAGGCTATAAAGTTAAGGGAAGAAGTAAAAGTGATAAGTGAGAATTCTCCTTTTCCCTCCCCCTCGGGTGAGATGGCGGGGGACTTCAACCTTGACAGTCTCAATAACGATGAGTTGTTCCAATATATCCGAGAGGTGGTGGTGCGGGACGAATTGTTCCTCGACCCCACACTCAACCGCCAAATGTTGACAGAACGCTTCTCGCTGTCCAAAGAACGTGTCGGTGCCGCCTTCGCCCAGGGCAGTCCTTTCAAATCGGTTACGGAATTTGTCAACGACTGCCGTCTGCTTTATGCGGCTAAATTGCTGACCGAGAACCCCAGCCTTTCCATAACCGAGGTGGCAGAGGCCAGCGGATTTTCTCGTGCTGCCACGTTTATCGACAACTTTAAGAAACGGTTCACGCTTACCCCCACTCAGTACCGCACACAGAACCTGGCCTAAAACCATTACGAAATTGTCTTAAAACCATTACGAAGTTGTCTGAGCTATTGCCCAGACACTTCTTTTGTGTTACCTTTGCCGCCGTTTTTAATAACACTTATTTTAATTTATTAATTCTTTTAAAAGCAATGAAAAAGTTTTTCTATTTGATGAGCCTCGCCCTGTGCATGTTCATGGGTGCTGCTGCTCTGAGTTCTTGTGGTGACGACGAGTTGGTACCTGCCACTATCAGTGAAGACACAAAAGCCAACACGCTGACTGTACAGTACGACGGTGGTGGTTGCGTTACAAAGTATGTTGCTACCTTCGACAGCAACGACAAGTGCATCAAGTACTTAGAGTATGAAACTTACAGCAGCAAGGATGAAGCCAAAGAAGAATATGAGTGGGGCGGTAAAGGTAATCCCAAGATTACACTGGATGGTAAGTCCATTATTTACGATCGTACGGACGAATATAAGGGCAAGAGCAAGGAGGAAATCCGCGCATACTTCCAGAGCATCGTTGACGAGTTCAATGAGGATTAATTTCGTTATTTTAGCAAATAACAAACAATGAAAAAGTTTTTCTATTTGATGAGCCTCGCCCTGTGCATGTTCATGGGTGCTGCTGCTCTGAGTTCTTGTGGTGACGACGATGACAATACTACCCCCGGCGGTGGTGACAACAACGGTGGCAACGGCGGTAACACCACTACCGAGCTTACTGAGAACTACTTCACCATCAACGGTAACAAGGTCAAGGCGAAGAAGTACGTGTATTTCAGCGGCTCTAACCCCAAGGTGTATCTTGTGTATGTATCCGATCAGAATGAGAATTGGATGTACAACTTTAGATTCAGCGAGGATCTGCTGGGCAAGACCATTGACCTCACCAACTCTCAAGCTTTAAGTCCCGATGTTCCTTCGTTCTTGAGTGTATATGCAGGTAACAACAATTGGCAGTTTAGCCAGACCTACGACCCTGATGGCACCTATAACTACTACGATGGCTATATAGGTGAGAGAGAAGTAAAAATACAACCTGGTTTTATTTTTAAGTCTGGTACACTGAAAGCCACTCTCGAGAACGGCAAGTTCGTGTTCGAGTGCAGCAGCGAACTTAAGCATGAGGACACTAAGCTGGAAACGAAGATTGTTGTAGAAGAGTCCAACATTAAGGATTACAACAAGTAATAATCCTTCTTGTGTACATAAAAAGAAACAGGCGGTCTCCCACCGGAGGCCGCCTGTCTTTCTCTTTTCAAAATTGCAAAATTTAAGTTTATCGGTAATTAATCTTTTTTCTCATCCCCAACCCCTTCGATGAAGGGGCTTCCACCTACCCCCGGCCCCCTCCCTTCCTAGGGAGGGCATCCAACCGCGACCCCGGTCGCTCTTACATCTAAGGAACCCGGACATTCAAAAGTCCGGGTGGTCTTTAAAAAAATCTTTGATTCACCCGTAGGGCGAAAGCTTCGTGAATCATGCAAAAACCTTGATGGAGAGGCACTTGTGCCCGACATCAATTACAACCCCCATATAGGGGGGCTTGGGGGGTGGATATTTCTTTTGGTTCCTTTTTCTTTGTGCCAAAGAAAATGAACAGAAGATGGGTTGGGAATCTGAGAAAGGCTACTACTTATGTCGGTTCGCACGGGCCTTGCGGATGTCGGCTTTTTTCTTGGCCGAACCGCTGCCGTGGGCACCTGTCACGTATTTCTTCTTTTGTGCCTTGGTGCGTACTTTCCCGTCAGAAGGTGCGCTTTCCTTCTTTGGTCCTCCACGGAAGGTAATGCCGTTGAGGATGACATCATCTATGTCGTCGCCTGCAAACTTGTCTGCCATAGTTCTTCCATTATTAATTTTCAATCTTCAATTTTCAATCTTCAATCTTCAATCTTCAATTTCTTAATGGTGGAAGAGACGGACACCGGTGAAGGCCATTGCAATGCCGTATTTGTCGCAGGTCTCGATGACATGGTCGTCGCGAACCGAACCACCGGCCTGTGCCACATAGCGTACACCGCTCTTGTGGGCGCGTTCGATGTTGTCGCCGAAGGGGAAGAAGGCGTCTGAACCCAGGCACACGTCGGTATTCTTGGCAAGCCACTCACTTTTCTCGGCTTCCGACAGCGGTTCAGGTCGTTCGGTGAAGAATTTCTGCCACTCGCCTTCGCGCAGTACATCGTCGTGTTCGGGACCGATGAAAATGTCGATGGTATTGTCGCGGTCGGCACGACGGATACCGGGAACAAAGGGTAGGGCCATCACACGGGGATGTTGACGCAGCCACCAGATGTCGGCCTTGCTGCCTGCCAATCGGGTGCAGTGGATGCGGCTCTGCTGACCGGCACCGATGCCGATGGCCTGTCCGTCCTTGACGTAGCAGACGCTGTTCGACTGGGTATATTTCAGGGTGATGAGCGCGATGATGAGGTCGCGTTTTGCTTCGGGTGTGAACTCCTTGTTCTGGGTGGGAATGTTCTCGAAGAGTGCGGGGTCGGCGAGATTGATTTCGTTACGACCCTGTTCGAAGGTGATGCCGAAGACCTGTTTCCGCTCGATGGGGGCAGGACGATACGATGGGTCTATCTTAATGACATTGTATGTTCCCTTACGTTTGTTACGGAGAACCTCCAGTGCCTCGGGCGTGTAGTCGGGGGCAATGATACCGTCGCTGACTTCGCGATTGATGAGACGTGCCGTAGCCTCGTCGCAAGTGTCGGAAAGTGCGATGAAATCGCCATAACTTGACATTCGGTCGGCTCCACGGGCACGGGCATAGGCCGATGCTATCGGAGTGAGGGGTAGGGGAGCGTCGTCGACGAAATATATCTTCTTGAGAGTATCGCTCAGGGGCAGACCAACGGCCGCACCAGCAGGACTAACATGTTTGAACGAAGCAGCTGCGGGCAGACCCGTTGCGGCCTTCAGTTCCTTTACCAACTGCCATGAGTTCAGTGCGTCGAGCAGATTGATGTAGCCAGGACGGCCGTTCAGTACTTCGATGGGTAACTCGCCCTCTTCCATGTAGATGCGTGAGGGCTTCTGATTCGGGTTGCACCCGTACTTCAATGTCAATTCTTTCATATTTTTTCTATCAGGAGTTAAAAAGGGAGTTAAAGGGGGAGTTAAACTCGCAAGCGAGCGGGAAAGAATCCTTAACTCTTCACCCTTAATCCTTAACCCTTAATTAGTGGAGCCGGAGGGGATTGAACCCTCGTCCAAACAGGGAAGTCCTGAGCTTTCTACACGCTTATCTTGGTCTTCGTTTTCGTGCGGCGGCAAGACCCAAGCCACCAACCGTCGCCTTATCCTCTAAAACTTCATTGCGAGCGCGAGGCCGCCTGCAACTATCCCCGATTTTGCTGTGCCACTTTGTCAGAGCGCTTCAGGGCGTTAGCCTCTGAGTGACATCTCGTTGCAGCACCTGGTGCCGCAATTAAGCCATTAATCTACTATACTTCGATTAGGCAGCGAGAGCGTAATTGTTTTCGCCAGTTAATTGTTCGACGGTCATTGATTAAAGAGAGCGGCCACCAACTCTCTGCGTGCTTACCGAGCACCCCATCCTGCTGTCAAATCCATGTCGACCCCAGTGATAAGATGCCGCGAAGGTACAACATTTCCTTTGCTTGTGCAAGTAAAATTAAAAATTTTATGATGCAATCGACGGATTTGGAAAAAATGTACACCGTTTTACAATAAAATGCCCGTTTGCGAGTTATAATATATATATTGAATAAAAAAGTAGTAACGAAATACGAAATACGAGTGATACCATCTGATAAAAAGTTTGTTGATGGGATGAACTGTGTCGAGCGAGGCATTAAGCGTGTGTTCGACGTTGTTGCATCCCTGTTTGGATTGATATTGTTGTCTCCCGCCATCTTCTATGTCTTCCTTCGTCTGCGCAGACAGGCCGACGGACCTGTCATCTTCCGGCAGGAACGTATCGGACTTCATGGGAAACCTTTTAATATCCTGAAATTCCGTACTATGCGAGTAGATGCAGAGCAGGACGGAATTCCACATTTGGCAGAGAAAACAGACGATAGACTGACCCCTGTGGGCAAATTCCTGCGCGAGCATCATTTGGATGAAATACCCCAATTGTGGAACGTGTTTGTCGGTGATATGTCCTTTGTAGGTCCGCGTCCGGAACGCCAGTATTTTATCGACCAAATTATGCAGGAGAACTCTGATTACGAGCAACTCTACCAAATTCGGCCTGGAATCACGTCGATGGCGACCATCTATAACGGTTATACCGATACGATGGAAAAAATGCTTATCCGACTGCAGATGGACTTGGAATATCTGCAGAAGCGTAGTCTCTGGCTCGATTTGAGAATAATTTTTACCACCGTTAGGTTAATTGGATATGGAAAGAAATTCTAATACAATGCAAAGATATGTGTTAATGTTGGTGCTCCTTATGAGCACCTTGTGTGCTTATAGCCAGTCGATGACCGACGACCAGGTCATCCAGTTTGTACAGAAGGAGCAGGCCGAAGGACATAGCCAGCAGGATATTGTGCAGAAGCTGCTGAAGAAGGGAGTGACACCCGAACAGTTGCGTCGTATCCGCAAGAAGGTCGAGGCCGAAAAGACTCAGTTCGGAGCTGTAGACCTAACGGGTAAGAATACGAAACAGTCGGACAACCGTCTGCGTACCAATAAGGAGAAGGCAGAGGACGAACTGCGCCAGAAACAAGGGTATATGGTACGTTCCCAGCGCCAACAGAACGACTATCGGTATATGACACAAAAAGACCGTACCGAAGCCCTGAACGAGGAAATCGGGTTCATGGACATTGACTCGCTCGTATATTATCAGAATTTGTTGAAAGACGACAAAGAGCGCGAAAATCAGGTGTTCGGACGCGATATCTTCAATAACCCCTATCTCACCTTCGAACCCAATCAGAATATGGCTACACCAGCCAACTATCGCTTGGGCGCTGGTGATAATGTCATCATCGATGTATGGGGAGCCAGTCAGCAGACATTCGAGGGTGCGATTTCTCCCGATGGCTTCGTCGTCATTGAAGGCGTGGGCCCCATAAAGTTGGGAGGACTCAGCGTCAGTCAGGCCACCAATGTGGTTCGCAGTCGTCTGGGACAATACTATTCCGGTTGTAACATCAACCTGGCTGTTGGTGAGACCCGCAGCATACAGGTGCAGGTGGTCGGCGAGGTTCGCATGCCTGGTACCTATACCTTGTCCAGTCTCTCCAGCGCCTTCAATGCATTGTATGCCGCAGGCGGTATCAGTGAAATCGGTACCTTGCGAAACATCCGTGTTTATCGTCAGGGCCGGCAGATTGCCACCATCGATGTTTACGATTATTTGTTGAATGGCAACACGAAGGGCGATGTACGCCTGCAGGACAATGATGTAATTACGGTGGATGCTTACGAGGCTCTTGTTTGTGTGCGAGGTAAGGTTAAGCGTCCCATGTTCTATGAGATGAAGCATACAGAAAGCGTTCAGCAGTTGTTGCGGGATGCCGGCGGTTTTACGGGTGATGCATACACCAAGAACGTACGACTGACGCGCAAGGCTGGTAACGAATACAGCATGCACACAGTCGACGAGTTCCAAATGTCGAACTTTACCCTGATGGACGGTGACTCGCTTTTTGTCGACAGCGTTATCCCACGTTTCAGCAACATGGTTGAGGTGCGTGGTGCCGTCATGCATCCAGGTCAGTTCCAGTTGGGCGGTGAGATACAAAGCGTGCGAGGATTGCTGAAAGTTGCCGAGGGACTGCGTGAAGATGCCTTCCAGAGTCGTGCCGTCATGCATCGCGAAAAGGATGACCTGACGTTGGAGATGATATCTGTGGATGTGGAAGGAATCTTAAACGGCACAGTTGCAGATATTCCCCTACGCAAAGGTGATGTCCTCTTCGTACCCAGTACCGTTGATATGAAAGGTGAACAGATTCTTTCCATCCGTGGCGAGGTGGTTTATCCTGGCGATTATCAGTATGCCGAAAATACCAATGTCGAGGACCTTATCCTTATGGCGGGAGGACTGACACCAGCCGCTTCGATGGCTAAGGTGGACATCTATCGTCGTGTTGTAGACAAGAATGCGACGGAAGCCACCGAAGAACTCTCGGAGGTATTCAGCGTATCGTTAAGCGACGGACTTCGCTCGGGTGATACAGGTATAGCTCTGCAACCCTACGACATCATCGTGGTTCGAAAGAGCCCTGCCTATGCCGAGCAGAAAACTGTACGTGTGGAAGGTTGTATCAATTTTGAAGGCGACTATGCTATGAGTTCCAAGAATTATCGCCTTAGTGACCTTGTGAGGGATGCTGGCGGACTGACTTCATTGGCACATGCTATTGGCGCCCGACTGACCCGAACGATGACTGAGGCTGAGAAGATTCAGCGCGAGAATTCAGTGCGTGCCGCACAGATACAAATGTACGAGGAAGCCATGCAGAGCGAAAAGAACTACGATATGGCACAGGCCGACTCGCTGATGAATCTGAAACTGGACCTTGGCGACACCTATCCCATGAGCATAAATCTGGCTGAGGCCATCGCCAATCCCGGTAGCAAGTCCGACATTATACTGCGTGAAGGCGATATTCTGGTGATTCCACAGTTTACCAACACGGTTAAAGTGAGTGGTGAGGTAACGTACCCAGTCTCCATGGGTTACGTCGAGGGTAAAAAACTGAAGTACTATATCGATCGCGCCGGAGGTTACAGCAACCGTGCTCGCAAGAAGGGAGCCTATGCCATTAACATGAGCGGATCGGCCAGAAAGATACGTCGTTTGCACAGTAGCGATATACAGCCGGGTTGCGAAATCGTGATACCCACGCAGAAACAAAAGAACCGCATGTCTACGGCCGAGATTGCAGCACTCAGTACGGGTGGTGCCTCGTTGGCTAGCGTAGTTGTAGCTCTCGTCAGTCTCCTCAAGAAATAAAAACACCATCATGGAAGAAAATAAAGAGCAGAAAACACTCGACCTTGGTAAAATCGTCCGCAAACTGTGGGCCAACAAAAAACGTTTTTACAAGATTTGGATAATTACCTTTGTCCTGTCCTGTATCTGGATTCTTCCCCAGCCCCGATTCTACAAATGTGAAGTAATGCTGGCACCTGAACAGAGCGGGGAAACAGCAGGTGGAGGACTGTCGTCTCTGGCTTCGTCTTTCGGATTCAATCTCGGCAGTTTGGGTGGACAGGATGCCATCTACCCCGAATTGTATCCCGACCTCTTCCAGAGTCCCGAATTCATCGTAGGTCTCTATAATGTTCAGGTTACGACGAAAGATGGCAAGTTGACCACCACCTATTTCGACTACATGAAGTCGCACCAGAAGCAGAATCTTCTTACCTGGCCTTTCCGTTGGACGATGAAGAAACTGAAAAGTTACATCGAGGAGGAAGACAAGACTCCACGGGCAGAAGCTGCTGGCGACATCGACCCGTTTCGGATGAACAGAAAAGACTACATGCTGATGGAGTCCATCATCGAGAATATCAGCTGTGCTGTAGACAAGAAGACCACAGTGGTCACCATCAAGGTCAGGGATCAGGACCCACTCGTATGTGCCACGATGACAGACAGCATTAAGCGTCACCTGCAGGATTTCATCATCCAGTACAGAACTTGCAAGGTGAAGGAGGATGTCGTTCACTATCAACAGATGTGTGACAGCGCTGCAATCGAGTACGACAAGGCTATGAAGGCGTATAGCCGATACTGCGACGCCCATCAGAACGTCATTCTGCAGAGTTACCAAAGCGAACGTGACAAGTTGGAGAATGAGCTCTCTCTGAAACAGACGTCGTTGACAGCAATGGAGACCCAACTGCAAGCCACGAAGGTGAAATTACAGGAAAAGACACCGGCATTCACCACCCTAAAGAGTGCAACGGTTCCCATAAAACCTGCCGGTCCGAAAAGAATGTTGTTCGTGTTGGGTATGCTGATACTGGTTTCAACAATCAAGTCGTACCTTTTGATAAAGGATGATATCAAATAAACTTAAACTATAACATCCATTTCTTTTCCATAAAATCGTAAGATGAGTGATAGTTCCCTGAAAAACAAGACATTCAACGGAATGAAATGGGGATTGCTGGACAATCTTGCAAACTCTGGCATCACCTTTCTTGTGGGACTTGTGCTGGCTCGGATACTGTCGCCTACCGAATTCGGTATACTTGGAATTATCATCATCTTCATAAACCTGTCCGTTGTAATCATCGATGGAGGGTTTGCAACGGCTCTTATCCGTAAACCCGACGCTACACAGGACGACTATAATACGGTGTTTTATGTCAACGTACTAGTGTCCGTTGTACTGATAGCATTGCTTTGTCTTGGTGCAGATGCCATTGCCGTTTTCTTCTGCCAACCCCTACTTTCCAGTGTGCTTCCGGCAATGAGCATCATTCTGTTGTTTAATGCTGGCAGCCTCATACAGAAGACCATACTTGTCAAACGGTTGGATTTCAAATCGCAGGCCTGCGTTTCCCTCGTGAGTTCCGTTGTCAGCGGCGTTCTAGGTATTGCGTCGGCATACAAAGGGCTTGGCGTATGGGCTCTTGCCGTTCAGCAAATATCCCGTCAGTTTTTTATGATGGTGGGTTTGTGGATTGCCAATCATTGGCTTCCGGCTTTGCGTTTTTCCATTCAGAGCTTTAAGGAGCTCTTTGGATTCGGAGCAAAATTGTTGGCAGCCAATGTCATAAACTCTCTATACAAGGATATGTTCCTGGCTGTCATAGGTAAAATGTATACAGCTCGCGATTTGGGATATTATAATCGTGCTGACCAGTTCAACATGATTTTCAGTAATAATTTTGGACAGATAGTGCAGAAAGTTTCGCTATCCTCGCTCAGCCAGGTACAGGACAATGCAGAAAGACTTAGGAGCGCTTATCGCAAATTGATGCGTTACATCGGCATGTTTGCCTTTGCTGCTGTGTTTGGGCTGGCTGCCATAGCTAAGCCGCTCATTGTGACGCTGATTGGCGAAAAATGGCTTCCATCAGTCTACTTGTTGCAGATTATGAGTCTATATGCTGCCATCTATCCTTTGCAGCAACTGAACCTGAATATCTTGAACGTGAAGAAGAGGAGCGATCGCTTCTTGAAATTGGAGATTATCAAGAAATTCCTGTTCATCCCTGTGATTGCTGTAGGCTTCTTCTTTGAACTGCAGTTTATGATTTGGGCGGCGGTCGTGTATTATTACATCGAATTCTTTATCAATGGATGGTATTCCTATTCGCTTACGGGTTACGGCACGTGGCAGCAGGTGAAGGACCTTTGCCCGATGTATGTGGTATCGGTTGTTGTGTCCCTTATTGTATGGTGTCTGACACTCACCAGTTTACCCTACCTGCCGATGTTCCTGTTGCAGATGGTTGTTGCAATATTGTTATATGTGGTGATATATGCCATCATCGGTTTGCCGGAATACAAGGAGATAAAGGAGATATGTTTGAATAAAATACGGCGCAGATGAAACAGGGAAGCTACATATTCGACCTCATTCTGTTTGGACTGATGTCCTTGCTCGTTTTCGGAATGGTGGGAAACGGTGCACAGCCAGTGCGACTGTTTATTATTGCCCTTTCTCCTTTTATGATAGTGGATGTGTTCAGAGGTCCACATAAGAGTCTGTATTACTATCGTTACGAATCATTTTTCCTTGCTTTTTGGTTCCTGTGGGCTGTGGCGTTCTTTTACAAGGCCGTAGATGAGTCGGAAAACATAAAGAGCGTAATCTATCTTGCTGTCCACATCCTGGGTTTCTTTGAAGTTTTGTGGGCTGCCAATAAGGCCAAGAATCCTCAGCAGGCCATAAAGTATGGATGGCTGGCTTTCATCCTGATGTCCATACCTGTGGCTGCATACGAATTTCTGACGGACTTCCATCTAAGTATGTCGTTCCAGGATAGCGGTAATACGATGTATGTTCATGGTATCCACATCGAGCGCCCATTCGCCTCTGTTACCTTCGGTAATTTGAACAGTTACAATACCGTCCTTTGTTGGGCGCTTCCCAGCTTGTTTATGTGTAACCTGTATCCACGCGGTAAGTGGGAACAACTCGTAGGTATGATTATGATGGCTCTGACTTCAATTATTATCATTGCGAATGCTTCGCGTGGAGCCATGATGTGTCTGGTTATCATGCTAGCGACCTATGTTTATGCTTATTACAAATTTGGGCGGAATCGATATCTTCTTATCTCAGTGTTGGTGTTGGCAATCGGAGCTTTAGTCTACTTCTTAGGTGAACTCTTTATACTTCTTATAGAGAAGGTCTCCGACTTGGGAATGGGCGATGATGGACGTGTAGAGAATCTTGTCAAAGGTTTCCAGGCGTTTTTGGATAGTGGCGGCATGGGGATAGGAATAGGCAATTATGGAACGATTATGGGAGATATTTATCATGTGGATATTCCAGCCCCACATAACTTGTTTCTCGAGGTGTTAGTGTGCTTTGGGCTGCCTGTAGCCATTGGTTTTGTGGGGATGATTATCCGTCTGGTTCGTATTGGACTCCATAAGGGAACTCCATTCAATCGCAATATGTTGCTGTTTTGCATAGCAGCCGTCCTGTTTGCGGGCATCATTGATAGTAATTACATTATGAAGGCCACCACATGGATGTTTCTGGCTTCCGTATATATATATGTTGATTCAAGATATAACCGCAGCATAGCGTGAATAAAGCGTAAGTGATATGAACGCATTGGATATCTTTGTCAAGGCTTATGCCTGTCTGCATAACTATCCTGGGGTTCCAGTCAGGGTCTTGTCTCCATTTCGTGTACTGGTACGTTGGGGCGCGAAAAGAATATTGCCGAAGTACTTGGCAAAGCCCAAGACTGCAAAGCCGAAAAAACGAGCAGGGATAACGGTCTCATTTACCTCTTTCCCAGCACGTATTAACAATGTGTGGCAGGTCGTGGAGTGTATGCGTCGACAGACTTATTTGCCGGAAAAGATATATCTGTGGCTGTCCAAAGAACAGTTTCCGACACCCGATAGCATTCCGCAATCCCTTCGTTCCAGAGAGGATGAAGTGTTCCAGATTCGTATGGTTGACGGGGACATCCGTTCGTACAAGAAGTTTTACTACATAGCAAAAGAGAGTCCTGACTCACTCGTTTTCCTCATTGATGACGATATTTATTACGATACTCGTCTCATAGAACGGGTGATGAAGGCACACGACAAATATCCAGAAGCCATCATTTGTAATTATGGGTATCATATTGGGCGTAATAATGATGGCAGCTTGAAACCATATAAGCAGTGGATTCATGAATGGAACAATTCTATAGCGGATGATTTATTCTTTGGTTCTGGAGGCGGTACGCTTTTCCGTCCTTCTGAAATGTTCTCCGACTTGACAGATATGAATAAAGCTCAAAGTCTTTGTCCCATAGCTGATGATATATGGTTAAACGCAATGGCTCGAATGGCTGGAAAGAAAATGATCATGCTTAGGAATGGCGGAGATGTTTTGCCCGTATATAGTGATAATAATGTGGAATTGTTTCGCGAAAATCAACTGCAATCCAAAAACGATGAGCAGATAGAGGCGATAAACAAATACTACCAAAATACATTGTTTTAGCAGCAAAATCGTAGAGAATGAAAATCAGCGTCATCATACCCTCTTATCACCCACAGCAGCATACTCTCGAGTGTCTGGATTCACTAAGGCAGCAGACCCTTTCACCAGAATTGTTCGAGGTGCTGGTTGTCCTTAACGGGGAGCGTGAACCATATGAGGAATTCCTTCAGCAAGCAATGCCCACCAATGGACGGTTGCTTTATTCACCCGTCGCTTCGGCTTGCTCTTCTCGGAATATGGGAATAGACAATGCTCAGGGAGAATACATTTGCTTTGTTGATGACGATGATCCCGTATCTCCTACCTATCTGGAGGAACTCTTGCGTGTGGCACGTCCAAATGTCATTGCTGCCAGTAATTGTCTTTCCGTGTTCGATGATGGACATACGGAGAAGAATGTTTATTCGTTGGAGTATGAACGCTGTGCAGGCAATGGGGAACAATATTTCATTCGTCCCAAGAAGATTTTTTCTGTACCTTGGATGAAGTTAATACATAGGGATATTATCGGTACACGTCGTTTCAATGAATGTTTCCCCAGCGGACAGGATGCATTACTCATGTTCGAGATTTCCGATAAAATGGATAAGGTGTGCTTCACGCCCAGCGATGCAATCTATTATTGGAGAAAACGGACGAGTAGCTTACATCGGCTGAAACTCCGCAAGCATCTTTCGAAATATATCAGACTTGCGTGGGCTTATACACGACTCTATTTCGGACATTTTGGCCATTATAACACTTATTTCTACCTAACACGCTTGCTGGCATCGATGCATGGCATTGTTGACATAAAAGCGAACATGGCCTAAAAATAATGTATATCCATACAATAAAGTACATGATACGGGCGTTATTAATGTGTAAATAGCGCTATATGACTAAACATGGTCGGCATCTCGTATCGGTCATCATGCCCATGCACAACTCTGAAAAGTTCGTGGGCAAGGCCATTGAGTCTGTCATGTGTCAAACTTATCCTTATTGGGAATTATTGGTAGTAGATGATGGCAGTACCGACCATTCTTGTGATGTGGTACGTGCCTATGCCCGTCAGGATAATCGCATTCAACTTCTTATAAACGACAACCCTGTCGGTATGCCTTTTGCTCCTCGAAATTATGGTATTGAGCGTGCAAAAGGCGATTTTATTGCTTTCCTGGATAGTGATGATATGTGGTTGCGCGAAAAACTGGCTCAGCAATTGCCTTATTTCTCGCGAGACAACCGAACTGCTGTGGTGTTCTCGGACTATGAAAAAATTGATGATGTAGGACATCGTTCGGCGCGTGTCGTTTCAACGCCGAGAAAGACCAGCTACCAGCAACTCCTCTACGGAAATGTAATAGGTAATCTGACAGGCATCTACGACGTTCGCAAGGTTGGTAAATATTACTTCAAGAATATTCACCACGAGGATTATGCATTCTGGCTGTCTGTATTGAAAAGCGGATATATTGCCCGCAGCACACAAACTGTGCTGGCCCTATATCGTGTGCGACCAGCATCCGTATCATCAAGCAAATTGCGTATTGTCCCTTGGCAGTGGATAGTTTATCGAGAAGTAGAACACATCAGTTTCTTCCGTTCCCTTTACTATTACATGTTCTATGCTGTAAGGGGGGTGCGCAAGGCCCTGATATAATCAGTATTTACGGAATTGTAGGATGTCTGAGGCCGTGCTCAACTGCATGTGGCTACTGCTGAGCTCGTCGATGTGGAAACGTCTGTCGGCAGGCACGGCAAACCCCATTGTCAGGGTGTCCATTGCAACAATTGTATCAGCAGGATATTCAATGGTCTTTCCCACAATGATGCTGTCGTTACGGTGTGCGAAATTGGCCAAATAATATTGTTTTTGATTCATTCGGTCGAACTTCATTACCTTGAGTTGGAAGCTGACGAAAATCTGGTCGGTCTTTGTCGCTTTGGATGTGTTCGTTGCGCGGTCGTTCCATTCGGTTAACTGCCACATTCCGTCAAGGTCGCCATTCTCATCGCCCATTTTGCAACTGGAAAGGGCGAGTACGCACAAAGTAATTTGCAGAATAGAGAAGAGATATTTCATTTCTTTGTTTTCTTATTAATCCAACCTGTGTAACTAGCCGTCAACATAACTCCCTTGGACTGACCTAACAACTTTCCCCAGTTCTGTCCATAGGCAGCTCCGACCTTTAACCCCTTTACCTGATGGGGGCAGTACGAAGCCTCTACCATCAGGAAATCGCCCTTTGTCGGGTCTGTACGTGGAGCGGAGTAGCTACCAAAGCTCTTTTCGTGGGTGTATAGCAAACGGTATCCAATCTCATTGGTGGGGTTTCCCTCGATGCCAATATGATGAGCTTTGATACGGCTGTCCATAAATACAATCATTCCGTTTTGGTTGTAAATGGGTGAGGTCAGTAATGCATTGCCCATACTGAAACCTGCATGCTGCCATCCGCCATATATCTGGTGGTTGTAATAGTTGTCAGTACCATAGATGCTCTCGTCGAATGTTGCTGTGGCATCGTGGTAGATGGGACCGCTTTGGTCTGTGGTGCGCATATGTTCGTAGAGGATGGTGCGCACTACGGGATTCTTGGGTAGACGAACCTCTCCACCATACAGCATATCCTTCCAAGGGTATTGCCAGAACATTTGGCTATGGTCCTCAAAGAGGTGCTCGGCATATACCGATGCTTCCCATCCTTTGCCGTGATAGTCGAGTCGCAGGTGCCAACTGCCTATCTGGTTCCCTTCGGCATTGGCATAGTCTCCATCGTTGGCATCGTTTCCACCGGGAATAAAGGCATGCCAGAATGCTTTCAGTCCGCTTGGCATTTTTTGATGTGGGTTGAAAGGCCCTGTATGATCTGGACGGTCTTTCAGATTCCAGCCTTCACCTCCGAACTGCGCCGCCATTACCAGTCCTCCGGTAATACTCAAAGGAAATTTCTTGGTGTTGCCGATTTTCAGGAAACCAGCCTTCGAATGAAACAGTGAATTGTGTGTACGAAGGTTTGTGGTGCCAGCAGTAAAGTCGTCCTGCCACCCGTTATCGGTGTACATTCCGAAGGCGATGTGAGCTTTCAGATGCAACCACCCTTTGGTGCGCGGAATGGTCCAGAATTCGGGCAGTTCTAGTCTTATCTGCGGTATGGGGCGGGCGTTGTTGGACAACACCATATCACCCGTTGAAAGAAGGTTATTCTTCAATTCCACGGGGCGTTCCTTTTGGCCAACGGATAGCCGGATAGATTTGTATTGGAAATCGGCAAAGGCTTGTTGAATGACAAAGTAACTATCGTGATGGACGGCACCTACTAAGTCCAATCCATATCCGATGCGCCAGTTGCGGGCACTGTCGGCCTTGGCATCGCGTCCGATGGCGCCACGCACCAGCATGCTGTTGGGTTCTGTTGTGCCCAAACCGTAGCGATTGTTGGTAAACCAAAATGGGGCTGTATCACCAGTGCCTGCCGTACCCTGCAGGGTGGCCTGATATTGAATATTCTCACCCAGCCGTTTAAACTGGGCCCATGTTGTTGTCGCAACCCACGACAGCAAGCATATGGCTATTAATTGTTTTTTCATAATGCTGTGGTACAAAGTTACGTTTTTTATTGCATTTCCGAAAACAACAATACGAAAAACATATACCTTATTAATATTTATAAGGAAAAATATTGTGTGGATGGGGTTTTATGTTTAATTTTGCGTGTTAAAAAGCATAATTGTTCGGAAGAGAAATGATAAAAGATAAAATACACCGCTTGTTCGAGCGTTTTGTTGAGATTGTTTTCAGTCTCTTATTCCTACTTGCAATTTTTCCATTCATCTATATCGTAGTGGCAGTTGTAGCCAAACGGCGTAGCCCTGGCCCGGCGATAGTTATGCGGCCTCGAATACAAACGGATGGAAAACAGTTTCTAGCCTATCGCTTTCGACTTCGTGATGAAGAATCTTTTATTGCACGTATTCCTCAGATAATCAATATTCTACGAGGTGAAATGCCTATCCATATTAATGTCTCTATAGACGAGGGCGAGCCGAAGCCCTCTGAGGAACTTGAGGAAAAAGAAGAATTTATAGAACCCGTAAAAATAAATAACGATAACGATGTCAATATTTAGTAAGATTTTCGGTCGCAAACAGGCCGAGCAGATACGGATTGGCGGAATGGAAGACTTCATGACACTTATCCGTGTATATTATCAGGCAACTATGGCTTCCCGTTTGGGTATCAGCAATTTGGCAGTATTCCCAGACCTGCGTGTGTTCAAGCAGACCCTGAAGGTTCCTACGGTGAACAATAAATTGGGCGTAGGTGAGAAAAAACGTGCCCAAAAGATGCTCGACGAGATGTATGGAGTTTCTGATGGGTTCTTTCAGGAAATCGATGAAAGCATAAAAAAGCGTTGCCGTACTCCGCAGGATGTGCAGACCTATTTCCTTGTATTCCAGGATTTTAGCCAGAACCTAATGATGGCAATGGGACAACTCATGCAGTGGAAATTGCGCCTTCCTTCATTCTTCCACAAGGCATTGCGCCAGATGACGGAAAAGACTGTTCATGATGTGCTTACCAGCAATAATTGGAAGGATAATGCAATGCAGCGTAGTGTGGCGGCTATCCGTAAGGCGCAGGGAACCTTGAACTATAGCGAAGCATGGATTGTAGAGTTCGCTCATACCGTATTAATGTTGGCCAAGAAGGAGCCCCGCAACAAAATTGAGGACGAAAAGGCATAAAAATGCCTTAAATTGGAGCAAAAATTTGGTCAAAAGCAAAGAATTGACTATATTTGTCAGCGGATTGGCATAAAGTAAACATTATGACGAATCAGGAACAAGAGATATTGCACAAACTCGAAACTCGTGTTCGGCAGCTTATTCTGCAAGACAAGGGTTTGCGAGAGCAAATTTCTGACTTGAAACAACAAATCGATGAGCGTGACTCGCGTGCCCGGAAACTGGAAAAAGAACGCGAGGAAATAGCGCAGCAATATGCCAATCTGAAGATGGCCCGCATGCTCGAGTTGAGCGACAGCGATACACGCAATGCCCGTCAGCGGTTGAACCATCTGGTGCGAGAAGTGGACAAATGTATCGCTCTACTTAAAGCCTAAAAAATAATACTATGGCACTGAGCGATCCTCTATCGATAACACTGAAATTTGGCACGCGCACACTTCCAATGGTAGTGGAGCGCAGTGATGAGTATATCTACCGAGAAGCAGAAAAACTCATAAACAGCCGTTTCAGTTATTATGCGTCGAAATATCCTCATCAAGGTAACGAGATGTACCTTCTTATGATGGCTCTGGATGTTGCAGTGCGCCTCAAGCGCATAGAAAACGAAACAGACTCGGAGCCCATTCAAAAGGCTCTTGCTGCACTTGTGGAAGAGGTGGAGCAGGCTTTGGATTGAGACAATGCCCTCGATGCCGATGGAAATAATTGAGAACAATTTACAACGCACCACATGCTTTTTGGAGCAGCTCGTCTGTTCTTATAAGTCTATGTTGGGAGCGTTTTTAACAAATTAACAACTTAAAAACATTATGGTAGAAATAATAATAGCCGTAAGTGCCGCCTTGATTATCGTTGGATTATGGGCCGTGTACTTCTTCCGTGCTCTCTTACCTGCTAAAATGAAGGGTCTGGAAAGTCAGGCTCGACAGCAGGCCGAAAACGAAGCCGAGGTCATCAAGCAGAAGAAACTTCTCGAAGTAAAGGAGAAATTCCTCAATAAAAAAGCTGAATTAGAGAAGGAAGTGCAGCAGCGCAACCAGCAGATACAGCAAGGCGAAAACCGCATCAAGCAGCGTGAACAAAGCCTTAACCAGCGTCAGGACGAACTGAATCGCAGGAAGCAGGAACTGGAGAGCTCTCGCCAGAGATTGGAAAATCAGCAGGCTGCTCTTGAACACAAAGAACAGGAACTGTTACAGCGCATGGACAGCTTGGTCGAACAGGAGCGTACTCGTCTGGAGGAGGTTTCTGGCTTGAGTGTCGAGGAGGCCCGTGAACGCCTGGTGGAAAGCTTGAAGGATGAAGCAAAGACACAGGCTCAGGCATATATCAACGATATTATGGACGAGGCCAAAATGACGGCCAACAAGGAAGCTAAGCGAATCGTCATTCAAACCATTCAGCGTGTAGCTACGGAAACGGCTGTCGAGAACAGCGTTACTGTATTCCATTTGGATAACGACGATGTGAAGGGACGTGTAATTGGTCGCGAAGGACGCAATATCCGTGCCTTGGAAGCTGCAACAGGAACTGAAATCGTGGTCGATGATACACCAGAGGCTATTGTAATCAGTGGTTTCGACCCCGTCCGTCGCGAGATTGCTCGTCTTTCTCTTCACCAGTTGGTGGCAGATGGTCGTATTCACCCGGCACGCATCGAAGAGGTCGTGGCGAAGGTGAAAAAGCAAATCGATGAGGAAATCATGGAGACCGGTAAGCGTACAGCCATCGATTTGGGTGTACATGGTTTACATCCTGAATTGCTTCGCCTGATTGGAAAGATGAAATATCGTTCTTCGTATGGACAGAACCTGCTCATGCACTCTCGTGAAACAGCAAACCTTTGTGCAGTAATGGCTGCAGAGCTGGGACTGAATCCTAAGAAGGCAAAGCGTGCCGGTCTGCTGCACGATATAGGTAAGGTACCCGATGAAGACCCCGAAACACCACATGCACTCTATGGAGCTAAGTTGGCTGAGCAATACAAGGAGAAACCTGATATCTGCAATGCCATCGGTGCCCACCACGAGGAGATGGAGATGGAAACCCTGATAGCTCCCATCGTTCAGGTGTGCGATGCTATCAGCGGAGCTCGTCCAGGTGCCCGTCGCGAAATCGCCGAAGCCTATATTAAGCGACTGAAGGACCTTGAAAACATTGCTATGTCTTATGCGGGTGTCACTAAGACCTATGCCATCCAAGCAGGACGTGAACTGCGTGTCATTGTGGGAGCCGATAAGATTAGCGACCAGGATACGGAGAAACTGTCGGGTGAGATTGCAACGAAAATACAGAACGAGATGACCTATCCTGGACAGGTGAAGATTACCGTCATTCGTGAGGTCCGTTCTGTAAGTTATGCAAAATAGTAAATAGTAAAATTCAAATACATCCATGATAATTGCAGTAGATTTCGACGGGACGATAGTACGCGACCGATATCCTCAGATTGGTAACGAGATGCCGTTTGCTACAGATACGCTGCGGATGTTACTTAACGAAGGACACCAACTGGTATTGTGGACCGTGCGACAAGGCAAGGAGTTGGAGGAGGCTATTGCTTGGTGCCGCGAACGTGGAGTAGAATTCTATGCTGTGAACAAAACCTATCCAGGAGAAGACAGCAGCGAACCTTTTTACAGTCGTAAAATAAAGGCTGATATTTTCATTGATGACCGAAACGTGGGTGGAATGCTCGATTGGGGAACTATCTATGAGATTATAAAGAAACACAAGACGCTGGAAGAGGTCCTCTTCAGCGACGAAGAATACCGCCACAAGAGTAAGAAACGCTCATGGTGGCAATTTTGAAATAAACTTATGATGTAAACAATCTATTTATTAACCAATTAAACTAATTTAATGATGAAAAGACGACTACTCGTATCCCTGTTCATTGGGATGTGTGCAATGGCTTCCTTCGGCCAGAACGCACCTACCATCGTTTCAGACGTTACCTCGAAGCTCCAGAATGCTGACTTCAGCCAGGGCGACCCTGTAACGGTGAAGATTTGCACGTATGACTACGACATGGCCGACGAAGGTGCCGGAGCCGGTGGCGAGTGCTTGTTTGGCATGCAGCCTGTAATTGGTTGGACCGCAAACTGCCCTTCCGACAACATCAAGGTTATGCAGAATTCTGGCTCTACTCAGCGTACGGACGAAGCTAATGCCAAGGCTGGCGGTATCTATGCTTATCTCGATCCTGAGGCAAACCTCGATGAACAGCCCGGTTTGGGTGGCGCATACTATGCTCCTTTCTATGGCGATGAGGTTTCCGAGGATGGTCAGTGCTTGGGTTACATTGCCGTATGGGGCGCTCAGATGAAGTACACCCAGGATGTTACCCTGCCCGCTGGCGACTACATGATGATTGTAAAGCTCTACAATGCTTCGGGTACTGGTGAGCTGACGGCAAACTACAATGGTTTCGTAGCCAACGGTACTTCGTATACTTCTACGAAGAAGACATTCAACCCCAGCGAATGGCAGAACGATACCATTATCTTCCGTCTTACGGCTGAAACTGCCGGTCAGGTATGTCTGGGTATGAGTTTCGGTGCTGGTTCTGGTAGTGTTCCCCATTTGTTTGCTGATAATGTAAAGCTTTATCAGATTTCTTCTACTTACATCGACCAAAAGGCTATCGATGAGGCCAAGGAAGAACTGCTAGCAGCTATTGAACTGGGCCAGATGTATGGAGTTGATACAGTTCCTGCCGAAACCGTCTATAACAATCCCAATGCTACACTTGATGATGTGCTGAAAGCCCTTGAAGAGCAGAAAGCACGCAACGAAGCTGGTCTGACTGACCTGTCCGAGGCATTTATTATCAATCCTCACTTCTCTGAGGGTGAACCCGTCGAGGGCGGCATCTGCACCTATGGTAAGGACTGTGCAGGTAATGGGGTTTCTACGGATAACTTCAGCTTGCTGCCTGTAGAGGGTTGGACTCCTAATGTAATGAAGAAGGACGGTCCTGCCGGTGGCGTGTTTGCTATTGGTAGTGGCGCTTTCTTGGGTGGTAAGCAGTTCCTGGTACCCAACGAAATGTCCGATGGACGCACCGAAGGTAATCTGCTGGGTATTGTAACCTGCTGGACGGCTACGGCCCAGTACACTCAGGATGTTACCCTTCCTGCCGGTAAGTACACCGTGGGTATTTCCTATTACAATGCCGGTGGTGCCAATGATGTGGAGAAGAACTTGATAGGCTTCATTACCAGCGATGGTACGGAATATCTGGGCACGACCAAGAAGTTCCCCGTAGGTAAGTGGACTAGCGAGACCATTGAATTCGAGTTGGATGATGAAACCACAGGTCATTTCACCCTGGGTTACACATCTACGAACACCGGTTCTGGCAACATGCCTCACCTGTTTGTCGATGGTTTCTCTCTGATTTATGTGGGCACTGGCATCAATGCCTCTCTGCTCAGCCTGAATGCCACCGTTTCTGGTGCCAACAAGTTGCTGAGCGAGGAGTTCAATGTTGACCTGCGCCGTCAGCTGGAGGATGCCGTTGATGCTGGTCAGGCACTGGTTTCTGCTCAGAGCACCGACGATGAGGCAAACAAGGCCGCTACGGAAGCCATCAAGGCTCTGTTGCCTGAGGTGAATGCCAGCATTGCAGCATACGCCAACCTGCGTTCATTCTACAATAACGAGCTTACAGCTGCTTACAAGAAGTACAACGAGCAGGAGTATCCTGAGTTAAACAAGGTGTTGAGCGATATGCTCGATGATGTGAACAGCGCTCTGAATAATCTGGATTGGACCACTGCAGAGATTGAAGCAGAGATTGCCAGCCTGGAACCCGCCATCAAGGACGGTGTACAGAAACAATGGGATGCTGCTGTAGCAGCTGGTCAGATACTTACAAAGGACCTCGACATCACTCCGCTCTTCGAGCAGTTGGCTTATACCTATAGTACCACAGCTTATTCTGGTGGTGATGTTCCCGATAAGCTTTGGACGAAGGAGGGCGACGGTACCTTCAAGACTCAGTATGGTACGGCCGAGGTATGGTCGGGTAGTGCTGTCAACTCGTTCAAGGTAAGCCGCACCATCAGCGGTCTGCCCGTGGGTAAGTACACCCTCACCACCAAAGCATTCTTCCGTACTGCCGATAATGCCACGAACCTTGCCAACTACGACGAGACCAATACTCCTGAGGCTTCTCTGTTTGCAGGTGCTGCCAAGACTGGCCTGACCAATGTGGCTGTACTGGCCAGTGAAGAGGCTGTTGATAAGTGGGCACTTATTAACGAATCTGTATATCTGCCCAACTCTCAGGAGGCCGCCTATGGTATCTTCACAGACGAAAAGTACACCGATTTGGTTCAGAAGTCTGTATCCACTGTCGTTCCCCAGAATGGCGAACTCACCTTCGGTATCACTGGTGCCAACATGGAGGGCAATGCCTGGACGGTATGGTACTCTTTCTCTATTACCTATAATGCTCCTACTGCCGCCGATGTGGCTGATGTACTGGATGCTATGAAGGAAGAGGCTGAGGCCCTGCAGGATGAAGTGAAGATGGTGGCTGAGGCCGATAATAAGATTGAGGCTGCCAAGGCGGCTCACGAAAATGCTGATGTCAACTCGCTGGATGCTTTGATGGCAGTGATGGCTCAGTACGAAGAGGCTATTGCCTATGCCCAGCAGTCCGACAGCCTGTACCAGATTTTGGTAGAGCGCTACGAGCTTTATAGCGAGCTGATGGCCGACGTAGAGAGTGACGAGCCTGCTTATACCGCTTTGATGGACGAGATTGGTGAGAATTATGAAGACGACGGTGGTATTGCAAGCAATGCTAAGATGCAGGAATACATCGACGGAATCAAGGACGGTTGGGCTGCATTCGTGCAGTATCCCGTGCTGGAAAACGCCAGCTTGGATGAACCCGGTGACATTTCTGCAGCCATCTACAACAATGGATTCATCGACCCTGCAACGGATGAAAAGGGCGTTGCTGGTTGGACTTATTCCTACGACGGTGGCAATGGTATTGCTACAGGCGGTTTGGATGGTAATCCCGCTTGTGAGTTCTATAACAACAACAACTTCGAGATTTACCAGACTTTGAAGGGACTGGCCGAGGGTTACTATACCTTGCGTGTACAGGGCTTCTATCGTGCAGGTGCGGCTAAGGCTAATGCCGACAGTCTGACTGCTGATCCCGATTATGGTAAGAACGTGCTCCTGTATGCCCGCACCGAGTCTGCCTCCTATAGTGCAGCCCTGAAGAATATTCTGCAGCGCGAGGACGAAAGTGGCGTTCTGGAGACTGGCTCGATGGCTACTGACGGCGAGATTTCTGTCGCCTATGCAGATGAGGAAGCGTTCTATATTCCCAACACCATGAGCTCATTCGGTGAATATGCCGAAATGGACATCTATTGGAACCAGGTTAACCTCCAGATTAAGGCCGGTGAAACCCTGCGTCTGGGCTTGTTGAAGGAACAGCACATCGGTGATGACTGGACCATCTTCGACAACTTCCAGCTCCTCTATCTTGGTAACGAGGAAGCTCCCGTTGCCGTTCAGGGCGTGGATGCAGATACCGCAAAGGCTCCTGTTGCCATTTACAACATTGCTGGTCAGCGTGTGGCAAAGGCTGTTAAGGGTCTCTACATCGTTGGTGGCAAGAAACTTATGATAAAGTAAGGAAACTCCCACAAATTGTGGATATGCAAGAGGGTCGTGGCATTCGCTGCGACCCTCTTACTTTCATATCTTTTTGTTCAGGATGCGGGTAAGGTGTGTTGCTCCGGCATGGGTTAAATGGTCGGGGTCGAAGTACTCGGAATCCGTAAAGGTGGTATCGCGGCTGAGGTCAATGGATATGGCACCATAGCGTTTGCTGCAGGTCTTATGCGTCTGCTGGATGAGCTGTTGCTGTCGAGCCGGAATCCCAGAAGCGTAGTCAGGCCGCACGGGGGTACAGAGTAGCAGCAGACGTATGCCATGTTGTTGGCAGAGTTGTGCTATCTGCTCGATGTCGCAAATGTTCTGTTCGACAGCCGATTCGTCCTGTATTTTGTGCCGACCAAGAGTGTTTAAAGTCCTCAGACTATCCCATTCGGCCACAGTTTGATGTTGTGCACGCTCTGCTTCCAAATCTCTGAGGGCAGCCCAACTATTATCGGTATCCCAACCAAGAGGAGTACAGTCGGGGCGATGCTGTTGAAGCCATTTTTTTATTTTGCCTTGGAAACTTTGGAAATGTAATAGTTCAAGACCGTAGCGCGAGAGCCAGGGATTGTGTCCGCCCAGCCGTTTCATATATAAGGTATAATAGGTGATGCGGAACCATTCGTCAGTCTCTTCCATGTGTTTGTCGCATAGATTTGAGTTGTCGAATACTGCGATAACATTATGCAAGTTTGGGTAACGTTGGATGCATTGTTTTAGAAGAATCAAATCTAGATTTGTAGTTTGTGAGACATTCGCCAAATTGATGCTTATACCTGGAAGAAGTTCGGGGCGTATACCGCTATAGGCATGACTGTTGCCTAGTATAATGGTCTCCACACTGTCACCCATACTGTCCAGAAGTTGTTGCTTGATACGGTAGCTGTTTGGAATATGGCGCACATAAATCTCGGCAGCGACAGTAACGATGCAGATGGGGAGAAGGAACAGAGATAAACGTAAAAGGAAGCGTCTCATATTAGAATTGGAAATAGATGAAGGTCTGTTGCTCTCCATGCCAGAAGACAATGAGTATCAACAGTAGGTAGTAAACGGCCCAGCGCACAGCTGTGTATGAGAGAATACCGCGATTTGTCAGGTCTAACGCATGTCGGCCTTTTCTTCCCAACCATTCTGCTGCCAGCAGGAAAACGCTCCACAGTATGGCCGTTTTACCCATCGTCAGGCTATGGATGTCTGTAAATGTTTCCAAGTAAGTCAGGCCTGTTAGATAGTCCATAAGAGTCTGCAGATTGTCGGCTCTGAAGATAATCCAGCCGATACAGACCAACAGGAAGGTAAGGGGGAGTTGCAGAACGGACGATTTGCGGCCAAACAACGCCTTTTCGACACTGACGAGCAGGCCATGATATAATCCCCATAGGATGAATGTCCATGCAGCTCCGTGCCAAAGTCCGCTTAAGAGAAATACGACCAGGGTGTTGCGCAACTGAAGCTTTCGCGAACAATGGCTGCCGCCAAGCGGTATGTATACATAGTCGCGCAACCAGGTCATTAGAGAAATGTGCCAACGTCTCCAGAAATCCGCCAACGAACGGGAAAAATACGGTGTTCGAAAATTTTGCATAAGGTCGATACCGAAGAGGTGTGCACAGCCAACGGCAATATCGGAATATCCTGAGAAATCACCATAGATTTGTATGGCGAAAAGGAATGCCCCAATGGCTAAAACCAGCGCACTCTGTTCTCCAGGTGACTGCCAAATAATATCCACAGCCATAGCACAAGTGTCGGCTACCACCATTTTCTTGAAGAATCCCCATAGCATTTGACGCAAACCATCCACGGCTATGGTATGATTGAAGGTGCGTGGCTGAAGCATTTGAGGCAACAAGTGGGTGGCTCGTTCAATGGGACCGGCTACGAGCTGGGGGAAAAAGCTGATGTAGGCAAAGAATGCCACAATGTCGCGTGTGGCTTTCAGCTGACGACGATGCACGTCAATGGTGTAACTTAGTGCCTGGAAAGTGTAGAAACTGATGCCCACGGGGAGGATAAGGTTTAGGGTGGGCGTATCGGCCTTCAAGCCGAAAGCTGTGAGCAGACAGGAAAAGGATTCCGCAAAGAAGTTGAAGTATTTGAAAACTCCTAAGATGCCGAGATTCAGTACAATATTACTGATTGTAATAATGCGACGTGTGCGAGGACGTTTATCAAAATGGCTTAGGGCTATACCACTGGCATAGCTGGCGGCAGAAGTAATAGCGATGAGAGAAAGGAAGCGCCAATCCCACCATCCGTAGAAAATATAGCTGGCCACTACTATCAACACATTCTGATAGCACAGACGATGGCGCAATGCCCAGTACAACGCGAATACCAGAGGCAGGAAGATACCGAATGTTAAACTTGTAAAAGCCATGAACGGGAGTAGAAGTTGTTTAGAATGCAAAAATACGAATTAGTGATAGAACGGCCAAATAAAAAGTTCTACATTCTTGCATATGACTGGTGAATATGTTAACTTTGTGTGCAGGAAACCGAAAAAACGCGAATAAACATATGGTTTTTAATTAACTTTAATCATGAAACGACATTTACTTTCCTTACTGCTTATGTTCTTGGCATTGCCCATGTTTGCACAGGAGTATAAGCAACTGACGAACCTGCCTACGGTCTATATCGAGACCAAGAATGGTGCAGCCGTTACAACGAAGAAAACGTTTATCGATGGTACATGGACGTTGGTAGACGGTGAACAAAAAGAGGTCCTTTCGGACATGAAGATTCGTTGCCGTGGAAACTCCACTTTCAGCAACGCTGGTGCCACGAAGAAAGCCTATCGCGTGAAGTTCTCGGATAAGGTTGCCCTCCTGGGCGAAAAGGGCGTGTCCGACAAGAACTGGGTGCTGATGGCCAATCATTTCGACAAGAGCCTGATTCGCAATGCGCTGACCACAGACATCATGGGACGTTTTGCTGGCATGGAATTCAGCCCAGGTGCGCGTTTCGTGGATGTGGTGCTTAACGGCGAATATATTGGTAACTACCAGATTACCGACCATCCCGATGTGGAGTCGGGCCGACTGGATATCGAGACCCCGGGCGATGACGAAGAACCCAGCGAGGGCTTTTTCCTGGAGGCCGATGGATGGAAGGACCACAAATACGTGACTACTACTCTTAAGAGCGTACCCGTGCGTATCCACAAGCCCAAGGATGGCGAGGTAACGACAGCACAGGCCAACTATGTTAAATCATGGTTAGACAGCTTCGAATCGGCCCTGTTCAGCAAGGACTTCAAGGACGAAGAAAAGGGTTATCGCAAACTGGTGGATTCCGTTTCGTTGGCAAACCTGTATGTATGTACGGAAATGAGTGCCAACTACGACGGCTTCTGGAGCACTTATCTCTATAAACGTCCCAATGACCAGAAGATGTACTTCGGTCCGCTGTGGGACTATGACATTGCCTACAACAACGACACACGTGGCAACAATACCACCGAGCGCATGATTGTGGACATCAATACGGGCGTCTGCCGCTCGTGGTTCACACGCATGTGGCGCGACCCCTGGTTCCGTCAACTCATCCTGCGTCGCTACAACGAACTGCGCACGGCTGGCATCGAGGCTCACCTGCTGCATGCTGTGGACAGTCTGGAAACGCTGCTGACACCTTCTGCCAATCTGAATTTCGAGAAATACGGCATCAACACCAAGGTGTATAACGAAGTGGTGATGCACGACACCTATGGTGAGTACATTACCGACCTGAAGACGTTCCTTACCCAGCACTTCGCTTATCTGGACAAGGAACTGACGGAGCGAGCCAATGCTACTTATGATGACGACGCTCGTGAGTTCGAACTGAATGTCAACAACTACTACCGTGTTCAGAGCGTGGGTGTAAAGACGTTGTTCGACGTTACAGACGAAGCCTTGACCGAGGGCAGTTTGGCCTATCTGTGGCCCAACGATACCACCCGCTGGACACAACAGTGGGCCATCCGTCAGGTGGGCGATGCCTACCAGTTCATCAATCGTGCCAGCGGACTGGCGCTGAATGCTCCTGATGGCAATCTGAACACCCAGTTGAACATCGTGCAGCCCAATGCTGAGGACGAGGCGCAACTGTGGAAGATTGTACTGGCCAGCGACGAATCCAGCTACTACAACATCATCAACAAGAAATACGAATGTACGGCAAATGTAAGTGGTGGTAGTTCCGATGCCGGTACCAAGCTCATCAACTGGGAGAGCAACGAGAAGAACTACACCAGTCAGAACCGCCAGTGGATTATCATGCCTGCCGACTTCAATTCGGACGAGGTCTGGAATGTGGGTGACATCTACGAGGTGCTGAATACAGAGATTGCCAAATACGAGGCACTGTTGGCTGGCGAAACTGCAGGTACGGCTCCTGGTCAGGTTAGTCAGGCCAGTGTGAACAAACTGGCTGCCATTATTGCCGAAGCCAAGGCTGTAGTTGAGGCGAATAAGCTGAATGTGAACCTCATGCATACCTATATATATTATATGGAACGTGCGTGGAAGGCCGTCGAGGAGAGCCGCATCATCGTAGATCCCATCGATTTCGATGCAGAGGGTAACTACCACTTGTTCCAGACGCTTGATGGTGCCAGCAAGGCTACTGCCAGTGCCGATTTCTCGAAGAACGATGACCAGCCTTGGGGCTTCTATCGCTACACCGTAGCAGATGGGACCTATGCCAAGTTCACAACCTTCGATGCCAACAGTTCAAAGGCAAAATCCGCCAATGGCAATTCCTGGTATTCAAAATCGGAGTACGTGTTCTTGTCTGAGAACGGTAACATCCACGCTCTGCCCGAGGCCTCGCCTGCTATAGCCTTCACGGCTCCTCAGGATGGCATTTACTTTGCCACCGTCACCATACATCGCGACAAGTCGGGTGTTAACACAGATTTGTATTTGCGCAGTCGATATATGGAAGGCGAGGAGATGACGTGCAGCAAGGATAGCTTCATGTTTGCCAAAGCCTTTGGTACACCTGCAATCGACGGTGGTAATGGAACAGGGCTTCAGACACTCGACTTCTACATCCGCATGAAGCAGGGTGCCCGTTTCACCATCGAGCTTGAGAACTATACGGCTGGAACCGATGCTTCGGGCCGCTCGTATATTACAGACCTGGCTGTGGCATCTGTCCGCACCGCTGGTAACCCCTTCACGTTGGCCGAGGCCAAGGCTTACGAGCGCTTCTTCGATGCTGTAGGTGGTGACGACGATAATACTCCCATCAATTTCGATGCCGAAGGCAACTATCACCTGTTCCAGACGCTCGAGGGTGCCAGCAATGCCACAGCTGCTGCTGATTTCGCCTTGAACAACGACACGCCTTGGGGCTTCTATCGCTACACAGCTGCCGATGGCAAATACACCAAGTTTACCACTTTCGACACCAACAACTCAAAGGCTAAATCCTCTAATGGCACTGCTTGGTACACCAACGTGGAATATTGCTTCGTAACGGACAAGGGTAACATCCATCCTCTGAACTCCAATGGGAATCAGGCTTCACCCGCCATTGCCTTCACGGCTCCTGCCGACGGCTATTATTTTGCCACGATGACGGTACACCGCGACAAGAGCGACCAGACCAACACGCTGTATATGCGCAGTCGCGTACTGAACAATAAGTTTAAGTGCAACCAGGCCTCTTACATGTTCGAGAAAGCCTATGGCACAAAGGAGATTGACGGTGTCAAAGGAAAAGAGCCCCAGACGCTGGACTTCTTCGTCAAACTGAAGCAGGGACAGACCTTTACCTTCGAAATCGATGCAACCGACGATTCTGGTGGACGCTCTTGGATTGAAGACCTGGCCGTAGCATCATGCCGCGACGCAGGCAAGCCCTTTGCCGACTATCAGGCACAGGACTATGAACGTTACTTCGATGCCACAACGGGTATTGTCAACGAATACACCCTGACCTACAAGGTGGATGATGTTGAATACAAGAGCTACGATGTAGAGGAGGGTAGTGCCATCACTCCTGAGGCTGCACCCACCAAGGAAGGCTATACCTTCAGCGGCTGGAGCGAGATTCCCGCCACGATGCCTGCCAACGATGTAACCGTAACGGGTTCGTTCACCGTCAACACCTATGCCGTTACCTATATGGTGGATGGCGAGGTTTACAAGACCGATAGCGTGGCCTACAATGCAGCCATCACTCCTGAGGCTGCACCCACTAAGGAGGGTTACACCTTCAGCGGCTGGAGCGAGATTCCCGCCACGATGCCTGCCAACGACGTAACCGTAACGGGCTCGTTCGCCATCAACAGCTATACCGTAACATTTATGTATGGCGAAGAGGTGCTGACAACAGCTACGGTGGACTTCGGTGCTGCAATTCCTCTGCCCGAATCCCTGAACAGCGAGCGCTACACACTGATAGAGTGGCTGGATGTTCCGGAGACAATGCCGGCACACGACCTCGTCATCTATGCCAGCTATACGGATGGCATTAATGTCATAGCCAACAATGTCGAATACAAGATTTACGACATGAGCGGCCGCCGCATTCCCAGAATGCAGCGTGGCATCAACATCATCCGCTACAGCAACGGCACTACCCGCAGTGTCATGGTGAAGTAAACACACCCCGTCCCAACAATGAATCCCACGGCCGCCTCTCGCAGTCGTGGGATTCTCTCATTTTGAACTTCGTTCGAGCTTGCGGCGGAATCACGGCTGGCGGAGGAAGGAGCCATACGTGGCGTGTGTTTGTGCCATAGTATGGCACACATCTGTTCCATAGTATGGCACAACTTTGTTCCATAGTATGGCACAGCTGCGAACGATGTGTCGCTTCGGCTTAGGCGAAGTGTCGTCTCGAACGAGGTTGCGTATTGTGTTGCTTAGTATTGCATGTCTTGCTCGTCCCATTCGGTAGGGGAGGGGTCGAGAACGGATGTGTCGAAGTCGGGGAGCCAATAGCCGCTTTTTGTGTTACGGATGCCGGGTTGTCCGAAATAGCGTCCAATCTGTCCGCATACCACGATGCACTGGCGGTATCCCTGGGGATGGTAGGCAAGGCTGAGGGATTGCTGGATGGCGGTGGTGGTGAGCTCTATGGCGATGCACGCTGACGTGTTGGTGCACGAGGGGCTTTCTGCGAGCAGTATGTTCGATGTGTATGTGGTTTCGGCAGCAAACAGGGCATTACTCATGCTGCGATAGGTGCTGCCAACGGCATAACCGATGACCCATACCGTGTTGCCGGTACTGATTTGCTCGTTGATGATTTGCGGAACGGTGTAGGGCGATGACTGGGTGCCTTCGCCAAGGGAGGTGGGGCGTACGGATGCCACGTCTGTGGTGTTATCCTCTGCATCTACGTCCACTTTTTCGCAGGCGTAGAGGATGCAGAACGCGAAAGCAAGGCCCAGTGTCTTGGGAATGCTCATTCTTCCTCGGTGATGGCTTCGAAGATGCGATTCACCCGTCCGCGAATGTCGAGATGCTCGGCGTGGATGTCGTAGAAAAGGTAGGCATAGACCAACGCATCGAAGGCCAGCCAACCCAGCAAAATATAGTGTATGGTGCTCATGTCGTTTAGTAATTGAAGTCTTTATCCTCCCATTTCTTGTAGTCGAGGCTCAGGGTAAATCCGGCTGCGCTTTGGTCGGCTGTGAAGAAGTTGCCCGTGTAGCGTGTGCGTTGGTTTACCTTCATGGGTACATCCGTGAACTGGCGTGTGCGCAACACATTCTTCTGCGCATCATAAGCTGTCGCCGTGAAGTTCATGGTGCATTCATCCTCTGTCAGGAACGTGAAGAACGTGTTGAGGAACGAGTTTTTTCCTGCCCTTCCGGACATATTATAGGTATAGGTGCGCTCTTCGACAGTTGCGCCTTTGCCCGTCAGGGCGTTGAAATGGTGGCTGCCGCCCTGACTCGAGATGGCAAGCGAGTCCAGGTTCGCCGGGTTCTGTCCCTGACTATTGATGGTGAAGGCTGCCACAGAGCGTTGCAGAGCCACGTTCTGTGCTGTCGTTTCAGGCTTGTCGATGGTTACGGCAAGTGTCTTGTAGAAGAAGTCCGGCACAAAGTCATCGGCGAAACAGATGTTTGTCGGCGATGTTACGATGGCCTGACGGCTTCCCTCGTAGCCCAGCAGCACAACATTGTATTTGCCGTAGGGCAGGGTGGCGGAGAAGGTTGCGTAGCCGTTTGCACCCTTCGCCTGATGCTGATGACTGACCAGCGTATCTGTATTAGCATCGTACACAGCCATGTCCAGATAACTGAGTGAGTCGATGGTTAGGGCGTCGGTGCCACGTGTGGTCTCGTCGTCGAGACTGAACTGTTCGTAGTTGACGATTTGGAACGTCAGGCGTCCCTCGCCTTTGGTTGCGGGCTGCTCTTCGCTGTCATTCTGACAGGCTGTCAGTATCATCACGGAAGCCAGCAGGAAAAATATCTTCTTCATATCGATGGGAATTAACACAGGTCTGCCAGTGTGGTTTCGCCATTGGCTACAGTCAGGCTGGCCCGAATCTTACGTATTTCGTTCCAATTGGCATTGCCTTCCGACCAGTTCAGGGGAATACGTCCAATGCCGTGGGTGTCGATCCGGTGGATGATGCTGTTGATGGTCATCCGGTGAATATCCTGCTTGGGCAGATAATGCTGGCGACGACCCGTATCGTCGTTCGTCTCGCTAATCAAGCCAGCCGCAGTCAGTTCGTAAATCAACCCTTGTATGATGGTGTGCGGCAAACCGCTATCGTGCGACAGCGAGTGAACAGAGTGGGGAGGCATGCCTTCGGCGAAACGGTGGGCAATGGCGCTCAGAAGCAGTATGCAAAGCGTGTCGTGGTCGCATCTTGACATGTGCTGCGAATCCTTGGTGAAGGCATATTCGTCCACATTCTGGTTGGCATAGCACATCTGGGCACCCACCAGACAGATAATCCACGAAATGTTCAGCCACAACATGAACATTGGCAATGCTGCAAACGAACCGTATATGGCGTTGTAACTAGAAAGGACAATCTGGTAGTGGATATAAAGGTACTGAAGGATTTGGAAGATGGCACCCACCACTATGCCCGGCACAATGGCTGCCCGCCAGCGTACGTGGGTGTTCGGCATCAGTTTGTAGAGCGCGATGAAGGCAATGCACCAAAGCACCATGGGAGCTGTCTGGATGACAAACTCCATCGTGTTGCTCAGGATGACGTATTCACTGAACAGGCTGGTGAGCGTAATCATGAAGACAGAGAAACCACTGGTAACCACGATGAGCAGGGGCAGGATGAGGAATACCGTGACGTAGTCGATGCTGCGACGATAAATGTTGCGCGACGAACGCACGTGCCAGATGGTATTGAAAGCGGTCTCGATACTCGATGTCAGCATGACCACCGTGTAAAGCAACATGATGAGGCCGAAACCCAGGAAGATTCCGCTGTGGGTGTGCTCGAGATAGGAATCGATGAAACCAAACACGGTGTCGGCAATGTTGTCGTTGATGGAGAGGTTGGAACGCAACTGTTCCTCGATAACGGTGCCAAAGTTGAATCCGCGGGCAATGGCGAAGATGATGGCTAACACTGGTACTGCGGCCAGAATGCAGCTATAAGTGAGGGCTGCGGCGTAACTGGTGAGGTTGTTTTGGCGAAAGCCGTCGATAGTGATGATGGTACGTCGTGCCGTTCCTATCCATAGCTTCTCTCCCCACGAGAGATTCTCGTCTGAGATGCGCCACACATCGCGACTGAAGAATCGTTTAATTTGGTTCAATGTTACCATATCTTATATATTAAGAAAGAAGGGGAGCTTGCCTATAAGCCGGGTTCTGTGCGCAGCAATGCTGCCGCTTGCCATTTATCTACGACCGCTGTCACCAGTCGGCCTCTATCGTTCTACCCTCCGGCTCGGACGGGCCGCCCTCAGACGCCGGTATACATGAACTTTCAACATCCGGGATGCACAGCACGCATGTCGCCATGCGCCTGGTGGGCTCTTACCCCACCTTCTCACCCTTACCCTTACGGGCGGTTATTTTCTTCTGCATCGACAAGCCCTCGCGGACTTCTTCCCGTTAGGAAGCGGATTGCCCTTTGTTGCCCAGACTTTCCTCTTTCCCCTTCAGGGGACAGCGACAAGCCGGCATGCTCTCCATCTTTCTCCGCAAAGGTACAACATTTAATTAAAAATGAAAAGTGAAAAGTGAAAATAATGTTTTAACGAATGTGAAAACCGTCCCTTTGTGCATTAAATAGGTTTAAAAACGGCAGACAAAATGTCTACTGATACAACTTTTGCACTAATTTTGTGTCAGAAAAGGCAAAAGCCCGAAACAATGGGCAAAAAGTGATATTAACAAACAAAAGATTGGAATATGAATAAGCAAACAAAGACATGGATGGGCGCCATCGCCCTTGTTTTGGGTAGCAGCGTGATGACTGCTGCCGTTGTGAATAAGAAATCCCAGCAGACATTGCCTGAGCCCAATCCTGTTGTGGCTCCTGTGACAGTTCCCAGTGCCTATGTCGACTTGACCAATGCTGCCGAGTCGGCTGTGAACAGCGTGGTGTATATTTCCGTTACCATTCAGGGTAAGACACAGAAAGTACAGGTGCAAGATCCCTTTGAGGATTTCTTCGGCGATTTCTTCGGCTTTGGCCAGCGTCGTCAGCAGCCTCAGCAGCGCGAGTATAAGCAACCCGACCGTCAGGGTGCAGGCAGTGGCGTCATCATTTCTTCGGACGGTTACATCGTTACGAACAACCACGTAGTTGGTCAGGCCGATGAGATTACCGTTAAATTGAATGACAGTCGCGAGTTTAAGGGCCGTATAATTGGAACGGACGAAACGACAGACCTGGCCCTTGTGAAGATTGATGCCAAGAACCTGCCTGCCATCAAGATTGGCAACTCGGACAACCTGAAACTGGGTCAGTGGGTGCTGGCTGTGGGTAATCCCTTCAACCTTACCTCTACGGTTACTGCAGGTGTCGTATCGGCCAAGGCCCGCCGACTGGGTGCCAACGATATCGAGAGCTTCATCCAGACCGATGCTGCCATCAATGCAGGAAACTCGGGTGGTGCATTAGTGAACGAACAGGGCGAGTTGGTAGGTATTAACTCCATGATTTACAGTCAGACGGGTTCGTATGCCGGTTACGGCTTCGCTATTCCCACTACCATCATGAACAAGGTGGTTGCAGACCTGAAGGTATATGGTACCGTGCAGCGCGCCATTCTGGGCGTTCAGGGACAGGATGCCGACAAGTACATTGATATGGAGAAATCAAAGGGTAATAACCCCGACTTGGGCACCGTAACGGGTGTGTACGTGGCCAAGGTTACCGATGGTAGTGCTGCCGAGGAGGCCGGTTTGGAGCAAGGCGATGTCATCACCAAAATGGATAATAAGGAAGTTACGAAGATGACGGAACTGCAGGAGCAGATTGCCCAGCACAAGCCGGGCGACAAGGTGGAGGTTACCTATATCCGCAATAAAAAGACCAAGACCACGAGTGTAACCTTGCGGAATGCTCAGGGTAACACGAAGGTGATGACCGAAGTGGACCTCGACCAGTTGGGTGTAAACCTGAAGATTGTTTCCGAAGTGGAAAAGCAGATCTTCAATATCAACTATGGTCTGACCATTAGTGCCATCCGCAGAGGAAAGATGATGGATGCCGGAGCCTCGAAGGGTACTATCATCCTGGAGGTGAACGATAAGAAGATGCTGTCCGTTGACGATTGGGAAGAAGCAGTGAAGTCTGCCAACCAGTCTTCTGACCGCGCCCTGTGGATTAAGGCTTTGAAACCCAGTGGACGTAAGGTTTCCTTCGTGGTGGATTTGAACGAATAAACATATACTCTTTTAGTTAAATCTGACGGGGCTTGGTCGTGAACGATTCAAGCTCCGTCATACTTTTGTGAAAATAATTTTGGCAAAAAATTTGAATTTTCCGAAGAAATGCGCTATATTTGCGCCGTTTATTATGCACATAAGAGAATGAAGCAGTTAAAAATCACCAAAAGCATCACGAACCGCGAGAGTGCGTCGCTCGATAAATACCTGCAAGAAATAGGTCGCGAGGACCTAATTGTTGTTGAGGAGGAAGTGGAATTAGCCCAGCGTATCCGTAAGGGCGACCGTGCAGCTCTGGAGAAACTGACAAAGGCCAATTTGCGCTTTGTGGTTTCAGTTGCCAAACAATATCAGAATCAGGGCCTTTCGCTGCCCGACCTTATCAACGAGGGTAACCTGGGTTTGATAAAGGCAGCCGAGAAGTTTGACGAGACACGTGGTTTCAAGTTTATTTCGTACGCTGTTTGGTGGATTCGTCAGTCCATTTTGCAGGCATTGGCCGAACAGAGCCGTATCGTGCGTCTGCCTTTGAACCAGGTGGGCTCGCTGAATAAAATCAGTAAGGCATATAGTAAGTTCGAGCAGGAGAACGAGCGTCGCCCAAGTCCCGATGAATTGGCCGAGGAACTCGACTTGCCCGTAGATAAGATTAGTGACACGCTGAAGGTAAGTGGTCGTCACATTTCTGTTGATGCTCCCTTTGTGGAAGGCGAGGACAATTCGTTGCTTGACGTTCTGGTTAACGATGATTCGCCTATGGCAGACCGCACATTGGTGAACGAGAGCCTGTCGCGCGAGATAGACCGTGCGTTGGATACCCTGACGGAACGCGAAAAGGCCATCATCCAGATGTTCTTCGGTATTGGTCGTCAGGAAATGACGCTCGAGGAAATCGGTGACGAATTTAATCTAACTCGTGAACGTGTACGCCAGATTAAGGAAAAGGCTATCCGCCGTTTGCGTCAGAATTCGAAGAACAAACTCCTGAAATCATATCTGGGATGATAAGGAAGTTTTTCCTTGGTATACTGTTGGTCGGCTTTGTTGCCGCAGTTTTTGCGGCTACTACGAAGCCCACGAAACAGCGCGTTTATATGTTTGGTGCTGCATTGTCGTTCACGGACTCTGTGGCAGTGATGACAGATTTACAGGCCGTGGACGCCTATGTGATGCCCAATGGCTTCCTGGCCGACCGCTCGTTGTATACCTTGCAGTTCAACAACTTTTTAGTGGCCAATCAGTTACGGGAACACATGACCTGTGCTGTCTTTTTCGACAAGAACAAGGCAAAGGCTGAAAAAAAATTCCAAAAGGTACGTAAAAAGTATCGCGAATCCGGTCATCTTGACCTGCAGTTCGTGGGAGTCGACATCTTCCGTTTTGAATCTGAAGAATGGGTGGACAGCGAAATCATTGAGACTTCTCTTCTGCAGGAGGAGAAAACGGATAGCGTGAAAAACGACGTCAAGAAATGAGGATTTCCCATTATCGTGTCGGTGGACATTTGTTCCAAGTTCAATACAAGGACGAAGGTGCGGACGATTCGTTGATACCCTCGTTCAGTCCTTTCACTGTACATGATATTCCTGCGAACGAGAATCCTGTGTTCGTATTGACCGTTGATGAAACTGCCGATGTTCATGCCGAACGTATTGAGGTGGGGCAATTCGATGGCAGTGGCAACAACTACGGGGTTTATCAGTTTCCGGATGGGGGATATATGATAGAAATGAGCAACCCGATGCAGGTGCTGTGCGGTATCCTGTATGCCGACAAGGAGTTTCGTCAATGCCGGGTTCGCTTATTAGCTGCCGATACCAATAATCGCAATTTTGCCCTGAATAACGCTCTGATGATGGCCTATGCCTTTGCTACGGCCAACATGCAAACCCTGTTGCTACATGCCAGTGTAATCCGTAAAGACGGCTATGGCTACCTGATGACTGCCCCCAGTGGAACTGGTAAGAGCACACATACTTATCTCTGGTATAAGAATATTCCAGGTTGTGACCTGATGAACGATGATAATCCTGTGATGCGTATTGTGGATGGTACGCCTGTGGTATATGGTACTCCATGGAGCGGGAAAACCCCATGCTACCGTAACATCGAGGCTCCAGTAGGTGCCATTGTACGCATACAGCAACGCAAGAAAAACGAGATTCGACGGATGGCTCCTGTGGAGTCTTTGGCACAGTTATTGCCGGCTGCCAGTAGTATGAAATGGGACGAACGAGTGTATCTGGGCGTTTGTGACACGTTGTCCGTACTTATCAGCAAGGTGGGGATATACGAGCTGGGATGTCTGCCCGATGCGGATGCCGCCCGTTTGTGCTATGGGACAATTAAGGCAAAGGACTAAGTTGCAGGAGGGTAACAGATGAAGAAATTGGCAATGAAGATTCTGCGATGGCTGATGACGCCTGTTCGTGCCAGCTACCGCCGTCGTAATGGAGTTGAAAGCGGAGAGGAAAAAAAGGAGATTCCCAATGCAGTCCTGTTGGGTATGGCACGCGATATGATACGCGAGGGACATACGGCTACGATTTCTGTCAAGGGATACAGTATGCGTCCTTTTTTGGAACATCAGCGTGACAGGGTTATTCTGGATGCTCCGGATGTTTTACAGGTGGGCGATGCTGTGCTGGCTGAAATATCGCCTGACCACTATGTGCTGCATCGAATCATAGATTTCGATGGTGACGATGTCATCCTGATGGGCGATGGCAATCTGCAAGGTACGGAAATCTGCAAACGATGGGATGTGGCAGGTGTTGTTACTCACTATTTGCGTCCTGGTCGTACGATATTGGCCAGTGACCCTGTTTTGAAACACCGCATTCGTTTGTGGAGACGTTTGTTGCCCATCCGTCGATATTTGTTGTTTATCTATAAAGCTGTCATATGAAGATTAAGGAAGGTTTTGAACTACGTACCATTTGTGGCGAACATGTGATTGTTGCCACAGGACTTAAAAATATCGATTTCTCCAAGATTATCAGCCTGAACGAGAGTGCTGCACTTTTGTGGCGCGGCTTGCTGGAACGTGATTTCGGAATCGATGATATGGTGAAAATCTTGACCGACGAATATGAGGTGGATGCTGAAACCGCCCGTAATGATGCTGAGGCTATTGCCAAGCAGTGGCAGGAAATTGGCTTGATTTAGCCTAATTCGCAGTTCTCATTACACGATATCCCGCCAACTTGTCGTAGCGTCCTCCTTGTGGACGGTGATAGACAAGGATGATATATTCGTTCTCTGTCTCGTGGAAGTTGCCGTCGATATTCTTACCATTATCCAGCAAATACATGTAGTTGTAGTAGCCCTGTTTAAGGAAGACAGAGGCCTCGTATGCTTTGTTTTCCGGATTCCATTGCATACGGCATGAGGGGTCGTGAGGACCATTGCTCCATTGCCCCCAAACGTAAACCTCGTTGTTGGCGTATTCCTTGCCTTCTTTGGGCATAAAGGTAAAATGCACCCAGATGTATTCGCTTTCTGTTTCGTTATTTCCATCGTCGTTTCGCATAACAAAGGCACCATTCTGATCCTCGTTGTATTCGTAGTTGCGAGCGGCTTTGTCGGCATATAACGTAGCATGGTAATAAGGTTCGTACCAGCGCATATTATCGACATTAAGCCCTGGCTTTTGTACATCCAGAATCTCGAATTTGTGGAATTCGTTGCCAGCAGGGAAGATGAGTTTGTTTTGGTGAGTGAATCCTATACCGTTGGCATGTTGAATATTAGGCTCCAGGTTTACCACACGGTTGTCCAGTCTTCGATTCTGCATCACCACGGTATGGATTTCACGCAAAGGGTCTATTACGCGATGTTTCCCATAACTTATCTGGTACGATAGTTGCTGATGTTCCTGGTTAAAGTCGATGTCGGTATTGCCGCTAATCTCAGCCATGATGCTCATAACCGAGGACTCTGCTATACAGAATTCGGCTTGCAATAGGGGAGAATCGCGGTCATCGTCTTCGTAAATCGTTATGCAATAGTTGCCTGATAACAGCAACTGTGTTTCGTCATTGGGTAGCGTGAGCCTGTAGTGGGTGTAGAGTTGGGTGGTATTGAAAGAGTTTTCGTAATCCTCGATAGGTTGGTCGTTGAATCCTGATAGATAGTCGCTTTCGAACAATCCCTCTGTTTCTGTCCAGTCGGCATTGCAATGCTGAATGTGGTAGATGAGTCGGTGGTAGTCGTGACTCATCTCGTCGAATTCAATGTTCAACTCTTGTCTTTTACCCATATCAGCGATGGGGGGAGCCAATGGGTCTCCATCTATTATCACTTGCAAAGAACGGACGTTATCTACGAAAATCCGGTTCTGCTGCGCAAATAAATAGTGAGAAAATGAGAGAATGAGAAAATGAAAAATTAACAGTACCAGCCGTTTCATAATATCTTCCTTTTTACTTCCATTTTTACTCCCTGACCAAAAGTCATTACTCCCTTTTAATTCTTCACTATTCACTCTTTCCTTTTACCTCTATCACTCGCACCCCCAACTGGCTGGGATGTTTACTCATATACTGATAAAGCGTCATGGGTTCCATTACCACCTTTTTGTGTATTTGGCTGGCATTCAGGAGATGAAGACGCTTGTCCTTGCCCCACAAGGCGAAGCCAATGTGTGAGGTATCCAGACCGTCTTTCCTGGTGACAATAGCCAGAATGTCGCCGTCTTGCACAAATCCCAATGCCGAGTTCTTGGTGCCATTGAGCTTGGAATGAGGCACGTAGTGTACTTTCCGACCTTCGTATTCCTGTTCGAAATCCCGGATTCTTTTCTGTGCATGTGTCTCGTTCTTCAACATGGGATAGAGGTCGGGGTGCTGGCTCATGTAGTGGAGGTTTATGTCCTGTATGGCGCTGATTGCTGTGGGTACCGTTCTTTCCTTAACAATGCCGAGTCGCTCGTTGCTGTCAATCCATTGTGTAAAGTAATGATTGCGTGAAGGGTAACCATCGAGTATGCCCTCGCGATAGCGAATTGTCGTTAGGTTATGTTTGTAGTCGCTATATCGTGTGCTGCCTTGCTGTTGAGTGAGAGCCAAAGCAATAGCCGTTTCTACAAATGTGGTACAATCCAGTTGACGCAGATTTACAACCAGTTGCTCTGTTTTATTTACTTCCAGCGTTTGTCCCACGTATGGTGTGCCTATGAGTTGTTGGGCGTACCAGAGGTGGAGTGGGGCGGTGGCTTCGTGCCTTCCGCGTTCCAATAGGTTCTCTACGCGAATGCTGTCGTTTTGTGCCAGCACAAAATGAAAAACGAATAATGTAAAGGAAAGCAGTATGAAACGTTTCATTTTTTCTCTTTCTCCTTCTCCTTTATCATTCTTTCTACGTAACGCATTTGGTTCAATATCCATGTCTGTCGCCTAAGCATATAGGCTGAGGGATTCTTTGAACTGAACCGAAGAGGGTTAGGAAGCGTGGCTGCTATCAAGGCGCAGTTTGCTCGCGTTAGTCTGCTGGCTTCGTATCCGAAATGCAGTTGTGCTACAGCTTCGGCACCATAGATACCGTCGCCCATCTCGATGGAGTTTAGGTACACTTCCATGATGCGTTCCTTGCCCCATACAATTTCGATGAGACCAGTAAAGTACACTTCAAGCCCTTTGCGGAACCAACCTCCACCCGGCCACAGAAATACGTTCTTGGCTGTTTGTTGGCTGATGGTTGAGGCACCACGCTGTCGTTTGCCCCGCTGTCGTTCTTTGATGGCCTGACCTATGGCGTCGAAATCGAATCCATGATGCTCAAGAAATCGTTGGTCTTCGCTGGCCATAACAGCAACGGGAAGTGAGGGCGATATTTTCTCGATGGGAACCCAATGGTGACGCAGACGAATCTTCTCGCCATGCCAGACTTGTTGAACGCAACGTATCACCATTAGTGGCGTTACGTAAACGGGACACCAACGATAGAGTATAACGAAAAGGATTGTACTCCCAAAGAACAGGAGCACAATCCTTCTTAATAATTTCTGTATTTTTTTCATAGGCTAGGTATCCTAGGGAACCTAGGACGTCCTAGGCAGAATGGGGCATTACTTCTTAGCCTGAGCCTCGGCTTCCTTAATCATTTCGTCGCTGGCCAACAGGTAAACCTCTACACGACGGCTGGCCTCAACGTCCTCAGAACCATCAGCCTTCTTTACGAGGAACTCGGGATTCTCACCATAACCGGTAGAACTCTTTACCTGCTTGCCGGCAACCTTGCAAGTGCCGGTCAGATAGTTCTTAACAGCATCTGCACGGTTCTGGCTAATCTTCAGGTTGGTATCCTCAGAACCATCGCTGCTGGCAAAACCGCAAATAGCAACGTCGATGTCGGTGTTGGTGTTCAAAACATCATTAGCGAACTGCTTCAAAGTCGTCTTAGCAGCAGCCTTTAGGTCGGACTTACCTACGGTGAACAGAATACCATTGTCAAAAGTAACCTTTACACCGGGCAGACCATTAGAGTCCTCAATAGATTCAACCTTTGCATTTTCGAGAGCCTTGGCGGCAGCAGCGGCCTTATCCATCTTGTGACCAATCAGAGCACCTGTGGTAACACCTACAGCAGCACCAGCAGCAGCACCGATGATGGCACCTTTCTTGGCACCGCTTGAACCACCTACCAAGTGACCAATCAGAGCACCTACGCCCGTACCAGCAGCACCTCCGGCAGCAGTACCAATCAGTGAACCCTTAGCGGTGTTAGACATACCACCACAACTTGCAAGAACAAGAGCTACGCTCATTACGCTTGCCCAAATCTTCAAACTTTTCATAATTGTTATTTGTTTTAAATTGAATGAATATGTAACATTACGTTTGCAAAGTTAACAATTAATTGATAATTGACAACTGATAATTGACAATAATTTGCTATCTTTGCACGCAAATTAATAAATTTATACAAAATATATGGCAAAAGAACTGGACTTCCTCACCAAAAGAAGTGAGGATTATTCGAAATGGTATAATGAATTGGTGGTAAAAGCCGATTTGGCAGAACAGAGTGATGTACGTGGCTGTATGGTTATCAAACCCTATGGCTATGCCATATGGGAAAAGATGCAGCGTTTGCTGGACGACCGTTTCAAGGAAACTGGTGTACAGAATGCTTATTTCCCTCTGCTCATCCCCAAATCATTCCTTAGTCGTGAGGCCGAGCATGTTGAGGGTTTTGCCAAGGAGTGTGCTGTGGTCACCCACTATCGTCTGAAGACGAATGAGACACACGACGGAGTGGTGGTGGACCCTGCTGCCAAGTTGGAAGAGGAACTCATCATACGTCCCACCTCGGAGACGATTATCTGGAATACATTCAAGAATTGGATACACTCGTATCGCGACCTGCCTCTGGTGGTAAATCAGTGGTGTAATGTGATGCGTTGGGAGATGCGTACCCGTTTGTTCCTGCGCACCAGCGAGTTCTTGTGGCAGGAGGGTCATACGGCCCATGCAACACGTGAGGAAGCAGAGGAGCGTGCAAGGATGATGCTGAAGGTGTATGCCGACTTTGCCGAGCAGGTGATGGCTGTTCCTGTGGTTCAGGGCGTAAAGAGTGAGACAGAACGTTTTGCTGGTGCCCTCGACACCTATACCATTGAAGCTATGATGCAGGATGGTAAGGCGCTGCAGAGTGGTACTAGTCACTTCTTGGGACAGAACTTCGGTCGTGCTTTCGATGTGCAGTTCCTGAACAAGGAGAATCAGGCGGAATATGCCTGGGCTACCTCTTGGGGCGTGTCAACCCGTCTGATGGGTGCCTTGATTATGACTCATAGCGACGATAATGGTCTCGTACTTCCTCCCCGTTTGGCTCCTACGCAGGTGGTCATCATTCCCATTGGTGGCAAGCCCGAACAAGTGGCAGCTGTTGATGCTGCTGTGGCTCCCATCATTGAACAACTCAGACAGATGGGCATCAGCGTTAAGTATGACAATGCCGATAATCGTCGTCCCGGCTTCAAGTTTGCCGATTACGAGTTGAAGGGGGTTCCTGTACGCCTTGTGCTGGGTGCCCGCGACTTGGAGAACGGTACAGTAGAAGTGATGCGTCGCGACACATTGGAGAAGGAAACTCGTCCATTGGAAGGCATAGCCGAATATGTTCGCATACTGCTCGACGACATACAGCAGAACATTTTCCAGAAGGCCAAGACCTATCGCGATGCTCATATCTACGAGTGTGACAATTACGATGAGTTCAAAGTTCGTGTCAAGGACGGCGGATTCTTCTTGTGTCATTGGGACGGTACAGCTGATACTGAGGCGAAGATTAAGGAAGACACCCAGGCCACCATTCGCTGTGTGCCCTTCGGCTTCGAGCAGACTCCTGGTGTCGATATGGTAAGCGGAAAGCCTGCTGTGGCTCGTGTGCTTATTGCCCGTTCCTATTAAACAGGGAACCTATTTCCACGTGCAATGAATCGTATTCCCCATCCTCTGGTGTCCATCATACCGGTAGCGGTGTTGATAGGATTCCTTGCACTGGTTATTTCACTTTTCGGTAGCGATTCGCTCAGTGGCGGCAGCCAGATAGCCCTGTTGATGGGAATGGCGGTATGTGTCTGCCTGTCTATGGCGGTTTATCGGGTTCCTTGGAGTGTTTTCGAACGACAGATAAAGACCACGTTGGGTGAGGTCAGCATCACGTTGCTCATTCTGCTTTGTGTGGGCATGCTGGCTGGCTCGTGGATTATTAGCGGCATTGTACCTACCCTGATTTATTATGGGGTGCAAATCATGTCGCCACAGTTCTTTCTGGTTTCCTCGTGCCTGATTTGTGCGTTGGTTTCCCTGCTTTCGGGCAGTTCGTGGACCACGGTTGCTACTATCGGTGTCGCCCTCCTGGGAATTGGTCATGCTTTGGGCGTTTCCGAAGCATGGACGGCGGGTGCAATCATCTCTGGAGCTTATTTTGGCGATAAGATGTCGCCCCTCAGCGATACAACTATCTTGGCTTCTTCGGTTACGGGAACCGACCTTTTTGTACACATCCGTTACATGATGTATACCACGATTCCCACTTTCCTCATCACCATCCTCATTTTCCTGTTTGCAGGTTTGGGACGCAGAGGGGATGTGGTTTTGCAGGTAGCAGAATACACTACGGGTTTGGCTGACACGTTCCATATTTCCCTATGGACACTTTTGGTTCCTTTGTTAACGGGCATTCTCATCGCCCGTCGTGTGCCGTCACTCATCGTGCTGTTCCTGTCATCGTTGATGGCGGGTGTCGTGGCTCTTGTTTTGCAGCCCCACATCCTTTGCCAAGTTGCTGGAGATGAGGTTTCATCTGCATCTACGCTCGTTCGTGGGCTTGCCATTACCTATTATGGCTCTACGGCGGTGGATACGGGTAGCAGTTCACTCAACGAACTCATCTCCACCAGTGGTATGGCGGGTATGCTGAACACCGTATGGCTTATCCTTTGTGCCATGTGTTTTGGCGCAGCAATGGTGGCCAGCCGTATGATTGACAGCATCACGGGAACGATTCTTCGTTTTGTCCGCAACAGAGTTAGTTTGGTGTCGTCAACTGTAGGCACAGGCATCTTCCTGAACCTAACTACGGGCGATCAGTTTATATCCATTGTACTTACGGCCGACATATATAAAGAGGTATTTCAAAAGGAGGGCTATGAGTCGCGTTTGCTTAGCCGTACCACAGAGGATGCAGCTACTGTTACCAGTGTGCTGATTCCCTGGAATACTTGCGGTATGACGCAATCCACCGTGCTTGGTGTCCCCACCTTTACCTATCTGCCCTATTGCTTCTTTAATCTCCTTAGTCCCATCATGAGCATACTGGTTGCGGCCGCAGGCTGGAAGATAAAGAAACGGAGATGCGTGAACTCGGATGAGGACACGTGTGAAATGGAACGAGTTGACGTGTGAACTGGAAGTAGTTGTTAGTAATAAAGAACAGAGGACATTAGAACCCAATGAGAGAAGGACAAAAGAACACCCGCTTGTGGATAGGAACATTGTTTGCAGCAGAAGAGATTCCTGCGAGCATTGTTACCTATGTCGCTGTGTTGATGTTCCTGCAATACGATACTTCGCCTACAATGGCTACCTGTTATTGCGGCCTACTCTTTCTGCCTTGGGTGCTGAAGTCATTTCTGCGCAGACAGGTGCGTTCCTTCGGACGTTTCCGTCGACAGTTGCAATGGATCGAGTTGGCCATCGTGGCAGCAATGATGGCAATGGCCTTTGCCTTCCTTCGCTATACACGACAGCATTTTTGGATTTTCATGGGTTTGTTCGTCTTGTCGATGCTTTCTGCATGGCACGAACTGGCGGCACGGATGTATTACGAACGAATGCTTCGCCCTCATTGGCAGCAGGTGTACAATACTCCTAAAATCATAGCCTCGCAGTCGGCTGTGGTACTTACCTATGGTGCGTTGATAATGTTCGTTGGAGCCCTGCAGGTTATCTATCGGCGTATTCCTCGTTCGTGGAACGAGGGGTGTTATCTGATGGCAGGCGTGGTGCTTGTCTTTGCTCTGTACCATCTGTTTGCCCTGCGTCGTACCAATGTGGCAGACCCGCGACTCAGGGGCGGTGCCATAGAGGCCGTGAAGGACGAGATGCAAGTGATAGAGCGCATTCGCCAAAAGGAACATTGGCTGCGTTATGTGTTGGGATTGACCCTATTGCTTTTGCCTCAGAGCCTGATGTTCTACAGCCGTGTACTTTTCTTGTATCTACCCAAAGCCGAAGGCGGGTTAGGTTGCACCATGCAGGAGATAGGCTTTGCACAGGGCACAGTCGGGGTGATTGCTTTCAGCATCGGATTGCTGCTGGGAAAACGCCTTCCATGGAAACAGACGTTCTGGTGGTTTGCCGTACCTTTGGGGCTGTCTCCCATCGTTTACCTGGTAATGTCGTTCGAACCGCCCACCTCCCTGATGATTCTTTCCATAGCTACGTTTCAGGCCCAGTTCTTCTTTGGCTTTGGACTGAATGCCGTGAAGTATTTCGTTCGTTATATCAGTGGCGAGCGTTATCGCAACACCATCAACTTCCTCTATATTCCATTGGTGGCTACCGTTATGTTGCCAGCCTTGGCGCTGAGCGGATGGATGGTTACGCTGTTGGGCTTCCGCCTGTTTTTCCTCGTTGATGTGCTCACAGCTCCCATTGCATGGCTATATCTCTACTTAAACAAAAAAACAATTCTTAACCCATAAACCCTAACCCATATGAAGCCCTACGCTTGGATTCCCACTCTTTATTTCGCCGAAGCCTTGCCCTACATGGCGGTAATGACCTTAAGTGTAATCATGTACACAAACCTGGGGTTGTCGAACACGGAGTTGGCCTTCTACACTAGCTGGCTCTATCTGCCTTGGGTGATAAAACCTGTATGGAGTCCTTTGGTCGATCAATGGCGAACCAAACGTTGGTGGATTCTGACGATGCAGGTACTCGTAGGCGGCTCGTTAGCGGGAGTTGCGCTGACGTTACCCACCGCCATGTGGTTGCGCCTTACGTTGGCCTTCTTCTGGTTGATGGCATTCAGTAGTGCTACTCACGATATTGCTGCCGACGGATTCTATATTTTGTCTCTCTCGCAGGAGGATCAGGCACTATATGTAGGCATTCGCAGTACGTTCTATCGCATTAGCAGCATTTTTTGTCAGGGTGTCCTGGTGATGGTGGCAGGCTGGCTCGAGAAACGTTATTCCGTGCCTTTGGCCTGGAGTATCACTATGTTGCTGATGTGTGCCATTATGGTTGGACTAGCCGGCTGGCATGCTGTCGCATTGCCGAAAAGTGAAACAATAAGAACCAAAAGTGAGCAGTTCTCGCTTGTTCGACCTTTTGTGGAGACAATTAGGGCTTTTGCAGCAAAACCGCATTTGTGGGCAGCAATATTGTTTATGTTCTTGTTCCGTTTGCCCGAGGCTCAGTTGGCCAAGATGGCACAACCTTTCATGTTGCGTGCGGCTGAGGAGGGCGGACTGGAACTTGGAACGGCTACAGTGGGCTTCGCTTATGGTACGCTTGGCGTTATAGGACTGTTGGCAGGAGGCATCGTGGGTGGATGGCTGGTGTCGAAACATGGGTTGCGTCGTTGGCTGTGGCCTATGGTTGTGGCTATCTCGTTGCCCGATGTGGTTTACATTTATCTAGCTTATGTGCAGCCTGATAGCCTGTGGATTATCAATGCTTGTGTTTTTATCGAACAACTGGGTTACGGTTTTGGTTTTACGGCTTATATGCTGTTTCTCGTGTACTTTGCTCGAGGCGAGAAGTCGACGTCGGTCTTTGCCCTCTGCACAGCTTTTCAAGCATTAGGGATGATGCTGCCGGGAATGGCGGCTGGTTGGTTGGCGGACAGTATGGGATTTCGCCATTTCTTCGTCTACGTGTGCTTGTGCACAATAGTAACTTTCGTAGTGTCGGGACTCGTGCGTCGCGATTTACCATCAAAACAGGAAACAATGGCTTAATTGGGAATGGAAAATATGGAAACAAAACAGATGAATAAGGTTACAGAGGAAGCCCCTCTGGAGTTGCGGGATACGCAGTTCATTAATCTGATGCGGCGTCGCATCTTTAATGTCTTGCTTATTGCTAATCCCTACGATGCCTTTATGTTGGAGGATGACGGACGTGTTGATGAGAAGATTTTTGACGAGTATGCCAAGTTGGGCCTGCGTTATCCCCCTCGCTTCGTGCAGGTAGCTTCACAGGAGGAAGCAGAACGTGAGTTGAAGCGTACTAGCTTCGAGCTGGTAATCTGTATGCCCGGTACGGACAATAACGATGTGTTCGGTATTGCCCGAAATATTAAGGAGAAGAACTCGAAGGTTCCCATTGTGGTGCTAACACCATTCTCGCACGGTATTACCAAACGCATGGAACACGAGGACCTTTCCATCTTTGAATATGTTTTCTGCTGGCTGGGAAATACGGAATTGTTGCTCTCTATCATTAAACTGATGGAGGATAAGATGAACTTACGTCACGATACCGAAGCAGGTGTACAGATGATTATGCTGGTCGAGGACAATATCCGTTTCTATTCTTCTATTCTTCCCAACCTATATAAGTTTGTGCTGCAGCAGAGCCTCGAGTTTGCCACAGAAGCATTAAACTCGCAACTGGAGACTCTACGTATGCGAGGCCGTCCAAAGATTGTGCTGGCTCGTACTTATGAAGAGGCTTGGAAACTTTATGAGGACCATAAGGATAATGTGCTGGGAATTATCAGCGACTGCCGTTTCCCCCGTTGTGGTGTGAAAGACGAACGGGCCGGACTCGATTTGCTGGCTGCCGTTCGTGGCGAAGATGAATTCCTGCCTTTCATCATGGAATCGTCGGAACCCGATATTGCCAAGGAAGCCCGTAACTATGGTGCTTCGTTCCTCGACAAGAATTCCAAGAAGTTGAATGTAGACCTCCAGCATCTTGTTTATCATTACTTTGGTTTTGGTGACTTTATCTTCCGCGACCCAAGGACCATGAAGGAGGTTGTGAGGGTGCGTAACCTGAAAGACTTGCAGGACAATATCTTTACTGTGCCAGCCGATTCGCTACTCTACCACGTGTCGCACAACAATGTGTCGCGTTGGCTTGGTTCGCGTGCCTTGTTTCCCATTGCCGACTTTCTAAAACGCATTAAATGGGATTCGAATCCCGACCTCGATGCTCATCGCCAAATCATCTTCGATGCTATTGTGAAGTACCGTAAGATGAAGAATCAGGGTGTGGTGGCTGTGTTCCATCGCGACCGTTTCGACCGTTATTCTAACTTTGCCCGCATCGGTGACGGTTCGCTGGGTGGCAAAGGGCGTGGTATCGCCTTTATCGACCACATCATTAAGCGACACCCCGACCTGAACCAATTCCCTGGGGCTCGAGTGATGATTCCCAAGACAGTAGTACTCTGTACCGATGTCTTTGATGAGTTTATGGAGCGTAACGAGCTCTATCCCATCGCCTTGAGTGATGTGAGCGACGAAGAAGTACTTAGGCATTTCCTGGCAGCTAAGTTGCCCGACCGTCTGAAGGAAGACCTGCTGGCTCTACTGGATGTAGTACAGCAACCCATTGCCATTCGTTCTTCCTCGCTGCTCGAAGATAGTCACTATCAACCCTTTGCGGGCATATATAGTACCTACATGATTCCTTATAGCGAGGATCGCAAATCTCGTCTGCAGATGCTTGTGGGTGCCATCAAGGGTGTTTATGCATCCGTCTTTTATAGAGCTTCAAAAGATTATATGACTGCCACTTCAAATGTCATCGACCAGGAGAAAATGGCTGTTATCTTACAGGAGGTGGTAGGTACACAATATGGCGACCGCTTCTATCCGCACATTTCGGGTGTGGCTCGTTCCGTCAATTATTATCCCATTGGCGATGAGAAAGCTGAGGAAGGCGTTGTTAACCTGGCGCTGGGTTTGGGAAAGTATATTGTAGACGGAGGACTGAATCTCCGCGTCTGCCCCGCCCATCCTGATAAAGTATTGCAGACCAGCGAATTGGATATGGCTCTGCGCGAGACCCAGACTCGTTTCTATGCCCTAGACCTGAAGAATATGTCATCGGAAATTAGTGTGGACGACAGTTTTAACCTTTTGAAATTAAACGTGCGTGAAGCTGATAAGGACGGTGCGTTGGCAGGATTGGCTTCCACTTTCGATCCCTATGATCAGGTACTACGCGACGGAATCTACGAAGGCGGACGTAAGGTTATCACCTTTTGTGGTGTTTTGCAGCATGGGGTGTTTCCGTTACCAGAATTACTCAGCCTGTCCATGAAGTACGGTCAGCAGGAAATGCGTCGTGCCGTAGAAATAGAGTTGGCTGTGAATCTGAATCCCGATCGTACGGGCGAATTCTACCTGTTGCAGATTCGTCCAATGGTAGATAATAAGATGCAGCTCGACGAGGACATTCGTGAGATTCCCGATGAAGAGGCTCTTATTCGTTCGCACAATGCCATTGGACACGGCATACATACAGATATCCAGGATATTGTGTACGTTAAAACCCAGAATCTGGAAACAGGCGAAACGACCTATTCGGCAGGCAGCAATCCCGCCATTGCCGAGGAGATAGAACGTATCAACCGCACATTCCTCGACGAAGGTCGCAACTACGTTCTTGTAGGACCTGGCCGTTGGGGATCAAGCGATTCCTGGTTGGGTGTTCCTGTTAAGTGGCCTGCCATTTCGGCTGCTAAGGTTATCGTTGAGGCCGGCCTGCAGAACTATCGTGTCGATCCTAGTCAGGGTACGCATTTCTTCCAGAATCTTACCTCGTTCGGTGTGGGATATTTCACCGTTAACGACTTCCTTCAAGATGGTATTTATCGTCAGGATGTCCTAAACCAGATGCCTGCTATCCACGAAACAGACCATGTTCGGCATGTGCGTTTCCCGCAGCCCCTGACAATTAAGGTCGACGGTATGAAGAAAGAAGGTATCATTTGCCGCTAATTTATACCTCTTTTAATTTATACGCGCGCATGGGAAAATATATCTATGCGCGCGTTTTCTTTTTCTGCGATTTCTAATTTTTTCATTACTTTTTATATTTTTTCGTAAGATTATTTGGTCATTTGCTACGAATTTGTTACCTTTGCACTCGAAAAGGTAAAAGATTGACATTTTCAATATTCATATTTTATGGACGCAAAAAAAGTTTTAGACGACCTGAAGCGTCGTTTCCCCAACGAGCCTGAGTATCACCAGGCAGTAGAAGAGGTGCTGGGCACCATCGAAGAAGAGTACAACAAACACCCCGAGTTTGACAAGGTGAACCTTATAGAACGCCTTTGTATTCCCGATCGTGTTTATCAGTTCCGTGTAACCTGGATGGATGACAAAGGTCAGATTCAGACCAACATGGGCTATCGTATCCAGCACAACAATGCTATTGGCCCGTACAAAGGTGGTATTCGTTTCCACTCGAGTGTAAATCTGGGTATCCTAAAGTTCCTGGCTTTCGAGCAGACCTTCAAGAACTCGCTGACCACACTGCCTATGGGTGGTGGTAAGGGTGGTTCTGACTTCAGCCCCCGTGGTAAGAGTAATGCCGAGGTTATGCGTTTCTGCCAGGCCTTCATGCTGGAGTTGACCCGCCATATTGGTCCCAACATCGACGTCCCCGCTGGTGATATCGGCGTAGGTGGTCGTGAGGTCGGTTACATGTTCGGTATGTATAAGAAGCTGACTCGCGACTTCTCTGGCGTGCTCACTGGTAAGGGCTTGGAATTCGGCGGTTCGCTGATTCGTCCCGAGGCTACCGGTTACGGTACGGTTTATTTCCTCCGCGCTATGCTGAAGACCAAGGGTGATAGTGTTGAGGGTAAGAAGGTGCTTATCTCTGGTGCAGGTAACGTGGCTCAGTATGCTGCTGAGAAGGTGCTGCAGTTGGGTGGTAAGGTTATGACCATGAGTGACTCAGATGGTTATATTTATGATCCCGATGGCATCGACCGTGAGAAGCTCGATTATATTATGGAACTGAAGAATGTATATCGTGGTCGTATCCGCGAGTACGTAGACCAGTACCCCAAAGCTAAGTATGTTGGCGATGGCGCCAAGCCCTGGTTCGAGAAGGCCGATATTGCCCTGCCTTGCGCTACCCAGAACGAATTGAACGAGGAGCAAGCTAAGGCTCTTGTTGCTAATGGTGTAATTGCTGTTGCCGAAGGTGCCAACATGCCCTCTACTCCCGGTGCTATCCGTGTATTCCAGGAGGCTAAGATCCTGTATTCTCCGGGTAAGGCCAGCAACGCCGGTGGTGTATCTGTCAGTGGTCTGGAAATGTCTCAGAACTCTGAGCGCCTGAGTTGGAGCTCGGAAGAGGTTGACGCTAAATTGCTTTGGATTATGGAGAACATCCATGAGAACTGTGTGAAGTATGGTACCGAGGCCGACGGCTATGTAAATTACGTGAAGGGTGCCAATGTGGCTGGCTTCATGAAAGTTGCTAAGGCAATGATGGCTCAAGGCATCGTATAAAAAAGAAAGCCAATAGAAACAATAGTTGCTTTATAATGTGTGTGAAGGGCGGAGTTGCCAATTTGGCGCTCCGCTCTTTTTGTTTTAACGATATAAAAAGCGAGATTTTGTCATCTCGAGTTTGCATATTCGAGATTTTTATGTAATTTTGTCGCGAATGGAAGCTTTTTTTCGAACACACGCTTATTTGGTCGAACATGTCGACGCGCCTGTCAGAAGACTCCTGATGGATGAAATAAACTGGAAGGATCGTCTCATTGGCATCAAGGGCAGTCGTGGGGTGGGGAAGACCTCTTTCCTGCTTTCATATGCCAAAGAATATTTTAAGACCGAGGAGCGCAAGTGTCTCTATATCAACATGAATAGCTTCTATTTTCAAGGACATTCTATCTCGGAATTTGCCCATCAGTTTTACGAAAGCGGTGGACGCGTATTGCTCATAGACCAGGTATTCAAGGAGCCCAATTGGAGTCGAGAATTGCGACGTTGCTATGACGAAATTCCAGGTCTTCACATTGTGTTTACGGGCAGCAGCGTAATGCGGCTGAAAGAGGAAAATCCCGAACTGAACGGTATTGTCAAATCCTATAACCTGCGTGGTTTCTCGTTCCGTGAATACCTGAATATGAAGACTGGGTTGCGCCTAAAATCCTATTCGCTTGAGGAAATCATGAGTAAACATGGGCAGATATCTGCGGAAATATGCCGTAAAGTGAATCCTCTCGAACATTTCCCGGCCTACATCCATCATGGGTACTATCCTTTTTTCTTAGAGCATCGCAACTTTTCGGAGAATCTGGTAAAGACCATGAATATGATGATTGAGGTGGATATCCTGCTCATCAAACAGATAGAACTGAAGTATTTGTCGAAAATCAAGCAGTTGTTTTATCTATTGGGAACCGACCCTCAGCAGGTGCCCAATGTCAGTCAGTTGGCTACGGATATTCAGACAAGTCGTGCTACGGTTACAAACTATATCAAGTATCTGGCCGATGCTAGGTTAGTGAATGTCCTGTACCGGCTGGGAGAGAATGCACCCAAGAAACCTGCTCGGGTTATGTTGCACAATCCTAACCTCATTCATGCTATTCGACCTCATCAAGTCGAGCGTCAGGAGGCCATTGAAACGTTCTTCCAGAATGCTTTGTGGGGGCGTCATTTGGTGAATGTGGGCGATAGAGCCTGTACATTCGTTGTCAATAGCAAATATCGTTTCAGCATAGTCTCCGAGCCGCCTAAGCGACAACTTGCTGGTATCTATTATGCAATGGATGGAATCCGTCGTGGCGACGACCGTCAAATCCCGCTTTGGCTCTTCGGTTTTCTGTATTAGCGCGAAAAAGCCTACATCTTGATACGAAATGAGGCATTTACCCTATTTTTTGCCATCTCTATTTTGCAAAATGCAAGTTTTTTACTACATTTGCGCCCGAATTTGAATTATATATACCCAAATATAAGTATTTATGGCTAAAACAAAGAAATTTATTACCTGTGATGGTAACGAGGCTGCGGCTCACGTGAGCTATATGTTCTCCGAGGTTGCTGCTATCTACCCCATCACCCCGTCTTCGCCAATGGCGGAGCATGTTGACGAATGGGCTGCCCGTGGTCGCAAGAACCTGTGGGGCCAGACCGTAAGCGTGCAGGAGATGCAGTCGGAAGGTGGTGCCGCTGGTGCCCTTCACGGTTCGCTGCAGGCTGGTGCTCTCACCACAACGTTCACTGCTTCTCAGGGTCTGTTGCTGATGATTCCCAACATGTACAAGATTGCCGGTGAGATGCTGCCTTGTGTATTCGATGTAAGTGCCCGTACATTGGCTTCTCACTCGCTGTGTATCTTCGGTGACCACCAGGACGTAATGGCTTGCCGTCAGACGGGTTTCGCTATGTTCTGTTCTGGCAGTGTTCAGGAGGTTATGGACCTCACCGCTGTTCCTCATCTGGCTACCCTGAAGACGGAGATCCCCTTCGTTAACTTCTTCGACGGTTTCCGCACCTCTCACGAGTACCACAAGATTGAGGTTATGGATCAGGAAGAGGTTGCCAAGCTGGTTGATCCCGCTGACGTAAAGCGTTTCCGCGACCGTGCTCTCTCTCCTGAGCGTCCCATAACTCGCGGTACTGCTGAGAACCCCGAAACCTTCTTCACACACCGTGAGGCATGCAACGCTGCCTACGACAAGGTGCCCGAGGTTGTAGAATACTACCTGCAGAAGGTAAGCAAAATCACAGGTCGCGAATATCACCTCTTCGACTACTATGGTGCCAAGGATGCCGACCGCGTCATCATCCTCATGGGTTCTGCCACTGAGGCTGCCCGCGAGGCCATCGACTACCTGACCGCTCAGGGCGAGAAGGTGGGTATGGTTGCCGTACACCTCTATCGTCCCTTCAGCGTTAAGCACCTGCTGGCTGCTGTGCCCAAAACGGCAAAGCGCATTGCTGTGCTCGACCGAACGAAGGAGCCCGGTGCCGAGGGCGAGCCTCTGTACCTCGACGTGAAGAGCGCCTTCTATGATGTAGAGGACAAGCCCCTCATCGTTGGTGGTCGCTATGGTCTCGGTTCTGCTGATACCACTCCTGCCAAGATTATCGCTGTGTTCAAGAACCTGGCCCTCAACGAGCCCAAGAACCACTTCACAGTCGGTATCGTGGATGACGTTACCTTCACCTCGCTGCCCGAGGAAGAGGAAATCGCTATGGGCGGTGCCGGCATGTTCCAGGCCAAGTTCTACGGTCTGGGTGCCGACGGTACTGTAGGTGCTAACAAGAACAGCGTTAAGATTATCGGTGACAACACTGACAAATACTGCCAGGCATACTTCAGCTACGACTCTAAGAAGTCCGGCGGTTTCACCTGCTCTCACCTGCGTTTCGGTGATACCCCCATCCGCAGCACATACCTGGTAACTACACCTAACTTCGTAGCTTGCCACGTTCAGGCTTACCTGCACATGTATGATGTGACTCGCGGTCTGCAGAAGAACGGTACGTTCCTCCTGAACACCATCTTCGACGCCGCCGAGCTCGAGAAGTTTATGCCTAACAAGGTTAAGCGCTACTTCGCACAGAACAATATCACGGTTTACACCATCAACGCCACGAAGATTGCTCAGGAGATTGGTCTTGGCAACCGCACGAACACCATCCTGCAGTCAGCCTTCTTCCGTATCACCGGTGTGATTCCCGTAGAACTGGCTGTCGAGAAGATGAAGGCTGCCATCGTGAAGTCTTACGGCTCTAAAGGTGAGGACGTAGTGAACATGAACTACGCTGCCGTTGACCGTGGTGACCAGTACGTGAAGTTCGAGGTTAAGCCCGAATGGGCCAACCTGCCCGACGACGAGGAGAAGGCCGACAACGCTCCCGCATTCGTGAAGGAGTTGGTTCGTCCCATCAACGCTCAGGCCGGCGACCTGCTGAAGGTCAGCGACTTCACCAAGCACGGCACCACCGACGGTTCTTGGATGAACGGTACTGCCGCCTTCGAGAAGCGCGGTGTTGAAGCCTTCGTGCCCATGTGGAACAAGGACAACTGTATTCAGTGTAACAAGTGTGCCTTCGTTTGTCCTCACGCTGCCATCCGTCCGTTTGTCCTCACCGACGAGGAACTGGCTCAGTTCGACTCTCTTGACAACATCGAGATGAAGGCTCCCGCCGCTATGAAGGGCATGCACTTCGTCATCGAGCCCAGCGTTCTCGACTGTCTGGGTTGCGGCAACTGCGCCGACGTCTGCCCGGGCAATCCCAAGACTGGCAAGGCCCTCACGATGGTTCCTTTCAACCCCGACAAGGCCGACATGAAGAAGATGGCTGCCGACTGGGACAAGCTGGTGAAGGTTCCCTCGAAGCAGGATCTCGTAGACATCCGTCAGAGCGTGAAGAACAGCCAGTTCGCTCAGCCTCTGTTCGAGTTCAGCGGTGCCTGCTCGGGTTGCGGCGAAACTCCTTACGTAAAACTCATCAGCCAGCTCTTCGGCGACCGCGAACTCATCGCCAACGCCACGGGTTGCTCCTCTATCTACTCAGCTTCCATCCCCTCTACTCCTTACACCAAGAACGAGAAGGGTCAGGGTCCTGCCTTCGACAACAGCCTGTTCGAGGACTTCTGCGAGTTCGGTATGGGTATGGTGCTCGGTAACAAGAAGATGAAGGAGCGTGTAGCTATGCTGCTTACTGAAATGATTAGCAGCGATAAGACCAGCGCCGAATATAAGGAACTGGCTCAGCAGTGGATTGACAACTGCGAGGATGCCGACAAGACCAAGGAGATTGCTCCTAAGCTTCGTGCTTGCATCGCCGAGAGCGCAGCCAAGGGTTGCCCCGTTTGCAAGGAACTGCAGACCCTCGACCACTATCTCATCAAGCGTAGCCAGTGGATTATCGGTGGCGACGGTGCCTCTTACGACATCGGTTACGGTGGTCTCGACCACGTTATCGCCAGCGGCGAGGATGTGAACCTGCTCGTGCTCGACACCGAGGTTTACTCTAACACTGGCGGTCAGGCTTCTAAGGCTACTCCTCTTGGTGCTATCGCTCAGTTCGCTGCCCAGGGTAAGCGCATCCGTAAGAAGGATCTGGGTATGATTGCCACCAGCTACGGTTACGTTTATGTAGCTCAGGTTGCTATGGGTGCCGACAATGCTCAGTGCCTGAAGGCTATCCGCGAGGCAGAGGCCTATCCCGGTCCCTCTCTCGTTATCGCCTACGCTCCCTGTATCAACCACGGTCTGAAGGCCCAGGGCGGTATGGGTAAGAGCCAGGCCGAGGAGGCCAAGGCCGTAGAGTGTGGCTACTGGCACCTATGGCGCTACAATCCCGCTCTGGCCGAAGAGGGCAAGAACCCCTTCAGCCTCGACTCCAAGGAGCCCCAGTGGGATAAGTTCCACGACTTCCTCATGGGCGAGGTTCGTTACCTCTCTGTTAAGAAGGCCTACCCCAACGAGGCCGAGGAGCTCTTCGCCGAAGCGCAGCGCATGGCCCAGCTCCGCTACAAGAGCTACCTTCGCAAGGCTGCCGAAAATTGGGAGGACTAAGATTAGATTTAGTGTGGTCGGCGGCTTTGCCGCTGACTACCTTCCATAATTAAAGGAGTATCCGTTTGGGTGCTCCTTTTTCGAAAACGATAAAAACACACATCATGAAAGCAAAAGTTTGGGAAATTGTAATGGTGCTGAATGCGCTGTTCTGCCTATCTTCCTATGCGGAAGAGGCTGAGAAATCATTTTGGACACTGAACGACGAAGGTGGAATCACCTGGACTTTCGATGGACGGGCACATACCGATCACATAGAGATGTCGGGCAAACGGATGTCGGTGGTGTTGCACTACGGCATCGGTTCCGAAGGCAGTTTTTCATGCGAACGCCACCTGGTATTCCCCATGTTGCGCACCATACCCAACGATACTCACGCCAGTTTTATTCGCTATGTCGGCTGGAACCCGTTGGAGAGTGTACTTGTTGGGCAGAGCCGCCTAGTAGACTGCAAAGAGCAGGTGCAGACGGTTGCACTGCAATCCGGTTTGATGGTGATCCGGAGCCGTTTTGGCATTGTCGGTGTGGAACGCGTGCTCGCTCCCTCACCTACATGGCCGGCAATGGTCGAGCAATACACCCTGACGAATCTGGGTGACAGGCCTGTTTCCCTGCGTATCGATCCTACGGAACACCGCATGACCAGTGACTCGACGAAGGGCGTGGATGGTGCCTATGTGGTGGAATCCGAACTTTACGGTACGGGCAGTTTCCAGTTGAAACCGCAGGAGTCGCGAATCTTCTCGGCTGTAGTGAGTGCACGTCGCGAGAGTGAAAAGCCCATGGTGTGCGATGTAGCCCATGAGGTCGCAGCCCGTCAGGAACGAGTGGATGGATGGCAAGAGAATCTGGTGCTGCAGACCCCCGACCCGGTTTTGGATCGTATGTTCGCCTTTTCGAAGATACGTGCCTGCGAGAGTATCTACGAAACCAAGAACGGTCCTATGCACGGACCGGGTGGCGAACGCTACTATGCCGCCATTTGGGCCAACGACCAGGCCGAATACGCCAACCCGTTCTTTCCCTTCCTGGGCGACAGCTATGCCAATGCATCGGCGATGAATTCGTGGCGGATGTTTGCCGCGTGGATGAACGACGAGTGGCGTCCCATTCCCAGCAGTATCATTGCCGAAGGCACGGACTACTGGAACGGGGCAGGCGATCGTGGCGATGCTGCCATGATTGCCTATGGAGCCGCCCGCTATGCGCTGGCTCGTGGCGACCGAAAAGAAGCGGAGCAGTTGTGGCCCTTGATACAGTGGACACTGGAATATTGCCACCGCCAGTTGAACGAAGCCGGTGTGGTACGTTCCGATCGCGACGAATTGGAAGGCCGCTTCCCCAGTGGTAACGCCAACCTCTGCACCTCATCGTTGTACTACGATGCCTTGTTGTCGGCAGCCAGTCTGGCCCGCGATTTGAAGCAACCCGCCTCTGTCGCTAAACGCTACGAACAGCAGGCCCGTGATTTGCATAAGGCCATAGACCAATTCTTTCACGCCGAAGTGGAGGGCTTCGACACCTATCGCTATTACGAAGGCAACGACGTGTTGCGCTCGTGGATTTGTATCCCCCTGACGATGGGAATCTTTGAACGTGCCAAAGGAACCATCGATGCCCTGTATTCACCCCGTCTATGGACCAAGGACGGTATGTTGACCCAGGCAGGCAGCGAGACCTTCTGGGACCGTTCCACCCTGTATGCCTTGCGTGGAGCCTTGATGGCTGGCGACACAGAACGTACCTTGGGCTTCTTGCAATATTATTCGCGAACACGCCTGCTGGGCAGCCATGTGCCCTATGCCATCGAGGCTTGGCCCGAAGGCAACCAACGCCATCTGTCGGCCGAAAGTGCCCTTTTTGCCCGCATCGTCACGGAAGGTTTGTTCGGCATCCGTCCTACTGGACTGCACCGTTTTACCGTATCTCCCCGTCTGCCAAAGGACTGGCCCGAGATGAGTCTGCGCCACATTCGCATCTGCGGCGGTGATTTTGACCTCCGTGTCTATCGTGACGCCAAACGACGTGTTCGGGTGCAGATGATAGAAAACGGGAAGGCGGTTCGCGATGCATCGGATGAAACACCGACATTCGAGGTCCGAAATTAAAAAATATATATTTTTTTTGGTGCATTCGTGCTAAATTGTTACCTTTGCACCTTTGAAAATAATGTTTTATTAACTTTAAGTTCAATTTTATTAAAAAAGCGTATGAAAAAGTTTACTATTTTGACTATGCTCATTGCCTTGTTCAGCGTGACGGCATTTGCCCAGAAGGGTATTCGTCAGCAGTTTAAGGCATTCCAGCAGACGCATGTATTGAAGGCTGTAGACCGTAAGGCCCAGCCTGTTGCACAGACCAGACGTGCTGCCAGCGATGAGTTGGTAACATTGCCCGAAGGTGCAGAGGTAGAGACTTGGTACACTACAGGTGGTAGCTTCTATCTTTACTCTAATGGTTGGCAGGATCTCACCAGCGATATGCCCACTGTAAATGTGGCTATTGTTGGCGATACCATGTATGTACAGGGTCTTGCCTATTGGTTCAAAGATGGTTGGATGAAAGGTACTATCGAAGGAAACACGGTTACCTTCCCCAGCGGCCAGTTGATTGGCGAGGATAGCTATGGACCTGAGTATATCGCCGGTAGTGATGACGGTTCTACCCTTTCGGAAAATATTGAATTTAGTTATGATGCTGAAAATGGTATCCTGACAGCTGTTACACCCTATGTTTTCGAGAATGGAGCTACAGATAAGGTTAGCGCCTATACTTTTTGGTATCAGGCCGTATTCTCAAAGTCAGAGCCTGCGGCTCCTGAGGTAGTTGTACTGCCCGAAGGCGCTGTTGCCGAGGACTTCGTAATGAGCTACACCGATTCTGATGATGCTGCTGCCTCTACACCTGTGAAGGTTGCCGTTGTGGACAACAACGTTTATGTTCAGGGCATCAGCAACTATCTGCCCGAGGCTTGGGTCGTAGGCACCAAGGAAGGCAACGCAATTACATTCCCTGCTATGCAGTACATGGGTGAATATTACACCTATGGTTCTTCCTATGCTTTCTATAATGGCGAAGCCGTCTTCACTTATGATGCTGAGGCCGGTACCTATACCGCTGAAGGTGAAATCTACGGTGTGCTGGCTGATCAATACTATGACGGCCATTACTTCAATCCTATCCTGAAGAAGATTACCGAGAAGGCTGGCGTTCCTGCTACTCCTGCTATCAGCGAGGTTGGCGATACCCAGTATGGTCCCGCTATGACGTTCAACATTCCTTTGGAGGACGTAGAAGGCAACACTTTGGTACCTTCCAAACTGAGCTACCTGGTATTCAGCGATGTTGAAGGCGTAGTTGACACCGTTACTTTCTCTCCCGACTACTATGAGAAGTTGACGGAGGAAATGACAGTTATCCCTTACGGCTTCACCGAGGATTACGACTTCTATGCAGGAATGATTTACCTGAATATGCCCGAATATGTATATTGGAACCGTATAGGTATCCAGAGCATTTACACCGGTGGCGGTGAGGTTAACAAGTCCGAAATCGGCTGGTACGAGATTCAACCCTACAGCCACGCCATCTTCAACTTCAACGCTATGGATGTGGCTACATCCAATAATGGTAACGAAGGCGACATCACCGAGGATACCACTTTTGTGGAGAGTGGCGTAGAGTTGACCGTTTCTCCCAGCACGGCAAGTACGCCTAACCGCTTCTGGAGCACCGCCAACGGTCCCCAGCTGCGCGTGTACGGTGGTCAGCTGACTTTCGCTGTTGAGCCTGGTCGCGTAATCACCGGCATTGCCTTCGTTCATAATGGAAAGTGGGGTGCTAACACCGTAGATGGTGAAGCAATTCCTAACGATGAAGAAACCAAGGTTGCCACATGGACTGGTGAAGCTCAGACCGTTGTTGTTACCATTGCCGGCAACACACAGTTGAACAGCATCGTTGTCGAGACTGCTGAATTCGTTCCCACTCCCGTTGAGGTTCCCGAAAATTTGGTTACTGAGCCCTATCTGTTCGAGGCTACAGCTGTTGAGGCACCCTATGACGACGAAGAAGAAGAGGAACCCTATGCCTATGCTGAGCAGGTTCAGGTTGGTTTCGATGGCGACGACCTCTACATCCAGGGTCTGAACCTCGATGATGATAGCATGTGGGCTAAGGCTACCAAGAACGCAGACGGCAAGTACGAGATTCCCGCTGGCCAGTACCTGGGTACTATCGATTACTTTGGCATCTGGACATACGACTACTACCTCCTAGCCGTCGACACTGTATCCTACAACTGGGTACCTGCCGTATTCACCTTCGACGCAGAGGCTAAAAAGCTTACCCTTGAGCCCGGAACTGTTCTGGTACTGAACGAATCTGCAACAGAGAATGCACCTTACATTACGTTCTATGACGTAACGATGACCAAGATTAACGAGGTTGCTGCAACTCCTGTAGATCCTACAGTAGACGCCGTTAACATTTCCGCCTATGGTTACCCCTATGCTGACTTCGTTGTTCCCACATTTGGAACCAATGACGAGGTACTTCTCACCGACAAACTCTTCTACAGCGTTTATGTTGAGAAGGACGGCGTTCAGCAGCTCTACACCTTCGATGCAGTATCCTATGCTAAAGACTTCGACACCGATGTAACGGAAATCCCCTACAACCACGATGGCTACGACTTCTATAAGGGTGGCAACCGTGTTTACTTCGAGGTAGAGGCTGACGAGTTTAAGACTTGGTCTAAGGTTGGTGTACAGAGCATCTACTACGGAGCAGGCGAGGTTCACAAGTCCAACATTGTTTGGGCCGATAACAGCGCTTACGATCCCGAGGTTGGCGTCAGCAGCATCAATGCCAAGGTCGGCAAGCAGGTTATCTACAACCTGGCTGGTCAGCGCCTGAGCAAGATGCAGAAGGGCATCAACATCATCAATGGTAAGAAGGTAATGGTGAAGTAAGCCAACCCCTTACAACATAACAAGAATCCCAGGTTCATACGGACCTGGGATTTTTTTTTATGTGAAATGCTGCACGCATTGAAAAAAAATGTGTATTTTTGTACCCGAATTTTAAAAACATGACCGCAATGAGGAAAAGAATTATCGTACTGCTCATGAGCCTGTTGCCCTGCTGGGCACTGGTGGCTGTGGGGCAGAACAGCGAACTGCAACAAAAGGCCGAGGCCGAACAGAGCAAGGGTAATGTGGTTGCTGCGCGATACAGCTATATTCGTGCCTACGAGGATTATGCCCGCCATGGACAGGTGGAACAGGCCGTAGCCTGCGGTGTTAAGGCGGTTGCCCTGTATTACAAGGAAAATCTCTACAAGGAGGCCTTCGAACTGCTGCGCACCATAGACCAGACCATCAACGGTGTGAAACGTGCCGACGGCGGTGCCTCGTTGCACTACCTGACAACGAAGGAGCGCATGCTGATGTACATGAGGCTGCACAAGAAGGAAAGTGCCCGCGAACAGTTCTCCACGATGGAGCGGCAGGTGGAACGAGCCGGCAACGACGAGCTGCGTAACGACCTGCTGTACAACAAAGCCGTCTATTACTATACTTTTGGCAAGAATGCCGAGGGCAATGCTGTGTTCAAGGAAATGGCTGCCAAGCTGACGGCCCAGAAGGAATATGACAAGGTGGACGAGGTGTACAAAACCCTGATTAGCAACGGACGCAAGTCCGGCAGTGCCAACCTGGTTGCCCAGTCCTACATCAGTTACATGGCTTGGAAGGATTCGGTGTACAATTTGAAGAAGGCCGACGAGATAGGCGCTCTGAAGCAGCAGATTGCCGAGGGTGAGGCTGCCGTTGCCGAAAGGGACAGCTCGCTGGCGTCGCGCAGGGCTGTCATCTGGGGACTGAGCATACTTGCGGTGATTTTGGCAGCCGTTTTGGCGCTGGCCATCATCGGACTGATGCGACTCATCGTCGTAACCCGTCGTCTGAAGCAGAAGGTACGTATGGCCAACGAGAATATCGCCCTGAAGGCCAAGTTCATCAGTAACATATCGGCCCAACTCGACCCAACCTTGCAGAAACTGGACAGCCGTCAGCCCGAGGTGCGTGCCCTGCAGCAGTTCTCGGAACACATTCAGACCCTTTCCACGTTGGAAACCGCTGCCGGAGAGCCTGTAGAGACCGAAGATACACAGATTACGTCGTTCTGCGAGGCACTGCTGGATGCTGTTCGCAGTCAGGTTCGCGAGGGTGTTGTGCTGAAGCTGGATGCCCCCAAAATCAGCGCTCCCATCCATCGTGAATACGTTTCCCACATCCTTTCCCACCTGTTACAGAATGCCGCTTTGTACACTCCGGAAGGCGGTAACATCTGGGTGGACTTCAAGAAACGTGGTCCTCATGCCTATCAGTTCATGGTTTCGAACACGGGCGAACGCATTCCAGCCGAGCAGCACGAGGCTATCTTTAAGCCTTTCCTTGAGGTACGCGATCTCACCCAGGGCGATGGTCTTGGATTGCCTATTTGCCGACAGATGGCGCTGAATATGAATGGTGACCTGACCATCGATGCCGGCTTTGCCCGTGGCACACGTTTTGTTTTGGATTTACATGCATAAAAACGTAAGGATATGAAAAAGTTTTTCTCGATACTCGTGTTGGCAGTTGTCGCTATGGGTGTAGCTGCCCAGGAACGTATAGTAGAGGAGGGTGGTACAGGCGCCTACAAGGCTGTCATGAAGCAGGAGCCCTCGTTGGCGGCCCACACCGTATTTGTGCCCCAGGACCTGTCGGCTTTCAATAGCAAACACCCCTTGCCCGTGCTGGTTTGGGGTAACGGTGCCTGCTCGAACTCGCCTTGGGAACATTATAAGTTTCTGAACGAGATTGCCAGTCATGGCTTCATCGTGGTGGCAACGGGTTACATTCCTATGGATGACAAACCCTACCAAGGCCCCATGTCCACTACGCAGCAGCAAATCGAGTCGATGGATTGGGTGGAGGCCCAGAATGCCGACCCTGCATCGCCCTATTATGGTAAGATTGACGTAAAGAATATTTGTGTAGCCGGTATGTCGTGCGGCGGATTGCAGACCCTCTACAACTGCGCCGACCCCCGCATCCGTACCCTCATGGTATGCAACAGCGGACTCTTTAACCGCCAGAATGCCCACGAGGCTGTAGGTGGAATGCCCATGCCCACAAAGGACAAACTGCTGGACATCCACACCCCTGTCATCTATATCCTGGGCGGACAGACCGATATCGCCTACGAGAACGGAATGGACGATTTCCATCGCATCCAGCATGTGCCTGCCGTTGCTGCCAACTATCCTGTGGGTCACGGCGGAACCTATCGCGAGGCACATGGTGGCGAATTCACCGTAGTGGCACTGGCCTGGTTGCAATGGCAGCTGCAGGGTGACAAACAGGCTGCCCGTATGTTCCGCGGCAAGAAATGCCAGTTGGCTAGTCGCCCCAAGTGGACTGTCGAAAAGAACAAGAAGTTCGGTAAATAATGGCCATCCACTACAGCAAGAAAGAGGAAATCTGGAACTTCTCGTCCCACGGTGCCGGCATTCTGCTGGGGCTCGTCGTGGGTGTGCTGTTCCTCTGGTGGGTGTACAGCCAGGGCGACGGCTGGGCCGAGTTTGCCATCTGGCTCTACCTCTTCGGCATGCTCTCCAGCTATGTGGCCTCTACGGCCTACCATGCGCTGCCCGAACACTGGGCGCGTCCCAAGGAGATACTGCGCAAATGGGACCATGCTGCCATCTACTGGCACATTGCGGGTTCCTATTCCCCCATCACCCTCATTGCCCTGCGCCAGGTGGGAGCCTGGGGCTGGGCGCTGTTCGCCTTTGTGTGGATTTGTGCCATTGTGGGCACTGTCATGAGTTTCGCCAAGCTTCGCGAACACAGCAATCTCGAAACCATCTGCTTCGTCCTCATGGGACTGTCGTGTCTGGTGGCCCTGAAACCTCTGATAGATACTATTCCCGAGAGCTTTGCATGGATTGTCGCCGAGGGCGTGTGCTACATCACCGGAGCCCTCTTCTATACTCTGCACCAGCGACCCTTCATGCACAGCGTCTTCCACTTCTTTGTCCTGGCCGGCTCCGTCTGCCACATCATTGCCGTCTGGGGCATCCTCATGACTGCCGCGTAAAGTGGTAGTAAACAGAAAAGGCCGCCCCTACCGGAACCTCCCAATCCTACACCTGAAGGATTACTATTCCTACAGCAACAGGAACGCATGCCTACAGCTGGAAGAAAGTAAGGCCATAAGAAGAGGCGCGTGTTCCTAAGCGAGTAGGCAACAGACAGGGGGGACAGGGGGACACGGGGACAGCCAATTCTCGCGCGTGTGCAAATAGTGCCAGCTCTGCTTGATATTAATAGATACAATAATATATATAATAAAATATATTTATAAACTATATATAAAGTATAGATATATAGAGTTATGTGTAGTTTGTGTCAAGATTTTCGTTGTCCCCTTGTCCCTTTGTCCCTATAGCGCTTTGCAGTTGAATGGCAAACGACGAACTGGGATGGCGCGACGTGTGATGGGCAATGACTTACTGCTGTAAAACAGAAAAACCGCTGCCGGGTGGGGTAGCGGTCTTTCTTGCAGTATTTTTGGGGATTACTTCACGAAGATGCGGTATGCGGCTTTGGCATCGGCCGAATTGATGTTGAGGTGAGTGGGGACATAGCGGATGAAGTACTTCGTGGGCTCGGCAAATCTGTTGCGAGAAACGTCGTACTGTCCGTGGCAGCCAGCCTTCTGGGCTTCCTGGGTCTCCTTGAATCTGTAGTTCTTGAAGCCTGCTACATAGAAGGTGTTGTTAACGTGTACGGGAACTCCCTCTTCGCCAACCTTGTAGGTTACGTAGTTGCTGAACTGCAGGGGAGAATCCTTTTCGGCGAAGGACTTACCCTCGGGGCGATTCTTCTTGGGGAACATTTTTATGGCGCAGTCCTCAAGCAGGTCGTTAACAATGGTGTATTCGGTAATCTTCTTCACTGCGTGGGGAGGCACGATGATGACTTCCTTCTCGCTGGCGGTAACCGTCTGTCCGGGAACAACGGTGGCCTTGGTGAAACCGCTCACGGTGTTGCGGCCGGCGCCATAGTAGCGATAGGTGGCGGGAGTGGTCTTGCCATAGGTGCGATTGCGGAAGTAGTCGTTGGCATAACCGTTGTTGGTGTAGAACGATTCGCCCAGATTGATGTACAGCAGCTGGTCGGTGAGGTTCTCGATGGTGAAACCTGCATCGCCGTAGGCATCCCAGAAGTTGTAGGTGATTTTGCACTTTCCGTCGTTATAGGCGTAGTTGTTGCCATCCATGGGCACTGTGGTGCTCTTGACATCGACAATCTGCATGTAAACCTTGGGGGCACATGAGGTCATGAGCAGCCCTGCAAGGGCAATAAGCATGATTTTTTTCATAGTGATAAATGTTTAGGTTAATAAATTGGGTTAATTATGAATGTCTGTTACATGTGCAGGTAGGAATCCTTGAAGCCCAGGAAATAAAGCACGCCGTCGATGCCGATGGTGTTGATGCTCTGACGGGCATTGGCCACGACACGGGGTTTGGCGTGGAAGGCAATTCCCAGGCCGGCTAGCGAGAGCATGGGCAGGTCGTTGGCACCGTCGCCCACGGCAATGGTCTGTTCCAGGTCCACTTTCTCTACCTGGGCAATCAAACGCAGCAGTTCGGCCTTGCGGTTGCCGTCGACAATATCGCCTACGTAGCGACCCGTAAGTTTGTTGTCGTCGCCGATTTCCAGTTCGTTGGCATACACGTAGTCGATGCCGAGTTTCTTCTGTAGGTATTCGCCGAAGAAGGTGAATCCGCCAGAAAGCAGGGCAATCTTGTAGCCGTAGCGTTTCAATACCATCATCAGACGTTCCACTCCTTCGGTCATGGGCAGGTGTTCGGCAATGTCCTGCATGACGCTGACGTCGAGCCCCTTCAGCAGGGCCACACGGCGGGTGAAACTCTCCTTGAAATCGATTTCGCCACGCATAGCGCTCTCAGTGATGGCGCGCACCTGGGCACCCACGCCATTGCGTTCGGCCAGTTCGTCGATGCATTCCGTCTGGATGAGGGTAGAATCCATATCGAAGCAGATGAGGCGGCGCATGCGGCGGTACATGTCGTCTTTCTGGTACGAGAAGTCGACTTCCATTTCCGAAGACAGGCGCATGAGTTGCTCGTGCAACTGGGCCTTGTCGTTGGGTGTACCGCGAACCGAGAATTCAATGCAGGCTTTGGCGGAATCCTTGTCTTCGTGCAAAGGTGGACGGCCCGTGAGACGACGGATGGAGTCGATGTTCAATCCCTGTTCGGCAATGATTTTCGTCACGGCCTCAATTTGGCGAGCTTCCAGACGACGACCCAGTACGGTCAGAATGGCACGGTTCTTTCCCTGACGGCCCACCCAGGCGTTGTACTCCTTCTCGCTGACAGGGGCGAAGTGTACGGTTACACCTAGTTCAGATGCCTTGAACAATACGTGTTTCATGACCTGTCCCGAGTTCTGTTCATCGACATAAATCATGATGCCCAGCGACAGCGTGTTGTGGATGTCGGCCTGACCGATGTCCATGACATCGGCTTCGTAGCGGGCCAGTATTTCCATGAAGCTGGCTGTGAGTCCGGGACGGTCTTCGCCCGTAATGCGCAGCAGTATGAGTTCTTTTTTTGGTGCTTCCATAGTCATGTAAAGGGTTTATTGCAACAAAGTTACAAATAAATATGTTTTATGTGGTAAAAATCACGAAGTTTTTTGTGCCTCCATGAAACGAAGTTCGGCTTCGAGCATTTCCAGACGGGGCATGGGGCAGCCGGCTTGGCGTGCCATCTGAAGCGGACGGGTGTAGAGATACTGGATTTCCATGGGACGATGAAAGTCCCAGTCGAGTCGCATCGAGGGGCTGTAGGGCACCATGTCATCGGTCATCTGCATCATTTTCTGGGCAAAGGCCTCATCGACACCCTGTACGCCCAGTGCCGTTGCAGCGTTGCAAACCTCGAGCATCTGTTCGTAGATGAGACGGCGGCTGTCGGGCTGTGTCATCAGGTCGCGGGTCTGGCAATTCAGGGCTACAGTCATGCCGTTATAGGGCATGTTCCACACAGCTTTGCGCCAGCGGGCCTTCTCATATTCCAGGCTCTTGGCCTCGATGTCGGCCGCATGCAACTCGTCGAGCAACTGGTCTATGAGTTTTGAATCGGTGCACGAATAGTTACCGATGTTCAGTGAACCGTAGAACTGGTGGTTGACGACGCCTGGCTCCGTCTTTGCCGAGCAGATGAAGGCTAGACCAGCTGCCAACCACAGACCGGGGAACATCTGCTGTACGTCTGCCTCCACGCCGATGCCGTTCTGGATGAGCAGCACCAGGGTGCGCGAGTGAAGCAGGGGAGGTAGCAACTGTGCCAACAGATGGTTGTTGGTGGTCTTCAGACCGACGAGCACCACATCGCACTGGGGCATATCGCGCGCATCCTTATAAATATGTGGCTGGGACAGGTGGAAGTTTCCCTGGGGCGAGAGCACACGCAAACCGTGCTGCCGGACGTGTTCGTAGTCGCTGTGCAGCAGGAAGTGCACTTCTTGTCCGCTATGTGCCAGACGGGCTCCGTAGTATCCGCCGATGGCTCCTGTTCCGATGACTCCGTATTTCATGTCTGTTCTGTTGATTAAGGGTTATGGATATGGGGTTGCCGCACTTTCGTTGCCCGAACGGTCGACAGCGGTGACGGCCAGGTGCAGACGATTGAGTAGTAGGGTGAACCGATTGTAGGTATAGACGGGTTCGGGCAGCAACATGGCCACCAGATTCTCCGCCGTAGTATCGACAGGTAGTGTCTTGGAGGCATAGACATTGTATCGAAGGCCTCCCTGCGACGTGGCATCGGCAGACTCCCATCGGAGGCGCATCATTTGACCCTCGAGCGCCTCTTCCGTAAAGTTCGTGGGGGGCTGTGGCGCAATGCTGTCTGTCCAGATATAGCGTGGCGGCAATGCAGGGTAGGGGTAGAACTGGTCGCGCAGGTAGTCGTAGAGTCCCTTGTGATTGTCAAGGAGGAAACGAGCCCGGAAGAATGCCTGTCCTGCCAGTTCCTGCTGGCGAAGGTAGTGGAGTTGATGCGTGACTTCCGACAGGGGCCAGTTGCGTTCCGAAGGCGAAAGAAAATATATGCCGAGACCCGGTGCCACGAAGCGTCCGTAACTGCCTTCTTTCCAATCGGCAGCGAAAGGGTAGAAGTGGTCGCCGGTGAAATACATCATGGGGAAAAGAACATCCTGAATGCCTTCACGTAACCACCCCTGGGCATCCTGGTTTACCGCATTGTAGGCATTCCAGCCACGCGACGAATAACGGCGGACGTCGCGATACTTACCCACAGGGCTGGACGACATTACGAGCCAGGGCTTGCGTGCCTTAGCCTCACGATAGAGGCGGCGTACGATGGCCGTGATGTTGTTGCGCCGCCATGTTGCCAAAGGAACGCCATTGCCGTATTTCTTGTAGGTCTGCTGGTCGGGGAACTGCTTGGCATTCTCGGGATATCGCATATAGTCGAAGTGAATGCCGTCGATATCGTATTTATCGATGAAATCGCTGATTATTGCAGACAGGTAGTCTGCGGTCCCGGGCAGGCCAGGGTCGAGGTAGTACTGTCCATTGTGGCGGCGTAGCAGTTCGGGGTGGGTATAGAGCAGCGAGCGTTTACCCAATTGCTTGGCAGCTTCGACTTTGAAGACTGGAATCGTTACCACCCAGGCGTGGAGTTCCATTCCGCGGCGGTGGACTTCCTGGATGGCAAAGGCCAGTGGATCGTAGCCTGGGGATTTGTCATAGGTTCCGGTGAGGCAAAAATCCCAGGGTTCCAAGCGGCTGGGATAGATGACGGTGCCGCGAATGCGGGTTTGTAGGAAAATGGTGTTGATGTGGCAGGCTTGCAGTTGGTCGAGCATCCGGCAAAGTTCTGCCTTTTGCTGTTCCGCCGTTCTGGACGAGTTCGCTTTCGTGCGAGGCCAGTCTAACCCGTTCAGCGTGGTCAACCATACGGCTCGGAGTTCCCTTTTGGGCTGGGTCGTCTCCCAAGGTAATTGCGACTGCACGGCTGGGCAGGCAGACAGAAGGAGCAGAAGGGTTATCCAGAGTCTTGTCATGGGCAGTTGTGCCTTATTTCTTCTTGAAATAGTCGTTGTAAATCTTGATGGTGAAAACAATGACGCTGCACGAGGTGGTAACCAGATTCGTAAGGAACAAGGCCCACAGAATGTCGGGTTTGTGCAGGATGCCCTGTAGCATGAAACAGAAGCCTCCGACAGCCATCATCAGGAATGTGGGCAGGGCTATGCCATCGGTGTTTCGGGTTCGAATGGTTTGTATGGCCTGGGGCAGGTAACCCAGAATCATGCTGATGCTGGCCACCCATCCGCAAATGTCGAAAAAAAACTGGTTGTCCATAGTTTTTCAGGATTTAACACACAAAGATACATATTAAATTAATAATGAAAAATGAAAAGTGAAAAATTATTACTAACTTTGCCAAATAAAACTGTAAATCCTAAGAAGTTGAGTTCTAAATCAGGCTTTCTTGCGTTGTCGCCCTTGTTGGTATTCCTGACATTCTATCTGGTGTTCAGTCTGTTGGCACACGACTTTTACAGTGTGCCCATTACGGTGGCTTTCATGCTGGCATCGGCCTATTCTGTGTTCCTGTTGCGGGGCATGAAGTTGGACGAACGCATCAAGGTCTATTCCAAGGGAGCAGCCCACAGCAATCTGCTGATGATGATATGGATTTTCATTCTGGCAGGGGCTTTTGCGCATTCCGCCAAACAGATGGGAGCCATACAGGCCACCGTGGACCTGTGCCTGTGGACTTTGCCTCCGCAGTTCTTGTTGGCGGGCCTGTTTCTGGCAGCATGCTTCATCTCGCTCAGCGTAGGTACCAGCGTGGGTACTATTGTTGCCCTGGTGCCCATAGCCACAGGTATTGCCGCCTCGATTGACAACCCTCAACTTTCAACTTTCAATTCTCAACTTTCAACTCCCTTTGTCGTTGCTGTAGTGGTGGGTGGGGCTTATTTTGGCGATAACCTGTCATTTATCTCGGATACCACCATCGTGGCTACGCAGACACAGGGTTGTCGGATGAGTGACAAATTCAAGTTGAATGCCCGCATAGTGGTTCCGGCTGCATTGATGGTGCTGTTGCTATATGTGATGATGGGATGTAACCTGCAGATTTCCAATGCGGTATCGCATATTGACTGGTTGCTGGTAGTCCCCTATCTGTTGGTGCTGGGTTCTGCTTTGATGGGAATGAATGTGATGATGGTGCTGGTGTTGGGAATCCTTTCCACAGGTGTGATAGGTATTCTGCGAGGCAGTTATCGCTTCTATGAGTGGTTGACGGCGATGGGAGAAGGCATCCTAGGCATGGGTGAACTGATTATCGTTACGTTGATGGCAGCAGGTATGGTGGGTGTGATTCGTCAGTTAGGCGGTATCGACTTTATCCTACAGCGACTGACGAAGCGCATATCCGGAAAAAGAGGGGCAGAACTGAGCATTGCCGGTCTGGTGGTCTTTACGAATTTTTGTACGGCAAACAATACCATCGCCATACTGACGGTGGGTAATCTGGCCAAGGAAATTTCTGCAAAATTCGGTATAGATCCCAGACGAACGGCCAGTATCCTGGACACGTTCTCGTGCTTTGCTCAAGGTATCATACCCTATGGAGCCCAGATGCTTATGGCTAGCAGCCTGGCCTTGTTGAATCCCATCGAGATTATACCTTATTTATATTACCCGTTTGTCATGGGGCTGTTCATGCTCCTAGCCATTCTTTTCCGTTATCCCAGAAAATATGCAGTTAATACTTAAGTACTTCCCCAACCTGACCGAGTGTCAGCAGGAACAGTTCCGAATGCTGGATGAATTGTATCACGATTGGAACGCTAAAATTAATGTCATCTCGCGCAAGGATATCGACAACCTATACGAACACCATGTGTTGCATTCACTGGCGATTGCCCAGTATGTGAGTTTCCGGCCGGGCATGAAGGTTATGGATTTGGGAACGGGAGGCGGTTTCCCGGGTATTCCATTGGCCATACTGTTTCCCGAAACGCATTTCCATCTGGTGGACAGTACCAAGAAGAAAATACTGGTTTGTACGGAAGTAGCGAATGCCCTGGGACTGAAGAATATATCGACACGTTGGTGTCGTGCCGAGGAGGAACACGACAAGTTTGATTATGTGATTTCGCGAGCCGTAATGCCCTTGGCCGATTTGGTGAAAATCTGCCGGAAAAACATCGCAAAGGAACAGCATGGAGCCCTGCCCAACGGTTTGATCTGTTTGAAAGGAGGCGAACTGGCCAGTGAAACCTATCCCATGAAGAACAGCGTGGAGATAGTGCCAGTGGCCACCTATTTCAGTGAGCCCTATTTCGAAACCAAACAAGTTGTTTATTTGCCTTTGTAAGGAATTATGAATCGAACATTGAACATAAAGCGTTTTGTTGTAAATCCACTTGGGGAGAATTGCTATCTCGTATGGGACGACAGTCTGGAATGTGCCATCATAGACTGTGGAACATGGGATACAGCAAAAGAGGAAAAAATAGCTCAGTTTATCGAGGAAAGCCACCTTCAACCCCGATTGGCATTGCAGACGCACATGCATTTCGATCATGTTATGGGTTTGCCCTTCCTGTATCGTCGATATGGGTTGAAGCCCTTGTGCCATCGACTGGAGCAGGCGATTTACGATGATGCTCCGGATATGGTGCACTCCTTGTTTCAATCTGATATGCCCGTAACGTTGGTTCCCGTGCAGCGTTATCTCGAGGACGAAGAGGAAGTCCCCTTTGGGCAAACCACCTTGCGCGTCATTCATACTCCAGGTCATACCCCCGGTGGCTTGATGTTCTATCACTCGGCAGATAAGGTGCTGTTCAGCGGCGATACGCTTTTCATGGGAAGTGTGGGACGGGCAGACTTTCCGGGCGGAGATATTGAGCAGGAGATGCATGCTATCCGAACACGGGTGATGGTGCTGCCCGACGATGTGGTCGTTTATCCCGGACATGGTCCCTCGACAACGGTAGGAGACGAGCGACGGACGAATCCTTATTTGTAAAAGTTGTATTTTCCAACGGTTTTGTTTGGGAGATATGTTTATTTTTTGTAATTTTACCTCGATTTATGTGCCTTTTTGTATTGAAATGATAAAATTTAATACCGATATGAGAAAAGTTTTACTTTTGATGTCCATCCTTGTGTCTGCCTTCGGCAATCAGGCTATGGCTGCCAAGGCGGATACCATTGTGGTGAACAATATCACCTACACCGTTGTGGAGACAACTGCCACCGTTGTTGCCAAGAAATCGCCTAAATATTCGGGCGAAATTGTTATTCCGAACACGGTAAGCTACACGAATCCGGAGACCGAGGTGACGACGACCTATACCGTTACAACCATTGGCAAGAATGCTTTTCAGGCATGTACAAACTTGAAAAAAGTCACTCTTCCTGCCACACTCACCACGATTAACGAGGGCGCGTTTAATGGTTGTTCGACATTGGATTCTCTGTTTATTCCCGCTGGTGTAACTGCAATGCCCAAGAATACTTGTCTGGATTGTAAGAAGCTGAAAGTGTTAAGCCTTCCTGCTACCCTGACGTCAATTGGTGAAGGCGCATTTTCGAATTGTGTAGCAATTACCCGTATCGAAGTGCCCGAGGGTGTGACCACGATTGGTAAAAATGCTTTCAATGGCGATATCGAGTTACGTACGCTCACTTTGCCGACAACGCTTGAAACGATTGCGGAAGGTGCATGTCAGAAGTGTTCGAGCCTGACGAAGATAGAGATAAAAGGAACAGTAGCAACAATTCCCAAGAATGCATTCAACGGATGCGCCATGATGCGTGGTGCTGTTCTGCCCGAGACTGTGACGGCCATTAATGAAGCCGCCTTCTTGGGTTGCAGCGTCTTGGCATCGATTAACATCCCCAGCACCGTTACAAAAATTGATAAGAATGCATTCAAAGATTGTACGGCTCTGGCATCGGCAGAGATTCCTGCATCGTTGAGTACGTTGGGCGAATCTGCTTTTGCCAATTGCGAGGCATTGCCAACTGTAAATATCCCTGTTGGCGTTTCTAAAATCAATGCCAGTACGTTCATTAATTGTAAGGGGATGAAGACCTTGACATTTACTGAAAAAGTGAGCGAAATCGGAAAACAAGCCTTTTCGGGCTGCACAAGCCTGGAGAGCGTGGCACTGGGTACCAAAATATCGAAACTGAATGAATCTGCTTTTGAAGGTTGCAGTAGCCTGAAGACACTGACCTTGGACGATGCACTGACAACTATTGATAAGAGCGCATTCAAGGGGTGTAGCAATTTGACAGCTGTTACGATTCCCGATTTGGTAACAAAAGTAAATGACGAGGCATTTGCCGAGTGCACGAGTCTTGTTTCTGCAACCCTCCCTGGTGTTGCAAAGCCGGGATCTTCCCTGTTTAAAGGCTGCACGTCGCTGAAGAACATGGTTATGGCTGAAGGTGTAGAGGCTTTGAGTTCTTCGATGTTCGAGGGTTGCACCAGCCTGGCTACTATTACCGTTCCTACTACTGTGACAACGGTAGACAAGGCGGCTTTCAAAAATTGTTCAAGCCTTACTGCAATTGCCTTGCCAAATAAGCTGACGGCGGTGAACGACTCTGCCTTTGTCAGAAACACGAAACTGGAAACCCTGACTATAGATAATGGTGCTGCAAAGATTGGCAAGGGCGTTTTCAAAGACTGTTCGGCTTTGAAGAACGTGAACCTGGGTAATGCCATTACTGAAATTGGCAACTATGCATTCGATGGCTGTAAGTCACTTCCTGCAATTACTATTCCCGGTACGGCAAAGTTGGGCGATTATGTGTTCAATGGTTGTGACCAGTTGGCAACGGTAACCTTGGGTGAAGGTCTGTCTGCGGTAGGAGATGGCGCCTTCTTTGCCTGCTCGAAACTGGCTAATGTGACGTTGCCCAGTTCATTGGCAACCATTGGCGCTATGGCTTTCTCGAATTGCGAAGCACTCACTACCATCGCTTTCTCGGCAAAGAGTGTCGGAAATTCGGCCTTTGCTGTTTGTCCGAATTTGAAGACTATTTCTATTCAGGAAGGTGTTGCCACCATTGGAAACTATGTTTTCCGCGGCTGCACAAAACTGGAGAGTGTGACTATTCCTAGTACGGTGACAAGTATTGGAACTGCAGCCTTCTACGGTTGCGAGAGTTTGGCCAGTGTAACCTTTAATAATGCTGCTGCCAAGTTGGGCGAGTCTTCATTTGCAGCATGTACTGCGCTGACGAATCTGAATCTTGGCAACGCACTAGCTTCGATAGGAGATAAGTCATTCTCGGGTTGCACGAAGCTGTCGAATGTTACCATTCCTGCCTCTGTGACATCGATGGGGGCAAAGGCATTCTATGGTTGCACAGCTCTGAATGTGTTGAATACTTCTGCTGCTGTTGTAGGCGACCATGCATTTGCAAATTGCGATAAATTGTCGATGCTGACTTTGGGTGCTGGAACTTCCACCATTGGTACTTATGCATTCGAAGGTTGTACCGCACTTACTTCCTTGTCGATTCCAGCAACTGCCGTATCTGTAGAAAAGTATGCATTCAATGCATGTTCGGGTCTCACCAGTCTACAGATAGCAGAAGGTATAACGGCTCTGGGCGATTACGCATTCCGTGGTTGTGGAAACCTTACTGCCGTTACGCTTCCCAACAGTTTGAAGACCATTGGTCAGGCCACGTTCAGCGAATGCTCTAAATTGCAATCGGTGAAGTTAGGTACAGGCTTGACGGCTATTGGAAAGAATGCGTTCTATAGTTGTACTGCACTTACGGCTATTGCTTTGCCTGCTAGCATAGTAAGCGTGGATGAGAATGCTTTCTATGGATGCAGTGCTATAGGAAAGGCCGAATTCGCAAATCTTGCCAGTTTGTGTGCCACAAAGTTCGGTAATGCATCTGCTAATCCGCTGTCGCTGGTTCACCGCCTGTACATTGCCGACGAAGAGATAACAGATTTGGTGATTCCCGATGGAGTGACGACTATCGAGGATTATGCATTCTGTGGCTTCGAGGCAATGACGTCTGTCTCGATAGCCAATACGGTAACAAAGATTGGAGACTATGCGTTTGCCTATTGCAATGGCCTGAAGACGGTGGAGATACCCGAGAGTGTTGACTCGCTGGGAAATGGATCGTTCTGCTATTGCACAGCCCTTACTTCTATCGATGTTCCCGATGGCATTTCATCTATCGGCTATCATGCCTTCGGAGGATGTTCGTCGGCAACGACGCTTTCACTTCCGAGGTCCGTATCGGCCATCGGCGAACTTGCCTTTGAGGGATGTGTTAGTTTGCAGGATGTATATTGCTTTGCCGTTGAGGCTCCTGCTGTAAACAATGTCTTTGATTCTTCAATTGTTAAGGCTACATTGCATGTTCCAGCAGAATCTGTCGACCTCTATCAGAGTGATGCTGTTTGGGGACGCTTTGCACGCATCGTGGCTATGGGTGACGATACCGACGGAATCAATTCGATTGACAATAATCTGACCATAGAGAATGTGGATGCAATTTACGATTTGAATGGACGACGCATTTCCAGAATGCAGCGTGGTGTAAATATCATTCGCTATACCAACGGCACTTCCCGTAAATTGTTTGTTAGGTAATAAGACTATTCCATAATGAGATAAGGAGAGCCCGCACAAGGGGTTCTCCTTTTTCTTTTATATGAAAAATGTGCATAAAACAAGGTATGGTCTCAATTTTATTTCGTATCTTTGTGCCCGTTAAGTATATATATTGAACAGACAAATAAGTCATGGGTGTTAAGGACCTAAACCATTTGCTCGAGAAAACAATAGCGGAATTGTCGGAAATCGATTCCATGGGAGGTATGTTTCACGAGCATCGCGACGGTGCACCATTGCCCTCAGGCCCTGCCTTGCAGGAAATCATTGAGTTGTGCCGTGCCATTCTTTTTCCCGGTTTTTATGGTAATTCCAATCTGAACAGTCAGACGTTGAAGTTTCACATCGGTGTCGATGTGGAACGACTCTATCAGTTGCTGTCTGAGCAGATTATGGCTGGGTTGTGTTTTGTGCAGGGAAAGGACGAACCTGTATGTCCTATGGAAAAGGGTCAGAACCTGGCTGCCGAGTTCGTTGCCAAATTGCCCGAATTGCGGCGCATCTTGTCGACAGACATTGAGGCTGCCTATAATGGAGACCCCGCAGCTACAAGTCGTGCCGAGATTATCAGTTGCTATCCCGTTATCAAAGCAATATCCAATTATCGTATAGCCCACGAGCTGATGCTTTTGGGTGTCCCCCTCATTCCCCGTATCATTACGGAAATGGCGCACAGCGAGACGGGTATTGATATTCACCCTGAGGCAAAGATTGGTCACCACTTTACGATAGATCATGGAACGGGTGTAGTGATTGGTGCCACCTGCATTATCGGCAATTACGTGAAACTGTATCAAGGCGTAACCTTGGGTGCCAAAAGCTTCCCGCTCGACGAAAAGGGTAATCCCATAAAGGGCATACCTCGCCATCCGATACTGGAGGACGATGTTATTGTCTACAGTAACGCAACCATTCTGGGACGCATAACCATTGGACACGGGACGGTTATCGGTGGTAACCTTTGGGTTACAGAGAGCACGAAACCCGGGGAACAGTTGGTACAGGCCAAGAAACGAAAAAGTTACGATGTACGTCCCGAAGACTTTGGCGGGTTGTAGGATTGTGACAAGTAGATAATAGAAAACAGATATTTTAAATATGGAATTTGAGATAATAGCCAAGACGTTCCAAGGTCTGGAGCAGGTTTTGGCGGAAGAACTGACAGCGCTGGGTGCCAACAATATCCAAATAGGCCGCCGCATGGTATCCTATACGGGTGACAAGGAATTGCTGTACAAGAGTAATTTTTGTCTGCGCACAGCCATTCGTGTACTGAAACCTATCAAGCATTTCCGTGCAACGTCGGCAGACGAGGTGTACGAGGCTGTGAAGGCAATCGACTGGACGCAATATTTGAGCAACGACACCACCTTTGCTGTGGACAGTGTGGTTTATTCGACAGAGTTCCGCCATTCGAAGTTCGTGGCTTATAAAGTGAAGGATGCCATTGTGGATCAATTCCGTGAGAAAACGGGTAGTCGTCCCAATATCCGTGTGTCGAATCCAGATTTGCAGCTGAACATTCACATAGCCGAGTATGATTGCACCCTGAGTCTCGATTCCAGCGGCGAAAGTCTGCATCGGCGTGGTTATCGTCAGGAGGCAGTCGAGGCACCATTGAACGAGGTGCTGGCAGCCGGTATCATACTGATGACGGGTTGGCGCGGAGAAACAGACTTTATCGACCCCATGTGTGGCAGCGGCACTTTGCCTATCGAGGCAACCCTGATAGCCCGCAATATGGCTCCCGGTCTTTTCCGCAAGGGATATGCCTTTGAGAAATGGCCCGATTTCGATGCTGACCTGTTCGAACAAATCTATAACGACGATTCTCAGGAACGCGAGTTCAATCATCATGTCTATGGATACGACAATAATCGCGCAGCGATTGCCATTGCCGAGAATAACGTGAAGTCAGCAGGACTCACGGGCGATATCACCATCCAGTTCCAGGACTTTGCCGACTTTACGCAGCCTGCAGAACGCAGCATCATTGTCACAAATCCTCCATATGGCGAGCGTATCAAGCCCGAGGACTTGCTGGGACTGTATAAGATGATTGGTTCGCAGTTCAAGAAACAGTTTGTGGATAACGAGGCATGGGTGCTCAGTTATCGTGAGGAATGCTTCGATGCCATTGGACTGAAATCGTCGCTGAAAGTGCCCTTGTACAACGGTTCATTGGAATGCGAACTCCGAAAATACCAGATGTTCTCGGGCCGTTACAATGATGTACGTGCCGAAGGACGTCAGATTAAGAGTGCCTCGGACCGCAGGCAGATGGCTGAAAAGCGTCGGTTCAAGGAAAAGCGAGCTGTAAAGCAACGTTTCGATGAAAGCGACGAAGAGTTTGAGAAACGCATGAACCGCCGTCCGCGTGAGGACAGACCTCGACGCTTCGACGGTGAAGAACGTCCACGTCGTTTCAATCGGGACGACCGTAAGTCCGGCGGATTCAAGAAAGGCGGTCGGGATTTTAAATCGCGTGACAATTATAAAGGAAAGGGTAGGAGATATGAGGAGTAAACTGTTTTTTGTTTTACTGATGATGGTCAATATCGTGATGGGACAGAAAACGCTGACGCTGGAAGATGTCATGTCTGGCGGCAACAACTGGCATAATCTGCGACCCGAGAATCTTTATACTGCGTGGTGGGGAAATACACCACTCGAGACCACTGCCGACGAGGTGAAGGAACTGCTGACGGGCAATTCCCTAATTAGTGTGGAGCGCTTCAACGAGATTGCTGGAGAAAAAGTGGCCTTTAGCGGACACAACATACTGCTGCCCTATGGCGATAAGACAATTGCTCAGGTACGAACGGGCAGCAAACGTGTCCAAATCGACTGGAAGCAGGGGAATGTCGTATGGAGCCAGCCTATTCCCGATGGGGCTGCTAATCAGGACTTCAATCTCAAGTCCCGTCATTTGGCCTATACCGTTAAAGGCAATCTTTACGTGTTGACGGAAGAAGGCCAGACTTCGCAGGTTAGTCAGGATGGTAGCGTTGACGATTCGAATGATATCGTATATGGTCAGAGCGTGCATCGCGACGAGTTTGGTATCTCGAAGGGAACCTTCTGGAGTCCCGATGGTCAGCAGTTGGCGTTCTATCGTATGGACCAAAGCATGGTGGCAGGTTATCCGCAGGTCGACATCTCGCAGCGAATAGCCGCCGTAACGATGGATAAGTATCCTATGGCAGGGGAGACGAGTCACCAGGTTCGGGTTGGCATATTTAATGTGGCGAGTAGACGCGTCAACTGGCTCGAGTTGATAGGTGAACCTGACGACTATCATACTAATATCTCGTGGGCTCCTGACGGGAAGACCCTTTACATCTTTGAACTCAACCGCGACCAGAACGATATGCGCTTGATGGCATATGACACGGAAACGGGAAAGGTCAGGAAACAGTTGTTGCAGGAACGTCACGATAAATACGTCGAACCCATGAACGGTCTGCTGTTCCTGCCTTGGGACAGTTCGAAAGCCATTATGCAAAGTCGGCGCGACGGCTTCAATCATCTCTATCTTCTGGATGTCAATAATGGGAAATTAGAACAGCTTACATACGGCGATTTCGAGGTGCAGGAAGTCGTGGGCTTCAATACGAAAGCTAAGTGCGTGCTGTATCTGAGCAATGCAATGGACCCACGCACCAGTTGTCTCTTCAGTCGGAATCTGGCGAAACCCAAGTGTACACTCATTGGTGCCGGCGAAGGAGTGCATTCGGCTTCTCTGAGCGAGGATGGTCAGCAGGTAATCGACCGCTATTCTGCTCCTACGTTGCCTCGAAGCATCAATCTCTATGACACAAAGACGGGTAAGGGAAAGAACCTGCTTACTGCCAAAGATCCCTGGCAGGAACAAGGATACAAAATACCCGAAATTACCAGCGGAAGCATCAAGGCCGCAGATGGTCAGACGGACCTCTATTATCGTATGGTAAAGCCTGTTGACTTCGATCCGACGAAGAAATATCCCACAGTCGTTTATGTCTATGGCGGTCCTCATGCCCACAATGTCGATGCCAGTTGGCATTGGTGCCTTCGTGGCTGGGAAGCCTATATGGCCACAAAGGGCTATCTGCTTTTCATCCTCGACAACAGGGGCAGCGAATGGCGCGGACGCGAATTCGAGCAGGTAACCTTCCGTCAGTTAGGTGTAGAAGAGATGAAGGACCAGATGGAAGGAGTGAAGTTCTTGAAGTCGCTTCCCTATGTCGATGCAAACCGCATGGGGGTACACGGATGGTCGTATGGCGGTTTCATGACCACCAGCCTCATGTGCACCTATCCCGATGCCTTCAAGGTAGGTGTGGCCGGCGGTCCTGTTATCGACTGGAAATATTACGAAGTTATGTATGGCGAACGCTATATGGATACTCCACAGCAGAATCCCGAAGGATACGAAAAATGCAGCCTCCTGAATAAAGCAAAGAATCTGAAAGGACGCTTGCAAATTATCTTCGGATACAACGACCCCACCTGTGTGCCCCAGCATACCCTTTCGTTCCTACGAGCCTGTGAAGATGCCGGTACCCAGCCCGACCTCTTTACCTATCCAGGCGATGGACATAATATGTTCGGCCGCGACCAGGTGCATCTACATGAGCGAATTACCCGTTATTTTGATGACTATTTAAAGTAAAAATTATGAGCCTAACCGCGTATTGGAAAAACCGTTACGACGAAATCATGCGATTCATGCATGAAAACAAACGTCGTCCCTCTAGATATCGTCCGGAGGAACTGCGTATGGTGAACTGGATAAAGTACAATAAGAAGCTTTATGCACGTGAGTTGTTGGAGGATAAACGTCGCGAGCCATTCCGTAAGTTACTTGAAAATTTAGCAAAGTACCGCCGGATAAACCAGTTCTACTATCAAGACACAGACCTAAAGGTAAGACGTTATAAACGCAGGTATAGAGTCTTGTTGCTGGGTAGCGGAGGCCGCGAACACGCCATTGCCTGGAAGATGGCTCAAAGCCAGCGGTTGGAAAAACTGTATATTGCACCTGGAAATGCTGGAACCGGCAACGTAGGCATCAATGTGCCATTGAAAGCCGATGACTTCGAGGGCATTCGTAGCTTTGTACTCGAAAATAGAATCAACATGGTGGTCGTAGGGCCGGAAGACCCTCTGGTAAAGGGCATTTACGACTATTTCAAAGCCGACGACCTGTTGAAGAAGATTCCTGTTATCGGTCCGTCGAAGCAAGGAGCCCAACTGGAGGGCAGCAAGGATTTTGCCAAAGGCTTCATGCAACGTCATCATATTCCCACCGCACGCTATCAGACCTTTGATGGGGAACATCTCAACGAGGCGCTCGAGTTCTTGGAGCATCTGCAGCCTCCCTATGTGTTGAAGGCAGACGGACTTTGTGCCGGCAAGGGAGTACTCATCGTTCCTACACTCGAACAGGCCAAACAAGAATTGAAGGATATGCTCGATGGCATGTTTGGCGAGGCCTCGGCCCGTGTGGTTATAGAAGAGTTCCTGAGTGGTATTGAATGCTCTGTATTCGTTCTTACCGACGGCAAGAACTACAAGATTCTGCCCGAAGCAAAAGACTACAAACGCATTGGCGAGGGTGATACCGGTCTGAATACAGGTGGCATGGGTAGCGTCTCGCCAGTTTCGTTTGCCACGAAGAAGTGGATGCGAAAGGTCGAGGAACGAATCATCCGTCCTACCGTCAAGGGCCTTGCAAAGGAGGGTATCGACTATAAGGGCTTTATTTTCTTCGGTCTGATAAATGTAGATGGGAACCCCAAGGTGATTGAGTATAATTGCCGCATGGGAGACCCGGAGACAGAGACTGTGATGCTTCGTCTGGACGGCGACCTCTTGGACCTGTTCGAGGGCGTTGCCACACAGAAATTGGGAAGCCGTTTCATAAACTTCGACCCGCGAAGCGCTGTATGTGTAATGTTGGTCAGCGGTGGCTATCCTGAGCATTACGAAAAAGGAAAGGTCATGACTGGATTCGAAGCCGTACAGGACAGCATCCTGTTCCATGCAGGTACGGCAGAGAAGGACGGCGCTGTGGTTACAAACGGAGGTCGTGTCCTGGCTGTTAGCAGCTACGGAAGTGATAAGGAAGAAGCCCTGTCCAAGAGCATGTTAGGTGCCGAACAGATACAGTTCGAAGGGAAATATTTCCGTAGGGATATAGGAAAGGATCTTGCGTAAGCTCAGAATCAACAATCGGATTGGACGCAGCAGTGTCACACCTCTGATGTGTACGCTGTTGGCTGCGGGATTGTGGTGGTTGCCGTCGGGAACCTATGACCTTGGCAACCTTGTCAGTCTGCTGTTGGTATTGTTTACGGGGTACATCGTGGAGGAAACGAACAACACTTACCAAGTGCTGCGTGTCCGTTCACGTATGGTGGCTTCGACTTGGCTGTTCGGAGTGGCGTGCCTGGGTGCGTTGCACGAATTCCAGCCCATTGTGGTGGCTGTGTTCTGCCTGGCTGTCAGTTATTATCTGTTGTTCCGAACCTATCAGCAGATAAACCCGGTAGCCGATGCTTTCCATACTTTTCTGTTGCTATCCCTGGGCAGTATCTTCTATCCCCCTGTCATGCTTTTTGTTCCTTTCTATTGGTGGTACATGATTGTCTTCATGCGTTGCATGTCCATGCGGGTCTTCTGTGCAACGCTTGTGGGGACCATTCTGCCCTTCTGGTTTTGGTTTGGTTGGCAACTTTGGCAGGAGAACTTAAGTCCTTTTGTGGCTTGGTGGGAACAGATAACGATATGGGATCATTTGAATGTCGCGATGTATGCCAATCCCTCGACAGCCATTCTTCACCTGCCCTATTTCCTTTTGCTCTTCCTGGCAATCTGGACGTCGGTCTATTATCTGATTTATCGTTACGACGACAAGATTCAAACCCGCATGATGATTTACATCTACATGTTCCAGACGTTGTTGGTGGCAGCTTTCTCGCTGTTCGTTCCCGAACCCTTGCAGATGGTGCCGTTAATGTTGCTGAATGTGGTGCCTCTGTTGGCACACTACTTTACGTTGCACAACAGCTGGTGGTGCCTTGGTGTGTTTTTCCTCACCATTCTGGCGTTCATGGTCGTTGCTTTTCAGACCTTGTTGCCGGAGTTGTTTTATAAACTTTGTTAATCCGATGCGCTATATCGGAATTATTGACTATCTTTGCACGCGTAATTATCCATAAAACAGAATAAGAATCAATTCTATGAAGCATTTTAGACTTGTAGATAATGTGGTTGGATGGCTGACTTTCTTCGTGGCCGCATTTGTCTATTGCAGTACCATAGAGCCCACAGCCAGCTTTTGGGACTGTCCCGAGTTTATTACCACTGCCTATAAATTGGAAGTCGGTCACCCGCCAGGCGCACCTTTCTTCATGCTGACGGGTAATTTGTTTACACAACTGACAAACGACCCTACACAGGTAGCCTATATGGTGAACACGATGTCCGCCCTGTTCAGTGCCTTGTGTATTCTGTTCCTTTTCTGGAGCATTACCCATCTGGCCCGTAAACTGATTGGAACGCAGGGCAAGGTGGCAACGCTGGGTCAGCTGATTGCCGTTGAGGTCAGTGGTTTGGTGGGTGCTTTGGTATACACCTTCTCCGACACGTTCTGGTTCTCGGCAGTAGAGGGCGAGGTTTATGCCTATTCCAGTCTGTTCACGGCTCTCGTCTTTTGGCTTATCCTGAAGTGGGAGGACCATGCCGACGAGCCTCACAGCGACCGCTATTTGGTGCTCATAGCCTATCTGACGGGACTGAGCATCGGTGTCCACCTGTTGAACCTGCTTTGCCTGCCTGCCATTGTGCTGGTCTACTATTATCGCAAGACTCCCAAGGCCAACCTCAAGGGCTCCATTATTGCCCTGCTGTGTTCGTTCGCCTTGGTGGCAGTAGTGCTTTATGGCATTGTTCCAGGTATCGTGAAGGTTGGCGGTTGGTTCGAGCTGTTCTTTGTTAACACCCTTTCCCTGCCCTTCAATACGGGTTTGATTATTTACATCCTGCTCACCATCACAGCGGTGCTGTGGGCTATCTGGGAAACCCATCGCGATGTGGAGAACCGTATGCGAATGACGGTTTCCTACGTCCTCAGCGTGGGTCTGCTGGGTATTCCTTTCTACGGCTATGGCCTGAGCAGCGTGCTGATTGGTGTAGCTGTTCTTGCAGCCCTCGTGTTCGTATTGCGTTGGCAAAAGGAAAAGAAATTCCTGGTCAGTGCACGTCTCATGAACACCTCGCTGTTGTGTATGTTGATGATTATGGTCGGCTACTCTTCGTATGCCGTAATCGTTATTCGTTCAACAGCGAATACTCCCATGGACCAGAACTCGCCGGAGGATATCTTCACGCTGGGCACTTACCTGAGCCGCGAACAATATGGCGACCGTCCCTTGTTCTATGGCCCTGCCTATAATTCGCAGGTTCAGATGGAGGTAAAGGGCGATTATTGGGTGCCTGTCTCTACGCAGGGTGCGCCCATCTATCAGCGTCAGGAGAAGAAAACTGCCGACGAGCCCGACCGTTACGAACTGGTCCGCTACAATCTGGATTACAAGTATGGGCAGAACATGCTGTTCCCCCGTATGTACAGCGACCGCCACAAGCAAGCCTATGAGGATTGGATGGGTGGCGTAAAGGGCCGTATCGTGGAGACCAACGTTGCAGGTCGTACTCAGCAGATAAAGATGCCTACGATGGGCGAGAACCTTTATTTCTTCCTGTCCTACCAGATGAACTTCATGTACTGGCGTTACTTTATGTGGAACTTCGCAGGTCGCCAGAACGATATTCAGGGCAATGGCGAACTGGAACATGGTAACTGGATTACGGGTATCAAGTGGTTCGACAACTGGCGCTTGGGCGACCAGTCGAAGTTGCCTACTGAGTTACGTGAGAACAAGGGCCGTAACGTATTCTACGCCCTGCCTCTCCTGTTAGGCTTGCTGGGCCTTTTCTGGCAGGTTTACAAGAACAACGACGGTCTGAACGACGGAGTAAAGCAGTTCTGGGTAGTGTTCTTCCTGTTCTTCATGACGGGTATCGCCATTGTGGTCTATCTGAACCAGACGCCGATGCAGCCACGTGAACGTGACTATGCCTATGCCGGTTCGTTCTATGCCTTTGCCATCTGGGTCGGCTTGGGTGTCACCGCATTGGTGGATTACCTGAAGAAACTGGTGAAGAACGAAACTGTGGCTGCCATCCTGGCTTGCCTGTGTCTGCTGGTTCCCATACAGATGGCAGGACAGACGTGGGACGACCACGACCGCAGCGGACGCTATACTTGCCGCGACTTCGGACACAACTATCTGCAAACTCTGCAGGCCGAAAACAACCCCATCATCTTTACCAACGGAGATAACGACACCTTCCCCCTGTGGTATGCTCAGGAAACCGAAGGCTTCCGCACCGATGCCCGTGTGTGCAACCTGTCGTATCTGCAGACCGATTGGTACATAGACCAGATGCGCCGTCCGGCCTATGATTCGCCTTCGTTGCCGATATCGTGGAAGCGTATCGATTATGTAAGCGGTACGCGCGAGGCCATTCGTGTCTACCCCGACGGCATCAAGCAGGTGATGGAGTTTTATAAGGACGACCCACAGGCCCTGAAGGCGGCGTTGGGCGACAATCCTTATGAACTGTCGAGCATCATAGACCATTGGATTCTGAACCCCGATCCGGACTTCCAGATTATTCCCACCGATAGCATCGTTGTTACCATAGACAAGGAGGCTGTGCGCAAGAGCGGTATGATGATTGCTGCCGACAGTATTCCCGATGTGATGCATATCTCCCTGAAGGGTCGCGGAAACATCTACAAGTCGGAACTGATGATGTACGAGATGTTGGCACGTGCCAACTGGGAACGCCCGATGTATGTGGCCATCACCGTGGGCCGCGACAATTACGGCGACTTGGGTAAGAACTTCGTACGCGAAGGCTTGGCCGACCGCATAACGCCGTTTAATACGGAGCAGAGCGGCAAGACCATCGATACGGAAAAGATGTATGACAACCTGATGAACAAGTTCCGCTTTGGCGGATTGGATAATCCCGATATCTACCTCGACGAGACTGTCTTGCGTATGTGCTACACCCACCGTCGCATCTTTGCACAGTTGGGCTTGCAACTGCTGCGCGAAGGCAAGAAGGAACAGGCGCTGAAGCTGATGGAGAAGGCAGAGGTGGCTATTCCCGCCTCCGTTGTTCCTCATGGCTGGCAGGGTGGTTCGCTCGACATCGCCCGCACGTGGCTCGTCCTGGGTAAGAAGCAGAAGGCAGAGGAGATTGCTGCCCATATCGCAGAGACCAGCGTCGAGTACCTGCGTTGGTACCTGAGTTTGCCTTCCCGTTTTGCCAACCGTTCCAGCTACGATATCCGTGCCAATTACTACACCCTGCAGGAGGCACAGGAATTGCTGGAGGGTGCCGATTCCAAACAGGCCGAGAAGTATCGTAAGATTGTGGACGAACTGTATCGGACCGTAGCGCCAAACGATGCTTATTGAACAACCTGCACGTTTTCTCCGATGGCTTTATCCCCACGCTGTGTGGCGGATGAGCCGTCGCGAGAAGGCGGTATACCTGACGTTCGACGATGGGCCTATTCCCGAGGCCACTCCCTTTGTGCTGGATGTCCTTGACCAGTTTGGTGCCAAGGCCACTTTCTTCATGGTGGGCGACAATGCGGCACGCTATCCGGAGTTGCTGGAGGAGGTTCGCCGTCGCGGACATTCCATAGGGAACCACACGTATAACCACATCGGGGGCCTGCGTTGGTCCAGTTGGAAGTATCTCTACAATGTGCACAAGGCCAACGAGGTACTGCGCACGAAGCTGTTCCGTCCGCCTCACGGATGGATGGGCGCTGCGCAGTATCGCACCATGCGAATCTTCGGCTACAAGGTGGTGATGTGGGACTTGGTGACACGCGACTATAGTTGTCGGCTGACGGCACAGGACGTGTTGGACAACGTGAAGCGTTATGCCCGCAACGGCAGCATTATCACTTTCCACGATTCGTTGAAGAGTATCGACAAATTGCGCGTTATGTTGCCCGATGCCCTTCAGTGGCTGAAGGATCAGGGGTATGAGTTTAAGAGAATTGAGGATTGAAGGTTCAAATTTTGGATAGCAGGCAGTTGAAAGCCGAGGCAAAACGCCTTGGCTTTTCTCATGTGGGGCTGGCACCTGCGGAACGGGTGCCGGATGACGTTGTGTCCGACTACGAGGAGTGGCTCGAGGCGGGCAGACAGGGGGAGATGCACTACATGGAGAACCACCTGGAATTACGACGCGACCCACGTTTGCTGCTCGATGGGGCCAGGACTGTCGTTTCGCTGGCCATGAGTTACCATCCTGGCGAAGGTCCCACGCAGAAGGGAATTGCGTGGTATGCCCAGGGCCGCGACTATCACGAGGTTATCCGCCAGCGACTCCAACAGCTCATGAAAATTATCTCCCCCCTTGGAGGGACGGAGGGGGCTAGAATCTGTGTCGACACGGCTCCTGTGATGGAGAAGTATTGGGCGTGGCGCTGCGGCTTGGGCTGGATTGGTCGAAACCGCCAGCTGGTAATCCCAGGGGAGGGGAGTGCCTTTTTCCTGTGCGAACTGCTGCTGACGCGGGAGGCTGATTGTTACGACACGCCCCTCTTCGACAACCCTATGTTTGCGGGTTGTGGAAACTGTCGCCGCTGTCTGGAGGCGTGTCCCACGGGTGCCCTCAGCGAGTCGGGGCTCGATGCGCGTCGCTGCCTTTCGTACCTGACCATCGAACATCGTGGCGAGTTGCCCGATGACGTGAGGCCCCTGCTGTCGGAATGTTTCTATGGTTGCGACCGTTGTCTGCGGGCTTGTCCGCATCTGGCAAAGGCGAAGGGGACGCCTGTCGAGGAGTTCCGCCCCTCGCCGTCCTTGTTAGAGATGACGCCCGAGGATTGGCAGAGGCTCAGTCCTGAGCAGTATCGCGAACTGTTCCGTGGCTCGGCGGTAAAGCGCGCCAAATACGAAGGATTGCGTCGCAACCTGGGACTCGATGCGTCGTCCTCGGAGTAACGAAGTAATCCTGCTCTTGACACACAGCTGTGTGACAAGGGAAACGATACTATTCCTTCGCCCTTAGCGATACTATTCCTTCTCTTGTCACACAATTGTGTGTCAAGCGGTGCGTCGCGTCGCTCTGTCGCAAACGTTGCAATCTTCGTGCTTTAACTTCGCATTCTTGTCGATGAATTCACATATTTTTCGTACCTTTGTGGGCAAATCCAGAAACAAACACAACAGAACGCTATGAAACATCCACTACGTAGTGCCGTATGCACCGAAGGCCGCCGTATGGCAGGGGCTCGTGCCCTGTGGGCAGCCACAGGCATGAAGCGCGAGCAATTCGGCAAGCCCATCATCGCCATTGCAAACTCGTTTACCCAGTTCGTGCCGGGTCACACCCATCTGCATGAAGCAGGCCAGATTGTGAAACAGGAAATCGAACGCCTGGGCTGCTATGCTGCCGAGTTCAACACCATTGCCATCGACGACGGCATAGCGATGGGACACGACGGCATGCTCTATTCGCTGCCCTCGCGCGACATTATCGCCGACAGCGTGGAATACATGGTAAACGCCCACAAGGCCGACGCCATGATTTGCATCTCGAATTGCGACAAGATTACCCCAGGCATGCTGATGGCAGCCATGCGACTGAATATCCCTGCCGTCTTCGTCAGCGGAGGCCCCATGGAATCGCACAAGTATCAGGGCGAGAATGCAGACCTGATTACCGCCATGATTAAGGGCGGCGACCCCTCCGTCAGCGACGAGGAACTGGCCCAGGTGGAGCAATGCGCCTGCCCCGGATGCGGTGCCTGCTCGGGTATGTTCACGGCAAACTCGATGAACTCCCTGACTGAGGCCATCGGACTCTCCCTGCCTGGCAACGGCAGCATACTGGCCACACACGTCAATCGAGTGCAACTCTTGAAGGACGCAGCCCGTCAGATTGTGAAGAACGCACTGGCCTATTACGAGGAGGGCGACGAAAGCGTGCTGCCCCGCAACATAGCCACCCGTCAGGCATTCCTCAACGCCATGACCCTCGACATCGCTATGGGTGCCAGCACCAATACCGTCCTGCACCTGCTGGCAGTAGCCCAGGAGGGCGAAGTGGACTTCCGCATGCAGGACATCGACCGCCTGAGCCGCAAGGTGCCCTTCCTTTGCAAACTCTCCCCCAACTGGCAGAAATACTCGATACAAGAGGAAAACAGAGCCGGCGGCATACTCGGCATCATGGGCGAACTGGCCAAAGGCGGCCTGCTCGACTTGGATTGCAAACGCGTGAACGGCGCCACACTGGGCCAGGACATTAAGAAGTACAGCATCACAGGCGAGAACATCGACCCAGAGGCCGACCGCATCTATCGCAGCGCCCCAGGCGGCAAGTTCTCCACCCAGATGGGTTCTCAGGACGCTCGCTGGGAGACGCTCGACACCGACCGCACGAACGGCTGCATCCGCGACATCGAACACGCCTACACCAAGGATGGCGGACTGGCAGTCCTCTTTGGCAACATTGCCCAGGACGGATGCGTAGTGAAGACCGCTGGCGTAGCGCCCGAACTGTGGCACTTCGAGGGTCCCGCCGTCGTATTCGACAGCCAGGAAGACGCCTGCGAAGGCATCCTCGGCGGCAAGGTGAAGAAAGGCGACTGTGTAGTCATCACCCACGAAGGCCCCAAGGGAGGCCCAGGCATGCAGGAAATGCTGTATCCCACCTCGTACATCAAATCGATGCACATGGGCAAGGAATGCGCCCTCATCACCGACGGACGCTTCAGCGGCGGCACCAGCGGCCTCAGCATCGGACACATCTCGCCCGAGGCAGCCAGCGGCGGTAACATCGGCAAGATAAAGGACGGCGATATCATCGTCATCGACATTCCCAGTCGCAGCATCAACGTCAAGCTCAGCGACGAGGAACTCGCTGCCCGTCCTCAGCAGCCCCTGAAGCGTAACCGCGTGGTCAGCAAAGCCCTCCGCGCCTACGCTCAAAGTGTCGCCTCTGCCGACCGTGGCGGCGTGCGGATAATCAACGATTAAGGATTGACTAGATGTCAATCCGTGCCGCTAAGCCGGGGAGTGCAGTGCTCTGCACGATGGAGGGAACGTGCGGATAATCCCCGATTAGCCTCAAAAAACATAAAATCATAACCTTTCTGCCCTGAATTACTTACAAAAAGTAATTCGGGGCGGTGTATTTTTGGCTATGTTGTTATTTTGTAGTACCTTTGCAGCTGATAATATAAGGTAAAAGGAATGAAAGAGAAAATCACAGGTGCCGAGGCCTTGATGAGAAGTCTCGAGGCAGAGGGCGTTGACGTGCTGTTTGGATATCCGGGTGGAGCCATTATGCCCACCTACGATGCTTTGTACGACCACCGCAAAACCCTGCATCATATACTGGTGCGCCACGAACAGGGTGCAGCCCATGCAGCGCAGGGCTATGCCCGAGTGAGCGGACGTGTGGGCGTAGTCATCGCCACCAGCGGACCTGGGGCAATGAACACCATCACGGGCATCGCCGATGCCATGATAGATTCCACCCCGATGGTAGTCATCTGTGGTCAGGTGGGTGCCGCCATGTTGGGCACCGATGCTTTCCAGGAGGTCGATGTAATCGGCGTTACACAACCCATCACCAAATGGGCCTTCCAGATTCGCAAAGCTGAGGACGTAGCGTGGGCCGTGAGCCGTGCATTCTATATTGCCAAGAGCGGAAGACCAGGTCCTGTGGTTCTGGACTTTGCGAAAAACGCCCAGACGGGTTTGGTGGAGTACGAACCTGCGAAAGTGGACTTCATCCGCAGCTATCGTCCTGTGCCCGTGCCTACCGACGAGACCATCCGCGAGGCTGCAGACCTGATAAATAAGGCCGAGCGCCCCCTCGTCCTGGTGGGACAAGGTGTGGAGCTGGGCGATGCGCGCGAGGAACTGCGCCAATTCATCGAGAAGGCAGACATGCCTGCCGGATGTACGCTGCTTGGACTTTCGGCCCTGCCTTCCGATCATCCCCTGAATGTGGGCATGTTGGGTATGCACGGCAACCTGGCGCCTAACGTCATGACGAACCGCTGCGACCTGCTCATTGCCGTTGGCATGCGCTTCGACGACCGCGTAACGGGAAACCTCGACACCTATGCCAAGCAGGCTAAGGTGATACACTTCGATATCGACCCCAGCGAGATAAACAAGAACGTGAGCGTGGATGTGGCTGTGGTAGGTGACTGCAAAGCGACACTTGCCCGCGTGACTGCCCTGATGAAGGAACAGCGCCATACAGCTTGGATAGAGGGATTCCGTCCCTATTGGGACAAGGAAAGGGAGATGGTCATAGAACGTGCCATCCATCCCACCGAGGGACCTTTGTTGATGGGCGAGGTGGTGCGTGCCGTTAGCGATGCTACCCAAAAGCGGGCCATCATGGTTACTGACGTAGGGCAGAACCAGATGTTCGGCTGTCGCTACTTCCAATATACCCAGGGCCGCAGCGTCGTAACCTCTGGCGGATGCGGAACCATGGGATTCGGTCTGCCAGCAGCCATCGGTGCCACCTTCGGAGCTCCGGAGCGTACCGTATGTCTGTTCGTTGGCGACGGCGGCTTGCAAATGACCATCCAGGAGCTGGGAACCATCATGGAACAGAAATGTCCCGTGAAGATTATTCTCCTGAACAACAACTTTCTGGGCAACGTGCGCCAGTGGCAGTATCTGTTCTTCAACAAACGATACTCGTTCACTCCCATGCTCAATCCCGACTACGAGGGAATATGCACGGCATACGGCATTCCGTCGCGCACGGTGGTTGACCGCAAGGACCTCGCCGGTGCCATCAAGGAAATGCTGGATACACCGGGGGCATTCTTGTTGCAGGTGGCTGTAAAGGAGGAGGATAACGTTCTGCCGATGACGCCTCCTGGAGCCAACGTCGACGAAATGATGCTGGAAATCAAATAATGCCCCCTCCTATCCTCCCCGAGGGGAGGAAATATAAAGAATAAAGAATCATGGATCAAAATAAAACTACAAGTGTAAACACACCCTGCCCCCGGGAAGGGATGGGGAAGGGGTCTGCTCAGTGTGGCGACTGCGACAAATGCGGACGCTGCGATATGCAGTACAAGGGCGAAACCTTGTACACCATGCTTATCTATAGTGAGAACTTCGCGGGCATACTGAACCAGATTACTGCAGTGTTCACACGTCGTCAGGTCAACATCGAGAGCCTGAACGTGTGTGCATCCTCCACGCCGGGCGTGCACAAGTACACCATCACCTGCTATTGCACAGAGGAGATGGCGAAGATGCTGACCAAGCAGATGGAGAAGAAGATTGACGTCCTGCAGGCTCACTACTTCACGGACGACGAGATATTTATCCTCGAGGCCTGCCTCATTAAGGTAAACACTCCAATGATTCTAGAGAACAAGGATGTCTCGCGCATCGTTCGTAAGCATGGGGCACGCATCGTGGAGGTGAACCCCACCTATAGCATCATCGAGAAGAAAGGAATGACGGAAGACATCCTTTCGCTCTTCCAGGAACTGAACGCACTGGGTGTTGTCCTGCAGTTCGTACGCTCTGGCCGCATAGCAGTAACCAAGAGTACCACTGAACGCCTCGACAAGTACCTCGAGGAAATGGAAAGACTGAGAGATGGAGAAAATAGATAGTTATCCTTTCTACGTCGAGCCGTTCCATGTGGACTTTTCCGGTCGCATGTTCCTCGGTATTCTCGGAAATCACCTTCTCAACGCTGCCGGCAACCACAGTCAGCGTCGCGGGTGGGGGATAGGTGCATTGAACGAAACGAACCATACCTGGGTGCTGAGCCGTTTGTCCATCGAGTTGGAGGATATGCCTCGCCAATGCGAACGGGGAAGCATCGAAACGTGGGTGGAAAGCGTAATCAAGCTATTTACCAACCGTAACTTCTCCATTTTGCGCGAGGACGGCACGGCCTACGGTTATGCACGCAGCATCTGGGCGATGATTGATACCGAGACACGCAAACCGTGCGACCTGCTCACCCTCTACAATGGTGATATCGTCAGGTATATCGTGCCCGAGACGGAGAAACTGTGTCCCATAGATGGACACGGCCGCTTCCGTTTCCGCGACCCAAAGCTGGTGCGCACCATCGACACGTATTACTCGGATGTGGACATCAACGGGCATATCAACTCGATAAAGTACATCGAGCATATCCTCGACTTGTTCCCCATCGAACGCTTCCGCAACCAACGCCTCCAGCGTTTCGAGATTGCCTATAAAACGGAGAGCTATCTGGGGGACAGCCTCTCATTCTACATTCAGGAGGTCGACGAGAACGAGACCGATGTGGAGGTTCGTAAGAACGAAGGCGAGGTTGTCTGTCAGGCCAAGGTGCGTTTCGCCTCGTAATAACGGAATACCGTAATATCGAAATAACGTCTAATTAAAATTAAATTAACATGGCAAAAATGAATTTTGGCGGTGTCATTGAAGAAGTAATGACCCGCGAAGAGTTTCCCTTGGAGAAGGCACGTGAGGTGCTGAAGAACGAGACCATCGCCGTAATCGGTTATGGTGTACAGGGTCCTGGTCAGGCTTGCAACCTGCGCGACAATGGCTTCAACGTTATCGTTGGTCAGCGTCAGGGTAAGACCTTCGAGAAGGCTATCGGTGACGGTTGGGTTCCTGGTGAGACGCTGTTCAGCATCGAAGAGGCTGCCCAGAAGGGCACCATCGTAATGTGCCTGCTGAGCGACGCAGCCGTTATGAGCGTATGGCCCACCCTGAAGCAGTATCTGACTCCTGGCAAGGCGCTGTACTTCTCTCATGGTTTCGCCATCACATGGAACGACCGCACAGGTTGTGTTCCTCCCAAGGACATCGACGTAATCATGGTTGCCCCCAAGGGTAGCGGTACCAGCCTTCGCACGATGTTCCTCGAGGGGCGTGGCCTGAACAGCTCATACGCTGTTTATCAGGACTACACGGGTCGCGCTCTGGAGCGCACCTTGGCTCTGGGTATCGGTATCGGCAGCGGTTACCTGTTCGAGACCACCTTCCAGCGTGAGGCTACCAGTGACCTGACTGGTGAGCGTGGTTCGCTGATGGGCGCTATTCAGGGTCTGCTGCTGGCTCAGTACGAGGTGCTGCGCGAGAACGGTCACACTCCCTCCGAGGCCTTCAACGAGACCGTTGAGGAACTGACACAGAGCCTGATGCCTCTGTTCGCACAGAAGGGTATGGACTGGATGTATGCTAACTGCTCTACCACCGCACAGCGTGGTGCCCTCGACTGGATGGGCCCCTTCCACGATGCCATCAAGCCTGTGGTTGAGAAGCTTTATGCCAGCGTGAAGAGCGGTCACGAGGCTCAGATCAGCATCGACAGCAACTCGAAGCCCGACTATCGTGTAGGTCTCGAGAAGGAACTCGCCGCCCTGCGTGAGAGCGAGATGTGGCGTACCGCTGCTGTTGTTCGTCAGCTCCGTCCCGAGAACAACTAATTACAACTACATTAAAGCAATCAAGGGGATGTGTCAATCGACTCATCCCCTTTGTTTTTGCATAAATAAATCTGGGAAAAGCACATTCTCAGGACATAATTCAGCCCCTTTTTATAGGAAAACCCTCACATCCATCACCATCTCTCACAAAACCATCACGCCGTAAGCTTATAATAAACAATCAATTAAATAAAGATGTGATGGTGTGAGAGTTTTTTTGAGTCAATTAATTGTGGAGGAGGGAACCGGTGGGGGAAATTCCGTTGGCTTCGACGGTGATATGGGCAGGCCGTGTGCCAGTGAAAAACGAGATGTGGGCCTTTCCTTCGCTATCAAGCTGCAAGTCGGGATTCCAGTACAGCGTGCGCCGATAGTCCTTATAACCCTCACGTGGAGGGTTGCGATGATAGTCGGGATGATAGAAATCCTCCTGATAGGCAAAGCCTGGCAGGATGTAGCGACGGTCCCGATAAGTTACACGCCTTTCGTTGTTCGGATACTTATGCAATGAAACCTCGACACTTGGCTGGTCATCTTGGACATAGCGCTTGCTACCCTCCATCCGGGGCGAGTAGTCGCTGTAGATGTATACTTTGTCGATATATTCCAAACGGCTGTATTGCCGCTGAGTGTCATGGTTAATCAAAGCATCCTCCATTACGCCTTTTCCTGCCACTCGTACGCTGTCCCAGAACAGGGATGTATCATAGAGCCGGTACATATTCATATCCCCCATGTAAATCAAGGGAAGGACATTCGCCATCTCGCTGGTGTTGCCATATCCTAAATCACCATAAAATAATGGGGGGCTAATGTGATTACAGAACACCGTACTGCTATAGGGATCGCTCAGCAGTCCTGCATCCATAATTGCATTTGCAGCCTCGTAGGCATCGATGACGTAGACGGGCTTAGAGAGGTCGAGCCTGCGAAGCCCGTTTCGGCGTGCTCTGACGGTTATTTCATTTAGTAACTTATCATCCAACGGAGCACCTGTTTGTGGTCTGTCAGCGAAAGGTGCCTCATTCATCTGGTAATAAGTGTATGGTTTCACCCAGCGGGGATAGGGAAAGTTGAGCCTGACATAGAACTCTGCGTCCTCATGAATACGCGTGAATTCATCATCCTCCATCTGTATCCAGTTGTGCTGCTGGTATTTCTTCATCCATAACTTTCGTATCCGTTTGTTCCATAGCGTTGTATCCTTTGCCGTAAGGAAGAAGATACAATCTCCATAGAAGTGTGGGAATTCCAACCTGAATGCACCGTTTTGGGTGGTCATTTCGCCCACGACATATTTCTCCTTATCGGAGGGCGCATCGGGCTTGACAAACTCGGCATGAATTTTCACTTCCTTTTTCAGCCGTCCTGCCCTGTCCATTACACGGTCTCTTCCTGCTCCACTTATCCGATTGTTTGAACCAAGGGAATTTTGTGCTTCCATCATGGAATTGTATTCATATTGATTCACGCTGGTATTTTCTCCTGACCCTATATTAGGGGCGGCAACAAGCGTTCTGTTGCCATTGTAATCAGTATGCACAATATTCCCAGTATGAAATAGTCCATACACATTCATATCAAATAAATAATTGGGGCCGTGGCCTTTAGAATCAGGGATTATGGAATCGGGTATCATACGAAAAGCCTCGTATTTGTTCACCGTTCCCGTCACCATTTGCGTCTGTTCGGCGGGGTGCGTTATTTCCCACTGACCCTCCACTGCCATGTCGCGCCAATTGAAGCGCCGCCATCCTTGAGTCATCATCAGCAGCTCCAGTCCCCTGCGGTGTTCCTCGTCGTCTTTTTCGAAGTACCACTCTGGTTGTGGCACGAAGCCCTTAATCTCGCTTGCCAACAGCATCTCCGTCATGATGTTGCCCGTGTCGTAGGTGTGGTCCTGTAAGGCTGCATCACGCACAGCGAGGGAGATGGAGGATGAAGGCGAAGGGCTATGGACTTCCAGTTCTGCCCGCTCATAGGGCTCGTACCGTTCCTTCATTCCAGAGATGCTGAGCATTGGATGCATTAGTTCTTCCTTCGTTACAAAAAACAGACGGTCGGCCCATACATGTTCCTCCCCGTCGAACACCGTCACCTGATTCACGCCAGCGGGCAGCTCAGCATCATTAAAAGCCAGTTTTTCATTATTGATTTGGACAAAGTGCGATGTGACCCCTTCATGCATGATGCTTATTCCCAGCGGCTGTGGCAGATTGCTCCTGACATCTATTCTCCATGTTGAATCCTCGCGTATTACTTGCAGGCTTACACCATTTGTCTCAATATTCTTCATTTCCTCCGATGCCGTCATTCCATCGGCATCGGACGTGAACAAAGCCTTGTATTTCCGGCCTTGTATGGGAGTAAATGTAAAGGAGCCGCGTCCGCGATGTTCCGTGTGGGCTGTAGTCACCAGCGAATCGTCACACATCAGTCGCAGTTCACCCTCCCGCGCCTCACCATTCTGCATAGCAGCCTCGAAGGCCACGCAGCATGGTACTCCCTCTACCATGTTTCCCCCTTCTGGAAACAGGGAGAGAAGCAGTTTTGGTTTGTCCGGCTCAGTCTTGAAGTAACGACGTAAGGGTCTCAGGGTCATATCGCGGCTGAATACGCCTTCCTCTCTGGGTTTGTCGTAGACGGGAAACACACGGCTATAGAGTTTCTCATAGTCGCGGAAGAAGTCGTGGGCCATAGCCTTGTTGTAAAAACTTCGTTCCGTATACTTGCTGTGCGGATGCTCCGTCTGCCCCCAGTTCAGTTGCCAGCGCGTATAGGCACGAAGTTCGAAATAGCCCGAGTACAGCGTGTCGGGCAGGGCAAAGAATCCTGAACCTCGTCCGTCGCGCATCTCCACTAGCTTGCGCTCCACTAGGTATCCGTCGTGGTTCCACAGCTCGGCATACAGCACACGGCTGATGCGGCTCGGACGTCCGCTGTTCGTACGCCGTGTGAAAGCGGAGAACCAGATGGTATCGCTCAGGAAATAGCACGTATTGTCCAGCTGTACATACACTTTCTCCTGCGGTATCCTTTCCCCGAACAGCCGTGCCCGCTCGGCTAATTGCTCCAATGGTGGACGTCTATTCAAATCCGTTATCGCCGAATCAATCTTGGCTTCCTTATCTTCAATGAATCCTTCAGCAATACGTTCCTCTTCCCTTGTTCGCTTGATGATTTCGTTCTTTGTCCAATATATGCTGTCGAAGCTGACATTGTCTATGCTTGCCAACATGTTCTCGCCAACTCGTGTAGCATTATGGTTCAAAAGATTATTCTCATTGACGTTAAACAGCATCGTGCGCGTCTGAAAGTTGTCGAAGCGGATTTGCATACCTATGTCGGCCACCTCTGCAAAACCATGCTCATAACGGTAATCGATGTGGAGGTCAAGGCTGACGGGTGTGTTGATAATGCTTTCTAACTGGCTGGGGCGGAATTGCAGAACCATATTCTCAATCTGCCCGTCAAAGGACAGTGTCTGCAGCGACTTGGCATCAACATACAGGATGCCTGTCATTATTGGCAATTTGTCATCGGCATCTTCGTTTCGCTGCATATTTATACGCAGTATCTGCCGTCCTTCATCAGTAACTTCCTTAATATCAATGTTGTAATACTTCTGGTAGAGTTCTATAGTAGCTATTCTGTCAGCTTTGCGGTTGGCACTAATCACGAATTGCTCTCCATGGGGTTGTAGAGGGGTAATCAGGTCCTTCCAGAACAGCACGTCCTGCGTCATGACTCCCAATTCCAGTACGTGATGGAGGTTCATATTTGCAAAGATGGATTTTTTCCATTGCTCTTCTGTGCTAGTTCCATGTCGTCCGCTCAGGAATTGCAAGTTGCGGAGATTGCACGCCGAACGTGCCTTGATAAATGTTTCGACGACATCTTGCTTACGGCTGATTACCGTTGTCTGGCGATAGAAGTATTGTGAAGTCTTAGTCCGTTTGCGACGGAAGTCCTTTTCCATGCAACGTGAAACCTTTAGCAACAGATGCTCCAAACCTCTTATCGTAACTTCCGACATATTGCTAGCCAGTGGTTCCATTCTAACAACAGGCGGAAGTTTAGCAAATGCATAGTAAAGTGTACGATAACCGATACATGTCAGGCGTATCACCTCATTGCTGTCGGCTTTGATGCTGAACTCTCCGTCGAAGTTCGTCAGCGTGGTTCGTCCGGTCTCAATGTAAACGCCGACACAGGGCATAGGCTCCCCTGTGTCGGCATCCACTACACGGGTCTCATAGGTTTGTTCCTGAGCAATCGCCAGTATAACATAGAGACATGCGACAAGGAAAAAACCTATTCTTTTCATGGCGTTTTGTTTGGTGTTGATGGCACAAAGTTACGATTAAGCGAGGGAAGTACAAAATAAATTCATTTATTTTTTATTCCGAGCATGAGTATCTAAAACCGCAGGTTAAAGTTATGGATTTGTTATTAGAAAAGCAAAAACATAAAAACCTTCTTCAATTTTCAATTTAAATTGGAAGGGGGCCGAATTATGTCACTGTCATTGTCGCGATTTTCGACACGTTTTCAACGCTATTGTTCGAGCGTCACAACGCTATCCGCCTTGCGTTACAACGCTCCGTGGGTAGCGTTGGGACACGGTTCAGGAGGCGTTGTGACGCGGCTCGCGAGGGGGTGATTTGCAGAATCCGGACAATTCGGACAAATGGACAATTAATTTTTGCACACCCCCTCCGCGGCGGGCTATATATATTAGAGGATATATATTATTGAATAAATATTATTATCGATATTTATTATCATCTATAATTAAATCATTATATACTTATTTAATAATATACTTAATCAATATTATTTAATTATAGTTCTCTCTACCATCAAGGGGGCTTCGAGGCTGGGGGAAGGAGAAAAAATGTTTGTCCATTTGTCCGAATTGTCACAGGGTCTTTTATTTCACTGTCAACAGTAGGAAATAGGGTCAGCCTGAGGCTGCCTACGAAAACGGGGCCCTGAATTAGGGCCCCTGACGAGACTCGTTATTCCCGTGCTTTAATCCTTCCGCCCTGGATGTAAAGGCCGCGCTGGGGCTTGCTAGGAACGTGGCGACCAGAGAGGTCGTAGGTGCGTTTGTCGGTTCCTGTCGCTCCCTGCTTCACTACATCCACGCCGTCCGCTGGGTCCTTGCATTCCAAAGTTACTTTCTCGTGTCCGGAGATGTCCACCTGATAGGTGCCTGGTGCGAAGCCAGGGATGCGGATATCGAGCACTCCTTCAAAAATACAGTCACAATCCTCAAACCCCTCGTACATTTGCCCAATGGATACCTTTACGATATTGTTATCGATTGAGCATTCAGCAAAGGTCGGTTTTATGTTTAAAGTCCTTTCATCTGTTGTTATGCATAATGTGTCATCTATGAAATTGAATGTCCAAGGCTCTAGATTTCTATGGTTGTCATCATCACCATCGTTAACATACAAGTTGAGGTTAATGTGCTTGAAGTCGGTTTCGTTCAGTTCATAGTTTGCCCACAAATAGTTTCTTGATGGATAATAGATGGGAGCTAATGCCATAATGACGTGAGATTTGACAGGACTTGATGGGTAAACGCCCTGGCTCTTTGCCATATACGGTGGAAGAATACCCCAGTAGGCGGAGCCCAAGCCCTCTATCCATTCGTCTTCCTGAGCACCGTCCTCTGTTTTCAGATACAGGATTTTAGGTGTATCTTTTCCTCGTATTTGTACGCATTGGTATATCCAATAATCATAATCGTAATGTTTAGGTGAAGTTGTGGCCGTCACGATATATTTTATGCCTTGCGGGTCGATGAACGAATCACCTCCCTTCAGACTGTAGTCAATCAACAGTTTGTCTTCGCCATTGTCGCGGATATACACCTTGTCGCCTTCTTGGCGATAAAGCAATGTTTTTTCTCCCAGGATGATGCGAGCATACGATTTATCGCCCAGAATACTGTCGCCCAAAGCTATGTACAGTTTTTCTTTTTTATAAGTATTGTCCGCGAAGTGGTAATACATCCACCATTTTTTCTTCGCCCAGTCGGTAGTCAGGAAACGTTCATGTGTCAAAATCCATTCATCGAAGTAATCTTCATACTCGGAAAAGATGGTGGGATATCCTACCAGTGTTTTCGAACTTTGTCCCCAGCCGTTGAGGGAAACGCACAGAACTGCATATATCAGGAAAATTCGTTTCATGGTGTTTTGTTTTAGTGTTGATGATGACAAAGATACGAATTAGCGAGGGAAATACCAAACTTGTTTAAGTATTTTCGAGCGGGAGTATCTAAAACCGAAGGTTAAAGTTGTTGATTTGTTATTAGAAAAGTAAATGGGTTTTGTAATTTTGATTCTTGGATGGTAAGGAATATCTTTTCCCTAAACAGAAAAATAACAAAGAAAATCCTCCCAGCCAGTCGGCCAGGAGGATTTCCTTTATCTTGGTTTATCCTAGAAAGTCTTGCGATTACTGATAGAACAGGTAACGGTTGTCCTCGATCTTGGCTTTACGCAACAGGTACGACAGGGCACCGTTGATGCTGCGCTGGTTAGCACTGGCCAGCTGAGCCTCTTCCTCTTTCTTGTCGAACTTGCCTTCCAGTTTGCTCTTGTCCAGAACCTGTAATGCGTATACAGCACCATTACCCTTGATGCCTGTAACGAATTGACCCTTCTTGGCAGCACTGGCAACACCGCTCAGTGCGGGTTCGCTCTGGGCAACCTTCTGCACGAAGACGGGATAAGCGAAGGAAATGTTGCTGACGGTGTCCTGAACGGCACCAGCAACCTTGGCTACTTCAGCAATACTCTTCATGCCCTGAATCTTCTCGATGAGCTGGGCGGCCTTCTTGTCCTTGGTGACTTCCTCTTTAAGATACTCCTTCAGAGCTTCGTCATTGAAGTCGCGCATACCCTTCTTGTGAATAGCGGTGAGCATGACTACGAGCAACTGGTCGTTGGCGCTGCCTGCTTCATAAAGTTCGCTCACATCGCCTACTTTGCTCTTGAAAATCCAACGCAGGGCATCTGTTGTGCTGGGAACGTTGGCAACATAGTGGCTACCTGGGGTTACGTAGGGTGCGGTCTGAACCATGTAACCAGCCTTTGCGGCATTGGCTTCGATGTCCTCCTGTGTGGGATTAGCAGCCAGGAATGAGCTGAACTTGTTCCAAATGCTGTTGTGGGTATCCTCGCTGAAGTCGATGGAGCGCTTGATGATGGCTACGTCGTACTTGTCGATGATGTTGCGGCTGTCGGTAACCTTTATGATAAGGCTGCCGTTAGAGAGTTCCACTTTCTTGTATGAGCCAGCAGCGGTGGTGAAGAGGCTCTCAACGAACTTCTTGTCGTCATCGCGCAAACTGTTGTTACCAATCTGCTCGGAAGTAATCCACTGGGCTTCTGCAGCCTGGTTGTACTTCTTGGCAATGGTGTCGATGGGTGCACCGGCGTTGAGGGCTGTAAAGATGCTATCGGCTGTAGCCTTGGCCTTGTCGTCGCTGCCGGGAACAGAAATGACACGGTATTCAACAGAGTCGGGCTGCTGAACCTTGGCGATGTATTTCACCACGTTCATGGTGTTGTCGGATGTATTGATGGTGGGACCAACGCTGGTGCCGGGAGCCATGCTGTCCAACTGTGCTGCAATGTCATTGGGCAGAGCCTTGCGGCTTACAGGCAGACCGCTGTAGCTGATGCTGGAACGGCTTTCGCGTACGGTGTTGGCCAGGTTCTCGCTGGTCTCCATAGCTTCCTTGAACTCGTTGAGCTCCTTCGTCAGGGCATCTTTGTCGGCATCGCTGGCAGTTACGGGAACCACGATGTATTTGATGTCGCGAGCTTCTTCCTGCATGTCGAACAGTTCGGGGGCCTGCTGTGCCAGTTCCTTGTACTTAGCCTTCAACTCGTCCTCGCTGACTTCGATGTCGCCATCCTTGATAGAGGTATAAGGAACGGCAGCCAACAGCACTTGTGTTTCGTTGTTGCGTGCTTCGAAGGAAGCCTTAGCGCTGACGGGGTTGGAAATCAGGCAGGCGCTGAGCAGGTTCTGATACTTCTGGCTGAGAGCGTCCTCGCGTACTCGCTTTTCAATGAACTTCCAGTATTTGTAGTATTGAACCAATACTTCCTTCTGTGCCTCGGGGTAGTCGGGATTGTTCTGGATTTCATCGTAGTTCTTGAGGAACTGGTTCAGCATGTTAACATCAAACATACCCGTCTGCTGGTTAACGAACGGAGTCTGGCGCAGCAATTGGCTGGAACCGGTATTGATGATGTTCTGCAGTTCAGCATCGGTGACTGTCAGACCCAAAGCCTTTGCCTCGTGGGCGATTACTTGGTTCTGAAGGAACTCGTTCCAAACCTGATCGCGCAGTTGAATGTTCTGGGCTTCGGTCAGGTTCTGACCACCATTGCCTAACTTCACAGCGTTCTCGTATTCGTCTACCAGGTCGTTGAATTCCTGATAAGTAACGTTTTCGCCGTAGACCTCACCAATTACTTGGCGACTGGCGTTACGGCTGGAAGAGAGGGCACGAACCAACTCCTCCGCAATGAATGCAAACAAGGCCAAACCCAGGATGAGGATAAGGGCTGTGCCTTTGCTTCTGATTTTTTGTAATGTTGCCATTTTAATTTATGTTTTTATTGATTTATTATTAGCTAATTCGCAATAAGCGCACAAAGATACAAAATTAAATTAAAAGGTAAAAATTAAAAATTAAAAATCGCACGTATAACCTGTTATTTTAATACTTTTAGGCGCACGAGCTCGATCTTGGTCGTAGTGTTCTTGACAATCTTGAATTCCCAGTGCCCGAACTTAACCACTTCGTTCAGTTTCGGGAAGCTTTGGTATTCATGCAGGATAAGTCCGCCCAGTGTCAAATATTCTTCGCTCTCTGGAAGCCCTAAGTCGAAGCGTTCGTTTATGGCTTCAATCTCGAGTCGGGCGGATAACAGATATTCCTGATTCCCTAAGTCTTTGGCGACATATTTGTTACTGTCGTGCTCGTCTTCGATTTCGCCAAAGATTTCCTCAACCAGGTCTTCGAGCGTAACAATACCGCTTGTTCCACCGAATTCGTCGACGACGATGGCCAGCGACTTCTTTTGCTGCATGAAACTTTTCATCAGCTTCTGGGCCGTCATGGTTTCAGGAACGATGGGTATTTCGCGTATGTTCTGTGTCCAGTCATCGCCTGCTTTCAGTTTGAACATCTCGCTCGAATGTACGAAACCTGCGATGTCGTCCAAATCTTCGCGATAGACGATGATTTTGGAGTGCCCGCTTTCGATGAATTCGTTAAGCAGGACGTCCAGGGAAGTATCAATACTTACCGCATCGATTTCCGTGCGGGGTACGATGCAGTCTCTGACCTTCGTCTCTGCGAATTCCAGCGCATTCTGGAAGATTTTCACTTCCTCGTTGATTTCACTTTCGTCGCTCACATGGTCCATGTTGCGTTGAATAAGGTCGTCGAGGTCCACCTTGCTAAAGGATTGTTTCTTTACGGCAGGTTTCACCTTGGCACCTATTATCCAGAGGAAGAATTTCGACAGCCCGCTCGTGAACTTGCTGATGGGGTAGAGTAGCACGTAGAACAGGTATGCTGGAAAGGCAAATGCGTTCATCATGCCGTTGGGGTTTAGGTGGAAGATGGTCTTGGGCAGGAACTCGCCGGTTACCAGCACGATACAGGTGCTTACGATGGTCTGTATGCTCAGTCTCAGGGTTTCGCTTTCCATCAGTCCCATGGGCTTGAGTGCGTACTCGTCGATGAGTTGTGCCATCAGTATTCCGTAGATGACGAGAGCTATGTTGTTACCCACCAACAGTGTGGATATGAAGTTGTTGGGGTGTGCGTAGAATACGCCAAGTATGCGTGATGTTATACCTTCTTTCGAGGCTTTATCCATTTCGACGCGCAGCTTGCTGCTCGATACGAATGCGATTTCCATGCCTGAGAAGAAGGCTGAGAACAGCAATACTATGATGCAACTGATGATGAGCATTATCAACTTTCAATTTTCAATTTTCAACTTTCAATTCACTTCCAGTGTCCTTGTTGTTTTTCGTGCTTGCCAGGAGCTGTGGGCATGATGCGGCCGGGCTTTTCAGGCGTAGTAGGTGTGGTGGCAGCTACAGCGGCAGCGGTGTCCGATGGGGTCTCCTCGTTCTTGCTTCCGTCGACATCGCTGACGGGGAAGGCTCCTATCGAGTTCGATACGTAATAATCCGTCATTTGCTCGTTCGAGCGGAAGTCTGTTCCCTCCAGTTCTTGGTCTGTGGTCTTGATGCGCATGTATTTCGTGCTCCACATCTGGTGCTCGTTCATGTCCCAGAACAACTCTTCAGTGCGGAAGAGCGTGCCTTCTATGTTGCGAATTACGACTCGTCCGCGCAGCTCCCACAACTTCTGCTCATGCAGGTAGGCGGTATCAGCCTGTACATGAAGGTCGATGTGGAATGATTCGTCGAACCTTTCCATGAGTAATCCCTTCATGAACTTCCAGGTGGCAGGACTTGTATTGGTATAGATGTCCCATTCTTCTGTCACCAGTTTATAACGTAGCACGCCAGAGTCCGAGATGAGTGAACTGATGCCTCTTGAACGCATAAATACGGTTGAGTCGTTCTCCCCTAGGGTTGCAGTCATTTGCTCTTGTTCCCCCTCGCAGGAGAAAATAAAAGGCAGAGAAAATGAGAAAATGAGAAAATGAGAAAGCAGCACAAGCCGCTTTCCTCTATCTCCGTATATGTTGTTTCCTTTTCCCAATTTATCTCTAAATCCCTAAATCACTAAACCTCTAAACCTCTAAACCTCTAAATCCCTAAATCCCTAAATCATCAAATCACTGGAACTTCCATTTCATGAACCAAGCCTCATTGAAAGTGATGCCTAAGTGCAACATGAGATAGTTCTCTGTGATTTGTCCTTTCGTGCTGGGGCTGCGTCGCATCCATTCTGCCGTGACATTGATTAACGATTTGCTACGCGTGGTTAACGGTAGGGCCACACCTGCTGTGATGCCGTATTCCGTAGGTCCGTCCTCTCCGTTCACCTTGATGTTTGGCGTAGCGTACGAAGCACCCAGACGGTAGCGAATCAGTTGCCCGTATTTGCGTCCCATGGGGTTGATAATGTATTCTGCACCAAGGGCAAAGCGATGGCGATTGAGGTACTGATTTGTAACTATCTGTATGCTGCTGGACGTTGCTGTCGAATAAGAAATGGGGACTTTGCATCCGCTCCAGCGTTCTTGTGTGTAATCGGCAGCGATGGTCAGTTTGTCCCCATGTCGCCACGATGCTCCTCCGCTAAAGACGTATGGCAGTTCGAAGGCATCCGTTGCCTTGCTTGTCAAGGTATCGCCTTTGCTGGTGAAGCGCAGCATTTTAACTTCGCTGCCTATATTGTGGCCAATGCTTGCCGATGCACCCAGGGTCAGGCTGTTCTTCTTATTCAGTTTGATGGGGTATTGCACACCAAAATCTATCTTATAGGTTTTTATGTCGCTGTCCCACACCTCGTTCTGCGTATTATAGTTCGAACTGGTCTTGCCCCCTTCATAGAATTGCTGGTCGAGGGTGTGTGTGTAGGCGCCCCACAGATAACCAATGTTGGCACCGATGTTCAGATCTGCAATCGGATTCCATCCCACACCCATGTATATTTCGTGCAGACCTCCGTTGCCGTAATAGTTCGTTTCTGTGCTGATGGATTTCGACGAAGTGTACGAACTTCCCACCTGCTTGGTGGTATCGAAATTGTATCCGATGGTGGTGTAGGGCATGAATCCGATGGACATGCCCAGTCCTTTTTTCATGCGGAATCCTGCATTCACGTATTCCAGCGAGGCATTGAAGGCGTTCAGGCTGGTTCCGTTGCTCTTCATGTGCCCTTGTTGCATGCCCATGCCCACGTCGAAGAGAAAGGTAAGCGAGTCTATAACGGCATACGAGGCAGGATTCAGGAAGTTCACCTGCCCGCCGTCTCTCATGCCTTGTGCCACACCTCCCATGGCGCGGTTAAAGCCTTGCGACTGGTTGTTCGATGTGCCCAGTCCGAAGCGTGAATATGAGGAGTTGCTGCCATTCGTCTGTGCAACCAGCATAACTGATGTCAGCAGGGTCGCTGCCAGACAGGCAAATCTCTTTATTTGAATCATTTGTTATAGTTCAATATCCGGTTAAGTCCGCGTGGGACAATAAAATTGTCCGCAAAGATACAACTTTCTTCCGACATATCCAATTTCTTAGCGTCTCCTCCCGTTAAAAAAACTGAAAGAGAGGGAAATTTCTGCTTGAACCGTCCAATATAGCCATTAATTTCGTGTCGAAGTCCCCAAATTACACCACTGCGAATGGCAGTTGCTGTGTCGTATCCCATCTCTGGAACATCGCCTTCCGCATCCACTTGTGGCAAACGGGCCGTCTGTTGGTGCAGGGCAGTTAGTCGCATCTCCAGGCCTGGCGATATGTTGCCCCCCTTGTAGCAGCCGTTGGCGTCCAGGAAGTCGTACGTTACACAAGTGCCGCAGTCGATAACCAATATGTTGGAATCTGGCCGCATGGCCTGTGCGCCAACGATGGCTGCCAGGCGGTCGGTTCCCAGCGTTTGTGGTGTCCTATACTCCACACGGACGGGTGTTGGCGTCTGTCCCGTCATCTGCAGCAGCTCGAAAGGTAGTTCTTCGATGCGCTGCTTGGCTTCTTTCGTCAGTCCTGCCGTTGTGGAAAGGATGCCGCGCTTGCACCCGTTTTTCTCGATGAAATGGTGCATTTCAGACAAATCGTGACCACACATAATATGGTCCACCAGCTGGTCTCCGTCGAATGCGAACAACTTCGCCCGCGTGTTCCCTATGTCTATTATCAGGTTCATATTCGAGGTGCGAAGTTAGTAATTTCAAACGAAATAACAAAACAGAACGGCGAGAACTTTCTGCCAGTTAGGCGTGACGACGTGACGACGTGACGACGTGACTTTTGCTCCCGACGACATTCCCAGACGTGACGTAGTTGATAATAAATTATAGTATAATTATATTATTATTAATATATATTTAATATATATTAATAAAATTTCACGTCACTATCTCGAGTCACGAATTGCGATTTAGCAAAAGTCACGTCTTCCCGCCTTCCCGCCTTCCCGTCTATTGCTACTGCGTCTCGATGTCTCGCGTGATGCGTCCCAACGCTACCGTCGGAGCGTTGCAACGCTAGGCGCCTAGCGAAGCGTCGCTCCGCAGGTAGGGATGGTATTGTATCTTTTTACGTTGCTGATAGCAATTTGCTGCTCTAAAATTTGTCTCTTCCCTTTGTTTTCACTATCTTTGCGCGCTGATTATATATATGTATATAGAGAAGTGGAGCTGAGAAAGTGGTTTTTTGTCGTGTGGATGTTGTTGTTCACGTGCTGCCGGGTAGTGGCCCAGCAGCTGAGCGACAGTTTGCGGGTGGGATTGCTCACTTGCTCGCCTGGCGACGAGGTTTATCAGCTGTATGGTCACACGGCTCTGCGTGTGAGGGACCTGCGTGGCAATCAGGACTTCGTGTTCAATTATGGGGTCTTCGACTTCAATACGCCTCATTTCACATGGCGCTTTGTCTTGGGCAAGTGCGACTACGAGGTGATGGCCTATCCCTTCGACCTGTTCCTTGAAGAATATCGCCGTCGCGGTTCCTCTGTGGTTGAACAGACCTTGGCTCTGACGGATGAGGAAGCACAGCGTCTTGTCCGCAATCTGGCTGTGAACGCCCTGCCCGAGAACAAGACCTATCGCTATAATTTCCTGCTGAACAACTGCACCACGAAGGCGCGTGATATGGTGGAACAAGCCATCGACGGACATGTGGTGTATGCCGAATCTGAGGAACATCCCACCTACAGACAGCTGTTGCATCGCTATACGCAGCGGCATCCGTGGGCAGAGGAAGGTAACGACCTGCTCTTGGGCGCTGCCTGCGATACTGTGCTGAGCGACCGTGCTATGCAGTTCCTGCCCGAATTGCTGATGGGATACTTTGCTGAGGCCCAGATTTACGATACGTTGGAGAACCGTCGCCCGTTGGTGGCAGAAACGACAGAACTGTTGCCGCTGGTGGAAAGGCCCTTGGCTGCTGCACAGGGCGATGTGTGGGACACGCTCACTCCTGGTTACGTCAGCTGCTTGGCCATCCTGGTCACTCTGGCGATAATGCTTGTGGAATTCAAGTTGCGTCGTATGCTGTGGGGCGTCGATATTGTACTGATGGTGCTGCAGGGATTGGCAGGCCTGTTGCTCTGCTTCATGTTCCTCTTTTCCCAGCATCCCACGATGGATTCCAACTGGCAGGTGTGGCTGTTGAACCCGCTGCCGCTGGTGTGCCTGCCTTGGGTGGTTCGTTGTGCCATCAAGCGAAAAAAATGCCTCTACCACTATGTGAATTTGTTCGTGTTGGCGCTATTTGTGGTCTTTATGTTGTGGATTCCCCAACAATTCAGTGCGCTGACCCTGACTTTGGCACTTGTTTTGTTAGCACGCCCCATTAGTTACCTGGTTCATTACAGCCTTTATTCCAAAAGCCGATGACAAACAGACAACAACATATACTGACATCGCTGGCCATGTTGCTGGTCATGATGGGTGCCGAGGCCCAGACAGCCCCCGAAGTGCCCCGTCTGGTCGTTAACGTGGTCATCGACCAACTGCGTACCGACTATCTGGAGGCCTTCTCGCCCCTGTATGGCGAAACAGGATTCCGCAGGCTCATGAAGGAGGGACGCGCCTATACCCAGGCCGAATTCCCCTTTGCATCGCCCGACCGCGCATCGGCAGTTGCAGCCCTGATGAGTGGCGCCACACCCTATGAAAACGGCATTGTGGGCGAACGATGGCTCGACCGTGCAACCCTGCACCCCGTGACCTGCGTGGCAGACAAGAACCAGACAGGACATTTCACCCAGGAACATGTGTCGCCCGCCAATCTGGGGGTTACCACCATTACCGACGAACTGAAGGTGGCCACCGAGGGCAAAGCGCTGGTGTACAGCATAGCCCCAAACAACGATGCAGCCCTGTTTGCAGCAGGACATGCAGGCGACTGTGCTTTCTGGCTCAACGACGAAACGGGTCAGTGGTGCACCACTTCGTATTACAACGCACAGCCCACGTGGCTTTCCTATTATAATAACAGCGACCATGCAGCCAGTCAGATAAACTCGCTCACGTGGGAACCGCTGAACGAACTGGTAGGCGCATTCAACTATTTTGTGTCTGGCGGCATGAAGAAACCGTTCCGTCACGCTTTCAAGGGTGACCGTCGTTTCCGCCAATTCAAAGCCAGTGCGCTGGTGAACGAGGAAGTGAACGACTTCGTCAGCCATTGCCTGCACAACTCGCTGCTGGGAATCGACCCCATTACCGATTTCCTCAGCGTGGTCTATTATGCTGGAAACTACGACCATAAGACGGTGGCCGACTGCCCCATGGAGATGCAGGACACCTATGTGCGGCTCGACGAGCAGCTGGGACGTCTCATCGATATGGTGGAGAAGAAGGTGGGTCGCGAGCGTGTATTGTTCGTGGTCACCAGCACAGGATACAGCGATGCAGAGCAGACGGGCGAAGACCTGTCTCGTTACCGCATTCCAACGGGTGAGTTCAACATTACCCGTGCCCAACTGTTGCTCAATATGTACCTCTCGGCCGTATATGGTCAAGGGCAATATGTCGAGGCCAGCATGGGCAATCAGCTCTATTTCGATCTCAAAGGCATCGAAAAGAAGAACATCAACCTCAGCGAACTGCTGGAACGCAGTGCCGATTTCCTGATTCAGTTCAGTGGCGTGCGCGATGTCTACACCTCGCAGCGTCTGGCACAGGGCGCATGGACTCCTGGCATACGCGACCTTCGCAATGCCTACAACCCTCGTTGCTCGGGCGACATACTGATTCAGGTGGCACCTGGATGGACACTGGTCAACGAACAGACGGGTGAACGTTTGCAACATCGCGAGTCGTATATGGGCTTTCCGCTCTATTTCTACGGACTCGACATTGCTCCAGAGCAGGTGCGCTTGCCCGTTACTGTCGACCGCATTGCACCCACTTTGGCCCGATGCATGCGCATCCGTGCCCCGAATGCCTGCTCTGCTGCCCCTCTTACGGGCATAAGGTAAAGATTGAAGATTGAAGATTGAAAATTCATAATTCGTAATTTATAACTCGTAATTAAATAATATGAAATTTATAGATTTTTTAAGCAGTATCTTCGGCAATAAGGCCCAGCGCGACATGAAGGCCATTCAACCCCTGGTGGAACAGGTCAAGGCCATCTATCCCGAAATTCAGGCATTGTCGAACGACGAACTGCGTGCTCGCTCGCAAGAGATTAAGAATCAGGTGCAACAGGCGCCAGCAGAACTGCGCCAGCAGATAGCTGACCTGAAGGCCAAAATCGAAGAGACAGAACTACAGGACCGTGCTCCCATCTTTGCCCAAATAGACAAACTGGAGAAAGAGGTGCTGGAGGTGCTGGAGAAGGCATTGGAAGAGGTACGCCCCGTGGCCTTTGCCATTGTGAAGAGTACAGCCGAACGCTTTACCAACAACGAAAACATCGAGGTTACGGCTACCGATTTCGACCGCGAACTGGCTGCCCGTCACGATTTTGTGGACATCGAGGGCGACAAGGCCATCTACCACAACCATTGGGTAGCAGGCGGCAACGAGACAGAGTGGAATATGATACATTACGACGTGCAGCTCTTTGGTGGAACCGTGCTGCATCAAGGTAAGATAGCCGAGATGGCAACGGGTGAGGGTAAGACTTTGGTAGCCACGCTGCCTGTTTTCCTGAATGCCCTGACTGGCAATGGCGTTCATGTGGTAACCGTCAACGACTATTTGGCCAAGCGTGACTCGGAGTGGATGGGACCGCTCTATATGTTCCATAGTTTGTCCGTTGACTGCATCGACAAGCATCAGCCCAACAGCGAGGCCCGTCGCAAGGCCTATATGGCAGATATCACCTTTGGTACGAACAACGAATTCGGCTTCGACTATCTGCGTGACAATATGGCTACCGACCCATCCGACCTGGTACAGCGCAGTCATAACTATGCCATCGTCGACGAGGTTGACTCCGTGTTGATTGACGATGCCCGTACGCCCCTGATTATCTCAGGTCCCGTGCCCAAAGGCGAAGACCAGCAGTTCGAACAGTATCAGCCTCTGGTAGAGCGCTTGGTGGGTGTGCAGCGTCAGTTGGCAACCCAGTATCTGGCAGAGGCCAAGCAACTTATTGCTCAGGGACAGCAGAACAACGACAAGGAGCTGCTTGAAAAGGGTTTCCTTGCGCTGTATCGCAGCCACAAGGCACTGCCCAAGAACAAACCCCTCATCAAGTTCCTGTCTGAACCAGGCATCAAGTCGGGTATGTTGGCTACCGAAGAGATATACATGGAGAACAACAACAAGCGAATGCCTGAATGCGTTGAACCACTGTACTTCGTAGTCGACGAAAAGCAGAACAGCGCAGACCTTACCGATAAGGGACACGCCTGGCTGGCTAAGGAGGTGAATGATAACGACCTCTTCGTGTTGCCCGATTTGGCTATGCAGATGGCAGAGATTGAAGCTTTGCCCGAGGAAGAACGACTGGAGAAGAAGGACCAGCTCTATACCGAATACGCAATTAAGAGCGAACGTATGCACACCATCCAGCAGTTGTTGAAGGCATACGCTATGTTCAACCTGAACGAGGAATATGTAATCATTGATGGCGAGGTGAAGATTGTCGACGAACAGACGGGCCGTATCATGGAGGGTCGTCGTTGGAGTGACGGATTGCACCAGGCTGTCGAGGCCAAGGAACATGTGCAGATTCAGGCTGCCACACAGACCTTTGCCACCATTACCCTGCAGAACTATTTCCGTATGTACCACAAACTGGCAGGTATGACGGGTACGGCTATCACGGAGGCAGGTGAATTCTGGAACATCTACAAGTTGGATGTTGTGGAGATTCCCACCAACCGTCCCATTGCCCGTAAGGATATGGATGACCGTGTCTACAAGACGCAGCGCGAGAAGTACAAGGCTGTTATCCAGGAAGTGGAGCAGATGCGTATCAGCGGACGTCCCACCTTGGTAGGTACCACCAGTGTGGAAATCAGTGAAATGCTGTCGAAAATGCTGCAAATGCGCAAAATTCCCCATCAGGTGCTGAATGCCAAGTTGCACCAGAAGGAAGCCGACATTGTGGCATTGGCCGGTCAGAGCTCGATGGGTAATGCTTATCTGGCAACAGACGGACGTGGCTTCTGTGAAAAGAGTGCAGCCATCAACTACCAGACTCGTCTGGAGGCTGAGGCCGCCAAGAGGGAGAAACGCGAGCCACGCGACGTTTCAGCCCTCGTAAAGAGCGAGGAACGAATGCTGGGTGCAGTAACCATTGCTACGAACATGGCTGGTCGTGGTACCGATATCAAACTGTCGCCTGCCGTGAAGGAGGCTGGCGGTTTGGCCATCGTGGGTACGGAACGTCACGAAAGCCGTCGTGTCGACCGTCAGTTGCGCGGACGTTCCGGACGTCAGGGTGACCCGGGTTCCAGCGTGTTCTTTGTTTCTCTTGAGGATAAATTGATGCGTCTGTTCGCCAGCGAACGTATTGCCAAGGTTATGGACCGATTGGGCTTCGAAGATGGCGAGATGATTGAACATCCCATGATTTCGAAGTCAATCGAGCGTGCTCAGAAGAAAGTGGAGGAAAACCACTTCGGTGTTCGTAAGCGCCTGCTGGAGTACGATGATGTAATGAACAAACAACGTACGGTTATCTACGAGAAACGTCGTCATGCCCTGATGGGTGAACGTATCGGAATGGATATTGCCGATATGATATGGGATCGTGTATGCAATATCCTCGAGAATAATGATTTCGTGGGTTGCCGCGAGCGCTTCCTCGAGGTATTCGCTATGGAATTCCCCTTGCCTCAGGACCGTTTGGAAGGCGGCAAACTCGACGATGTAGCCGAAGAGGTATACCAGAAGGTGATGGATCGCTTCAAGGAAAAGACCAACCTGATGGCAGCCAATGCCAACAAGGTTATTTCACGAATCTACGAAAGCCCGCAGGGTCAGCAGTACGAGAATATTCGTGTACCCGTAATGGATGGTCGTCACGTCTATCAGATTATGGTGGGTATAAAGGAAGCTTACAAAACGAAGTCGCAGGCTCTGGTGAAGGCCTTCGAGAAAGCCATCCTGCTGCATACCATCGACGAGGCATGGAAGGAAAACCTGCGTCTGTTGGACGAACTGAAACATTCCGTACAAAATGCGTCGTACGAGCAGAAAGACCCGTTGCTCATCTTTAAACTGGAGAGTGTGAAACTCTTCGACGATATGGTGAACCGCATCAATAACAAGACCATAAGCATCCTGATGCGTGGACAAGTGCCTGATGTCGATGTGGAGATGGCACAGGCTCCTGCTCAGCAGGCTCCCCGCCAGCGTCCGCAATATACGGAAAGTCGTTCCGACCTGACCGATCCTGCACAGCGTTCAGCAGCAGCTCGTGACACTCGCGAACAGCAAGGTCCCGTACAACCTATCGTTTCGGAGAAGTTGCCAGGACGTAACGACCCATGTCCCTGCGGTTCGGGCAAGAAATTCAAGAATTGCCACGGTCGCGGTCTCTAACCAATAGTCATTAGCCTTTAAAAATACAATTATGGAAGCAACACCACAGACTATTCAGCAATTAGAACGTGCAATACGTAAGGTTGCAGACAACTTTCCTGCAGGACAGGACGCTATTATGACTGACATCCACTTGCAGGTGAAACCATCTTCGGGCGAACTGCTCGCATTCGACGACAACGATGAGGAACTCACCCGAATAGTCGTGGAACAGTGGATTAATTCAGGCGACGAGCTCTACGATGAGGCTGCAACGCTGATTTGCCGTTGTCTGGAAGAGATGCGTGAGTCCATTATCGACCATATGGCAATCCTGCATCCTTTCTCGTTCGTGTTGATGGATGAGGACGGCGAGACATTGCGAGACCTCTATCTTGTCGACGACGATACCATAATCCTCAATAGTACACTGATGGAGGGACTCGACGAAGAACTCGACCAGTTCCTGAAGGATTTGCTGGCATAATGTCGCACCTTTTAATGCGTATGATAGGTAGAAAAGGGTCTTCCTGTTTGTGATTTTTATTTGATTCGATAACAAGGGCGACACATCATCTGGTGTGTCGCTTTTCTTTTCGCGTGGGCGCGTACGTGTTATTAAAATAGGTATGGGAATCGACCTTCAGAATGATATTTTGTTATTTTTATTAGCATTTTTTCACAAAAATTGCATTTTAACACCCGTGAAATGTGAATAAATGAAAAAAAATGTGTATCTTTGCGCCTTGTTATGCCATCTTTATATAAAAGAGGGGCGAATCTTTATTGGAAAGGAATAATAATACTAAATGGTAAAAAGAAAAAATATTTTGGAGATGTTTTTATGTAGAAGATTGAGTCTTGTCTTGGCTGGCCTATTCCTATACGTGGGAATGGCGATGGCTCAGACGAAGATTTCAGGAACTGTAATTTCTGCCGAGGATAGCGAACCGTTGATTGGTGCTATCGTGACGGTCGAAGGAACTAAAACAAGAGTCGTAACAGACGTTAACGGAAAGTTTACGATTTCGGCTGCTAATTCCAATCCTGTTTTGGTATTCTCGATGGTTGGTATGCGTTCCAAGAAGCTGAAGGGTAAGAACGGAATGCATGTCACGTTGGAGAGCCAGGATAAACAGATGAACGAAGTGGTTGTAACAGGTATCCAACAAACCGACAAACGATTGTTTACAGGAGCTGCCACAAAGGTCGATGCCGATAAGATTAAATTGTCGGGTATGGCCGATGTGAGCCGTTCGCTCGAAGGTCGTGTGGCCGGTGTGCAGGTGACGAACGTCAGCAATACCTTTGGTGCTTCGCCAAAGATTCGTGTCCGCGGTGCAACCTCTATTTATGGTAATTCCAAGCCCCTGTGGGTTGTCGATGGCGTTATCTATGAGGACAATGTAGACGTAAGTGCTGATGATTTGGCTTCTGGTGATGCCAAGACGCTGATTTCCTCGGCTGTTGCCGGTTTGAACTCTGACGATATTGAGTCGTTTACCGTTCTGAAGGACGGTTCTGCAACCTCTATTTATGGTGCTCGCGCCATGGGTGGTGTGATTGTTGTTACTACGAAGCGTGGTTCGAAGGGCCGTGCCAGTGTGGGTTACACGGGTGAGTTCACCACTCGCATGAAACCCAACTACAACAACTACAACATCATGAATTCCCAGGAGATGATGAGTGTCTACAAGGAAATGGAGGACAAGGGTTGGCTGCAGCTCGACAATATGGTAAATGCCCAGAATACGGGTATCTATGGTTACATGTTCCAGCAACTTCGTACCTACGACCCTGTAACAGGTGCCTTTGGACTCGAAAATACGCAGGCAGCACGCAATGCCTACCTGCAGGCCGCTGAATTCCGCAATACCGACTGGTTCGACCTGCTGTTTACCAACAAGGTTCAGCAGAATCACTCTGTCAGCATTTCTGGTGGTACCGATAAGTCTCAGAACTACTTCTCTATGTCTGTGCTTACTGATCCCGGTCAGTTTGTTAATCGCAGTTCTGTGAACCGTTACACCTTCAATGGTAATACTTCGTTCGACATCCTGAAGGATATGAAGGGTGCCGAGTTGCTGAGTGTGAAATTGGCAGCACAGGGCAGCTATCGTAAGCAGGAGGCTCCCGGTTCGCTGAATCGTACCACCGATGTGGTGACGGGTGAGGTGAAGCGCGACTTCGACATCAACCCATTCAGCTTTGCCATGAATTCCAGCCGCTGTCTGGATCCCTCTATTGACTATACTCGCTTCTATACGGGCTTCAATATCTTCAATGAGTTGGAGAACAACTACAACGACATTCAGGTAACTGAGTTGATGTTCCGTGGCGAACTGGAGTACAAGCCTATTAAGTCGGTGCGTTTGGCTGGACTTATTTCGACCCGTTTGTCACATACTCGTCGTCAGCACAACGTAATGGACGATTCGAACCAGGCCAATGCCTATCGTGCCGGTGTAGATGAACAGGACGATAACTCCAGCGTCCGCGACAACAACAGTTTGTTGTATACCGACCCCGACGATGACAAGGCACTTCCCGAGTCCATCCTGCCTGTTGGTGGTATTAAATACCAGTACGACGACAACATGCGTAGTAACAACTACCGCCTTACGGCTGGTTATAACAATGTATTCAACAGTCTGCACACCTTCAATGGCTTGGTAGGTACAGAGTATTCGTCCGTTCTTCGTACAGCTACAACCTGGACGGGTTGGGGATACCAGTACAACAATGGCGGTATTACCTATACTCCGTATCTGTGGCTGAAGCAGATGAACGAGGAAAATACCGACTATTTTGGTGAGTCTTATACCCTTACCAACACGTTGGCTTACTATGGACAGGCCAACTATAACTACGACCAGCGCTATACCCTGAATGGTACGATTCGCTACGAGGGTACCAACCGCTTGGGTAAGAGCCGTCAGAGCCGTTGGCTGCCTACATGGAACGTTTCTGCAGCCTACGACATCTTCAACGAAAAGTTCATGGAGCCGACTCATTCGTGGCTCTCTGGCATGAAGTTGCGTGGTAGCTATTCGCTGACTGCCGATACGGGCCCATCGTGGGTAACCAATGCTACGACCATTTATAAGCCGTCGAACAAATGGCGTCCGACGACGTCTGCTGCCGAATCGGAAATCTATGTATACCAGATTGCCAATGAGGAACTTACCTATGAGAAGAAGCACGAATGGAACTTTGGTGTTGACTTTAGCTTCCTGAAAGAGCGTCTTGCTCTAACGTTCGATATCTATGGACGTAACAACTATGACCTGATTGGTCTTACCTATACACAAGGTGCCGGTGGTGAGATTTCGAAGTATGCCAACGTTGCCGATATGTCCTCTCATGGTGTTGAGGTCGGTCTGACAACTGTGAATGTGCAGAAGTCCGGCTTTAAGTGGAGCACAGATTTCATCTTCTCCAATGCCAAGAACAAGATTACGTCTCTGGCAGTGGGCGGAACCCAGGCTTACCAATTGGTTACGGGTACTGGTTATGCCATCGAAGGCTACCCCGTACGTTCACTCTTCAGCTACAAGTTTGCCGGTCTGAACTCCGAGGGTCTTCCCATGGTATACAACGAGAAGGGCGAAAAGACTGTTGGTGACGTGAACTTCCAGGAGACCGAGAACCTCAAGGACTTCCTCGTTTATGAAGGCCCCTCAGACCCGACATTCTATGGTTCATTCAACAACACCCTTTCCTATACCGGCAAGTGGGGACGCATCAATCTCGACCTCTTCATCACCTATGCTGGTGGTAACGTGGTTCGTCTTGATCCTGTATTCTCATATGCCTACAGCGACCTTTTGGCTATGCCTCGTGACTTCAAGAACCGTTGGATGGTTCCTGGCGACGAAGCAATTACAAACATCCCGACCATCGCTTCCAAGAACCAGGTTGACCGTTATGGTTCCTATAACTTGCGTACGGCTTATAATGCCTACAACTATTCGACGGAACGTATTGCCAATGGTAGTTTCATCCGTTTGAAGGAAGTCGCTCTCACCTACGAATTCCCCAAGACTTGGCTCGAGAAGACAAAGTGCTTCAACCGTGCTTCTATCAAGGTTGCCGCTACAAACCTCTGCTTGCTCTACGCCGACAAGAAACTGAATGGACAAGACCCCGAGTTTATTAATTCCGGTGGTGTGGCAACACCTATCACCAAGCAGTTTACCGCAACACTGCGTCTGGGATTCTAAATGGATTGAAATTTGAAAATTGAAAATAGTAAATTGAAAGACATGATGAAAATATATATGAACAGCGTGGTAAAAGGAGCATATCTCTGTGCCCTCGGCCTTCTCTGTGCCCTCTGTGTGGTTTCGTGCGACGCCTTGGACGAGGCACCGGACAACCGTACGGAAATCGACAATCCTGACAAGGTGGGCAAACTGCTGACATCGGCTTATCCCCTGTCTACCCCAGCCGTTGTTTGCGAACTGTCTGGCGATAATTTCCTGGACGACAACGTGGTGGTTCCTTCTACCCATAACAGCGCCTATGCCAAGTTCCACGAGGAAGCCTATTACTGGAAGGATATTGTGGATTATTCTGTCAATGAAGATGATACGCCCTATCAGGTATGGGAAGCTTATTATTCTGGTATCTCGGTATGTAACCATGCCATTGAGGCCATGAAGTCCCTGAGCAGCGATCCTGCCCACGATTCTAAGTTGTCTCACTCGTGGGGCGAGGCTCATGTGCTTCGTGCATATCTGCATTTCGTTCTGGTTAACGTCTTTGCCGAAGCCTATAAGGATGAAACACGCAGTGCTGCGGACAAGGGTATTCCCTATGTTACATCTCCTGAAACCAACGTACATGTGGACTATGGTACATCAAACTATCTACACGATGTCAAGACGACCTATGATTTGATAGAGAAGGATATCCTGGAAGGTATCGATTTGATTGACGATTCCAAGTACAAGGTTCCTTCCTACCACATGAACAAGAACGCCGCCAACGCCTTGGCTGCACGTTTCTATCTCTACAAACGCGACTATAAGAATTGCCTGAAGTATGCAAATGCTGCCTTAGGCCAAACACCTCAGCTCCGCAACTGGAGTGCCATCAACAAGAATACGCTGGTGGCCAAGGTCAATGACTATAACGACGAGAAACTGACATGCAATTTCCTGATTCAGTCCACCTACTCGTACCATTGGCGCATGCTGGTTGCCAGCGCACGTTTTGCCATTAACGAGGGTACTTCGTTTAAGGATAACGATGGTAAAATCTGGCATATTCCCTCTACGTTGGACGTAACAGTATGGGGCCCAGGTCCTAACTGGTCAGGAACGCTGCCTGCCTTCTCCGGTATGGTTTACATCAATGGTGCTGGTCAGCAGTATGGTGCATGGCTTTTCAGCCTCTACGAATATTTCGAATATACCGACAAGATTGCAGGTATCGGTTATGTACATCAGCTCTACCATCCGTTTACGGCTGAGGAGACTTTGCTGTGCCGTGCCGAGGCTAAGTTGTATCTGGGCGACCAGGCTGGTGCCATCCAGGATTTGGACATGTGGACCAGTTCGCATCTGGTAACGAATCCGCTTACCATCGATAGAATAAGGACCAGATACAGCCGTACGAAGATTAACAACGACTACGTCAGCGATTTGCATCCTGCTGAAATGGGATTTGAGAAGGTGCTGACGGGCGACGACCTGAGCGTGCTGGATTGCATCCTGCATCTCCGTCGTATCGAGACCATCCACGAGGGAACTCGTTGGTTCGACATCAAGCGATATGGTATTACCGTTTACCACCACTATCGCAGCGCAAACGAGGATGACATCCATACAGACTCGTTGACATGGGACGACACTCGCCGTGTACTGCAGGTTCCCAATAATATCATCGAATCGGGTTACCCCAAAAACCGTGATACTGGATTTAGCGGTGGTGCTGGTGGCAGCGGTTACATCGTGTCGTCTCGCATAACCCCTCGTGAAGAATTATACCAGGATAAGAACTAAAGGGAGAGAAAGATATGAAAAAGATTATATACATTCTGAGTGTTGCAGCGCTTCTCGTGAGTGCTAGTTCGTGCCGGAATGATGATGACTTCACCGAATCCATCTTCGACACAACGATACCTGCTGTCGACCCCAATTCGGCAACGGCTCCTTTCGACCAGTGGCTGTACGACAACTTCGTGGTTCCCTACAACACGGAGATTCAATACAAGTTCAATTTCCCCGCATCGAAGCTTGAATATCAGCTGGCTCCTGCCGACTATAAGAAGTCGCAGTTGTTGGCACACTTCATCAAGTATCTGTTCTACGATGTGTACACCAAGTATGCTGGCGACGAATTCTTGAAGAAGTATGGTCCCCGTATCTTCCATTTCATCGGTTCTTCGGCTTACAGTCCTACTACCGGAACGGAAGAATTGGGTTATGCATCGGCAGGTGTGAAGATTACGTTGATTAAGGTGAACGATATGAAGTTCTGGACGCCTACTAGCCAGTACTCGGATGCAGATATCGATATCCTTAACGAAAACCAGTTCCACACCATGCATCACGAGTTCTCGCACATCTTGCACCAGACCAAGACCTATGATGTAGAGTTCGGACAGATTACTCCCGACGACTATGACGGACGCGATTGGCAGGATCGTGACTCAGTGAAGGCTCATGGCCTGGGTTACATCACCCACTATGCTTCCTCAGCTATTTTTGAGGACTTTGTGGAGACCATTTCCTGCACGATTACGGACAACGACGTCCGTTGGATGAATACCATCATCGATGCCTGTGCCAATGGTGGTGTGAAGGAGGGTGACAAGGAGCGTATCTACACCCTGATAGATTCGTTGGAGATTGAGGGCCTGGATGACCCCAAGAAGCCTTGGAACCATTTCACCATGAAGAAGGAAACGGCCAAGAATTCTGAGACGGACGAGGAAACAGAACGTTTTGTGCCTGATTTCCATGTGGCTGATGCCAAGTATCAGGCATCTAAAGAGGATAATCTCACTCTGAAGTACGTGGACGAGCAGAAGTTTACATCCTTCCGCGACTATCTGGACAATTGGGTGAAGGCCGATAACAATAGCGGCAATGGTGGTATGAACGCCATCCTGAAGAAAATGGAGAAGGCCGGCAAGTGGTATACGGACAAATGGGGACTGCATATGTTCGAGATTCGCCGTGAGGTACGTGCCCGCCAAAAAAATATCAATACGTTTGTAAAAGACAGCGTTACGATTTACGATTTACAATAATGAATTAAGGATACATGACTATGACCAAAAAGAATATATTCCGTTCTTTATTTGTTGCTCTGGCTGCGGTGTCTTTCGGTGCCTGCACTTTCCAGCAGGATGATTTGTTCGACGAGAGCGCCTCGCTCCGCATAGAAAACTTCAACGAACAGCTGAAGGACAAACTGGTGAAGCAGAGCACGAATGGCAATAATGGATGGGTGATGCAGTATTTCACCGTGGGCACAGACGAAGAAGACTTCGAAGGTGTCAATATCGTTGCCAGTTTCGAAGCCAGCGGAAAGGTTACTCTGGCCAGCAACCATCGCTTTATGCGTGGCAGCAATGCCGGCAACTATACCGAGAGTACCAGCACCTACGATATGCTGAAAGAGGAAGGTCCTGTGCTTTCCTTCAATACGTGGAACGATGTGCTGACGGTAATGGTTGACCCCGTGAATCCCTTGACAGGGGCGAGAGACGGTGAAGGTATGAATGGCGACCAGAACCTGGCTTTCAAGGCTTACGACGGTAACAGCATCGTGTTCCGTGGCGAGCGCCATGGGGCAGAGGTGCGTTTCGTTCCCTGTGAAACCAGTGCGGCTGCTTATCTTACAATGGTAGCACTTAGGAAAAGTCTCATTACCAGCAGTACGCTGAACAGTTATTATGTGACCAATGGCGATGCGGATACCCTGTATCTCACGGGCTTGAACACTGGTCTTCCCTCGTATCAGGATCGTCTGGTGGAGCCCTTGGAAGTTAAGCCGCGTTCTTGTGTCTTCACTCCCAATGGTTTCCGCATGAACCGTGTCGATTCGCTGGGTGGCAAGGGCTTCCAAGAGTTTACCATGTCCGACGATAAGACGTATATGGTGGCCAATAACGGGGTTACTAAGCTGATTCCTTGCTGGGACTGGTATATTTGGGATTGTTCTTCGACTTGGAAACTGGATGAATCCAGCTTTACAACCGAACAGGCCGCTCTGTTCGACCAGATGAAGACTGAGGTGAAGAAGGTGAACGCCAACTTCGAACTGGACAGCATTGCCATTGGTCGTACAACGGAAACGGTGACAGAGGGCGCGTATACCTATCAGATGCGCTATCCCGGTCTGGTTTGCTGCGTGCATGGTCCCAAGAAGATGGGTCGTGTGCCCCAGTACAGGCCGTATATTGACATGAACATCGACAAGCCCGAGTATGGCGTGCTGAAGTTCAGCCAGTCGGCAATGGACCGTACCACCGATAATATGCAAATCTTTGCAGAAACCAACCTGCAGAACCTGTGCAAGCAGTTTGCTGCTACTATCTATGGTACTTATAGGATGGAGCCCAACAAAACGTTCCGTCCCACACAGGCCACGCTGACCCCCACGGGCAGCGGAAACCCCATACTGCTGATGTTGAAGCCGATAAAGGATTAAACACAATTAAAAGAAGATACAATTAACTTTTTTATTAACCTTTTAAACAAAAAGATTATGAAGAAAATTTTACTTTTTGCGCTTGTCGCTATCGTTGCCGTTAGTGCATCGGCTATCGACCGTGTAAAGAAGGCCCCTCTGCCCCGTGAGCAGAAAATGGCCATGACCTCCAGAAGCAATTTTGGTGGTATCGTTAAGCAGCAGGCTACCTATCAGGTGCCCGAGTTCAAGGCTGTTGCAAACATCCAGGCTGCAAAGCGTGCTGATGAGGCTCCTGAGCTGATTCCCGCCTATTCTGAGTGGACGTATTTCTATACTCCTAATGCTGGTGGCATGATTCCTCAGATTATGTACGATGGAGCAAGTTTCCTGGTTGATGGCGAAAAGGCTTATTTTAAGCCCTTCAGCAGCTTGAGCACTGTTCTGGAAGGTAAGGTGGAAAAGGGTGCTGCCAATAAGTTTTCCCAGTATGATGCAGACTCCATCACCTTCGACTGCAGCAAGGTATTTGCTACTGTTACTGACTCTTTGGGCAATGTGACCGAATTGTACCTGTTGCCTTCGGATTGGGTAAACTATACTCCCGTTCGTGGCGAGGGCACTACTTTCGGTGCTTACTATTTCGCCGAGGATCAGGAGCTTTACATTCCCTCTTCTGTAATCCTGGCTCTGTATTCGGCCGACGGCACAGACATCTATGAAGGTTCTGATTTTTATGTTGCGTGCAACCTCGATTTGCTGCCTCAGACCACACTCGAGAAGTATATGTGCAAGGGTGAATTCGAAGCTAAGAGCTATTATGGTTCGGAATACGACTATTCTGGCGACTGCGTTGTTTACTTTGGCAGTGACAGCTATTGCATAAAGGGCTTTGACAGTGCAAATGAAGATGCATGGGTAATGTTCGAAATCGATGAGAACGACGATACTAAGTGCACTGTTTTTGAGAACCAGTATTTGGCTACTTACAGTTTCTACACCGATAAGACCCACACCGCAACCTATCGTGGCGATATCGTAACTGTAGGTTTGCTTCAGAAGGATGGTTCGTTGACTGCCTTTAATTCCGCTGGCGACTACGCTTCTACCTACAAGGTTACGGAGAATGGCGACGAGACCACAACTATTGCCAACGCAGACAATACGGTATATGGCGATTACATTTATGGTGAAGAAGATAGCCAAAGTGGTATGTATGAGGCTATTGATCTGAACGTCAACATTACCTACGAGAAACTGGAGGACGGTATTTCCAGCGTGAAGAACAACACCAAGCAGAGCAACGCCATCTACAACATGGCTGGCCAGCGTGTAGGCAAGAACTACAAGGGTCTTGTTATCAAGAACGGCCAGAAAGTTATTGTGAAGTAATCACACAGATTCCTTTACGATAAACAGGGCGCTTCCCATTCGTGGGAGGCGCCCTTCTTTTACGACCATTCTGTATCTTTAACAGTTTAACAGTTTAACAGTTTAATTTTTAAGGGGTACCCCCCAGAGAGATGAATATTTATTTATATTTATCTATATATATTCATTAATATATTAACAAATATTAACACTCCCTGCTCAGGTTTAGGCAGGTGGGGGTTCAAAAAACAAACTGTTAAACTGTTAAACTGTTAAAACCCCTTCGCAGGTCCCTTCATAAGTGCGTGGGGATGACGCATGAAATGGGCAGAAGCAACGTGTGTACTCTCCTGTCTTGATGCGTCGCCTCCCGTGGCGTGTCCCAACGCTACCGTCGGAGCGTTACAACGCTAGGCGCCTAACGATGCGTCGCTCCGCAGGTAGGGATAGTATCGCTCCGTTGGTAGGATTACTAATCCTCCATAAACAGGAATAGTATTCCTTCGGCCATAGGATTACTATCCTTCCGGCCTCGGAATACTATCCTTTGGGTGTGAAAGCCTGAGGTTACTTCAGGGAGTTTATGGTCTCCTGCAGGGCGGCAATCTTGCTTTCGGCGTCGCTGAGCTTCTTGCGTTCCAGTTCCACTACCTGTTGTGGGGCGTTCTGTACGAAGCGTTCGTTCGATAGTTTCTTCTGGATTCCTGCCATAAAGCCTTCCAGACGCTTGATTTCGGCCTCTGCTTTCTGGATTTCGGCTGCTGCGTCGATGAGGTTTCCCAGGGGCACGGCGTACTCCTCGGTGCCTACCAGGAAGCTCTGGGTGCCTTCGCTCTTCTTTTCGACGAGGCTGATTTCGCTCAGTCCGGCCAGTTTCTGGATGGTCTCTGCCCATGCCGAGTTGTCGACGTTGGCAGGTGCTTCCAGCACGAGCGGTTCGCGTGGCGAGATGTTCTTCTGCTGGCGGATGGCACGCACGCCTGAGATGATTTGCTTGGCGTGTTCGAAGCTGGCGATAAGCTGGCTGTCGGCCTCGCTGGGAGCGTCCAGTTTCAGGGTGCTCACCATGATGCTTTCGCCCTGCTTGCGCTCTGCGATGTGCTGATAGAGTTCCTCGGTGATGAAGGGCATGAAAGGATGTATAATCTTCATCAGCTGCTCGAAGATGCCGAGTGTGGCCTCGAGTGTCTGGCTGTCGATGGGTGCCTGGTAGGCAGGCTTTATCATCTCCAGGTACCAGCCCGAGAACTCGTCGGTGAACAGCTTGAAGGCTGCCATCAGTGCCTCGTTCAGGCGGTATTTGCTGTACAGGTCGTTGATTTCAGCCACAGCGGTGCGTATCTTGGCCTGCATCCACAGGATAGCCTGCTGGTTGGCGGCGGGTTGCGCAATGTCGGCCTTTTCCCAACCTTGGACAAGTCGGAAGGCGTTCCATATCTTGTTACAGAAGGCGGCACCTTGCTGGCACAGGTCTTCCTTGAACAGAATGTCGTTGCCTGCAGGGGCTGCCAACAGCATACCCATGCGCACGCCGTCGGCTCCGTATTTCTCGATGAGGCCGATGGGGTCGGGGCTGTTACCCAGCGATTTCGACATCTTGCGGCCCAGTTCATCGCGTACGATACCGGTGAAATATACGTTGCGGAAGGGCACATCCTTGATGTACTCCTCGCCTGCCATAATCATACGTGCCACCCAGAAGAAGATGATGTCCGGACCTGTTACAAGGTCGGTGGTGGGGTAGTAGTAGCGGATTTCCTCGTTGCCCGGGCGATTGATGCCGTCGAACAGGCTCACAGGCCACAACCAGCTCGAGAACCACGTGTCCAAGGCATCCTCGTCGCGATGCAGTTGGTCTATGGTGATGTTCTCGAAGCCCTCGATTTTGTGGGCTTTTTCCAAAGCTTCCTCTGCTGTCAGTGCCACAACGAACTTCTCCTCCTCTTCCTCTGCTGTGGGCAGGAAATAGGCGGGAATGCGGTGTCCCCACCACAGCTGGCGGCTGATGCACCAATCCTGGATGTTCTCCAGCCAATTGCGGTATGTGGTCACGTATTTGGTGGGATAGAACTTGATTTTGCCTTCCAGCACGGGTGGCAGGGCAATGTCGGCAAAGTGCTTCATCGACAGGAACCACTGCTTGCACAGACGAGGCTCTACGGCCGTATCCTGGTTACGTTCGCTGTAACCCACCTTGTTCTCGTAGTCCTCAATCTTCTCCATCAGGCCAGCCGCCTGCAGGTCCTTGACAATCTGCTTGCGCACATCCATGCGGTCCATTCCCACATAGAGCGGACTCTCTTCGCTAATGGTGCCGTCGGGGTTGAAAATGTCGATGGTTTCCAGGTTGTGTGTCTTACCCAAGGCGTAGTCGTTCACGTCGTGGGCAGGGGTAACCTTCAGACAGCCGGTACCGAACTCCACATCCACATAGCGGTCCTCGATAACGGGAATCACACGACCCACCAGCGGCACAATCACCTTGTGCCCACGCAGCCATTGGTTCTTCGGGTCTTTGGGGTTGATACACATTGCTGTATCGCCCATGATGGTCTCAGGACGCGTGGTTGCAACAACGGCATAGTAACCTTTTTCGTCCTGATGCAGAACCTCGCCTTCTTCGCCTGTGGGCTTTACGGGGTTCACATCGGCATCGGCTACATAGTACTTCAGGTAGTAGAGTTTGCTCTTCTCGTCCCGGTAGATAACCTCTTCGGTAGAGAGTACCGTCTGGGCCTTAGGGTCCCAGTTCACCATGCGCAGGCCGCGATAGATGAGACCCTTTTCGTAGAGGTCCACGAACACCTTCAGCACACTCTCCGAACGCAACTCGTCCATGGTGAAGGCCGTACGGTCCCAGTCGCAGCTGGCACCCAGACGGCGCAACTGCTTCAGGATGATGCCTCCGTGTTCGTGTGTCCAGTCCCATGCATGCTCCAGGAACTGTTCGCGGGTCAGGTCGCGCTTCTTGATGCCCTGCTCGGCCAACTTGTTCACCACTTTGGCCTCGGTGGCGATACTTGCGTGGTCTGTGCCAGGCACCCAGCAGGCATTCTTGCCGTCCAGACGAGCCTTACGCACCAGAATGTCCTGGATGGTGTTGTTCAGCATGTGCCCCATGTGCAACACACCCGTTACGTTTGGTGGCGGAATCACGATGGTATAGGGCTCGCGTCCGTCAGGTTTGGAACTGAAGAGTTTGTTGTCTAACCAATACTGATACCATTTTCCTTCGACATCAGCAGGGTCGTATTTTGTTGCTAATTCCATATTATAATGTATTGTCTCTTAAATCGCGTGCAAAGATACAAATAATTTTTCACTTTACACTTTTCACTTTTCACTTTTCGACAAAGATGTTGTATCTTTGTCTTCGTTATGCATACAAGAGAAGAAAAAATGGCCGCATTCGGGCGGGTGCTCGACGTGCTGGACGAACTGAGAGAGAAATGTCCGTGGGACAGGAAACAGACCAACGAGAGCCTGCGTCCCAATACCATAGAGGAAACATACGAGCTGTGCGATGCCCTCGTCAAGGACGATGTACAGAACATCTGCAAGGAACTGGGCGATGTGTTGCTGCACGTGTGTTTCTATGCCAAGATTGGCGATGAGAAGGGGCAGTTCGACATTGCCGACGTGTGTCACAAGTTGTGCGACAAACTCATCTTCCGTCATCCTCACGTCTATGGCGATGCGGTGGCAGAGACGGCTGGCGATGTGCTGAAGTCGTGGGAACTTATCAAGCAGAAAGAAAAGGGAGGCAATAAAACCGTGTTGAGTGGTGTCCCTGCGGCATTACCTTCGCTCATCAAGGCCGAGCGCATACAGGAAAAGGCATGTAATGTGGGCTTCGACTGGGAACAGCGCGAGGATGTGTGGGACAAGGTGCAGGAGGAACTGGGCGAATTGCGTGCCGAAATAGAAAAAGGCGACAAACAGCACAGCGAAGAGGAGTTCGGCGACTATCTGTTCAGCCTGATAAACATGGCCCGCCTGTATCACATCAACCCCGATAATGCGTTGGAACACACGAACCAGAAGTTCATCAGTCGTTTCAACTACGTGGAAGCAAAGGCCAAGGAACAGGGAAGAAGCCTGAAGGAAATGACGCTGGCCGAGATGGATGCCCTATGGAACGAGGCAAAGCGCCTTTAGACACAAAAAAGGGAACCTCCTAAAACAATCCAAAGCCGGGGAAATACAACAAAGCAACATATATATAAACTTTGGACGTTGTTAGGAGGTTCCGCATGTAGGAAACCTTTATCCTTACTTTAGGGTTTCTTCTGAGGCTGTTGTCTGTTTTTGTTTCTTTTCTCGATGGAGTTTAGCACCTCGCGATGGAATGCATCTTCGGCCAGCATGATTGCGTATGCCTTCTTCGCAGGAACTGCCTTGCACATCTTCTTGTAATAACTCTCTTCAATCTTTGCAGCCTCAATACGCAGCTGAGTGATTTGGTTAAGGGCATCCTGATAGTCCTTGTCCTTCTCAGACTGCATGATGTTTCTTTTCAGCTTGTATTCTTGTTGTTTCAGTTGGCGCTCCTTGTCCTTCATCTCCTGATAGATGGGGAATACTTTCGTACTCTCTTCTTGAGTCAGACACGCTCTCTGGGTAATGAAAGCTTCTAGCCTGGCCCTGAATTCTTCGGGGTTGAAGCGAGGTTGCCGCTTGTTGTCTTGTGCCGACACCTGAAGTGCCAGTAACAGCATCATTGCGATAATACTTGCCAGTCTTTTCATCTCTCTCATTTTCTCATTTTCTTGCTCCTCTGCGCTACGCAAGCGCTTCGCGATTATTCAATCTCTCATTCAGCAGCAGTCAGATATTCTGCAATTTCCATATTGTCAACCATGATGTAGTCCAGTTCGTCGTTGAAGTACTCTTCCTGCGTCTCGTAAGCGGTTGTCGCCTGGTTGTTCTGATTCAGATAGAGTGCAGTGCCAAGGCCGAGGACTACGACAACGGCGGCTGCATAGCGCCACAGGACAGTTCTCAGGCGTATGGTCTTCGCCTTCTGCTGCTGTGGTAGACGGGCCTGCAGGCGTTCGTTGAAGTTCTCGAAGTAGCCTTCGGGAACCCGGAACGGATTCTGCTGTCCGGTCAGTTCGCGTAATGTCTTTTCATCCATTGTCATTCAGTTTCTTTATAATTGTTAGATATGTAGTTACGTAGAAGGTTTAATCGATATTATCAAAAAAATCACTTATTTTTTTCATAGCGTGGTGGTACGAGGCTTTCAATGCCCCGACGCTGGTTTCCAGAATCTGGCTCATCTCCTCGTATTTCATCTCCTGGAAGTACTTCATGGTGAAGACTTGTCGTTGTTTGGGAGGCAGTTGGTCGATGGCCTCCTGCAGTTGCTGCTGGGTCTCGTCACCGTCGAAATAGGGATCGCTTTGCAGGGATAGTGCAGCATGACTCTCTTCATCGTCGAGACTTATGGACATGTGCCTTTGGCGTTCCAGAAAGTTCAGCGTCTCGTTCGTCGCAATACGGTAGAGCCACGTGCTGAGTTTGCTGTCACCACGAAACGTGGAAAGTCCGTTCCAAGCCTTGATGAACGTGTTCTGTAGAATGTCATCGGCATCGTCGTGGACGGTCACCATACGTCGGATTTGCCAGTACAGGGGTTCCTTGTAGGCGTTGACCACGTCTGTAAATGCCGCATAACGCGTATTCTCGTCTTGCAGTTGGCGGGCTATGGTGGCTTCGTCGATTTGCCTCATTATTAATTAGATAGGCGTGTGGCGAAATAGTTTAATAGGAATCGAATATTTTTTGGATGACTCGGTCGTAGCCATAATTGTCCGGATATGCTTCCAGACTGCCGTAAGGCGTTGGATACAGGGTCCAGTAGTCGAGCCACAAGGGGATGGGGTTGTCGTATGTGAAGCGGCCAAGCGGGGTTGCATCGGGATGTGCCGCTTTATATTGTCTGCCCTGTGCCGTCAGGGGTGACAGGTCTATGGCCATACGGATGCGGTCGATGAAAAAGGGAGTAGGATTCTCGAGGAAGAACAGGGCCAGGTCGAGTGGCTTCTCGACACGCACACACCCATGACTGATGGCACGATTCCCATAGCTGAATGCGCTGTGGTTGTTGGTATCGTGTAGGTAAACGGAGAAATTGTTGGGGAATCGGAAGATGATACGTCCCAGCGAATTGCCAGCTCCGCGTTCCTGTCGCAGGGTGTAACGGGCGCTGCGTAGGTCTGCGGCCGAAAGTGTAGCGGGGTCGACGATTTCCTTCGTCTCTTTGTTCACAGCATGGTATTTGTTGCGTGCATAATAGGCACTATCCCCCACATGTCGAGGCATAATCTCCTTGCGTACAATGGTTTGTGGAATCACCCAATAGGGATTCAGTTCTACATGGCCAATGCTGCTGTGCAGCAGGGGAGTTTTGTGACTGGCGTTACCACAGCATACACGCATGGTCAGCACAGAGTCTTTTTGCTTGTCGACAGCCGTTAATTGCTGGGCTGCCAGGTTTACGAAGATGTATCGGTCTGTGCTGGGGTGGGGATAGCGCCAGCGTGCACGTTCCATGTTGATGCGTGCCTGTCGCCTACGTATAGTGTCGTCTGTTGCCTTTACACGTGTGTACTCGCGCTGCATGATACTATAAAGTGTATCGGTTGGCTGTATGTCGCGCAGGAAGGCAGATATCTGGTGATGTCGCGCTTTATCCAGAGCCACGTTGACAAAACTGTCTGAGGCCTCTTCCGTTCCCATGTCGTAGATACGGCGGTAGGTAACTCCACGACTCTTCTCGCCAGATGCCGGTTGGTCGACTAACAGGTGATTGAATGTGCGGTTGGGATTGATGAAACCATAGCGCTGTCCACAGGCGTAGCGTAGGTAGGCACGTGTCAGCAGGAACTCGATTCGTCCCAGTATGGTATTACAGTTCTCTTGGCCAAACTCTTGACTGCGAAGCTGGTGTATCAGGATTTGAAGTGTGTCAACGTGAAAGACTTCAGGGGAGAATCCCAAATCTTCGGCTTGGCTGAGCCATTCGAGGAGCGTGTCTGCACGTTCGTCAACCCCCATTCGTGAAATCCATATTATGGATGAAGGGTGTTGTTGGTAGTATTGCTGTGTGTAGTTATCAGCATACATGGGTGTTGGCCATGCTGCAACACTATTTTTCAGCTCTTTCAAAACAAGGTCTGCGTCGACCGTACAATTGGGATCGGTCCATTCCTGCCATTCTTCGGCAGTAGGCAGATGACGATGCATATCGCTATTACAAGCGATAAATGTCGCAGTAAAAATCAAAAGGGATAGGAGTATGGCAGTTTGCCTGCGCATAAGGCGGTGAGCTTAGCGGATGGAAATCTTACGTACCAGCTTGCCGACCTTCAGAATGTAGCAACCACGTTGCAGACTGAGTGTCAGTGTTTTGTCGTTGCTGTCTATGCGAATAGAGGCCACTTTTACACCTGTAAGGTTATACACTTCCAGCGTTTCTCCTTCAGCACCGGAAATACGTACCTTGGGGCCATTGACAGAAAGGGTGATAGCAGAGAGTTCCGTCTCCACTTCATCGTGTTCCATCTGTGCCATCAGGCCGATGGGAGCACCTGCGATAAGTAGGCTTATAACGAGTATTTGCAGTCTCTTTATCATTCGTTTCTGTGCTTAATGCATAGTTTTCAGAAGCAAAGATAGGAGTTTTTTTCTTTTCTGCAAAATATTTTTGGTATTTTGTTACAATTTTTCAGATGGAAATACGTTGTCCCTCGTCTGAAAGGATGGTATTTGGAAAAATCGATTGAGCTTCGACTAACATTTTCTTCTCGTCGCGCATTCTGGACGAGTAGTGCCCGATACATAACTTTCCGACATGGGCCTGAAGTGCAATTTTAGCAGCTTCGATGGTTGTGCTATGATAGGTTTGGCGAGCACGGATTTCGTTTTCTGCATCGAAGGTAGCCTCGTGGAACAGCAGGTCGACGTCTTGTATCATGGGTACAAGCTTGGGCAGGGGAGTGGTGTCGCTGCAATAGGCATAAGAACGCGTGGGCGAGGGCGGGGTAGTGAGTCGTTCGTTGGGAATGACAGTTCCGTCGTCCTGTGTCCAGTCCATACCAGCCTTGATGTTGTTTATCTGGCTGATGGGAATCTCGTACATATCTATGATGTCGCGTCGGATATGGCGTGGGCCTTCTTTTTCGCGGAACAGGTATCCGCAACAGGGTACGCGATGATGCAAGGGTAAACTCCATACCTCTATGCTTCGGTCTTCGTGAACCATTTGGTGTATGGTGGTGTTTACAGCATGGAACAGTACTTCGAACTCCAGATTCGGGCAAAACAGCTGGATAGAGGATTGCAGAAACGTTTCCAATTCCTGAGGAGCATGAATATGAAGTTGTGAGGTGCGGCCCAATAGGCTCATGGTGCAGATGAGTCCAGGTAGGCCAAGGCAATGGTCGGCGTGAGCGTGCGAAATAAAGATGTGTCCCACACGTTGCATGCTCAGTCCCCTTTGTGCCATTCGTGTCTGTGTGCCTTCACCACAGTCTACCATGAAGAGTTTGCCGCGTGTCGAAAGTATCTGACACGCAGGTCTGTGCTTTTGGGTAGGATTTGCCGATCCGCAGCCGATGATGTAAACGTCGAATGGTTCCATGATGTTAAAGAGAAAAGGCGCGCAATTTTGCGCGCCTTTTCATTATTTGAGTGGGGTGCGATTATTTCTCGCCTTCCATCTTTGCCTTCAGTTCGGCCAGAGCGTCGATGTCGCCCAGCGTGGTGCTGGCAGCCTGGTTCTGAATAGCGGGAGCCTCTGCAGCCTTCTTGGCACGAGGTGCCTTGGCCTTCTTCTCCTCACGGGCAGCAGCACGCTGTACATCTTCGTAGATGCGGCTGTGGCTGAGGATGATGCGCTTGTTCTCCTTGTTGAACTCGATTACCTTGAACTCGAGCTTCTCGTTCAACTGAGCCTGGCTACCGTCTTCCTTTACGAGGTGCTTGGGAGTAGCAAAGCCTTCTACACCGTACTCCAACTGGATAACAGCACCCTTGTCGAGCATTTCAACGATGGTTCCTTCGTGGATGGAATCAACGGTGAAGATGGTCTCGAATACATCCCAAGGATTCTCCTCGAGCTGCTTGTGACCGAGGCTCAGACGACGGTTGGCCTTGTCGATTTCCAGTACACAAACCTCCAGTTCAGCACCAATCTGGGTGAACTCGCTGGGGTGCTTGATTTTCTTGGTCCAGCTGAGGTCGCTGATGTGAATCAGACCGTCAACACCCTCTTCAATCTCTACGAAGATGCCGAAGTTGGTGAAGTTGCGAACCTTTGCGGTGTGCTTGCTGCCAACGGGGTACTTCTCCTCGATGTTCTGCCAGGGATCTTCCTTCAGCTGCTTGATGCCCAGAGACATCTTGCGCTCCTCACGGTTCAGGGTCAGGATAACGGCTTCTACCTCGTCGCCAACCTTCATGAAGTCCTGAGCGCTGCGCAGGTGCTGGCTCCAAGACATTTCGCTGACGTGGATAAGACCTTCTACACCAGGTGCGATTTCTACAAATGCTCCGTAGTCGGCCATCACGACAACCTTACCCTTTACGTGGTCACCAACCTTCAGGTTTGCATCCAAAGCATCCCAAGGATGAGGAGTGAGCTGCTTCAGACCCAGAGCAATGCGCTTCTTCTCGTTATCGAAGTCGAGGATAACAACATTAATCTTAGAGTCGAGCTCGACAATTTCGCGAGGATCGCTTACGCGGCCCCAGCTCAGGTCGGTGATGTGAATCAGACCGTCTACGCCACCCAGGTCGATGAATACACCGTAGCTGGTGATGTTCTTGACGGTACCCTCGAGCACCTGACCCTTCTCCAACTTGCCGATGATTTCCTTCTTCTGCTGTTCCAGTTCGGCCTCGATGAGTGCCTTGTGGCTGACAACGACGTTCTTGTATTCTTGGTTGATTTTCACAACCTTGAACTCCATTGTCTTACCAACGAATATGTCATAGTCGCGGATGGGCTTAACGTCAATCTGGCTGCCGGGCAGGAAGGCTTCGATGCCGAATACATCGACAATCATACCACCCTTCGTGCGGCACTTGATGTAACCCTTGATGATTTCTTCGCTCTCCATAGCCTCGTTGACACGATCCCATGAGCGGCTTGCACGTGCCTTCTTGTGAGACAGGATGAGCTGGCCCTTCTTGTCCTCTTGGTTTTCGATGTAAACCTCTACAGTGTCACCGACTTTCAGGTCGGGATTGTAGCGGAATTCGCCTGCGGGGATGATACCATCGCTCTTAGAGCCGATGTTTACAACAACCTCGCGCTTGTTGATGGAGATAACCGTTCCGTCTACTACCTTGTGGTCGTCGATTTTGTTCAACGAACCCTCGTAGGCGGTCTCCTGAGCCTCACGGCTCTGGTCAGTGTTTACGTTACCATTGGCATAGGCTTCCCAATCGAAACCTTCCAGAGGTGCGACATTTTTGTAATCTGTCATTTTTGTTTGTTTTTTGGTTTAATTAATATGGTTAGACTTTATGTTGTGCATAAAAGCGGCGCAAAGATACAATTTTTTTTTCGAAGGAGCAAAATATGTGGCGCTTTTATGGCTTTTTTTGCCTATAATTCGTAATTTTTCTCTATATACCATATTCATAATCGCGCACGCGCGTGAAAACACTTGTCATTCTGGCAAAAAGCGGCATATGGCCTGACATCCTGTCACCATTGCCTTGACGAATGTCAATAAACGGGCAATTTTATGCTAAAAAACATGTTTTTACTTGCTCGGACTCGAAAAAAGGCACTAACTTTGCATCGTCATCTAATGAAAGACGCTCCTGGCGAGGGGCATGTGAATAACTAAAACACTAATTAAGGTAAAAAGATTGTAAGCTATGAAAAAGATGATGATTTTGGTAAGCACCATCATGATGGTAGCTACCGGTTACGCAAAAGAAAATGTAGAAATGAAGCCTTTCGAAGGCGTTAATGTAAATGTACCCGCCCGTGTCCGTTTCGTAAACGGCGAGAACTATGAGATGGGGGTTCGTTCCACAGACAGCGTTGCTGCAAATAATATACAATGGACTGTCGAGAATGGGGTGCTCAACATCAGTTCGCGTTATGAACTCGCCGACGAAGATAAGGCAAACATTTGCATTACCATCGTATCTCCTATCGAGCCCAAACTGACCGTTGGACGTAACTTTGAGGTGGCCGAAAGTCGCGAAATTCGTGAAAAGTCGACCTCTGACAAGTAAGAATTACTAGTTTAATGAAAAAAAAGTCCTAAAAGTTTTGGTAAATTAGGAAAAAGTCGTACCTTTGTACCCGCAAAACTGGAACAGAGGTTCCGACGGGGCGCTTAGCTCAGCTGGTTCAGAGCGTCTGCCTTACAAGCAGAGGGTCGGCGGTTCGAATCCGTCAGCGCCCACAAAACAAAGGATGGCTCCTTAGCTCAACTGAATAGAGCATCTGACTACGGATCAGAAGGTTGTGGGTTTGAATCCCGCAGGAGTCACACCAGCGAAAGCAGCAGCAGACTGCAAGGGTGGTTACCAGAGTGGCCAAATGGGGC
>JAFZWQ010000031.1 GCA_017617235.1 Bacteroidaceae bacterium | reverse complement strand
CATACTATTTATTTTACAATTTGATAGTGGCTGTTGGTTGACATTGTGTGTCTAAATTAAACTGCCATCTGCCATCTGTCCCGAAAACGCAAAATGGTGCAATGGTACAATGGTACAATGCAGATATCTGTTCGCTGATTTACAGTAAGTTATCCGTAAATCCATGTTGATATTCTGTGACCGTATGAAACGTACGGTCATCAAAAACATACAACCAAAATACGAATTTATAATAAGTTATATACTGTTTTTACAAAAAACTCGAATCAGAAACCCTTAATGACATTCATGACAATGACATTCATGACCACCAACATTTTCCCCTATTCATATAATTTTTCCCTTTTCCCTTTTCATTTTTCACTTAAAATTCGTAATTTTGCCGTGTACTATAGGAAATATGCGAGAAACATTAGAGATATGATAAAGGAATATCACATGGAAGAAGAGAGTTCTCAGCAATTGGCAGAACCGGTTGCAGATTTGACATATTCTCCAAAATCCACTAATCGTATAGGCACACAAAAATCCCTAAAGCGTTCTACGCCTATGAATAGGTTACACACAGTAGAAGAGTTCATCGTTAAACTCGAACAGGCTGTGCTCGCCAGATTATGAAGGAAAGATGATAATCAACTGAAGTCACTTCATTTTCCTTAAGCAAATAAGCTACTAAGCTAATAAAGTACTAAGCAATGATACCAAAAGGCGCCATCCCCCGGATAGCGCCTTTCTCTCTTTTAGTGATTTAGAGTTTTAGTGATTTAGAGATTTAGAAGTTTAGAAGTTTAGTAATTTAATCTTCAATTTTCAATCTTCAATCTTCTAATCGACCTTGGTCGCTTCGCTCGAAGGGCAGAAGAATTTTTCACCAAAAGTTGTACTTTTGAGCCGCTTTGCGTCTCCAAGATAGGATGCGCCTCGGAAATACCAGATTATAGAGCATCGTAGCTGTGCTATACGACATCCGTCGTTATGTACTCAACAGAACAATAATATATGCAAGCACACTTTTTTTACAAAAACCCATTTCATTTTTCACTTTTAATTTTTAATTTTTCACCAAAAGTTGTACTTTTGTAATCGAGTACGGCCGATTCACCGTAAACGGTGCATGCTAAGGCAGGGTCTCTGAGCGCAGGGTGGCTGTACTATTTTATTGGAAAATAATAGCATCAGCTATTTATTCAGAGAATCTTGAAACCTCGGAAATTTCATAGATGTAACACTTTGAGTAAGTCAGCCGATGCCCGTGTATAGCGCGGGCATGACTTAGATCTAGTGTTACAGGTACATTCCGAGGACCTCAAGATTCAAGAGAAGAGCCATGACTCGCGCTTCTTTTGTGTCCTGAGGTCTTTTGATATTACCTGTAAGCAACCCTGAAGATATAGTCTGATTGCTCCTTAAATCTATCGCAGGGCTATGACTCAACAGGACATACCTATTTCCTCCCATTTCTTCACTAACAGGGATGGGAACACATTGATGAAAGAGTTTGAGGGCATTCTTAGCAATAACCCTCAAGTAAAGAACCTTGATGCCGTTGTGGGCTTTCTTCGAGCATCAGGCTATTTCTCTTTACGCCCGTTTCTTGACGGTATCAACAAAGTGCGTATCCTGATAGGCATCGATGTAGATAAGTACATTGCCCGTGCCCACCAAAAGGGAGAACTCTTCTTTGGCGCAGAAGAGGAAGTGAAGGAAGAATGCCTCAGACTGCTGAAAGAGGACATCGAACAGTCGCACTATACCAAGAAGGTTGAGGATGGTATGCTCCAGATGGTACAGGACTTGATTGACGGCAAGTTGGAACTTCGCGCCCATCCCTCCAAGAAGATTCATGCAAAAATCTACATTCTTTATCCAGACAATTATAACCAGCATTGCTTTGGTGCAGCCATTACTGGCAGCAGTAATCTGAGTGGCAACGGCTTGGGGATTAGCGAAGAAAAGCAATATGAGTTCAACGTCAAACTGACGCAGTACGACGATGTGCAGTTTGCCAAAAACGAATTTGAATTGCTGTGGGAAGAAGCCAAGAATGTTCCCATCAATGCAGAAGACTATCAGGCCGCACTCGACAAGACCTACCTGAAAGGTGACGTAACTCCGTATGAGCTCTATATCAAGATGCTGATGGAGTATTTCTCTGACCGAGTCCTTGCTATTGACCAAGGCGATCCCTTTGATATGCCTGAGAAGTATGACAAGTTCGAGTATCAAATGGACGCTGTCATCGAGGGCTATCAGAAGTTGATACGCTACGATGGCTTCTTCCTTGCTGATGTGGTAGGTCTTGGGAAGACTGTCATCGCCACAATGATTGCCAAGAAGTTCCTCATTGAAAACGGTTGGGAGCATACTAAGATTCTGGTTGTCTTCCCACCTGCTGTCAAGGATAACTGGGTAACTACTTTCAGAGATTTTGGTATTGACAAATATGCTCGTTTTGTATCGAATGGAAGTCTCAACAAAGTTCTTGACGATAGCGATCCGGAAATATGGAATGCCGACGAGTATGACCTTGTCCTTGTCGATGAAGCGCATAAGTTCCGTAATCATACGACTGGTGCTTTTCAGCAGCTGCAGGAAATCTGCAAGATGCCACGTATGGAAACGGGATTTATTCCAGGATACAGAAAGAAGGTGATGCTCATCTCTGCTACGCCAATGAATAACACGCCTTTGGATATATACTATCAAATTCTGATGTTCCAAGACCCACGTCATTGTACGATTGACGGTGTGCCTAACCTCACCTCATTCTTCTCGCCGCTTAACGTTGAATTCCGAAAATTCCGCAAGCAGGAGAACTTCGACATCAAACAGTTCAAGAAACTGGCAGAGCGCGTCCGTGACCGTGTCATCAAACCTCTGACCGTTCGCCGTACAAGAACAGATATTGAACATATTGCCCGTTATAACAAAGATGTGAAACGCTTCCCTAAGGTGGCAGAACCAATCAAGAAGGAATATGAACTGAACGACCATCTGGCCAATCTCTTTGAGGAGGCGATGAACATTCTGGACAAGCAACTCACATACGCCCGCTATCAAGCCATTGCCTATTTGAAACCAGAAACTTCCAACGGTCTTTATGATAATGCAGAGCTTATCAGCCGCAGTTTGGCAGGCATTCGTAAGAATGGTCTCGTTAAGCGATTGGAGAGCAGCTTCTACGCATTCAGGAAGTCTGTCGAGAACTTCCGCCAAGCCAATGAGAATATGCTCACGATGTGGGAGAATGACCGCATCTTCATTGCTCCGGATATGGATATCAATCTGCTCTACGCTCAAGGCTATACAGACGATGAGATAGAAGAGAAACTGAACGAGAAAGCAGAGGACAATCCTAAGAACGCCGTCTTCAAGCGCGATGACTTCCTGCCTGAATACATAGAGATGCTGCGGAAGGACCAACAACTCTTGGACGAGATGTGGTTGGATTGGGAATGTATCGATGATGCTGACGATTCGAAATTTGCAAAGTTCGAAGACCTGTTGAAACACGAGCTTTTCAAAAAGGAACGCAATCCGGAAGGAAAGATTGTTGTGTTCTCCGAGTCTGTAGATACCATTGAATACCTGGCGCGTCGCATCAATCGCCCAGATGTCATGGTCATCTCAGCTAAAAACCGTAGCACCCTCTTCAAGATTATCCGTGCAAACTTTGATGCCAACTGGAAGGAACAGAAGAACGACTACAACATAATCCTGACCTCAGACGTGCTGGCAGAAGGTGTGAACCTCCATCGCTCAAACATTATCATCAACTATGACACACCTTGGAATTCGACTCGACTGATGCAGCGCATCGGACGTGTGAACCGTATCGGCTCCAAATCCGACACCATTTATAACTATGTCTTCTACCCATCTCGCCAAGGCAACAAGGAAATCAAACTGAACCAGATAGCCCTCAGTAAGATACAGACCTTCCATACAACCTTTGGCGAGGACAACCAAATCTACTCAACGGAAGAGATTATTGACCGTGACCTCGACAAACTCTTTAAAGAAGGAATCAAACGAGAGGAGGAAGACCGCAACCTAGAACTGCCGTTCTATGAAGAATTGAGAGCGTTGTATCAGCAGAATCGCAGAGAGTACAAGCGTATTGAACGCCTTTCATTACGAAGCCGAACAGGTCGGGCTTCTCGTGAAGTAGATGGAACTACGCTTTCTGGTGACACGTTGGTGTTCCTGAAGACCAACTTCCGCAAGCTCTTCTACTTGGTCAGCGATGAGCAGACACGTGAATTGTCTGTACTCGATGCCTTCAACTATTTCAAAGCCACACCAGAGGAAAAGCCTGTAGCACGCATTGAACAGCATCATGAGCATGTGGAGAAAGCTTTGAATGAATTCAATAAAACCAAGGAACAGGAATTGCACGAAGAGGAATCCAATCAGAGCCAGCGTAGCAATCTGGGTGCTCAGGTCACAACGGCTGTCAGCCTGTTGAATAGTATGCTGCCGCACATTGATGATGGCGATACCCGTTTGAAGATTATCCAGCTCAAGGAATTGGCAGAACGAGGCACCATTACCTACATCGCCAAACGTTTGCAACGCATTCAGAAGGACTTGCAGCGCCAGGGTGGTAGCAAGGCAAAACTGACCTTTGAGGATGCGCTAAAACAAGTGCTCGATATGGCAAACCACTACAGCACCTATTATCGCGAGTCACAAAAGGCAGAGGAGGAATCTGCCGCTGTCATCATATTGTCTGAAAGTTTTCGATAAGCCGAACGCAGAGAGCTTGCTCATCTGCTGAGGCGAGAAAAGTTCGAACGAAGTTCAAAGTTTTCAAAATAGCTAAGCCCTATGAACTACAAGGAAGTTATTGAATCGAGATATAATCGCCAGAACTGGCAGTTGCTGTTGCACGACATTTTTGGCAACAAGATAAAGTTTTGGAATACGCCATCAACGATTCCAACCAGTAGTCAGTTTGCCAAGCAGGCTCTATGGTTAGGAACAATCACTTTGAGTGATAATCAAACTATTTCCGTCTACGAAGTGGAACTCTCTGATAGCGTTGATATAGAACGTAACCGGCGAGGCATTCGCGATATGCTGCTGACCGACTGGCGAAACAACGGCAATGCTGGTGCCTTCATGTTCTGTTATCGCAAGAACGAGAGTGTGCTTCGATTCTCGTATGTTAGTGAAGCCTGGACGTTTGCCGATGATGGCAGTTATCAGAAAGAATCAACTGATGCCAAGCGTTTCACTTATCTGCTGGGTGAAGGTCATCGCAGCCGTACTGCCATTCAGCAGTTCGAGAAACTGCGCGACAGTAGTCTCACGCTGAAAGACCTGACCAAAGCATTCTCTGTGGATGCTGTCAGCGACATGTTCTTTGATGGCTACAAGAAGCAGTATGAGGACATTATCCAATATATCACGGGTAAGCGAATGGTAAAGGTTTCCAACAAGTGGGAGGAGCAAGTCAAGAACGACCCATGTGAGGAAATCATGCAGGAGTTCGCCCACTTCCAGAATCCAGAAAAGGCAGTTCGCGACTATGTGAAGAAACTCATGGGACGCCTTGTGTTCCTTCAGTTCCTACAGAAAAAAGGTTGGCTGGGTGTGCCTGCTGGTGCAGAATGGGGGACGGGTGATGCAGAGTTCATACAAACCCTCTTTGCCCAATGTCAAGATAAAGACCACTTCATCGACAACGTGTTGGAATCGCTCTTCAACGATCTCAATAGCGAAAACGAGAAACGACTTCCTCAATATCGCACGCCATATTTGAATGGTGGTTTATTTGAGCGTGATGCAACTGATGAGACAGAGTTCCCTCTGCCTGCCAAATACATGCAGAGTTTGCTCGACTTCTTTGCCTCTTATAACTTCACTATTGATGAGAACGATCCAGATGATGCAGAAGTAGGTGTTGACCCAGAGATGTTGGGTCGCATCTTTGAGAACCTATTGGAAGATAATAAAGATAAAGGTGCTTTCTATACGCCCAAGGAAATCGTCAGCTATATGTGTCGCGAAAGCCTGATTGCCTATCTCCAGACAGGCATTGAAGACGAACAGACCAAAGAGGCCATTCGTCAGTTCGTGACCACTCATAATGTTGCTACTCTTGGCGCCAACGATAGATTCCGTCAGCAGGTAGATGAAGCCTTGAAGAACGTCAAAATATGCGACCCAGCTATTGGCTCTGGTGCATTCCCAATGGGTCTGCTGAAAGAACTCTTCCAATGCCGCATAGCCCTCGAAGGAATCAGCCAACATCAAGCCGCAGAAATCAAAAAACACATCATTCAACAAAATATCTATGGTGTAGATATCGAGCGTGGTGCTGTTGATATTGCCCGCCTCCGTTTCTGGCTCTCCCTGATTGTTGATGAAGAAACCCCACAGGCTCTGCCCAACCTTGATTTCAAGATTATGCAAGGCAATTCGCTGTTGGAGCAATACAAGGGTATTGACCTCTCGACTATGACAGAGAAGAAAGCCGATGAGTCAGGCATGCTTTCCATCTTCGACAGTATGCTTGATGTCTATCGTCTTGACCTGCGCAGGATGCTGGCCAAATACTATAATTGCACAGACCATCATGAGAAGCAATCCCTTCGCAAAGAGATAACTGACAATGTAAAGCAGCAACTCCGCGAGCAAAGCATCAACGTTGACTTTGGTGACCTTGACCTATCTGGCAACAATCAATTCATGCTTTGGCACACTTGGTTTTATGATGTTTTTTCACAAGGAGGCTTTGATATTGTGATTGGAAATCCGCCATATGGTGCTAATATTGACAAAGATATTGAGATATACAAAAAGAAATATCAAGCAATGGTAAAGAACTATGCAGATATTTACAAAATGTTTATTGGAGAAGGATTGAATATCTCAAACAATAAAACTGGATATTTATGTTACATAACACCTAATACATATTTAAGCCAACCACGTTATAAAGATATTCGTTCAGTACTTGTTCATTATAAAATTGAAAGAGTAGTTAATTTAGGAATGGGCGTTTTTGAGAATGCAGTAGTTCCTGTTTGCATATCTTTTATTAAGAATACAACCACTGATGGTAATGTAAAGTATGTGGATGCAAGTAAATCAAACAACTGGATTGTTAATGGTGTTGTCGAGATAGTAAGGACCGATGAAATAAAGAAGCAAAGCGATTTGAATTTCTTGCCTTCTACATCTATTGGTGCTCTTTTGTTTAATGATGTTTTTGATATACGCGATGCAGGCATACAATATCACAGAAGTAATATTGGTCTTAAAAACAAAGGAGGAAATGATCTCTATGAGCGTCTTTTTAATGACAACAAGATGTACTTTATGAATAGTCATCCTGTTTGGTATGGTAAATTAATAAACCGTTATTATTGTTCTCCTGATACCGATGAATTCTTTAATCTTGACTATAGAACAATATTGAAATCAAATGAGCAGGTTAGTTTCAACAAAGAAGCATTTGCGAGAAAGGAAAAAATAATTTGGAGACAAACTGCACCATACCCTATCGCAACAATAGACACCAACTACATTTGGTTTAGAAATACTATTCAATGTGCATGGGTTAGGGAAGAGTATTCGGACAAGATAAGCATGCTCGCATTTCTAGCAATTTTAAATTCTTCATATATCAGGTTCCTTTACAATAAACTTGTTCAAGAATCTGGTAGAGTATTCCCTCAGGTAAAACTAACCCATCTCAAAAAGTTGCCGATAGAACTTCCTGGCGAACAATTAGGAAGAGATTTGACGGTATTAGCTGAAAAAATTGTAAAAGCAAAACGCGACAATCCTTTTACTGATACATCTCTTTTGGAATCCGAAATCGACCGTCTTGTCTATCAGCTCTATGGTTTGACAGAAGAAGAAATACTGGTTGTAGAGAAGGTTTCTTGAAGAAAAAGTTGATAAAACGTGATGGTTTTGAAAATATTTCCTACTTTTGCAAAGGCCAGCGATCTAATAAAGTTTTTTCGGTTGGAAAGATAATAGTATTTGGTAATTATGACTTGTGAAGAACTTTCATCGTTAGTTATGCAGAATCGTGACTCCATAGCCTTTTTGGTAGGCAATGGAATACATAACTATGATCGTTATGAGAAGCATGTTTCTGGGAAAGTCACCTGGAAAGAGCTGATAGATAAAGTTCGTGAAGGAATATCTATAAATAAAACGCCGAGGCATATTAAAGAAGCCCACACGCTTCCAGAGGAGTTCGATACTATTGTTGACGAAAAAACGAGAGCTACAATTGAGCGCGAAAATGTAGAAACGACGCAATACTTATCCTCACTAATAAATAGCTTCCCAAAATATGACGTACCCCCCAATATTTGTTATAATGAGTTTGCGCAGACAATAGGAATTTCGACAGAGAAATGCAATCATGTACGTTTAACTACATGTTATAATAGTGAAAGCTTGGAATTGGTCAAGGACGAAATTATCAAGCGATTAAATATAATTTTAAAATCTGTCGGAATTAGCTACAACCCGAGTTCGTTTGATGCGCTAGCTATTGCTCAACATATTGCAATGCATGGAACAACAGACGATTATGCATCTAAGCAAATCGTTAAAACAATATTTGCAGATTATACATTGCAGGATTGGATTTTGCCCTTTTTGAACGTTGCAAAAGCTATTCAGACTCCTATATTAACCACTAATTATGATACCTCATTAAGCAAAAAAGTACATTTAAATCCACGAATAGCTGTTGGGGCGAATAATAAGACCCAAGAAGGTTTTCCTTTTGAAACGTATTTTGCGCCATTTCCAATAATTCGTCCTTGGGATAGTTTCGCTATTTGGCATATTCATGGTTTGTACAACTATGTTAATAGCATTAGAATTGGCAAAGGTGACTATGAGAACTTAAAAAGAGAGATCCAAGTAAGATTAAGAGAAACTAATTCTCCTAATATTGATAATACATGGTCTGGGAATTGTACTTGGTTAAGCATTGTACTAAGGAAAGATTTATTCATTTTCGGATTAGACCTATCTGAGCAAGAAACCGTTTTGAGATGGCTTTTAGAAGAAAGGGCTAAATACAATCAAATGTTTGATAAAAATCTAAAAAGCTGGTATATAGCTCCTCTTTGTGAAAAGGAAGAGTCTAAAGCTAAAGAGACTTTTTTGAAAAGCGTTAACGTGGAAATGCTATATGTAGATGATTATTCCATAATATATGAAAAGGTCTGGGAGATTGTTTCCCTTGATTGTAAAACAAATACGATAAATACAAGACTTAAAAAACAATAGGAGCATGTCACACAGCGAGTTATATAAATAAAGCAATGGAAACTTTACAAAAAAAAGAACTCAACACTATGAATCTTATAACATTCCTTGAGTATTATCAGCCGCTTGATTCCGAAGAGAAAATCGACGAGCTGTTTGCACTTTGTTTCAATAGCAAGTTTCAATCAATATGTACCACTGATTGTTCAAAAATATTGGATGCTATGAATGAAGAAATAAGACCGTATTTCATAGAGAAAATAAGAGAATTGGATAGCCTAGTTGAGCAATTAAGTAAAGAGAGAAAGAGGCTAAAGAAGTTGAAGAAAAGAAAAATTCCTAAAAGAAGTAAGGGGTCATCATCAGTTTTTAATAAAGATGGAATAGTTTATAAGCGAATACACATCATTAGTACTGCTATGTAAATCCTCTTTGACCACAGAACGGTTCTTTGAATCCGAAATCGACCGCCTCGTTTATCAGTTATATGCTTTAACAGAGGAAGAAATCAAAATTGTAGAACAATCAGAATAACAAGAAATATGACAAGACTTGAAAAACTATACAGTATCATTGAAAACTCTCGCGATTTAGGAGTTCGACTCAACAAAGATGTCCTCCAACAAGTGGAGGAACTGGAGGAGGAAATCATCAAGAAAGAGATTCTTCCTGCCCTCAGTAGTGATATTGCTCCAAGGTTAAACCCCATTCAGCGCGACTTGGTGCTGGTGGTGGAGTATCATCCTGGCGAACCTATCAGCGTAGCTCTGAGTCGTAAGACGAAGATTAGCGAAATGACGGGTGCTAAAGTGCTGACACCTCGTAGCAGCACGCCTGTTAGGAGCGAGGAAGTGCCAGAGGAAGTAGCACCTCATGAACCTACAAAACAAGTTAAGAATCCGACAAAGGGCTTGAAAGTGACCTTCCCAGACGGAACTGTCATCTGGCATCGCCAAGCTATTGATACCTTTATCGATACTCTTAGGAAGATTGGTTTGGAACGCATTCCTGTTTTGGGAATAGAACATGGCAGAGGCTTCAACCTTGTCAGCAAAGAGAAACGTCCCCCTGTGGCTGGTCATATCTGGCAACATGAGTGCGATGGCTGGTACATCTACTCGAACATCAGTAATCCCACAAAAGCTGAAGATCTAAAGCACATCTCCGACCATTATCATCTGGGACTAAAGATAGAAGAGGGCAAGCCTGAATGATTAATTGCTCTATAACTACGCCTATGGCAATCAAGAAATACATCAACACGGCAGATGTGGTAGAGCTTACAGGACGCACGACTAACGAGGTGCTGAATCTTGCTAAGACTGGTGTGCTGCCTACCCACAAAACACGTAGAGGGCATTACCGCTTTAACGTGGAGGCAGTGCAGCAGTATTTCGGCATCCAAGTCAACAAACCTATAGAGGAGGTTGAAAAGCCTGCGCCCAATGTGCTATCTTCTCCTACATTCGAGGAACCTCATGCAGAGGAATGCTTCTCTTATGTGGCTGACGATGAGCATTACACGCTTGTATTTAAACGGATGACAGAAGTTAAACGCAGCTTGAGAATAGCAACAGGAAATCTTGATATTTTTAAAGTCACCGTTAAGTCTGATAGTGGAGAAGAAACACTTCGTATATGTGATTTCTTCCTTTCACTTGTAGAGCGTGGTGTTCACGTTCAGGTGGTGTGTATGCAACCTTTCTATTTCTACCTGTATGCTAAGAATAGGTGCCCTAAGCTTCTGGAGAATCCTCTTTTCGAGTTACGCCATAACGTGCACAACCACATGAAGATATTTATCTTTGACGATGAGTGTGCATACTTCGGTTCTGCGAACATAACGGATGCTGCTATTGGTAAACGTACTGGAAGAAAACGCAGAAATTTCGAAGCGGGTATGATGGTGTGGGGCCCGATGTTGCAGGCTCCGATGTGTCACTTCGAAAGGTCATGGAATGATCCAGATATCCTCAAACATACCTGGAAGCGCTTTGCTACAAAGGCAAAGGAACTTGAAAAAAAAATTAATTGGAGTTACGACAAATGACTAATGGATTGTTAACCTTTAACACCTGATACTATAATTGACAATGACGACATCAAATACCGTATGGGTGATGAACTGATGGAGCAGTGAGAGCAGAGTCAAACTCGTTCGAACTATGCCAAGTCGCGACAGGAGTCGAGGAAATCTCAATTGAATTAAGATTAATCCCTTTCTTCTGATTAAGCGGATTTAAACCTTCTTAATTGGAAATATTGATATAATTGACTAATATATAATTACTTATAAATGAAAAATAAGAAATAATAGACAGTATTTAGGGACGTTTTTTTATTAATGAAGCCCTCTTATAATTAAATAATCAACAAATAATGCTAAATAAGCAGATTCCTTTCTTCTTATTTTGAATAAAATTTGGAAATTAAGGAAAATAGTTGTATGTTTGCAGCCAAAAAGAAGATATTATGCAATACAACGAACTATTAGAGAAACAGATTATTGGTAGGCTTAGATTTGACAACCCTTGGTGGACGGAAAAGGAGATAGCTCCCTTTTACGCTCAAATGCACCCTCGTCTATACCTTGATATCTTTTATCCATTGGTGGCAGAGTCGGATTTAAGACGTGCTATTATTTTGATGGGGCCTCGGCGTGTGGGAAAAACGGTGATGATATTTCACACCATACAACGACTGCTTGCCAACGGGGTACCCCCACAAAACATCATATATATATCTGTGGAGACTCCCATATACAACCAGATTCTTCTGGAGCAATTGTTTAACCTGGCTAAACGCGCTTTAGGCAAAAGTGACAATAGCACAGAGCAATTCTATGTGTTTTTTGACGAGATACAATATCTCAAGGATTGGGAGGTCAACCTGAAGTCTTTGGTTGATACGTATTATAACGTCAAATTTGTGGCTTCAGGTTCTGCTGCAGCTGAGTTGAAGAAACGAAGCAACGAGAGCGGCGCAGGGCGTTTTACGGATTTCACACTTCCTCCATTAACCTTCTATGAATATGTTCATTTGAAAGATTATTCGCATCTGATGCTTCCGTATCAGATGGAATGGACGGAAGGGAGCATTATTACTGCGAACAATACTATGGATATCGTCAAACTGAATCAGCTGTTTGTTGATTATATCAATTATGGCGGATATCCAGAGGTGGTGTTCTCCGAGAAAATTCAGGAGAATCCTGGCCAGTTTGTCAGACATGATATTATTGACAAGGTACTGTTGAGGGATTTACCCAGTTTGTATGGCATCACAGACGTCCAGGAGCTAAACTCTCTGTTTACGATGATAGCCTATCATTCAGGGGCGCAATTTTCATACGAGGGACTGTCGAAAGATTCAGGTGTGAAAAAAGATACACTCAGAAAATATATTCAGTACCTTGAAGCAGCATTCTTAATCAAAAAGATCAGGCGTTCTGATGATACGGCAAAAAACTACAGACGCGAAATGTTATTCAAACTCTATCTGACCAACCCCTCATTACGATGTGCTTTGTTTCAGCCAATTGACGAGAATGATGAGGTAATAGGAAATATGGTGGAAACTGCCATCTATGCACAGTGGATTCCTCGAAATGCAAATATTTCGTATGCCAATTGGAATGAAGGGAAAAAGAAGGGAGAAGTCGATATAGTTGGTATCGATGATGCTCGACAAAAACCTGATTGGGCCGTAGAGGTCAAATGGACAGACAAGCCATTTCATAATCCAAGTGAAGAACTAAAGTCATTGGAGTATTATATGAAGACCAACGGACTTCCTTTTGCATTGGTTACCTCCATCTCTGAAACTGGAATGAAAAAAATGTCGTATGGAAGTTTGCAGTTTATGCCTGCAGCCTGTTATGCTTATACCGTTGGAGAGAATACACTAAAGAAAACGAAAATCTCTTATGGTCTATGATTATGGAATATCTTGGCAATACGGTACTTCTGAATGTGCCTGAAGACTGCAAACTCCAACTCACCCCTAATCCCATATCCTTGAAACTAACAAATTAGCATAAAAGTTGATTTTATCTGCTTCTAATTTGGTGGAATTAACTTTTATGTTTATTTTTGTGGCCAACAAGAGGCAAATATGAAGACGAATAGAATAATGGATGAAATACGTAGCACGATTTCACCAGAGATGAAACTGCAGATGGAATTGTCTGTGGCTATAGCTAATCGTATTTACGATATTCTTGAGGCAAAGGGAATGTCGCAAAAGGAGTTTGCCCTTTTAATGGGAAAGACGGAGACGGAAGTGAGTCGCTGGCTGTCTGGTACCCATAATCTGACAATGGCTACGATTTGCAAGATCTCAGCTGCGTTGGGCGAGGATGTTATCAACGTGGCTGGGCACGCGCGCCACGCTACCTACGAAATCGATGAACCAGTGTGTATCGTGGCGGCAGAGCCTTAGTGGGTTAACGGCGAAAGGCTAATGGCTTTATGGCTAAGTAGTGGTAAGGACATTGATGTCCCTACCAATACAACACAAATTTGGTAAGGAAATCGATTTCCCTACCAAAACTGTAGCTTTAGTTTTTTTTGATTTCGGCATCAACGACATAGATGTCGCCCTCGGAATCCATAAGGACATTGCGGGGAAGAAGGTCCCAAACCTCATAGGTTTCGTTGATGAAATGTCCAACTTTATCTTTCTTTTCAAACCCCAAAGCTGCCATATAGGTGTCAATTATTATTTGGTTTGCGGGATGGGCATTTGCCACACGCGGCTGTATGATGACTGGTTGTACGGAACGGCCATCGAATCCAGCAAAACCATGAAAGCTATAGGCTGTATCGGGGAAAATGACGTTGTGCATCAGAATCTTGCGGAGAAGTCTCACGATGCTGCCGCTATTGAAAAGGTTATTGATTTTGTATATGACCTTTTCTGCCACATAGGTGTCGTTCTCGTTGCCGCTTGGACCTGGGACGCCGAGGCTGAAGACATCCAGCATGGGAATCCAAAAGCCTTGTTCCTTGGCCATTCGCTCAGCGGCCTGCTGTTCGATATCGAAGGGGGTTACATTTGTTCGGCCAGCTCCACATTGCGCTTCATGTATTGCGCAAAGTCGCTCGAGCTCATCGGCGATTGCTGCGATGCGGCTATTTTCCGCTTCTTGCGCTCCGTCACCTCCTTGTGGAATGGGTTGAGATAGGTCATGATTCATCGTCGAATTGGTTTTACGATGCGAAGTTACAAATAATATTGAAAAGGAAAAAATAAAACAAAAAAAAACAGTGAAAACCGAGTGCAGAGTGATGCTTGCATCGACTATGCCGAGGTGCATCCTGTTTGGCAGGTACTGAAAAACAATGAATGTTCTGAATATACTGAGGGTTATCGTAACGAGGGTGGTTACTCGTGGTGGTAGGGCTCGTTGTGAAGGATGGTGAGGGCACGATAGATTTGTTCGACGAACAGCAGTCGAATCATCTGGTGCGAGAACGTCATTTGGCTCAGGGAAACTTTTTCCTGGGCCATTTTGTGTATCTGTGGTGCGAAGCCATAGGGACCACCCACCACGAAGACCAGACGACGGGGACTGGCTGCCATGCGTTTCTCGATCCACGAGGCAAATTCCATGCTGCGGCGCTCCTTCCCGTGTTCGTCTAACAAAACGATATAATCGCCTGATTGTAAGCTCTTTTTGAGGAGCTCGGCTTCTTGCTCTTTCTGCTGTTCCTGACTCAGGTTCTTGGCATTGCGAAGTTCTGGAATCACCTGCATCTCGAAGGGCATGTAGTGCTGGATGCGTTGGATGTATTCATCCGTCAGCGAAGCCATCCGCTGGTCTGTCGTCTTTCCGATTACAATAAAAATGGTCTTCATGCTTGCAAAATTACAAAATATTTTTGTAAATTTGTACCAAATCTTTAAATCATTAAAAACATGTTGAGTGTAGAAGAGTTAAATGACCGCCTGATTGATTTGGCTTTTGCCGAGGATATTGGCGACGGAGACCATACCACCCTGTGTTGCATTCCTGCCGATGCAATGGGTGAGTCGAAACTGTTGATTAAGGAAGAAGGTATCTTTGCCGGTGTGGAGATTGCGAAGGAGGTTTTTCGTCGCTTCGACCCGGAATTGCAGGTTGAGGTGTATATAGAGGATGGTGCGCACGTAAAGCCAGGCGACATCGTGATGTCGGTTAAGGGACGCGAGCAGAGCCTGTTGCAGACGGAACGACTGATGCTGAACATCCTGCAGCGCATGAGCGGCATAGCCACCATGACCCATCGCTACCAGCAGGCCCTCGTAGATGCTGGCACCAAGACCCGCGTGCTGGACACCCGCAAGACTACGCCGGGCATGCGTATGTTGGAGAAGGAAGCCGTGAAGATTGGTGGCGGCATGAACCATCGCATCGGGCTGTTCGACATGATTCTGCTGAAGGACAACCACATCGACTTTTGCGGTGGTGTGCACAACGCTATCAGCCGTGCCAAAGCCTATTGCAAGGAAAAGGGTAAGGACCTGAAGATAGAGTGTGAGGTGCGCAATTTCAAGGAACTGGACGAGGCGCTGGCTGAGGGCTGCGACCGCATCATGTTCGACAACTTCACGCCCGAAGACACCAAGAAGGCTGTGGAGATTGTTGCTGGCAGAGCAGAGACAGAAAGCAGCGGCGGCATTACCTACGACACGATGATACCCTACGCCAAGGCCGGTGTGGACTTCATCTCCTTCGGAGCGCTTACTCACAGTGTGAAGGGTCTGGACATGAGTTTTAAGGCGGCAGGCTCTTCGAAATTGAAAATTGAAAGTTGAAAATTCTTCTGCCCTAACGAGCGAAGCGACTACGTCGATTACTTGAACGAGTCAAGCGACTTCGTCGATTAGAAGATTATTAATTTTTGAATGAATCCGCATAAATGTATTGACATGAAAAAGTTCGTTATTTTATTAGGTGCTTTGATTTTCAATTTTCAATTTTCAATATTCAATACCCTTAGTGCCTGTACCAACCTGATTGTTGGTAAGAAGGCTAGTGCCGACGGCAGTGTGATAGTAACCTATTCGAGCGACGACTATGGCGCATACGGGTACCTCTTTTATCAGAAGGGCGGCAAGCACCAGCCGGGTGAGATGCGCAAACTCTATCACTACGAGTCGAACAACTATCTGGGAGAGATTCCCGAGGCCGACTCGACGTATGCCGTAATCGGACTGACCAATGAGCACCAGCTGACCATCCTGGAAACCACATGGGGCGGTCGCGAGGAGTTGGCCGATTCCACAGGTCTGTTCGACTACGGAAGTCTGATGCAGGTGACGCTGCAGCGTGCCCGTACAGCTCGCGAGGCCATTCAGGTAATGACCGGCTTGGTCGAGAAATACGGTTACCAGAGTGAGGGTGAGTCTTTCACCATTGCCGACCCCAACGAGGTGTGGATTATGGACATGATAGGCAAGGGCCCCGGTGGTGGCGCTCCTGTTTGGGTGGCCGTGCGCATTCCCGAGGACTGCATCTCTGGTCACGCCAACCAAGCCCGCATCCGCCAGTTCCCCCTGAAGGACAAGGAGAATTGCCTGTATGCCAAGGATGTAATCACGTTTGCCAAGAAGAAAGGATACTTTACGGGCAAGGACAAGGATTTCTCGTTTGCCGATGCCTATAATCCCCTGGACTTTGGTGGTGCCCGTTATTGCGAGGCTCGCGTTTGGAGTTTCTTCAACCACTGGGCTGCCATCGACATGCAGCCCTACCTGAAATATGCGATGGGCGAGGACCTCACAAATCCCTTCCCCCTCTATGTGCAACCCAAGGCCAAGCTGACTGTGCAGGATGTGAAAAACATGATGCGCGACCACTACGAGGACACGCCGATGGATATCCGCACGGGTCTGGGAGCCGGTCCCTACGAGATGCCTTATCGTCCCACACCCCTGACTTTCAATGTTGACGGCAAGAAATATTTCAACGAACGTCCCATCTCGACCCAGCAGGCCAGCTGCATCTATGTGGCTCAGTTGCGTTCGTGGCTGCCCGACTATGTGGGTGGCGTGCTGTGGTTCGGTAACGACGATGCCAACATGGTGGCTATGGTGCCCGTGTATTGCTGCACCGTGGATGCCCCCGAGTGCTTCAACGAGAAGACGGGCGATACGTTTACCTTCTCTTTCAAGAGCGCCTACTGGATGCAGAACTGGGTAGCTAACATGGTGTATCTGCGCTATTCGATTCTCTTCCCCGAACTGCAGAAGGTACGTGATGGGCTGGAGAACGAATTCAATAAGATGCAGCCCGAGGTGGAGAAGAATGCGCTGACGATGACGGAGGCCGAGGCCCGCAAATACCTCTCTAATTATACGTACAAGCAGAGCGCACGGATGATGGAAAACTGGATGCAACTGGCCCAACTCATCATCGTGAAATACAACGATATGGCGCAGAAGAAGGTTGACAAGAACGGTGAGTACCTGAAGACCCCGGGTGGCAACCAGGTGCCTGTCAATCGTCCCGGTTATCCCGAGCGCTATCGACGTGCCATCATTCAGGAATCCGGCAGCAAATACCTTGTAAAGTGAAAATGAAAAGTGAAAAGTGAAAAATTAATTGTTTTGTTGTCAGCAGGCAATACTATCATTTTTAATTGTTAATTTTTAATTTCCCAATAATATGGAACAGGAACTTATCAAAAAGTGTGAAGCTGAGGCCCAGAAGTGGCTCGCTTCCAGTGTGTACGATGCCGAAACAAAGGCCGAAGTGAAGGCTATGCTCGACGATGCGGACAAGACCGCCCTGGTAGATGCCTTCTATCAGACGCTGGAGTTTGGTACGGGTGGTTTGCGTGGCATCATGGGTGCTGGCACCAACCGCATGAACAAGTATATCGTTGGCGCTGCCACACAGGGCTTTGCCAACTACATCAACAAGGCATTCCCCGAAGGTGGCAAGAGCGTTGTGGTGGGTCACGACTGCCGCAACAACGGACGTATGTTTGCCGAAACCGTTGCCAATATTTTCTCGGCCAACGGCATCAAGGTGTTCCTCTTCGAGAGCCTGCGTCCCACACCTGAAGTCAGCTTTGCCATCCGTCATCTGGGTGCTGTGGCTGGTGTGAATGTCACCGCTTCGCACAACCCCAAGGAATATAACGGCTACAAGGCTTACTGGAGCGACGGAGCACAGGTAATTGCTCCGCACGACACGGGCATCATCGACGAGGTGAACAAGGTAGCTATCGAGGATGTGAAGTTTGAAGGTAATCCCGACCTCATCAAGATTATCGGTGGCGAGGTGGACTACGACTACATGCTGGCCGTTCGCGAAGCTCGTGTGGATGCAGAAGTCATCAAGCGTCAGGAGGACCTGAACATCGTCTATAGCCCGATGCACGGAGCCGGACGTGTTGTAACGCCGCTCTGCCTGCGCAGCTGGGGCTTCAAGAACATCAACGTCGTTCCCGAGCAGATGGTCATCGATGGTAACTTCTCTACCGTTGTAAGCCCGAATCCCGAGAATGCAGAGGCCATGACGCTGGGCATGAAGTGGGGCACGAAGCTGAATGCCGACCTGGTGATTGCCAGCGACCCCGATGCCGACCGCTTGGCCATCGTATGCCGCGACCCGAAGGGCGAATGGATTATCATCAACGGTAACCAGACCTGCATGATGTTCTGCTACTACATCATTAAGAACAAGATTGCACTGGGTCAGCTCAAGCCCACCGACTTCCTGGTAAAGACCATCGTAACCACCGAGGTGATTGCCGAGATTGCCAAGAAGAACAACGTGGAACTGCGCGACTGCTACACCGGCTTCAAGTGGATTGCCCGCGAGATTGCTATCAGCGAGGGCAAGCAGAAGTACATCGGCGGTGGCGAGGAGAGTTTCGGCTTCCTGCCTTACGACAAGGTGCGCGACAAGGATGCTCCAGCTGCCATCTGTCTCATTTGCGAAATCGCCGCATGGGCCAAGGATCAGGGCAAGACGCTCTACGACCTGCTCATCGACATCTATAAGGAGTTCGGTTTCTCTTACGAGTTCACGGTCAACGTGGTCCGTCCGGGTAAGTCGGGTGCCGACGAAATCAAGCAGATGATGGTGGACTTCCGTGGTGCCAAGGCTCCCAAGGACATTGCCGGCAGCAAGATTGTATGCACCAAGGACTTCCAGGCACTGACGGCTACCGATGGCGAGGGCAATGTATCGAAACTCGATATGCCCACAACCTCGAACGTGCTGCAGTGGTTCTGCGCCGACGGCACCAAGGTCAGCGTGCGTCCCAGCGGAACGGAGCCCAAGATTAAGTTCTACCTCGAGGTCAAGGGCCAAATCAGTAGTGCAGATGCCTATCCCGCTGCTGTCGAGGAGGCCAAGAAACGCGTTGAGGCCATCAAGCAGAGCCTGGGACTGTGATGAGGAAGATTGCATCCATACTCATGCTGCTCTTCCTGGCGGTGCTGCCCATGTTGGCGCAGACCGACGAGGAGGTGGTGCAGAGTATCAAGGACGACATACAGGCCGTAAAGACCAAGATGCGGGAGACACGCACACTGCTGCGTGACCAGGAGCGTGAGTTGCGCCGACTGAATACGGAGTTGGAACGCACACGTGCCACCATTCAGCAGAACAAACAGCGTGCTCGCGAAGCCAAGAAGAGTGGTAAGGCCTTTACTCCCAAACCCGTGGAACGCGTCAACAAGAAGGTGGAAAATGGTGGGGTAGCCGATAAGACTAAGGCTTCCGAGAAGGTAAAAAGTCCTCAAAAGCCCCAAACACCCGAAAAAGTTGAGAAACCCGAGAAACCGGATAAGGAGGTAAAGGCCGAGAAGACTGAAAAGCCTGAAAAACCCGAAAAGCCTGAGAAAGCCAAGAAGTCCGAGAAAACCATGACTCCCGAGCAGGCAGAGCGGGCGGCCAAGCGTGCCGAAAGACAAAAGGCTGCTGCCGAGAAGGCAGATTCCGTAGCTGCGAGGACGACTGCGAAGGACTCCGAGAAAGCTGCTGAGAAGAAGCCCGAAAAGAAAAACGCCGCTCCCTTGACTCCGAACCGTCGCATCAGTAACCAGGAAGCCCTGCGACTGCAGAAAGAACGTAACAAATACTACGAAAAGCAGTTGAAGCAGAAGCAGAAGGCCGCCAAGGCTGATGAAAAGGCCCGCAAGAAGTTGGAGAAGGAACAGAAAAAGTCCGAGCCTCCCGTAGCCTCTGCCCGTCGCCAGCGCGACACGAAGAGTACGGAAGATACGGAAAGCAAGGACGAGGAAACCGACGAGGAGACCGATGACTGACCTGTATTTTGCATATTGTCAGGGGGATGTGTTGCTCACCAGCGAGGGACACATCCCTTCTGGTGAAACGCCCCCCGTCGACTTCCAGCCGTGGGAGCATGTTACCGACATACAGTCTCCCCAGGGGGTTGCTCATATCTATCGGCTGGACAGTCCTGTGACGGACCGTGCGGACCTGCAGATGATGGGCCTCAGGCAGACGTTCGAGGTGCTGTCGCCCGAGATGTACCAGTTGGCTGGCAAGTGTGCCGAGTTGGTCTATTGGGACCAGAACTCAAAGTATTGCGGCTGTTGCGGTGCCCCCATGAAGTGGCACACGGATATCTCGAAGCACTGTACCGAATGCGGCAAGGAACTGTGGCCTCAGTTGCAGACCGCCATCATCGTCCGCGTCACCCGAGGCGACGAGGTTCTCCTGGTGCATGCTCTCAACTTCCGCGGAAACCACTACGGACTGGTGGCCGGCTTTGTGGAGACGGGCGAGACGTTGGAGCAGTGCGTTCAGCGCGAGGTGTGGGAGGAGACCCACATACGTGTACGAAACATCCGTTACTTCGCCTCCCAGCCTTGGCCCTATCCGGCTGGACTGATGGTGGGCTTTACAGCCGAATACGACGGCGGTGAAATTCAGCTGCAACGTTCCGAACTGGGCAGTGGGGGATGGTTCACACGTGACCGCCTGCCACAGATTCCCAACCGTTCGTCGTTGGCTCGCTGGCTCATCGACGACTGGATTGAAAAAGGACTGAATAATTAATGTAGGCAGAAATCCTCGGGGTGTACGTTTGCGCTGTGCTGGAACTTAATCAGTTCCTGCATCACCTCTTCGGGGTCGTCGGTCAGTGTCAGTCGCAGATTCTTGTATTTCCCGTTATCCATCAGCGTTTTCAACAGCGGATATGTCGGCATCTCCTCTGTCCAGAAATGTGAGCCCAGGAATATCATGGGACTCGAGAATCCAAAGGACAGATAGTGGTTCTGCACCGCATCCTGGAAGATTTCCTGCATGGTTCCCGCACTGCCCGGCGTGTAGATGATGCCACCGAAGGCCAACGTCAGGATGCAATTTTCGCGTATGCTGTTATCAAAGAATTTTGCAATATGTGTGGCCAGTGGCGTCGATGGCTCGTGCCCGTACAGCCAAGTCGGTATGCCCAGACTCTCGTATTTCGTCTGTGGGTATTTCTGCATCACCTCGAATGCCGTTTCCAACCATCCGGAACACCGGAACGAGGGCGCCTTCTCCATCGTGTGCAGTGCATCCTCCACCTCGTCGTCGTGACGGTCCGCCATCCATGCCCCCAGGTGTGTAGCCTCCATGGCTCCCGGTCCGCCACCGCTCAGCATGTAGAATCCCATCTTCGTCAGCCGTTTGCTCAGGAAAACTATTTCGCGGTACATCCGGTCCGTTCGCAGTAACCCGTGTCCTCCCATCACGCCAATGCAGCGCAGGTAGTCGTGCTCCCGGATAAACTCACCCAGCGCAACGTAAACCCCGTGGTCGTGCAGCGTGCGAGCCATCGATTCCCGTATGTCGTTCGTCTGCTTCCCCGTCTCCAGATAATGCCGATAAATCTTCGTGTCGAAACATTCATCGAACGTCTCAGGTCTCTTCGGGTCGTACCCCTCGTACAACTCATCGGCATTGTACAACCTCGTGTGGCTCACATCATAGGGCACCCCATGCATGTATTCCACCAGTTTCCCGACATTGGAAAAATTCGCATTCGTAATCATGGTATCCTCTTTTTTATGCTTTCATGGCCCGAAGTTACGAAAAGTGCGTAAAATATCAAAATAATTCGATGAGAATCAATTCAACACTAACTTTGCACTGATAATACAATTCTGTTGATAGAAATGGTTACTTTGGGCGCTCTCTAAGCATATAGTATAGTGTTTAATGCTTAAAGTTAGAGACTCGTTGGCAAAGAAGTAGTCTTGGTATAAATGCGCGGTGGTCCAGAAGGGTAAAATCCAATAGCTGTTCGAGGAAACTAGTTTTTCCCGACTTCGTAACACCCACGAATTGCTGCGCAAGTTTATGATGATTATGGTTTGGTGAGTTTGTCTTTCAGGAATTGCCCCGTGTAGCTGGCAGCACATGCGGCCACCTGTTCCGGAGTGCCTTGGACCACGAGTTCGCCACCGCGGTCGCCCCCGTCGGGGCCCAGGTCGATAACGTGGTCGGCACACTTGATGACATCGAGGTTGTGTTCGATGATGACGATGGTGTGCCCGTGGGCGATGAGTTTGTCGAAGGCCGCCATAAGTTTCCGTATGTCGTGGAAATGCAGGCCCGTGGTGGGTTCGTCGAAGATGAACAGCGTGGGTTCGTGTTTCTCCTGACCCAGGTAGTAGGCCAGCTTTACGCGCTGGTTCTCGCCGCCCGAAAGGGTGCTGGATGACTGACCCAGTTTGATGTAACCCAAGCCTACGTCCTGTAGCGGCTTCAGACGGCTGACGATGCGCTTCTGCTTGTGCTCCGTGAAGAATTCGATGGCCTGGTTCACCGTCATGTCCAGGATTTCGCACACGTCGCGCCCTTGGAACTTAACCTCCAGAATGTCGTTCTTGAAACGCCGTCCGTGACACGATTCGCACTCCAGCACCAGGTCCGCCATGAACTGCATCTCGACAGTGACGGTGCCTTCGCCCTTGCATTCTTCGCAGCGGCCTCCTTCGGTGTTGAAGCTGAAATGGCCAGCGGTGTAGCCCATCTGGACGGCCAGCGGCTGTGCGGCAAATAGTTTGCGAATCTCGTCCCAGCCTTTGACGTAGGTGACGGGATTAGAACGCGTGGATTTTCCAATGGGGTTCTGATCGATGAACTCGATGTGGCGTACCTGCGACATATCGCCTTCCAGCGACAGGTGTTCGCCCGGACGGTCGGCAGGTTCGTCGAAATATCGCTTCATGGCCAGATATAGGATGTCCTTTACCAACGTGGATTTGCCTGAGCCGCTGACGCCTGTGACACAAGTGATTACGTTCAGCGGGAACCGTACGTCGATGCCTTTTAGGTTATTGGCTCGAGCACCTTTTACCTCTATATAATTGTTCCACGGCCTGCGGCTTTGGGGTACGGGCAGTGTCTCCTCGCTATTCAAGTATGCCAGCGTGTGGCTTTCGATATTCCGAGTATTCCGAGTACTCTGATTACTCTGAATGTCAAGGATTGGCGGTCCTTGGTAGACGACCTGACCACCGAGGCGACCCGCATCGGGACCAATGTCGATGAGCCAATCGGCAGCACGCATGATTTCCTCGTCGTGCTCAACCACAATCACCGTATTCCCCAAGTCGCGCAACTGACGCAGCACGTTGATGAGGCGCTGGGTGTCGCGGCTGTGCAGGCCAATGCTGGGTTCGTCCAGGATGTAGAGCGAGCCCACCAGACTGCTACCCAGCGAGGTGGCCAGGTTGATGCGCTGGCTCTCGCCGCCCGACAACGAGTTCGACAGGCGGTTCAGGGTGAGGTAACCCAACCCCACATCGAGCAAGAATCCCAGACGGTTCCGGATTTCCACCATGATGCGCTGGGCGATGCGCTCTTCTTGTTCCGTGAGTTGTAGATCGTCGAACCAGCGTTTCAGTTCCGTGATAGGCAGGTCCACTAGGTCGGTGATGCTGCGTCCGCCCACCTTCACGTAGTTGGCCTCGGGTTTCAGACGCGTTCCGTGGCACTTGGGACACAGCGTCTTTCCCCTGTAGCGAGCCAGCATAACACGGTTCTGTATCTTGTACTGCCCTTCGCGCAGGTAGTCGAAGAAGGCATCGATGCTTACCACCCCCCATTCTTCCTCCTCGGGTGCCAGACGGCGCTGCTCGGGGGTGAGACGGGCAGGGAAAGTTCCGTGCCACAGCCAGTCCTTCTCCTCGCGCGAAAGTTGGAAGTAGGGTTTGTGAACGGGGAAGCCGCGTTCCGAGTTGAAACGGATGAACCAATTCTTCCATTCGCTCAGCTTCTCGCCGCGCCAAGGCATAACGGCCCCTTCATAAACCGACAGGGCAGAGTTGGGGACAACCAGCTGTTCGTCGATACCCACAATGCGTCCGAAGCCCTCGCATTCGGGACAGGCACCAGCGGGTGAGTTAAAGGCAAACAGTTTGTCGGAAGGCTCCTCGAAGGTGATGCCATCGGCCTCGAAGCGCATGCTGAAGGCGTGTAGGATGCCGGCAGGGTAGAATCGAAGCATCATTTCGCCGTTGCCTTCGTAGAAAGCCGTTTCGGCAGAGTCCACCAGACGGGCAATGACATCCTTTTCGTCGCTCACCGTCAGGCGGTCGATAACAAGGTTGATAGGCGAAGGACTAAGGGCTAAGTGCGAAAGGTCTTGGCTGTCTTTTGCCTTTAGACTTTTGTCTTTTGCCATTAAATCCTCAATGCGGAGGATTTCGCTGTCCACCTCGACACGCACGAAACCGGCTTTCAGTTCCATTTCCAACTGTTCGAGCAGAGTGCGTCCCTCGGGTACATGCAACGGACACAGTACGGCAAACTTGGTGCCACGACCATAGGTGAGCATCGTCTGGATGACATCCTCGGTGGTGTGCTTGCGAACCTCCTTGCCGCTGATGGGCGAGAAGGTGCGGCCGATGCGGGCAAAGAGCAGACGCAGGTAGTCGTAGATTTCCGTCGAGGTTCCCACGGTGGAACGCGGATTGCGGCTCGAAACCTTCTGTTCGATGGCGATGGAGGGGGGAATGCCCTTGATGTAGTCGCACTCGGGTTTCTGCATGCGACCCAGGAACTGGCGGGCATAGGACGAGAGGCTTTCTACATAGCGCCGCTGCCCTTCGGCATACAGTGTGTCGAAGGCCAGGCTGGATTTGCCCGAGCCGCTGACACCGGTGACGACAACCAGTTTATCGCGTGGAATTTCCAAGTCGATGTTCTTTAGGTTGTTCACCCTGGCGCCTTTTATTTTGATGTTCTCTTCCATCTGCCTATTCCATATTTTCCTACAAAGTTAACAATAATTATGAATTGTTAATGGTGAATTGTTAATTAATTTGTATCTTTGTGGAAATATTTTTTATAACAATGAAGAAAAACCTCCTTTTAATGTTGCTCCTGTTGCCGTTGGCAGTGGTGGCACAGCAGCCCAAACGTGAATTCCGCGGTGCGTGGATACAGTGTGTAAACAACCAGTGGAAGGGCATCGGACGCGACCGTATGCAGCAGACGCTGACGTACCAACTCGACGAGCTGAAGAAGTCGAACATCAACGTTATCCTGTTCCAGGTGCGAGCAGAGGGCGACGCCCTGTACCAAAGCAACATGGAGCCCTGGAGTAGATTCTTGACGGGAGAGCAGGGACTGGCGCCCGAACCCATGTGGGATCCCCTGCAGTGGATGATTGACGAATGTCACCGCCGTGGCATGGAACTGCACGCATGGATTAACCCCTACAGGGCCAAGACAAAGGCCACGCCTATGCTCACCAGTGCATACTACCGGCAGCACCCCGAGCGTTTCTTTGAGTACGACGGACTGTGGCTTTTCGACCCGGGAATACCCGAGAACCGCACCTACATCTGCGAAGTGGCACAGGACATCGTGAGTCGCTATGATGTGGACGGACTTCATATCGACGACTATTTCTATCCTTATCCCGTGGCTGGACTGCCCATTCCCGACGACCGTTCCTACAGCATGTACGGACAGGGCATGAACCGCGACGATTGGCGCCGACAGAACGTGAACCTGTTCATTCGCGATCTGTATCAAACCGTACATTCCACGAAACCTTGGGTGAAGTTCGGTGTTTCGCCCTTTGGTATCTATCGTAACCAGAAGAACGACCCCAACGGCAGTCAGACAAACGGTCTGCAGAACTACGACGACCTGTATGCTGACGTGCTGGAGTGGATTCGGCAGGGATGGGTGGATTACAATATTCCGCAAATCTATTGGGAAATCGGCAACAAGGCGGCCGACTACGCTACGCTGGCCTATTGGTGGGATGCCAATGCAGGCGGACGTCCCCTGATTATCGGCCAGGACGTGGAGCGCACCGTGAAGTACGCCGATACCACGAACCCACAGGCTCACCAAGTGTTCCAGAAATACAACCTGCAGCGCGCACTGCCCAATGTGGTGGGTTCGTGCCAGTGGTACGCCAAAGCGTGTGTGGACAATCCACAGAACTACACCACTGTGTTGCGTCAGTACTATCATCCCTATCCCGCTCTGCAGCCACAGATGCCTTGGCTTGACAAGAAGGCTCCGCGTCGCGTGAAGAAAGTGAGAGTGGTTTGGATGGAAGATGGCCCCGTGCTGTTCTGGACTGCTCCGAAGGGCAAGACCGAAATGGACAAGGCCACCCGTTATGTGGTGTACCGTTTCGAGAAGGGAAAGCGTGTGAATCTATACGACCCCAGCGGCATCGTGACCATTACGGGCGACACGTTCCTGAAACTCCCTTATAGCGGAGGTAAGAACCGTTACACCTATGTGGTGACGGCACTGGATCACGTGCAGAACGAATCGAGACCTGCCCGCAGAAGAGTGAAACTTTAATACATCTTATAATATGCAACCCTTAAATAAACAAACGGCTGAGAAGCCGCAGCGCACAGAGCGCATCGTACAGTTTGGCGAAGGTAACTTTCTGCGTACCTTCGTCGATTGGATTATCACACATATGAATCAGAGCGTCGGGTTCGATGCCAACGTAGTCATCGTGCAGCCCCTGGCAACAGGTATGGTGGAACGATTGGAGGCGCAAGATTGCCTGTACCACGTGAACCTGCAGGGTTTGCAGGCAGGCAAGGCTGTGGATTCGCTGGAGATGATAGATTGCGTCAGTCGCACCATCAATCCCTATGCTGATACCGCTAGCTACTGGAACCTGGCCAAGCAGCCCGACATCCGTTTCGTGGTTTCCAATACTACCGAGGCCGGCATCGCCTTCGACCCTGCCTGCAAGCTGAATGACCAGCCAGCTGCCAGTTATCCCGGCAAGTTGACACAGTTGCTGTGGCAGCGTTTTCTGGCTTTCGACGGTGACCCCGAGAAGGGACTCATCATCCTGCCCTGTGAACTGATTTTCCAAAATGGAAAGCACCTGACGGAGTGCATACACCGCTATATCGAACTGTGGCGCGAAGAGATGGGTGCAAAGGCAGAGGCCTTCCTGCAGTGGTTCGACAAATATTGCTATGTCTGTGTCACGCTGGTGGACCGCATCGTGCCCGGATTCCCCAGAAAGGATATCGCCGCCATCCAACATCGCCTGGGTTACGAGGACAACATGGTATCGCAGGGCGAGGTATTCCACTTGTGGGTCATCGAGACGGCTCCGAACTTGTCTCTTGAACAGCTGGAGCGTGAGTTCCCTGCACCCAAGGCAGGCCTGAATGTCATCTTCACCCACGACGAATCTCCTTACCACGAACGCAAGGTGACGCTGCTTAATGGTCCGCATACGGTTCTGTCGCCTGTTGCCTTCCTGTCGGGTATCGACATTGTGCGCGATGCCTGTCAGCACCCCGTGGTGGGACGCTTCGTTCGCAAGGTGATGTATGAAGAGTTGTTGCCCACACTGGATTTACCCGCCGACGAGCTGAAGCAGTTTGCCGACGATGTGCTGGAGCGTTTCCAGAATCCATTCGTCGACCATCAGTTGACAAGCATCATGCTGAATTCCTTCCCCAAGTTCCAGACACGCGACCTGCCTGGTTTGCGCAAGTATCTGGAGCGCAAGGGCAGCCTGCCGCAAGGCATTGTGTTGGGACTGGCAGCAATTATCACCTATTATCGGGGTGGAAAGCGTGCCGACGGTACTCCCATACAGCCCAATGACGACCAGCGTATCGTGAGTCTGCTCAGCGAATTGTGGCAGACGGGTGACACGAAAAAGGTGGCCCAGGGCGTGCTGGCAGCCAGCGATATCATCTGGGGCGAACAGGGCGATCTGAACGAGATTCCTGGTCTGACGCAACGTGTTGCTGAATGCTTGGATTCGATTCAAGAGCACGGCATGATGGCAACGGTGGAGAGCATCCTATGAAGACCATCCAGATTCATCCCGACGACAATGTGGCCGTGGCCCTGCAGGACCTTCCTGGCATACCGGCTGGTCACAAGATAGCTTTACGAGATTTCCAAGAGGGCGAAACCGTCATCAAGTACGGTTTCCCCATCGGACACACCAAGCACCCTGTTGCCAAGGGGGCGCTGATGGACCATCGCGATATTGCTACAAACCTGAGCGGCACGCTGGATTACAGCGAAATCCGCATTCAGCCGCAGGCCGTTCGTCCGTTTTCCGCTTCTCCTTCCACATTCCAGGGCTTTTTACGTTCCGACGGACAGGTGGGCATCCGCAACGAGGTGTGGGTTATTCCTACGGTGGGTTGCGTAAATGGCATCGTTCGCAAGATTGTGGACCGTGTGAAGGCGGAAGTCTTTCAGCAGGGTGGAGCAGTGGATGCCATCGTGGCCTTCCCCCACAACTATGGCTGCTCGCAGCTTTCCGAGGACCACGAGAATACACGCAAGATTCTGCGCGACATGGTACACCATCCCAATGCTGGTGGCATTATGGTGGTGGGACTGGGATGTGAGAACAACCAACCCCGCGAGTTCCAGAAGTTCTGTGGCGATTACGATCAGCAGCGCGTGCGCTTTATGACGTGTCAGGAAGTTGAGGGCGACGAGGTGGAACACGGCGTTGCTCTGCTCACGGAACTGTATCGTCAGGCCGCTGGCTTCCAGCGTACGGAACAGCCGCTTTCCAAACTGCGCATCGGATTGAAGTGTGGCGGCTCGGACGGTTTCTCAGGCATTACGGCAAATCCGCTTTTGGGTCGTTTCTCCGACTGGCTCTGCATGGAGCAGGGAGGTACGACGGTGCTGACGGAGGTGCCTGAGATGTTTGGAGCCGAAACCCTTTTGATGAAGCGTTGCGCCACACCCGAACTCTTGCAGCAAACCATTCATCTTATTAATGACTTCAAGGAATATTTCCTGTCGCATGGCGAACCTGTAGGCGAAAATCCGTCGCCCGGAAACAAGGCCGGCGGCATTTCGACCCTCGAGGAAAAGGCTCTGGGATGCACCCAGAAGTCGGGTTCGTCGCCTGTCTGTGGTGTGTTGCCCTATGGCGAACGCATTGGCAAACAGTCCGGCTTGCATCTGCTCTCAGCACCTGGTAATGACCTCGTAGCATCCACAGCGTTGGCTGCTGCGGGTTGTCAGCTAGTCCTGTTCACAACGGGACGCGGCACGCCATTTTCTACATTCGTTCCCACGATGAAGGTGGCCACAAACAACCGTCTGGCCAGCGAGAAGCCTCATTGGATAGACTTTAGTGCTGGTTCGCTCGTTGAGGGAGAGTCGATGGACAGCCTGTTGGAACGTTTCAAGGCAACGGTGCTTGCCATAGTTAATGGCAGCGTGCACACCACCAGCGAACAGCGCGGCTATGCAGAAATAGCCATATTCAAGAATGGTATCACCCTATAAATCATAAGCGAAGAACTATGGAAAGAACATGGAGATGGTTTGGGAAGAAAGATAAGATAACGTTGAAAATGTTGCGGCAGATTGGCGTAGAGGGCATTGTTACCGCTCTGCACGATGTGCCTCTGGGGCAGGTTTGGACACGCGAGGCCATTCGAGACTTGCGTCAATACATCGAGGCCGAGGGACTGCGATGGAGCGTGGTGGAAAGCCTACCGGTAACGGAAACCATCAAATATGGAGGTCCCGACCGTGACCAACAGATAGAAATCTACAAGGAGAGTCTGCGCAATCTGTCAGCCGAGGGCATACATACCGTTTGCTACAACTTTATGCCGGTGCTGGATTGGGCACGCACCGATTTGCTGCATGCCAACCCCAACGGCTCGACGAATCTTTATTTCTCGTATGCCGAATTTGCCTATTTTGACATCTTTATTCTACGGCGCGAGGGCGCGCGCGAGGAATGGGCCTCGTTCTGTGACTTCCCAGGACGCAACGTTTTGGCAGAGGCTGATGCGCTGGCAGCAACGATGACACCCGAGAAAGAGCATAAGTTGGTGGAGAATATAGTCATCAAGACGCAGGGCTTTGTATCGGGTAACTTCAGCGAGAACGACGAAGCGCCTATTCAGAAGTTTCGCGACTTTTTGGAGCTGTATAAAGATGTAGATAAGAATAAGTTACGAGAGAATATGAAATATTTCCTCGAAGCTATCATGCCCGTTTGCGAAGAGTGCGACATGAACATGTGTGTGCACCCCGACGACCCTCCCATCGAGATTCTGGGACTGCCGCGTATCGTGCGGACCGAGGAGGATATCCAGTGGTTCCTGGATGCTGTGCCTAATCCACACAACGGTTTGACCTTCTGCGCTGGCAGCCTGTCGGCAGGGGCTTACAATAATGTAGTGGAGATGGCCAGAAAGTTTACCTCGCGTACCCACTTCGTTCACCTTCGCTCGTGCCACATCTTCCCCAACGGCGACTTTACGGAAGCCAGTCATCTGGGCGGACGTGCCGACTTGGTGGAACTATGCCGCATCTTCGAAAAAGAAGCACATCATGTGCCCATGAGGGTGGATCACGGCATGACATTCACCGACGAGCCAGGCGGCATCTTTGATGAAAGCAGTCACGGACACAATGCCGGCTACACGCTGTTGGGCCGCATGTTTGCCATGGGACAGGTGCAGGGCATACTGGCCACCGTGGACCGTGAATTAGGAATCGATTATAAACAACCAGGATTTTATGAATAACATGCTTTTTGATATCCGCGACAATGTCGTGGTAATAACGGGTGGCACCGGCGTACTGGGTCGTGCCATCGCCAAGTATCTGGCTGCCGAGGGCGCCAAAGTTGTCATTTTGGGACGCAAACAAGAAGTGGGAGAGACCATCGTAGCAGACATCCGCAAGGCAGGGGGCGAGGCCCTTTTCCTGAAGACGGATGTGATGAATGCCAGCATCCTGAAGCAGAACTTGGCGGACATCCTGGCCCGCTACGGTCGTATCGACACGTTGTTGAATGCGGCGGGAGGTAACATGCCCGGTGCAACGATTGCTCCTGACAAGACCTTTTTCGACCTCGACCCCGAACAGTTCCAGACGGTATTGAACCTGAATCTGACGGGAACGGTCATTCCCACACAAGTCTTCCTCGAACCCATGGTGAAGCAGGGCAAGGGCAGCATTATCAACTTCTCGTCGATGGCAGCCTTCCGTCCCATGACCCGCGTTTGCGGTTATGCTGCAGCAAAGGCTGGCATATCGAACTTTACGGCATACATGGCAACAGAGTGCGCCAAGAAGTTCGGCGAGGGAATCCGCGTGAATGCCATAGCCCCTGGTTTCTTCATCACCGAGCAGAACAGGGCCCTGCTGACGAATCCCGACGGCAGCTTCACCCAGCGCGGACAGGACGTCATCCGACAGACACCGTTCGGTCGCATGGGAGAGCCCGAGGAACTGTGCGGAACCATTCATTACCTGATGTCCGACGCAGCGCGTTTCGTAACGGGAACCGTCGCTGTGGTGGATGGCGGCTTCAATGCCTTTGCCATGTAACTAAAGCCCTTTGTGTATGAAACCTTTCATGGACGAGAACTTCCTGTTGCAAAGCGAGACAGCGCAACGGCTCTATCACGAACACGCCAGTCGGCTTCCCATCATCGACTACCATTGTCACCTGAATCCCCAACAGGTGGCCGAGGACTATCGTTTCCGCAGTATCACGGATTTGTGGCTTAGCGGCGACCATTACAAATGGCGGGCCTTGCGTGCCAATGGTGTTCCGGAACGGTTGGTGACGGGCGACGGCTCGGATTGGGAAAAGTTCCAGGCGTGGGCGGAAACCGTGCCTTACTGCATGCGTAACCCCCTGTACCACTGGACGCACCTGGAGCTGAAGACGGCCTTTGGTATCGACAAACGTCTGAACCCCGAAACCGCCAGGGAAATCTTCGATACATGTAACGACCGCCTGCAGAACGACCCTGAGATGACGGCACGTGGACTGATGCGCCGCTATGGGGTGGAGGTGGTTTGCACCACGGACGACCCCGTGGACGACCTGCGTTTCCATCGCGCCTATGCAGAGGAAATAGGAAAGAATGAATCGTCAAATCGTAAATCCACCTTGATGTTGCCGGCTTGGCGTCCGGACAAGGCGATGGCTGTGGAGAACGTACAGGCCTGGAACCAGTATGTGGACCGTCTGGCGGAGGTTGCCGATGTGTCGATTGATACGTTCCCCCGTATGGCGGATGCCCTGCGCCGTCGTCAGCAGTATTTCCACGAGGTGGGCTGCCGACTGAGCGACCATGGGCTGGGCGACTTCTTCTCGGAACCCTACACGCAGGCGGAGATTGATGCCATCTTCGGCCAAATCCGCAGCGGAAAGGAACTGAACCAGGAACAGACGGCAAAGTTCAAGACGGCGATGCTGGAACTGTTCTGCGAGATGAACCACGAGATGGGTTGGGCACAGCAATTCCACTATGGTCCCCAACGCAACAATAACAGCCGCCTGATGCAACTGGCGGGTCCTGATACGGGCTTCGACAGCATCGGGCAGGGGATAAATTCCCAGGCTATGGCGCGACTGTTCGACCGTCTGGATTCCAAGGGAAAACTGGCCAAGAGTATCGTTTACAACCTGAATCCTGCCGACAATGAGATGGTGGCCACGATGATTGGCAACTTTCAGGACGGCTCGATTCCGGGCAAGATGCAATGGGGCTCGGGATGGTGGTTCATGGACCAGATAAAGGGCATGCAGGAGCAGATGAACACGCTGTCGGTGCTGGGCCTGCTGAGCCGCTTCGTGGGCATGCTCACGGATTCTCGCTCCTTTGTTTCCTACACTCGCCACGAGTATTTCCGTCGCGTGCTGTGCAACCTCATCGGGGAAGACATCGAACGCGGCGAAGTGCCGTATGACGGGTACGAGAAGGCACGTGTCGACCAGATGGTGGAGGACATATGCTATTACAATGCAAAACGATACTTTAATTTCTAATCATGAATAACATCAAGACTAATTGGCGGTGGTGGATTTGCAGCCTGCTGTTTGTTGCCACCATGGTGAACTATATGGACCGTCAGGTGCTTTCGCTGACGTGGAAGGATTTTATCGCTCCGGAGTTTGGATGGTCGTCTGCCGATTACGGACTGATTACGGGCTTCTTCTCGTTGGCATACGCCGGCATCAGTTTGTTCGCGGGTCGCTTCATCGACTGGATGGGGACGCGAAAGGGCTATCTGATTGCCATCTTCGTGTGGAGTCTGGGTGCCTGTCTACATGCCGTCTGCGGTTGGGGGGCCTTGCGTATGGCCTCGCTGCTGACGCTGACTGCCGGCACGCTGTCCGTCTATCTGTTCCTCTTCTGCCGCTTTGTGCTGGCGTTGGGCGAGGCGGGCAATTTCCCTGCTGCCATCAAGGTGACGGCGGAATATTTCCCTCGCAAGGACCGTGCGCTGGCCACCAGTATCTTTAACGCCGGTGCTTCGATTGGAGCCTTGCTGGCACCTGCCTCCATTCCTTATCTGGCACGTTTGTTCGGCTGGGAGATGGCTTTCATCATCATCGGTGCACTGGGCTTTGTGTGGATGTTCTTCTGGATGTCGATGTACGAGAAACCGTCGCTGAGCCGCCATGTGAACGAGGCAGAGCTGGCCTACATCCGTCAGGACGACAGCCCCGTAGGCAGCGAAACTGTTGCGGCAAAGGAGACGAGTGCCGATGAGCCGCAAATCCCCTTCCTGCGCTGCTTCTGCTACAGGCAGACATGGTCCTTCATTGCCGGCAAGTTCTTTACCGACGGAGTCTGGTGGTTCTTCCTGTTCTGGGCACCGGCATACTTCAGCGACCAGTACGGCTACCGCAGCGATTCGCCCCAGGCCGTAATGCTCATCTTCGTGCTTTACCTCATCGTAACGCTCCTGAGCATTGGCGGCGGCTATCTGCCCAAATACTTTGTAGAGAAGCGAGGCATGGAGGCCTATGCAGGCCGCATGCGAGCCATGCTGCTTTTTGCCTTCTTCCCCCTGACGGCATTGCTGGCTCAGCCGCTGGGCGTGTATAGCGCCTGGTTCCCTGCCGTCATCATCGGTTTGGCAGGAGCCGGTCACCAATCTTGGTCGGCGAATCTCTATTCCACCATCGGCGATATGTTCCCCCGTTCCACAGTAGCCACCATCACGGGTATCGGCACTATGGCAGGCGGCATTGCATCCTTCGCCATCAACTGGGGGGCGGGTCTCTTCTTCGACTATGCCGAGGCGCAGGGCAGCCAGTTCTCCTTTGCCGGATTCGAAGGCAAGGAAGCCAGCTACATGATTGTCTTCTGCCTCTGCGCCGTGGGTTACCTCGTAGCCTGGACCGTCATGAAATCCCTCGTCCCCCGCTTCCAGAAGATAACTGAATGAGGAAGGTTTGGTATGCGGTGGGGGCGCTGGTGGCGGTGATTGTGGGATTGCTGCTGGGCGGCGGGGTGTATATGTTGAGGTACTCGTTGGCACCTGAGGGTGAGCGCGAGGATACGGCCCGCTGTTTCAGACATCTTGTGGAGCAGCACCCGGAGCTGGCGGATTGGCTGGACAGCCTTCGCTGCACGGATGGTTTGCGAGATACGTTCGTGACGATGCCAACGGGCGAACGACATCATGGTTATTTTGTTTCGAGTCGGCCTGGAAGTCCCGTCGCTATTGTGCTGCACGGGTGGCGCAACTGCGCTATCGACTTTATGTATATCGGACGGCTTTACCACCAGGAATTGGGGTACAACGTGCTGATGCCCGACCTGCATGCTCATGGGTTGAGCGAGGGCGAGGTTATCGGCATGGGTTGGAAGGAGCGGCTCGACGTGCTCTGTTGGATGCGTGTGGCTGCAGGATTGTTCCGTTCCGACAGTTTCGTGGTTCACGGGGTGTCGATGGGTGCTGCCACAACGATGAATGTGAGCGGCGAAGAGATGCCCGAGGAAGTGAAGGAGGTGCGGTTTGTGGAGGATTGCGGCTACACCAGCGTGTGGGACGAGTTCAGCTATGAACTGAAGGATGAGTTCGGATTGCCCGATTTCCCGCTGATGTACAGCACTTCGCTGTTGTGCCGCCTGCGAAACGGGTGGAGCTTTGGCGAGGCCAGCCCTCTGCGACAGGTCGCTAAGTGCCGTTGGCCGATGCTGTTCATTCATGGCGACAACGACCATTTCGTACCTTCATGGATGGTGAAGCCGCTGTACGAGGCAAAGCCCGCACCCAAGTCCCTGTGGGTGACGCCAGGCACGGAACATGCCCTTTCCTATCGAGATTATACGGCTGAATACCTGAGCCGCCTGCGTTCGTTCCTCGAGTAATTACCCTTGTGTGGAACGGGTGTAGCAGGCTGTAGAACGCGAGCCTGCAGGTTGTAACTGCCCCTCGGATACGAGGCGGCGCAGGAGCACAAGTGCCTGATAGCGAGTGAGGTTGAAACGCCCGACAAGCTGTTTGCGGCTGAGTGTGGGGTGCTGGGCGAAGTGTTCCGCGAGGAAGGCCTGCACCTCGTTGTCAGTCGGCTGTTGGCGCATGCCGTGGGGATTGAAGGTTGCCTTTCCCTCGTTGGCCTCTGCCAGCAGTTCCGTGCTGGGAGTGAAGCGGATGCCGCTGATGTGCACGTCGCTGGCGACAGGTCCGCGGGCCGTCTCCGAAACGCGACCAGAGATGCTGGGTTGCAAGACTCCCACATCAGGAATCTCCACCGAATGGCCGTCTGCCAGCAGCTGACCCAGCGCACGGGCCAAGGCAGAAACGGCGGCAATGCAGGTTCCCACGCTCAGGGTCGGTTCCTGACGGTGCATCTCTTCCATCAACTGGTTGGCAGGAACGCACGTCGAATGCAACAGCCTTACATGGTGGCTGAGGGGTTCGGCCGAGTCTGCCCCACGCGAGGCAGGCGGATTGGCCGCAATGATGTAGTCGTAGTGATGAATGGACATAGTCGTTTGAATTAAAGCCAAACAAAGTTACGGCTTTTCCGTCACATTTCCAAACGCGGAGCGATACTTTCTTCTTCTTGACACACAATTGTGTGACAAGGGAAGGATTACTATTCCTAGGCGCCTAACGATGCGTCGTTTCTCTTGTCACACAGCTGTGTGTCAAGCGAAGCCTTGCAACCCTCCGCCAGGAACGTCATAAAAATCGGCCGAAGACTTTGTATTCTCCGCGGTTTATCGTAACTTTGATGTCGCAAAACCTTTAAAACGAATAGAAAAATGGTAGCAATTATTCTTATTGTCGTGGCGGTAATCGTCATCGGTTATTTCATTATGACCCAGCGCTCGCTGGTCAATCTCGATGAACTCTGCAAGAATGCCCTCAGCCAAATCGAGGTGCAGTTGAACTCGCGTTGGGACGCCGTTCTGGCTCTAGCGAAGACTGCCGCCCAGTATGCGAAACACGAGTCGGAGACCCTGGTGGAGGTAATCCAGCAGCGTCGCGGCGAACAGGTGAACACGCCTGAGGCCGTCAACGAGCAGACCTCGGCGCTGAACGAGGTGATGGGTCGCCTGATAGCCATCGGTGAGGCATATCCCGACCTGAAGGCAGCCAGCCTCTATCAGGAGGCCATGAGCGGCATGAAGCAGTACGAGGAAAACGTGCGTCTGTCGAGAATGGTGTACAACGACACCGCCACGAAGATGAACCGTATGGTTCGCCAGTGGCCCTCGAGCATCGTGGCCTCGCTGCTCCACTTCGAACAGAAGGAGTACCTGCGTGTGGATAATGAAGAGAAGAAGAACTATCCCAACCTCGATGAAGCTTTCAAGAAATAAACTCCTCGCGGCCCTTGTGCTGTGGGCAGCGGCAGCGACGGCCTTCGCCCAACCCCAACTGCACGACCTCGACATCCACGTCGTCCTGCAGCGCAACGGCGATGCACGCATCACGGAGACGCGACACATGACCATCGACTCGCAGGGCACCGAGTGCTACATCGTCGTGGGAAACCTGGGCGACAGCCGGCTGAGCGATTTCAGCGTCACAGACGAAACGGGACAGACCTATGAACTGCAGCCCACGTGGGACATCGACCAGAGCCGCCAGTGGAAGACCAACCGCTGCGGCATCGTCACGACCCGCGACGGATACGAACTCTGCTGGGGAATCGGCGAACGGGGCAAACGCACCTATACGGCCCGATATACCGTCAGCGGCCTGCTGCGCAGCTATCCCGATGCCGACGGCTTCCTGTACATGTTCGTGGCAGAAGGCATCAAACCCAGCCCTGAACACGTACGCCTCGTCATCGTCCCCGAACCCGGTATCGACCTGTCTGCCGACACAGCCCGCATATGGGCCTTCCGCTACATCGGCGACATCAATTTCCAAGGCGACAGCATCATAGCCGAAAGCAGCGAACCCTTCCAAAGCCGCAGCGCCATGATAGTGATGGCCCGCTTCGAAAAAGGCGTCTTCCAGCCCACACTCGCAGGCGAAGGCACCTTCGAGGAACTGAAGACACGAGCCTTCGAAAACAGCGACTATACAGATGAAATGACTCGTGAGGACATCGTTGCACTCATCTTCACCATCCTGGCATTCGTCGTCTTCCCCCTGCTCTGCTTCTTCGGATACATCTTCTACGTGTGGCGCAAGCGCAGGCGCATCATGAAAGACCTCCTCTGGTACCGCGACCTGCCCTATGGCGGCAATCTGCAACAGGCCAACGATGTGCTGAATGCCTACAAATACTTCGGAGCCGACTACAACAACCTGCTGTCGGCATGCATCCTGCGACTCATCAACGACGGCGCCATCAGCATCGAAAACCAGCGCTTCGTCATACACCAACTGCCCCAGGACGCGAATTACCCCCAACTCCTGAAAATGGTGCACAAGATATTCCGTGACGCCGCTGGCAAAGACACCATACTGGAACCTCGCGAACTGAAAGCGTGGATGAAGAGCAACCAAAACCAGTCCTACACCGACTCGTTCGTACAAACCCTGCACACCAAAACCAGCCTCTACAAATACCATAACGAAGAGGACGAGGTGCGCAAGGTATTCGGCCTCCGCAAATTCCTGCAGGAATTCACCCTGCTGGACGAACGCAGCGTGGGCGAAGTAGGCCTCTGGAAAGACTACATGATATACGCCACCCTCTTCGGAATAGCCGAACAGGTCATCCGCGAAATGAAGCGCATCAACCCCGAATACTTCAACATGGACCAAGTGGCACAACAGATGGCCAACGAAACCACATTGCCCATCATCCGCTCGACCATGCATCGCAGTACAGCCCGCGCAGCCATGAGCAAGGCAGAACGCGAAGCTCGCGCCTCCGGCAAAGGCGGCTCATCGTCGTGGGGCGGCGGAGGCGGCTTCTCGGGAGGCGGCTTCGGCGGCGGAATCCGCTAAAATCAATCAGTTACCTTGCTTATTCTGGGATTTATTCGTAACTTTGTCGCTAGAAATCTTATCAATCGCAAGAAAACAATCGTTTAATTCGCATGAATCACATGAAACTATGGATGGTGCTGGCGGTGGCGGCAATGGTGCTGGCCAGTTGCGGCAATGGGAACAAGAAGGAAGATGCCTGGGTGGCACCCGAACACGAAGCGGTGACGCGGCAGTTGCCTGACCTGCAGGTGAAGGACAGCGTGCGACTGGCTGGCCGTCAGTACGTTTACGAAATCCTGCGCACACCCTGCGACTCGTTGGCAAAGGTGAAGGACGACATGGGAGACCTGTATCTCGACAACACCATACGGCTGACGATTCGTCGCGATGGGAACGTGTTCTTCGACAAGACGTTTACCAAGGCCACATTCGCCGCAAGCATGGATAAGAGCTTTTACCAGAACGCCATGCTGGACGGCATTCGATTCCTGAAGGTGGAACCCGGACAGGGACTGGTCTTTTCCTTTGCCGTCAGCTATCCCGACAGCGACATGTCCGTGCCTTTTCTCATGACCATCACCGACAGCGGCTCTTTCTCCTTTGTTAAGGACGAGAACCTCGACCTGGAGGAAGGCGACTCCATCTACCTCAGCGACGATGGTGTCTGACAACGCCTTCCCACGTTTCCCATCGAATAAAAAACAAACGGCCTCCAATCGGGGGCCGTTTCTGTTTGTCCTTACTGATTATCGAATGAAGTTGGTGCGGACCTGGGGCTCGATTTCCGGGTGCCCCTCGTTGCGGACATCCAGTTTCTTTATCATCCACGCCATGTTGCGGCCCAGGGTGCGCATCGTCTGCATGCCTTCCTCGTCCTGTGCGGCTTGACCGGGTGTCTGTCCGTAGGCCATGTTCCAGTATTGCGAACTGACAACGGGCATATTCAGGATGGTGAAGTATTTATTCAAGCGGTCGAAGGCAGCCGAAGCACCACCTCTGCGGCAGACAACCACGCTGGCTCCAGGCTTGAAGCGAAGGTCGGCCCCAAGCGAGTAGAACACGCGATCGAGTAGGGCGCAAAGCGAACCGTTAGGACCGCCATAATAGACGGGTGAGCCAATGACGAGTCCGTCGATGCCGTCTTTCACAGCCCGCCATACCTTGAAGTACAGGTCGTCGCGGAACGTGCATCTGCCTTCCCTTCCACACCATCCGCAGGCGATGCAACCCTGCACAGCCTTCTTGCCGATGCTGATGATTTCTGTCTCCACGCCTTCGGCATTCAGCGCCTTTGCCACTTCCGAGAGGGCCGTAAAGGTGTTCCCCTGTTCGCGTGGACTTCCGTTGATAAGCAATACTTTCATATCGTTTTTCCTTCTTTATTGTAAATGATGGTGCTAAGGTACAAAAAAATCCGGACCAGACAAAATGCCGGGACCGGATTTGCAAAGTTTGGCGCTGACCGCCTTCGGACGATATTATCTTAGGCGGAAGGAAACGGGGAGGACGAACTTGGTGCGAACGGGTTTGCCATTATGGCGACCAGGCGTCCACTTCGGCATGGCTTTCACTACGCGCATTGCCTCTTCTTGCAGGGCGATGCGCCCCTTGTCCTCATGCTCTTTCCTTATCTCCTCGGGCGAGTCGTCCTTGGCCTTGCGAGCCATAACCACGACCTCCTTGAGTTCACCAGCGCCTTTAATGACCTTGATGTTCGTGATGCTGCCGTCCTTCTCCACGACGAACTCCACGTAGATGCGTCCCTCTACACCCCATTCCAAGGCCTCCTTCGGGTACTTGACTGTCTGGCGCATGTAAGTCCAGAATTCGTTCTGGCCACCAGGGTACTCGGGCAGTACTTCGGGTTTGTCGACTACAGGCTCGTCATCGGGTTCGGCTGTCGTGGTTTCAAGCACAGCCGTACCATCGGACTGCATGCTGACGGCGTTCTTGATTTCCTTGCCTTCCACGGCTTTCACGGCCTCTTGCTCTGTCATCTCCTCTCCATCGACAACGACCTTCAGGCTACCTTCCTTCACATTAATCATCTTCTTGTCTGTTGTTTCGGACGTAGTCACAAGATTGACTTCGCGTTCAGGGAACTTCTTTTCGAACTTCTTCAAGGCAGAAGCTGGCATATCGCACAGGTCATTGACGTCTACTACTTTGCCATCAAGTTTTATGGTAACGGAATTGATAGGAAGATAAGGTGTCGTAGTTGTTTTCTCCTCAATAAAAGAACTGTTCTTGCCATCTACTTCTTGCTCTACCCATGTGCCCTTAAGGATTGTAAAACCTATGCGGGACGGGTCACCGGGTTTAAAAGAGACTAATTTCTCGTCAACATTCTCCGTGCTCATTCCTTCGAGTTTCGATACTGCGCTCTCGATGGGAGCGATGAACTTGGGCGTGGCGAAGGCGCTGAGTGCCAACGCAGCCACAGGGATGACGTAGAGCGCCTTGCTCAGCATCCACGGATTAGATTTTGATTTCTTCATCATAGTGATACGTTTTTTGGTTAAACTATGGTTGAAGTTGTTGGCAAAAGCGTAGGAACCTGAACCAACAGCTTTTTTAATGAGCAACAGTTGATACTCCTGGGCCGAAACGCCCTGTCGCAGCACGTAGTCGTCGGCTTCGTACTCGTGGACATCGCGCAGGCTGATACCCAGCACATAGACCAGCGGATTCCACCACTGCACCATCTGCACCAGCGTGAGCATGAGTACGTCCCACGAATGGCCGCCGCGGATGTGACCTGTCTCGTGCAAGACAATCTCGCGACCTGCCTCGCGGTAGTCCTGTTCGCTAATGACGATGCTGTTCATCCAACTGAAGGGCATAACCTGTTCGGCATGACAGCATACGGTGATGCCATCCTCCTGCTGCTGCCACAGCGAACCGCGCTTCAACCCGTACCACAGGCGACCCACTTGCCAAAGTCTCGTCACCAACACCATCACCATACCTATAATATATAGGAGGCTGACGAGCATGAAGATGCTGATGGCGGTTTGGGACGGCGTGTCGGCAGTAACCTGCAGTTCGGGCAACATGTGTACAGGAATACCTAGTTCTATCATCTGAACCTGGGCGGCATGCATCACAGGCTGACGGTCGAGCGACATACCGGGAATGTTGCACAGGGGCAGCAGTAGCGACAAAACCATGATGGCGAGCAGCATCAGGCGGTTGAAGCGGAAGAAACTCTCGCGACGCAGCATGAGCATATACGGCAGATAGAGTAGGGCCAGCACCATTGCCGATTTCAGGGAATACATTAATAGATTTGACATATTAAGAATTATGCATTATGAATTATGAATTAAATCAAGCAGTTCCTTGATTTCGTCTTCCGAAAGGTTCTCTTCTTGAACGAAATAGCTGAGCATGGATTTCACGCTGCCGCCGAAGAAACTGTTCTTAACCTCCTTCATTACACGACTGGTGTACTGGGCTTGCGAGATTAGGGGGAAGTAGAGGTATTGCTTGCCATTGCCCTTCTTGAAATCTACGAAACCTTTAGTAGAAAGAATCTTCAGGAAGGTCGATATGGTGGTGTATGCGGGTTGGGGCTCGTCGTATTGTGCCACCACCTCGTGTACGTCCAACGCCTTTCCTGCCGACCAAAGGGCTTTCATTACCTGCATTTCGCTCTTTGTCAAAGTGTATCCGTTTTTGTCTTTCATATTACTAAGTTCTTAGTTGTTTGATGCAAAGGTAAAACTAAACATTTAGTAATATCAAACAAAAGGAAAGGTTTTTACGAGAAAAGGATATTATTTAACACTTATTATTAGTTATTCGATGAGGAATAGGAAAAAAGATTCGTACCTTTGCACCCACAATTCGAAAATCACAAAGATGGCAATAGGAAAATGGATAGGAGGCTTCCTGGGACTGCTCAGCGGCGGTCCGTTGGGAATGCTGGCAGGCATTGTACTGGGTGCTGTGGCAGATTCGGTATTCGATTCAGATAATTACATTCAGCCCACGGCAGGCAGCAGGGCGTATACATACCAGAGAAGTCGCGATGAGATAGGAGCCCGCAATGGTTTCCTGTTCTCGCTGATGGTGTTGGCGGCACACATTATCCATGCCGACCGACGGGTCATGCATTCCGAGATGGAATACGTCCGCCTGTTCCTGCGCACCAATTTCTCTGCCGATGCCGAGCGCGAAGGGGAAAGCATCCTGTTGAAACTTTTCGACGAGAAGAAACGCATGGGCGACGAGGCGTGGCTCAGGCAAATCGTGGCTGTGTGCCAACAGTTGGCCTATGCTATGCCTATGGAGCAACGTTTGCAACTCGTGGCTATGCTGTGCGAGATTGCCAAAGCCGATGGAACCATACAGCCGGAAGAACGCGAAGCGTTGCAACAGGTTTGCCTGAATATGGGATTGGATGGTGGTACTGCCGAGCAGATGCTGGGTTTGGGTGGTGAGTCGCTCGACGATGCCTATCGTGTACTGGGTCTTACCCCCGAGGCTACGGACGAAGAGGTTCGTCAGGCCTACAAGCGCATGGCTCGCGAGAACCATCCTGACCGCGTGGCTTCCCTTGGCGAGGACATCCGTCGCCAAGCCGAGCGTCGCTTCCAGGAAATCGCAGATGCCAAGGACCGCATTTTCCGCGCCCGTGGCATTCGTTAATCTGTAAGGATTTATTGAGAAATCTGAAGAAAGACTTCTTCCCAGTGGTCGGCGAGGTGTTGCATCGATGGGAGGACGAGGTTGGCACCAGCCTGCTTCAGCACTTCATCCTTCAATGGACCGGTATTGACGGCGATGGTGAAGATGCCGGCAGCACGGGCGGCCTGAACACCTAAGGGTGCATTCTCCACAACGATGGCTTCATCTGCATTTATGTTTGCCTTTTTCAGTCCCATCAGGTAGGGCTCGGGATTGGGCTTGCCCTGTCGCACATCAAAGGCTGTCACCATCAGTTCTGGCGAGAAAATGTCGGGGAAGGCCGCATTCACGCGGTCGAGTAGGGCATGGGTGGCGCTACCGGTAACGATGACGCGCATCAGTCCTTGCGTGCGAATCTTCTGCAGCAATTCCATAGCACCAGGCATGGGTCGTGCTTCGGGTAATGAATTGAAAAGGGCACTTTTAGCATCGTATATCTGTTGCACCTCCTCGTCCGTCGCGTTGCGACCCCAATAGCGGTTCGACAGGATGTTGATGGTGCCTTTGCCCGTACGTCCCTCGTTCATATAGACTTCTTCCGGTTCCATCTTCAGGCCGAAGTCCGTCATAGCATGACTCCAGGCATATGCATGGTTCGGCATGCTGTCGAACAGCACACCGTCCATATCGAACAGGACGGCACGTAGCCGTCCTGTTAATTCAAGTTTATTCAGCATTAGCGAGCGAGACGAGCCTTGATTGCTTCTGTCTCCTTCTCGTAACCAGGTTTGCCAAGAAGGGCAAACATATTCTTCTTGTAAGCCTCTACGCCAGGTTGGTTGAAGGCATTCACACCCAGCAGTTGGCAATAGAGACCACAACCGAGTTCGAAGAAGTAGATGAGTTGACCAAGGTTGTAGGCATCCACACGATCGATGCTGATGCGGATGTTGGGAACACCTCCATCGACATGAGCCAGCTGTGTGCCTAACTCTGCCATCTTGTTCACTTCGTCAACACGCTTGCCAGCCAGGAAGTTCAGACCGTCCAGATTCTCCTCGTCGCTGGGGAAGAGCAGCTTGTGCTCGGCATTCTCCACGCTGATGACGGTTTCGAAGATGGTGCGTTCGCCTTCCTGAATCCACTGACCCATAGAGTGCAAGTCGGTGGTGAGGTCAACGCTAGCGGGATAGATACCCTTGTTATCCTTACCCTCGCTCTCGCCGTACAACTGCTTCCACCATTCGGCAATGAAGTGCAGCTTGGGCTGGTAGTTGGCCAGAATCTCAATCTTCTTACCCTCGGCATACAGAGCATAGCGGGTTGCTGCATACTCGGCAGCCAGAGCGGGAGTCTTCTCCATATCCTGAGCACCCTTCACCAAAGCGTCAACATCGAAGCCAGCTACTGCGATGGGCAGCAGACCTACGGGAGTGAGGACAGAGAAACGACCACCCACATTGTCGGGGATGATGAACGATTTGTAACCTTCCTTATCGGCACAGGTACGTGCAGCACCACGCTTGGCATCGGTAATAGCCACGATAACCTTCTTGGCAACCTCCTTACCGCGCTGTTCCTCGCACTGTTTTTTCAGCAGACGGAAAGCCAGAGCCGTCTCCGTCGTGGTACCCGACTTGGAGATGTTGATGACGCCGAATTTCTTGCCCTGCAGGTATTGTGTCAGTTCGTAGAGATAATCCTCGCCGATGTTGTTGCCGGCGAACAGGATAACGGGATTCTTGCCGTCGTTAACCAACCACTGGAAACTGTTGCTCAGGGCTTCGATAACAGCCTTGGCACCCAGGTACGACCCACCGATACCAGCTACGACCACAGCGTCGCACTCCTCGCGCAGCGTCTGGGCCACAGCTTTCACCTCGCCGAGGAACTCAGGCGTGATGCTGCTGGGTAGATGCAGCCAACCGAGGAAATCGTTGCCGGGGCAGGTGCCGTTTTCCAGTGTCTTCTGTGCCTCTGTAGCACGAACTTTGTAACCATTAATAGTGTCGAGACCCACGAACGGGGTCACCTTTGTAATGTCAAGTTTCATTTTTTATGTGTTTTATAGTTTGTTGTCATATAAAAACTGCTTAGCGGAAAGAATCCGTAAGCAGTTTGATTTCGATGCTGGGAGCAATGCGTTCGTAAAGGATGTTGTACATGGCATCCAGGATGGGCATGTTTACGTGCATGTGGCGGTTGATGTCCTTCATACACTTGGTGCCAAAGTAACCTTCGGCTATCATCTCCATTTCCACCTGTGCACTCTTCACAGAGTACCCCTTGCCTATCATCGTACCAAAGACACGATTGCGCGAGAAGTTCGAGTAACCAGTTACGAGCAGGTCGCCCATATATACGGAGTCGATGATGTTGCGGTCGATGGGATGCACGGCACGCAGGAAACGTTCCATCTCCTGTGCGGCATTGGTCATCAGTACGGCTTGGAAGTTGTCGCCATATTTAAGGCCGTTACAGATGCCGGCAGCAATGGCATATACATTCTTCAGCACGCTGGCATATTCGATGCCCAGCACATCGTCCGAGGTCTTTGTCTTGATGTAATCGCTAGCTATGAGGTCGGCAAACTCTTCTGCCTTCTCCAAATCGGCACAACCCACAGTCAGGTAGGTCAGACGGCGCAGCGCCACTTCTTCGGCATGACTGGGACCGCCTAACACGGCCAGATTCTCGTCGGGCACACTATACACCTGATGGAAGTATTCGCTGACCACGAGGTTCTCGTCGGGTACGATACCTTTGATGGCTGTGATGATGAACTTGTCGCGTAGGCGCACCTTCAACTTCTTCAGGTGGCTCTTCATGTAAGGTGAGGGAGTGACGAAGATAAGCGTCTGACAAACATTCACTACCTCGTTGATGTCGCTGGAGAAGTGGATGCGGTTGACGTCGAAGTGCACACTGGTGAGGTACGCGGGGTTGTGCGACAGGCGACGGAACTCTTCGATACGGTCGTCACGACGCATGTACCACCAAATCTCGTCGGTACTCTCTAACATTATCTTGGCGATGGCCGTTGCCCACGAACCTCCGCCCATAATGGCTATCTTACCGACCCCCTTTCCAACCTCCCCCGAGGGGGAGGAGTGGTTACTATTGCCGCTTATGCCCATTCCTATATTCATATATCTTTGTGTTCGTATCTATGGCCCTCCCTCGGGAGGGGATTGGGGGTGGGGTCACTCCGTCCAGACTTTTATCTCGTCTTGCGATGGACGCTCAACTTCCAGCTTGTATTTCTTTATGATTTCGATAATCTGTTGTTGAATCTTGGCGGGATTTTCATCCTTTAGTGTACTTACCAGATTGTATCCAGCCTTACGCAGGATGGGGATAATCTCGGCAGGAATGCCTTTCTCCAGGAACAGCTCATCCTTGTCGCGTGGAGCCTTTACCTCGGGCTTCATCTGGGGGAACAGCATGACCTCGCCAATGGCAAACTTACCTGTGAGCAGCATCACCAAACGGTCGATACCGATACCGATACCAAAGGTGGGAGGCATACCGTACTGCAGGGCACGCAGGAAATCCTGGTCGATAATCATAGCTTCGTCATCACCCTTGTCTGCCAGTTTCATTTGCTCGATGAAGCGCTCTTCCTGATCGATGGGGTCGTTCAACTCAGAGTAGGCGTTGGCCAACTCCTTACCGTTCACCATCAACTCGAAGCGCTCAGTCAGACCGGGCTTGCTGCGATGCATCTTGGTCAGGGGAGACATCTCAACAGGATAGTCGGTTATGAAGGTGGGTTGGATGAAAGTTCCCTCGCAGGTTTCACCGAAGATCTCGTCAATCAGCTTGCCCTTACCCATGGTCTCGTCAACCTCGATGTTCAGTTTCTTGGCCACCTCACGAATCTCATCCTCGTTCATGGGATAAAGGTCGTAGCCTGTCTTCTCCTTGATGGCATCCAGGATAGGCAGACGGCGGAAAGGAGCCTTAAAAGAGATAACCTTACCGTCAATCTCCACCTCGGGCTTACCGTTGACGGCTGTACAGATCTGCTCCAGCATATTCTCCGTAAAGGTCATTCCCCAGTTCAGGTCCTTGTAGCTGATGTACAGCTCCATGCAGGTAAATTCGGGGTTGTGGGTCTTGTCCATTCCTTCGTTGCGGAAATTCTTGCCCATCTCGTACACGCCCTCGAAGCCGCCTACAATCAGACGCTTCAGGTACAACTCTGTGGCGATACGCATGTACATGTCTTGGTTCAGGGCGTTGAAGTGAGTCATGAAGGGACGGGCACTGGCACCACCGGGGATGTTCTGCAGGATAGGAGTATCCACTTCGGTATATCCTGCATCGTCCAGAATCTTACGCATGGTGCGGATGATGGTGGCACGCTTCAGGAAGGTTTCCTTTACACCGTTGTTCACGATAAGGTCAACGTAACGCTGACGATAGCGGAGCTCAGGGTCATCGAATGAGTCGAACACGTTACCCTCGGCATCCGTCTTTACGATAGGCAGAGGCTTCAGGCTCTTGCTCAGCACGGTCATCTCCATTACGTGGACGCTAATCTCACCCGTCTTGGTGCGGAAGACATAACCCTTCACACCAATGAAGTCACCCAGGTCCAGGCACTTCTTGAAGACGATATTGTAGAGGTCCTTGTTCTCGTCAGGACAGATGGCGTCACGCTGTACGTACACCTGGATGCGGCCCTTTGAGTCCTGTAATTCGGCAAAGGCAGCCTTACCCATGATGCGCTTGCTCATGATACGACCAGCTACGCTTACAACGGGGCTGTTCTCTGGTGTGGCAGTCTCGCGCACATCATTGCCCTCTTCGTCCTTGCCGATAATGGGCAGGTCAACGAAGTCCTGAATGATGTCCGTGCTCCAAGCTGTTACGGGATATTCTGCAGCGGGGTAGGGGTCGATGCCCAGGTCGCGCAGTTGCTGAAGATTGTTTCTGCGAACTATCTCCTGTTCGCTCAGTTCCAATATATTCATCGAGATAATTTACAATTTTACGATTTACTATTTACAATTTATATGTGTCGCGTGCAAAGATACGAATAAGTGAGCGAAAAACCAAATTTATTTGGGTTTTTCCGAACGGGAGTATTTTAGAGACTTTTCTCTCAAAGATACGAAATAAAGTGAAATGTGAAAAGTGAAAAGTGAAAAATTTGGTATTTCGCTCACTTATTCGTATTTTTGTCCCTGTAATCGATAATTAAGTGTAACATGGCAGCACACAACGAACTGGGGCGCTGGGGCGAAGATTTGGCAATAGACTATCTGGAGCGTAAGGGGTATATGATACTGGAACGCGACTGGAAATCGGGTCATCGCGACATTGACATCATTGCCCGAACTGCGGACTCCATCGTTTTCGTGGAGGTGAAGACACGCCGCAATCGTGACTTCGGCGAGCCCTACGAGGCCATTAACTACAGCAAGCAACGCAACCTGATAGCCGCCATCAACCATTATATCCGTTATAAACGCATCGACCTCAATGTGCGTTTCGATATCATCTCCGTCGTTCTCCATAACACCACAGAGCCCGAAATCCAGCACATCGAGGACGTCCGCCTGATATAGTATTTCTACAATATATCTATTTCAGCCGAATTCTTTGAACTTTGGTCCCACTTTCGTCTTCGTAGGTCACGAGGAGCGTCTTTCGTAAACTGATTTTTGTCCATGCTTCCAACTTAGGCGCATTTTCAAAAGGTAGAAATAATTCATCTCCGTTCCATTTACGCAGGTAGATGGAGGGGCCTCTATAAGAGGGGATATATGTGGCTGATTTTATAGTTAGGCGTTCCCATAATGTGAAAGGACGGATCTCAAATGTTTCCCATAGTGTGGCATCATTTCCTTTGATGATATGGGGTGTACTTACATTCCTGTCCGATGGAATGATAACACCAGCTATTAGTTTGTGATGTTGTCCTTCAAACTCCATTCCGAGTGAAAGACACAGATATGCCTCATGAGGTGGAATAGGCGTAGATGGGGTGTTCTCTAATTCTCGAAGATAATCAGGGTCAGTAACAGGCAGATCATAAGTTGTCCCATGATATGATATAATCATTCGGTATTTTGCTCTCAGTTTGGTCATATCGGGACGTAATTCAATCCTTTCCGGACGAACGAGCATTAGAGAATAGTTTCCTTGGGCATAAATGTCAAGTGATATGGCACTTTCATTATTGTAAAAGATTTCATGATGAAGAAAATCTGCCATTTCCTCTAAGGCCGCTTTGCAGGGGAGTATACTCCCTATAATTTCCATTCGTGAAAAACTGACATCCTCGGAATGAGCCTTACATAAACAAGGAGTAACATCTCTAAGACGTATAACAGATAGCAGACGAATAGGTACAGCTTCGAATTCGGGAATTTCTCCAAACTCTGTGGTGTTGTCAATTGGTCGTATCCAGTGGGGAGTGCCATTGGGATTGCGAACAACTGTCCAATGTCGGTTCTCATCAATCATGACCTCAACACCGGCAATGCAACGTCCCCCGCGTTTATATGAATTAGCAAGACAAATAAAAGTTTTATCCATTAGTCGATTTCATATTCTTCCTGCGGACGGTAGCCGATTTCCTTATTCTTCAGCCGATATGCATCTGTTCGTTGTTCCTCCTCTGTGTAAGATCCAAACAGGGGATCTGTCTTTGCAAGATGATATTTTCTAGAATGCAGAAGCTCTTCAATCATCTTTCTTTCAAGTATAGCATGCGATACCGATGTCCCGTCATGTAGAATATGTTGTACGTCATATCCATGTTCATAAAAAAAACGTGCAACAAGCGAATATCTGTGACATTCCAAGGGATTGGCCTCAGAACACATTAATGCAATATGAAAGCCTCTTTCCAGCCCCTTATTTATTCTTAATATCCCCTTCTTGAAAGCAGGTGTTTCTGTGGTTCGTTCAAAATCAACCTGTCCGTCTATATTTATACAATCTGTTCGTCGTGCTCCGAATTCATTACCAAAATGCAGATATGCTATTCCATTTTGTTTCAATAGCCATTTCAGTTCTTCTTGGTTATATTGAGGAACGTGTTTGCTGGCAGGTACACTTCGAACATCGACAATACAATCAATTTCGTATTGGCGAAGCATGGATATGAATTCCTCTTGAGAGTGGTCGGAATGACCGATTGTGTACAGGCGTTGCTCTTTCATCCGTCTTAATAATATGTATTATAGGGAATAAGTGTCCTAGTATGCGTGTAATTTAGGCTAACATTCTTTCCAGTTTAGCCTTCCATTTCTCCCAATGGGGCATTTCCTTTGTAAGCAGGGTGTAGAATTTTTTGTTATGATTACGGTAAATTAGATGACACATTTCATGGGTAATTACATATTCTATACAACATCTGGGGGCACAGATAAGTCTGGGATTTAATGTAATTTCTCCATTCGAAGAACAATATCCCCATCGCCTTTGCATTATCTTTATCGAAATGCTTTTGGGTGATACACCATAAACAGCAAATTGTTCAATAATAGGCTGTGCATATTCTAAGAACTTAATGTTTGCACGTTTCCTGTACCATGTTTGTAGCAAAATACCAGCATTCTTTTTTTGACGGCATTCTATCTCAATGACGTTGCTTTGATAGTGAACGGCATTAATTTCGCTCTCCTTTATTCTCAGCATATATTGTCTCCCCAAATATAGATGAGATTCCCCGCTTACATAACGACGTTCTATAGTGGAGGGGGTAAAAGACGCAAAAAAACGTTTTTGCCGTAATATCCACATCGCTTTCTTTTCAACTTTCTCCCTGATAGCTTCTAATGTGGAATCAAGAGGAGCTTTCAACAACACATTCCCATTAGGATGTACATAGATACCCAATGTCTTTCTTGGGACAAGATCGAAGTCGTATTCTATTGTAGTTGTCCCATATTGAATGCTGTCGTGTATCACTTGATCCATATTTTTGCAACATCGACACACGCGTTAATAATCGCATCCATATCGTCAAATGAGAAGTCAAGTTCATACTTTCGCTTGACGTTGTCAATGAGCTCATCCTCTAATGCAATCTTCACCTGGCCGATAAGGTTTGAATTCGTCTGCCAATCAATAATCACGGAATTGTCGACAACTACCATACCTTGAATGATTTGGTCAAATGCTTTAGCAGTTTTGAGTGCTATTTTCTTAACGTCCTGATCGGGGAATAATCGCTTATAGTTCTCTAACGCAATACCATAGTAGGCTTTTCCCGTATTGCTATGTTTCAGTTCTATGGGTATCTCATTATCTGTATGATTCAAAACATCTCCTTTTGCCTTTATCATTCGTTCCAGATATTCATTATCACTAAGCCGTCCTTGTTCGTAAGCTTCTATGGTCTCCTTTATGAGTTGAGAGAACTTTTTATAGAACGCTGGGTCGGAGTCCATGTTCTCCTTAATATATTTAGCAGTACGTGATGCTATGGTATCAGCTTTCGCTGCAATACCAACTATGTTATCAACCTCTTTTTGGAAGTTTTCAGTATCAAAGATGTTGACCAGATTCGTAATAACCTTAACCTCGTCACTTTCTACATGACGATTAATTAATTTCTCAATCCGGCTTTCATATTTTTTATAATCGACGGCATCTGAATAGCGCAGTTGGACAGACGTTCGGAGCTTGGCAAACATCCTCAAATCATCCTTATATCGTTGAATGTTTTTCTCATCAGTATGCTCAAAGAACTCTTTTGTCGAAAGAGCCAGTTGAAGAGTCGATGAAAATGCGGTCAAACGGTCATAGAACTCATGACGGCGGTCTGCGGGCCGAAGGTATTGTGCATATGCCTCCAAATCCCGTTTGTTAGGAATCGTCTCGAACATATCCCATAGCTCGGCATTCTTTTGTGGCAGCTCGAAGATTTTATCACTGACGGGTGTCAGGGTCTCGCGGAATACCTCCTTGTCTTCTTCGTCGTATTCAGAGTAAATACTTAGGGCATTATCCAGTTCTGCCAATACTCCATAATAGTCTATGATATATCCGTATTCCTTATCTTCGCAAGTGCGGTTTACACGAGCTACGGCTTGTAATAATGTGTGTCCACACAGATGACGGTCGAGATACATCACTGCAACCTTTGGTTCGTCAAATCCCGTCAATAGTTTATCCACGACAATCATTATCTCAGGTTCTGCCTGTCCTTTATATCGTGCAATCAAGTTATCCTGATATTTCTTAGGTGTTCCGTGCTCGTCAATCATTTCTTTCCAAAACATTTTCACCTCTTCCGATGTCCCTCCGTAGGCCGTTTCCTCTCCTTCTCGGTCATCGGGTGCTGTAATCAGCACTTCGGATGAAACTTTGCCTATTTCATCCAGAAACTTTTTGTACAATATGGCTACTCGTTTCTTTGGGGTTACTAGCATTGCCTTGAATCCTGTATTTTTCCATCTATTGGCAAAGTGGTCGGAAATGTCCATAGCGATGGAATAGATGCGTTGCTCAGTCTGATTAAGTACATCGGTACGCGAGAACTTCTTTTTCAAGTCAACTGATTGTTCCTCTGTCAAGTCCTCGCAGACACGGTCAAAGAAACTATCTATTGGGCCTTCTGTAACAAGCTGTGGTACGATTCGCCCTTCGTAAAGCAGAGGAACGACAGCATGGTCTTCCACGGCCTGCCTTACAGTATATACAGGCTTGATGATACCGCCAAAGGTAAGTGCCGTGTTTTTGTCTTTCTTCATCAACGGTGTACCCGTAAAAGCTATCTTACAGGCATTGGGCAATACTCGGTTCATCTGTATTGCCATCTCTTTATACTGGCTACGATGTGCTTCGTCTATCAGCACAAAGATGTTCGGGTCTGTCAACGGCTGCTTTATTTTCTTAATGGCAGTAGCAAATTTGTTGATGATAGTCGTAACCACAGAATCCGTATTGCTTTCCAGCAGTTCCACCAACATCTTACCCGTTGTAGCATTTTTTACGTCCTTGCCACATTTGCGGAAGGTCTTAGTGATTTGTGCGTCTAAGTCTGTACGATCCGTTACTAAAATAATGCGGGGATTTTGCACTACGGTAGCTATCTTCTGTGCCAGCATGACCATCGTCAATGACTTTCCGCTTCCCTGTGTATGCCAGACTACGCCTCCATTGCGCTTGCCGGTCTCAATCTGCTTTATACGTTCTACTGTTTCTTTTACTGTAAAGTATTGTTGATAGCGAGCTAGTTTCTTTATTCCAGCATCATATATCGTAAAATGATAAGTAAGTTCCAGTAGTCTTTGGGGGCGGCAAAGATTGTAGATGTATTCATCTTGTAGGGTAGGGATGCGCTCTTCCTCGCAACTGTCGTTTACGATGGTCGAGATTTTTTTATGATACATTTGTTCTTCTTCCTTGTTGATGAACATCTCATGCCAGCTTCCCCAGAACTGAGCTGCGGATCCCGTTGTCCCGTAGCGCCCAAAATTATTTCCTACGACTAACAGCATGGCACTATATACATAGAGCCCCCTGATTCCATCGTCCAGCTGATTACGTAGGTGTTGGGAAATCGCCTGTTCCTCTGCCCCTTTGATGTCAGGTCGTTTACATTCAATAACGACCAGTGGAATTCCGTTTACAAACAGGACAATGTCAGGACGATAGGTGTCTGATGAACCTGTGCGGGTTACAGCAAACTCCTCTGTTACATGATAGACGTTATTCTCTGGATGTTCCCAATCTATATACCGCATCGTGTAACTTTTCTTATCGCCATCAATACTCTGCTCAAAAGCCTTGCCCAATGTTAGCATGTTATAGACTGCCTCATTGCCACTGAGATAACCGCCCTGCATGGGTACATTTTTCATGGCAACCACGCCGTTCTCGATGTTCTGTTCTGAGAAGCGTGCCTCCTTATGCGTACCTATTCTGATAGAGTTTAGTTCTCGTAACTGCCGCCTCAGCACTTCCTCCAATAGTACATTGGAAGTCTTTCCGCCACGCATAGCCAAAGCCTCATCTGGCGAGATATATTGATACCCCAGCTTCTGTAATAACTCTACTGCCGGCCTCTGGCTAATATCGTTTTCCTTGAATGATATCCTATCCATATCTGACCTATTCTTCTATTTCCCAGTGTCCACTATAACCGCTTCCCACATATTTGATATGGGAGAGTTTTGCAAGATGACGTTTAATCGTTGCTACTCCTTTATTACTCAAACTTGCCAACTCCTCTGTTGTCACTTTGGGATTTTTCTTTATCTGATTCTCTATCCATAAATCAAGATTATTCTCTTGAGTACCACCTTGAGTATCATCTTGAGTATCATCATGAGTATCACCTTGGGTATCACCTTGAGGGACATCTTCAACTGTTGAGAAAACATTCACTTCAAAAACGGTTAACTTAGAAACATCAAAAACAGCTTCCTTGTTATTGTTGTCTTGAAGCATTTCTTGTACACGCCTGATACCCTGATTAAACATATTAACGTATTTCATCTCCTTCATGGCTTCTGCAATGATAGGATTCCGATAGTCATTGACTGTAGGGAAATTCTCAGGACGTGCTTCACCATATAGTCCGCCAGCATTCATAATCTCAATATGGTCGTCAAACTGATATAGACGAATAGGCATGTTCGACTGATAATCACGATGCATACACGCATTCATCAACAATTCGCGTAGTGCGTTGTTGGGATAGTTGATGACTGCTTTTTCGCGAAACAGACTTATCGCAATCGGCCTCTGAGTAATAATGGCATTGCTTACAAACAATTCCAATTCAGGCAGAAGCCGATAGAGTGGTCCTTGGAATCGTTTTTCATTGAGGACCTGCCCTCCAATGGTTTTTCCTGCAAAGCGAACAAATTGAATGTAAAAGCCTGGCAAAAAATGACGTGGATTGTTACCAAAAAGAATAATTGCTGCATTGGTCGGACAATCGTGTGTCAGGTCGTAAAGATGTATGGAGGCCAGTTGCTCCTTTATATCACGCCTGTCACTTGCTAACACTTCAGTATCAATCACCTGTGGAAGATAGTCCTGTTTGATATAGTTTGTATCAACATCATTGATGCTTGCCCCCAGGCAAGGCATAGCATCAAAAGTCGCCATATATGAAGTTCTACGTTCTAATAATATTCTTTCTTCGGCTTCTGTTGCAATATCCCGACGAGGACCAACGCGCACAAAGGTCCTTCCACGATAGCGAACGGGTGGGAGTAAAGAAGGGGACACCTCAGCTACAAGCAAATCACCTTCTGGAAACTCAAAACGCTCAACAGACATAATCGGCAATGGCAAGATGTTTCCATCAGAACGGATGGCTGCAATCTTTTTCATCAAGGCATCATCTACTTTTAGTCCTGACAACGTACCATTATCGTGAGCCCCAATAATTAAATATCCATTCTTTCGGGAGTTTGGCAAGTCATTGGAAAAAGCACAGATTGCTTCTTGAAACTTATCCATATCGCCAGTAGAGGTTGTACGCTCCACCCGATATGTCTCGGTACTTTGCAATAATTCCTGTAATTCGTCCTTAGTTATCATATTTTCTTTGTTTTGTATTTCTCAACCGATTTAATTAAGTCTTCCACGAACTGTTCTTGTGTTTGTGGTATATATACATGAAAGTCTTTACTCACAAAATTAATCATGCCCAAATTTATTCTACAGGTTTTAAAGACTTGTTTCTTTCTAAACCCATATTCTTCTTTGTTTGACGCAAACCTCATTCTAACAAACCATTCTTCATAAGCTTTTATAACCGAGAATAGATAAAAAAAGGGCCAATATGCTATTGTTGCTACAATAGGGAATAATAGCGATATGACATTTTGTGGCATAAAATTCTCCCTCCATTGGTTTATGGACATGTAAATACTGTAGGTTAATAAATATATTGAGAGACAATAGAATATAGTTTGAGTGCAACCATCTACTTTCTGCAATTCTTTTGTATCTCTTTTATTAAATGTCCCCATTAAATATAAAATACAAAGAAGGAACTGAATGGTTAATTCAACTCCATATGAAAAGGTATGAATGTTAAGGTAAAACTCTATGACCAGTGTTGCCTTTACTGTATCTTCAACAATCCCCTTGATGCTTGTGATACGGTCATCGTTATTGTTATACTTAATTATAAGTGCTATGCTTGTGTAGAACAAAAAGAATATTGTCTCTCGTAAGATTGTTGTATTCCACAAACCATATTTATAGAGAGCGTATGCAAATATGGATAAATATATCTGGGCACAAATAATAGGCAGGAGTATCTTCCAATGGAAGAATGCTTTTACGACTCCTAATATACTTCCTCTAACACTTTTTGCCCTTGCTGACAGAAGGACAAATAATGCAATCAGAGTAATGGATGCCCATTCCCTTGATGTGAAGAAGTCTATTATAAATGTGCCAAGACTCATTGCAAATCAATAAACTGTCTTTATTACTTTATCCGTACCTTCTATCAAATCTTTAATATTATTTTCTGTTGGTTCTTCTGCTTTCTTATGGTCACATAAGTTTCGAAGGTCTCCAAGCCTCTGAATATATCGCCATGTTGGGGTGTCTATCACATCATTATCTTTTAATAACTGATTGTAGTCATTTATTGCGGGATTCTTTTTACTGACTTTAATTTCTCTTTGTGTGCATATTTCACTCAGGTGTTTCTCGATGACAACACCATAAATTGCACCAGATGCTCTATAAAAACCTTTCTTACATAATTCTCTTGCAGCATCTATCTCTGAATCAAATAAATCAGCTTGCAATAACTGTTTGATGTTATATAGAGAACTTGAGAATCTATCTTTTAATGACTCTACTATAAAATATTGCTGGGTATACTTATTGAGAACAGAAGAAGTGTCAACTAATACACGGGCACCTTGAGTTACTCTAAGATTGATAAGATAATCACTGATTGTGTATGTCTCATAATCAATATCTTTCCTCTTCTCTATTTTATAATAAGAAATAAAATCAATAAGTCTTTCAGGCATTAATTGCTTAACAACAATTAAAGCCTCGTTGTACCATGAATTGTATTTGTCTATGAAAGTAAGTGATTTGAAGAGCGTTTTTTCTTTTTCTGGCACATTATTGGGAATTTTATATTCTTTCCCTAATTCATTATACAAACCAAATAAAAGCAGACGACCTCTTTGGGATAGAGACTCAATATCCTTTTGATATTTTGCGATATTTGATTCCATACTTATCCTATTACTCTTTTTTTACCAGTTAATAATTGCTGCATTAAGCCTCGCTTTTGAGATTCTAGGTTTGTTAGTTCCTCATTGGCGAGTCCTATTTCTTTGTCTGCTTTCATAAGAATAGAAGCAATAGCATCTTGCTCCTCCTTAGGAGGCAGTTTTATTGAGATTTTCTCCAGTTGGTATGGATAAATGTGTACAACAGAATGTCCTTGCCCCATATTGCTTTTTTGTCTAATGACATTATCAGAGTTAAGAATATACGAAAGCGTGATAGGGTTTACACCCTTTGCTCTATATACGATAATATCTCCTCCAGCATAACCATATTCTCCATCGATAAATGTAGCGCATTTGCCTATCTCCTCTTTGGTTTCACCTGAGCCAGCAAAGCAAATGTCACCATATTGGATTTCCGTACTTTCATTTGCCGTTTCATCGTCAATATAAGATTGTACGTCAGAAATTACGAAATCATATTTAGTGTAAAGGTCTCCGTATGTTAAGCATTTATGTCCTTCTCCAATTATCTTGTCTTTTGGAACACCGCCACCTTTGAAAAAAGTCCCAAATTCTCCCAATTTTACTTCTTTCCAATCCTCACTAAATCCTGGCAGACGTTTCTTGCCAGTGAGGAGTTGCTGCATCAATGCACGTTTGCGCAAAGTGAGTTTTTCAATCAATTTAGATTGTTTCTCTATGGCAACATCCCATGTTATCAATAAAGATACAATATTCTTTTGTTCGTCCATTAATGGCAAACAAAAGCGATATGGTATAATGTGTTTATTATTTATTTGTGGTATAGTAGAAGTATCAGCAATTTTGTATAATTGCTCTCTAATAATCGTATAATATAGAAACTCATAATCAAGACAGCTATCTTTTACAGTAATTGCCATCATATTACTATCCATAAGAATATCTGTCTGTGCTATCCGTACTTTATTGTTTAGAATCGCAGCACCTCTCTTCGGAAAAATAATACTTCCTTTCGGTATGATATTTCTAGTGTCATTAGAATACTCTCTGCTTTCAATTTGATATTTTGAACAGTTATTCAAGTCTTCAACTTTGACATAAGGGTATAACCCTGTTTCCCTTAATTCATATAATGACGGACTCTCCCCACTTGTTATAGTAACATAGTCTCCCAACCTCTTCACTTCCCATTCCTTTGGAATGATACCAAGTGGAGAGTCTTTATAGCCTTGTGGTATAACCCTTTCTTTATTCATTTTATTTACACTATATTTTGTCTAATACTCATACCGTCATTCCACTACACTACAACAATGCTTTCATAGTCTCTTTCAACATAGTCATAATTTTCTTTTACCGTTTCATAGATACTGCAAACTTCAGACTGATAGTCCACGTTGTTGCAATTGTAGCATCCAGCTATTTCGTAGAGCGCAGAATTAGGAGAATCATAACTATATTCATTTTTCTCTGTCGCTACCTTTTGCTTATGTTTTAAGCCCGCCTGTTTTATAATATCAATGGCTTTAACTATGGATTTACCATCATTGATATATTTATTCGTGCGTACCTGCATTACGCCTAATGTATGAGGTGTTCGGGTTAAAAAGAAACGTAAATACTCAACCCAACGAACAATCGTGGGGCGGTTAAAATTCTCACATATCAAGATAGAATAAGTAGCCACTTCATAAAAATCGTTTTCACAATGCTTTGATATAATAACACCGTATTTCTTTTTGAAATAAGCATACTGGTGACAGATATAATCCTCTTTTCGTTTTAGTATTCCAGCACGTGAGAGTTCAATGTTGTTAAACACACTATAGAGAAACATGATTATCAGTATCCACATCTGATCTAATAGAGAGCGAGGAGTAGGTAAAAGTTTATCTACCTGTTCAACAAGAGAATAAATCCAGATTGACAGAACAATAGATACCACCCAGTATATAAAGTGCAATTTCCAATTTGTCAATCTTCTACGCCCTAAAAGTATAATGACGAATGTACGAAATAACCAATAATATACTACAATTAGATAACTTGCTTGAACGAATTCTTTGTGATTAAGTGTTTGGACGACTACAATAAACAGGATAAGAAAAACTATAGGAGAAAGTACCTTGAATAGAAAATTAAACGCTGGCGCTGTTTCTTCTTTTGCGATAATAGACATCTGCATATAACCGACAGATATTGAACGAGCACCAACCCAGTTGACTAAGTAAAACAAAACAACAGCAGCAATGAAGTGAACCATTGCAATACTCAATGTATAATTGGACAAGAAATTAATAATTAGATTTTGCATTTCGTAAATCCACTTTGTGTTAATAACCTAATTGCTTTAAATACTCTTTCATCTTCACCTGCACTTCTGCAAGTTCAGTTTCTAGCTGCTCTATTTCCTTCTGAACAGCAGGGATGTCAATCTCGGCTTCTTCCTCGTATGTATCAACATAACGGGGGATATTGAGGTTGAAGTCATTCTCTCGGATGTCATCAGGGGTGGCAACAAAGGCATATTTGTCTTCGGCTACACCAGGAGCAAACTCTCCATCAGCGAACTTGCGATAAGTGGTGACGATATGCTCTATATCCTGCGGGCGCAGTTTGTTCTGGTTCTTGCCATTCTCATACTCACGGCTGGCGTCGATGAACAACACGTTTTCGGAGTTGCGGCCCTTACGGAAGATGGCAATAGCGGCAGGAATGCCAGTACCATAGAATAGGTTGGCAGGCAGGCCAATAACTGCTTCCAAAGTATGTTCGTTCTCTAAGATGTACTGACGTATCTTTCCCTCGCTGCCTCCACGGAAGAGGACACCATGAGGAATGATGACACCCACCTTGCCCGTATTGTCGTCAGCCACCTCCAACATGTGACTGATGAAAGCCCAGTCGCCCTTGCTCTTGGGAGGGATGCCACGCCAGAAACGGTTATAGGGGTCGCTGGCAGCATCCTCGGCTCCCCACTTATCGAGAGAGAAAGGGGGATTGGCCACCACAGTATCAAACTTCATGAGTTTGTCGTTGACCTTCAGTTTAGGATTACGCAATGTGTCACCCCAACGAATGACAGCATTGTCGAAACCATGTAGGAACATGTTCATCATGGCGAGCGCCCATGTGCTGCCGTTCACTTCCTGACCATAGAGTGAGAAATTTTTGTTCTCTACTTCCTTGCCCGCCTTAATCAACAATGAGCCAGAACCGCATGTAACATCACAGATACGAGCGCCAGGCTTACTTTTCGTCAGTTTTGCCAATAGGGTAGAAACCTCTGCTGGCGTGAAGAAGTCTCCAGCTTTTTTGCCTGCCTCTCCTGCAAAGGTAGAAACAAGATACATGTAGGCATCACCGATGATATCGTTGTTCTCCAAATGCGATTCGTCCAAATCCAACTCGCGAAAGTCTTGCAACAGGTTCTTCAGACGGGCATTCTTCTCTTTCGGTTCACCCAAGTTGGCACTATTGAAACTAATATTGCGGAAGATACTGCTACCGTCCTCGCTGCTCATCTTCTCACGATTGGCATCCTCAAGGTCTGCCAATGCCTCATCAATCAGTTCTCCGATATTGGTGGCATTCCTATTATCATAAAGGAAATCAAACGAACTTCTCTCTGGCACGACAAAACGTTCATGCCGCATGGCACGTTCAGCACGCTCCTTGTCACCATTATATTTAATAAGATAGTCGCTCAGTTTCGACTTGTAGACATCGCTCACATACTTCAAGAACAACATCGTAAGAATATAGTCTTTGTACTGGCTGGGGTCAATCACTCCTCGAAACGTATCGCAGGCCTTCCATACGGTGCGGTTAATGTCCTCCTGACTAATTTTTGTCGTATCCATATCTGTTATTTATTTAATTCATTAATAAGTATCTGATTGGTGATTTGTGTTTTCCTTTCCATTATTTGGTTAATAAGATAAGCCTCCCGCTTTTGTAAGTTGGCTAACTCTACGATCTGTTGTTGTGTCTCTCTGTCGGGAACAATGATTTCCAAATTCTCCAATGTCGATTTGTGAATCAAAGGAGAGCCTGTCCCTACTTGTGCCGATTTAACCATAGCCCTAACCTTGGGATGATTCATATACCAGCACAGATATTCTGGAGAAACTTTGTTTGTCCGTAGTCGAATAGCGTACAATGTGGTAGAAGGAATTGCCAGGATGTCGAAGTTAAATACTTGACACAAGTACGTAGTGCCCTTTCCGGCAAACAGCAAATCACCTTTGCGAAGAATATAGTTTTCAATCTTTGGTGAAAACTCTACGTGGATAGCCGTCTTCTCTGGAGAAGACAGAATGATGTCCTTGACCTGCAAACAGGCAACGTTTCCTGTGGGGGTCCCCTTTATGTAAACCCCCGATTGTATGTTTGCAAGCCTTTTTAAGCTCATTTTTTCTTTAGTAATTGAGTTACTCGATGTGTTCATGCTGCAAATGTAGATATAATATCTTACATCTGCAAACAAATACTCAATTAATTAATAAAGGGAATAAAAAATGCCGACAGAGCCCGAAATCCAGCACATCGAGGACGTCCGCCTGATATAGTATTTCAATCCGTATTTATTCTAACAGCCAAAGATGTTGTTTGATGTCCGCGTGGCCATTGGGGAGAAAGTGGACACCCTCGGCTTCGAGCAGGGGACGGTGTTGTAACCAGCCGGGGGCTGTGCGCCCTGCTGCATTCACGACACGATGACAGGGTAGCTTTGCGGCTTCGACAGTATAACGTAGGATGTGTCCCACCATGCGTGAGTGGTCTGGCCACCCTGCTAATGCGGCTATGGTGCCATAGGTTGTGACCCGTCCGCGTGGTATCTGACTGACAATGTCCAGCACAGCCTTCTGAAACTCCTGTGCCTCTTTGACATTCATCTTACGGGAGGGTTTGTAAGCCATTGTGCGGCCAGAACGGGCCACAGGAGTCCTGCTCCGTGACGCATTCCATAGCCGTGTCCACCCTTCGTGAGGTAGTGTACTTCTATGGGTGCACCTGCCTGTTGCATGGCTTGCATGATGACGGGTGTGGACGGACCACTGTATCGCACGTCGTCCTCTGTTCCGAATACGAACAGGGGAGGGGTGTCCTTGGTGACGGTAAGTTCTGGGGTGAGCGTGTGGTTTGGTCCTTCATCGAGATAGGCTGGGTAGATGAGGATGCCGAAATCTGGTCGGCACGACAGGGTGTCCACCTTATCCTTGGGATTCGCTTCGTAGGCGGGTTCGCTCCAACGGGTGCAAGCGCGGCACGAGAGACTGGCGCCAGCCGAAAAGCCGATAACGCCTATCTGGGAGGCTCCTTTGCTACGTACCAGACGAATGGCTCGCTGTATGTCTTGCAGGGCACCCAAACGGTTGTTGGGAACGCGATAGGCCAGCACGTAGGCGTTATAACCCAGTCCTGCCAACCATTGCGCCACTTCCTGTCCTTCTTTCTCGTAGGCCAACATGCCGTATCCTCCGCCTGGACATACGATAACGGCTTTGCCATTACTCTTCGAAACGTCAGGGGTAAAGGCCTCCAGTGTGGGACTTGTTACACCAAAGAAACAACGTCCGTCGCCAGGCCGCTCACTCCACACCAGGTCTTTCTTTTCTGTTTCTCCTGGCACTTCTTTGGGCCAAATCTCGACTGCCTTGTTCAGATACTGAGCGTGAGCAAAATTGAAAATGAGAAATTGAGAAAATGAGATAATGAGAAATAATCGTTTCATGGCATCAAATCCTAAAATCTTTAAATCAACTGGGTTGTTTTGTTCAGCAGGTAATTGTCGAGCAGGGTGATGGCAGCCATTGCCTCCACCACGGGCACTGCACGTGGCAACACGCAGGCATCGTGACGCCCACGGGCTGTCAGGGTTGTGGCTTCGCCTTCGATGTTCACCGTCTGCTGTTCGCGCAGCAGGGTGGCAACGGGTTTAAAGGCTACGCGGAAGTATATGTCTTGTCCGTTCGAGATGCCGCCCTGTATGCCGCCGCTGTGGTTGGTGCGTGTGGTGATTCCTCCGTCCTCGTCGGGTATGAATATGTCGTTCTGTTGGGAACCACGCTCTGTGACACCAGCGAATCCCATACCGTATTCGAATCCCTTTGCGGCATTAATCGAGAGCATGGCGTGCCCCAGTTCGGCATGCAGTTTGCCAAAGGCAGGCTCGCCCAAACCTATGGGACAACCCTTCACAACACAGGCTATTACGCCTCCTATGGTGTCGCCTTCGGCCTTTACCTCGCTAATGAGTTGGGCCATGCGATTAGCAGTCTCCGGGTCGGGACAACGCACATCGTTGGTTTCCGTCAGGGCGAGGTCGTAGTCCTCGTATGTGCCTGCAAGGCAGATGTCGCCCACTTGTTGGGTGTAGGCCTGGATGGTGATTCCCAGTTGCTGCAGGGCCAGTTTGGCAAAGGCTCCAGCCACTACACGACTGATGGTTTCGCGAGCCGAACTGCGTCCGCCGCCTCTATGGTCGCGAATGCCGTATTTTTGCCAGTAGGTGAAGTCGGCATGACTGGGACGGAACACATTGCGCAGATTCTCGTAGTCGTTGCTGTGCTGGTTTTCGTTGCGCACCAGGAAACCTATGGGCTGTCCTGTGGTTTTGCCCTCGAATATACCGCTCAGCAATTCCACCTGGTCTGCTTCTTTTCGGGCGGTCACCAGTTTGCTTTGTCCTGGTTTGCGGCGGTCCAACTCGTGCTGGATGAAGTCCAGGTCAACCTCGATGCCAGCCGGCATGCCGTCAATGACACCGCCTATGGCTGCCCCGTGACTCTCGCCAAAACTTGTCAGCCTGAAAATATGTCCGAACGTGTTCCTCATATTCAAATGGAGTTAAATTGGGAGTTAATGGCCTACGGCCAAGAAGTTAAAGGGAAGTTAAAGGGACGCTACATCTGCCTCTCAAATATATTCGTCGTGCGAAGCACATAACTTCGTTCCGAAGGAACATAACTTCTTTTTAACTTCCTTTCTATTCTTCTTAGTGGCAGTGCCCACAGCCACAGTGGTCGCCGTGCTGATGGTCGTGTTCGCAATGGTCGTCGCATCCGCTGCAGTCCTCACAACCGCAACCACAACCGCCTTCGCCTGTAATCATCTTCAGCGTGGCAGTAATCTCGTCCTTCGTGGCCTCGCGGATTTCTGTTACCACGCCCGTAAAGATGAGAGCCTTGCCAGCCAGCGGATGGTTCAGGTCCAGAGTAACTTCTGTGTCGCCAATCTGCTGGATGAGTCCGTTGAAACGTTGTCCGTCGGCATTCTGCAGAGGCACGATGGCACCTTCGAAGATATAGTCCTTGTCCAGTCGTCCGTCGATTTCGAAGGTCGAACGTGGAACCTTGATTACACGCTCCTGTTCATACTGCCCGTAGGCCTGTTCGGGTGTCAGCTCAAAGTCGAACTCGCCATCCTTCTCCAGCCCTACAATCTGGGCCTCGAAATCGTCGAGTGTCATTCCCAGTCCGCTTACGAACTGGAACGGCTGTTCCTTGGTTGCTTCCTCTACAAGCTCGCGCTTGCCTTCGTTGTCTTTCGTGTACAGGCGATAGGCTACTGCCACATACTTATTCATTTCTGTCATATTCATTATTATATAATAGTGAGACAAAGGTACGAAAAAAAAAGAGAAACACCAAATAATGTTTACAGGTATTGACTGGTGTAGCCAACGGCGGCCTTTTTCAGGGCTTCGGGTGTGCCTTGGAAAAGCAGCTGTCCGCCTTGCTGACCGCCCTCTGGTCCCATGTCGATGATATAGTCGGCAGAACGGATGATGTCCAGGTTGTGCTCGATGATGACGACGGTGTTCCCCTTGTCAACCAGTCGGTTCAGGACGGAGAGCAGCACGCGTATGTCCTCGAAATGCAGACCCGTGGTGGGTTCGTCCAGAATGTACAACGTGTGTCCCGTGTCGCGTTTGGCCAGTTCCGTTGCCAGTTTCACGCGTTGGCTCTCGCCGCCAGACAGGGTGGTGCTGGGCTGTCCCAACTTGATGTAACCCAGTCCCACATCCTGCAGCACCTTTATCTTCTGCAGAATCTGCGGCTGGTTTTCGAAGAACTCCACAGCCTGGTTTATGGTCATGTCCAGCACGTCGGCAATCGACTTGCCCTTGAAGCGCACTTCCAGCGTCTCGCGGTTGTACCGCTTCCCGTGACATTCCTCGCAGGGAACCAGCACATCGGGCAGGAAGTTCATTTCGATGGTGCGGTATCCGTTTCCGCCACAAACCTCGCAACGTCCGCCCTTCACGTTGAACGAGAAACGGCCAGGCTTGTAGCCGCGAATCTTGGCTTCGGGCAGTTGGGCAAACAGGTCGCGGATGTCGTTGAACACCCCTGTGTATGTGGCTGGATTCGAGCGTGGTGTGCGTCCCAACGGACTCTGGTCCACGTCCACCACCTTGTCGATATGTTCCATCCCTTCGATGCGGTCGTAGGGTAGGGGGTCTTTCAGGGAACGGTAGAACCGTTGCGACAGAATGGGTTGCAGGGTTTCGTTGATAAGAGTCGATTTACCGCTACCGCTGACGCCAGTCACACAGACCAGCGTGCCCAGTGGCAGGCTGATGTCCACCGACTTCAGGTTGTTGCCCTTGCAGCCATACAGGGAAAGGTATTCGCCAGTTCCCGTACGTCGATGGGTGGGCACCTCTATCTTGCGTTCTCCGTTCAGGTATTGGGCCGTTAGCGTGTTGGCCTTCATCATATCGGGATAGGTGCCTTGGAATACTACTTCGCCACCTTTTCGACCTGCACGTGGTCCGATGTCGATAATCCAGTCGGCCGAGCGCATCATCTCCTCGTCGTGTTCCACCACGATGACGGTGTTTCCTGTGTCGCGCAGTTCCTGCAGGGAATGGATCAGTCGTTGGTTGTCGCGCTGGTGCAGACCTATGCTAGGTTCGTCCAGGATATAGAGCACATTCACCAGTTGACTGCCGATTTGTGTGGCCAGTCGGATGCGCTGGCTCTCGCCGCCAGACAGGGAGGCTGAGGCTCGATTCAGGCTGAGGTAGTCGAGCCCCACGTCCAGCAGGAACTTCAGTCGTGTCCTGATTTCCTTTAATATTTCGGGAGCAATCTTGCGTTGGTGTTCTGTCAGCTTGTCGTCCACCTCCTCCAGCCATCGGTACAGGTCGCCCAAATCCATTTGCGCCAGTTCGGCAATGTTCTTGTCGGCAATGCGGAAACTGAGGGCCTGTTGGTTGAGTCGCTGTCCGTGACATTCGGGGCACTGGCAGTCGCGACTGAACTGTCCCACCCACTTCTGTGCTGTGGCGCTCTGGTCGTTTTCCTGTGTCGAGCGGATGTATTTCACCAGTCCTTCGAAGGTGCAGTAATAGTCGCTCGTGGTCTTGGTCTTTTCTGCGGGGATGCGCAGTCGTTCTATCGAGCCGTTGAAAATCTCGTCCAGAGCCTCGTCGGGAATCGAACTCACAGGGTCGTTTTCCGTAAATCCGTATTTGTCCAGAATGGCTTGGATTTGCCAGAATATCATCGAGCTCTTCCATTTGCCCAGGGGCACGATGGCGCCGTCGTGTATGCTCAGGCTCTTGTCGGGGATGATGAGGTCGCGGTCGATGAGCGATACGTAGCCCAGTCCCTTACAGCGCGGACAGGCTCCCTGTGGCGAGTTGAACGAGAAGTCGTGGGGTGCAGGGTCGGTATAGGAAATGCCCGATGTGGGGCACATCAGTCTGCGGCTGTAGTGTCGAATCTCCTCGCTCTGCACATCGTAAACCAACATCAGTCCTTCGCCCTGTTTCAGGGTGTTGGCCACGCTGTTCTGCAGTCGGCGGTCGTCCGTCTCCTTGACGACCAGGCGGTCCACAACCACTTCTATGGTGTGGTTCTTGTAGCGGTCCAGGTGCATGCCGCGTTCCACCTCCATCAGTTCGCCATCTACGCGTACATAGAGATAACCTTTCTTGATGACGGTCTCGAACAGCTCCTTGTAGTGTCCCTTGCGGTTCTTCACCAATGGTGCCAGCAGATAGACCTTGCGGCCCAGATAGTCGTGCAGCAGCAGGTCCACAATCTGTTCCTCGGTATATTTCACCATGCGTTCGCCCGTCACGTACGAGTATGCCTCGCCGGCACGTGCATAGAGCAGACGCAGGAAGTCGTAGATTTCCGTCGTTGTGCCCACAGTGGAGCGCGGGTTCTTATTCGTGGTTTTCTGTTCGATGCTGATGACGGGCGACAGTCCGGTTATCTTGTCCACATCGGGCCGTTCCATGTTGCCCAGGAAATTGCGGGCATAGGCCGAGAAGGTCTCGATGTATCGTCGCTGTCCCTCGGCAAAGATGGTGTCGAAGGCCAGGCTGGACTTACCGCTTCCGCTCAGGCCTGTAATGACGGTCAGACTGCCTCGCGGAATCTCTACGTCAATATTCTTCAGATTGTGGACGCGTGCACCCAGGACGGTTATGTTTCCCTTGCCCTCAGTCATCGGTGCTGCCTCCCTTCGAATCGTCGTTATAGCCTGTCAGAACGGTTATGGCTTTGCGGATGTTGTATTTCTTGCCATCGGCTCCGCGTGCAGTCACTACCAGGAAATACACGCCATCCTTCACCAGTCGTCCGTTCCACTTTCCGTCCCAACCTCCTTCCACCTTGTCCCAGGTGTAAATCTTCTGTCCCCAGCGGTTGAAGACGGCAGCCTTGAACTCCACGATGCTCTGGTACTCTTTGGCCTTCAGTTCATCGTTGAACCCGTCTGGCGTTTTGTTTGGAGAGAAGGCGTTGGGGAAGGTCAGTTTGCTGTCGCTGATGCTCACCGTGAAGGGATTTTCTTCGCCCTCCTCGGGATAGGCAATGGTGTCGTTGCCCAGCACGAAGGTGGCATACAGTTGCACCAGGAAGGTGCCGCTCTCCGTAAAGGTGTAGTCCAGGTCCTCTTCGAATCGGTGTACCAGCGGACTTTTCTCCTCGCCCCTGCGATAGATTTTCCACTCGTATCGGGCCGTATAGTTCCCCAGGTTGCTGGGGTTGGCGGTAAAGCGGGCTATCAGCGGGGCTTCCTGCGACTCGCTGGCGTCCTCTATCTCGTCGCCTTTTATGGTGGTGTACAATGCTTTAGGGTCAACACTGGGGAGCAAAGTGGCCTGTGCCGATGCACGTACGCACATAGCGCACAAAAGAACGAGGTATAGGATTCGCTGTTTCATCATATACATAATAACGTACAAAGGTAGGAAATAATTATGACAGACGCCACAATAATCTTTAATTTTTAATTAATTTTCAATTTTCAATCTTCAATCTTCAATTTTCAATTTATTTTCAGTTAATTTTCAATTTTCAATCTTCAATTTTCAATTTATTTACTACCTTTGTAGGAAATATTAAACGGATATGGTATGAAACGCATATTTTTTCTGTTGCTCGTATGTGTCATTGGCGGTTGTTTGTACGCTGCCACAACGGTTCGTGTGGGGGTCTTGCTTCCCCTGAAAGAGTCGTCGGCTCGTGGAACCACCTTCGTCGAGTTCTACAGGGGCTTGCTGATGGCTGTCGAACAGGTGAAGAGCGAGGGCACGAATGTCGAACTCTACGCTATGGACTGCGGCACGTCTGAGAGCAGTATGCAGCAGGTGCTTGCCAACGAGCAGCTGGCCACGATGGACCTCATCTTTGGTCCTGCCGATGCCGTTCAGGTAACCAGCCTGTCGGAATACTGCCGCCAGCATCGGATTCGCATGGTTCTGCCTTTCAATACCCCCTGTCCGCAGGTTTACACCAACCCCTGGATTTATCAGGTGGGTGTGGCTCAGGAACTGCTCTATCCGGGTGTTTCCACGTTGGTGTTGAAGGACCTCGAGAACAGCAACTTCGTGTTCTACCATACGGGCGAACAGGATGCACGTGCCCAGGCCTTTGTAAACCATCTGAACCAGGTGTTGCAGCTCAGCGAACGTCAGACGACGAACCTTGCCGCTGGGGCTGACGAGTTTGCCTACGACCGTGCCTTCAACCAGTTCCGCCAGAATGTGGTGATTGCCGACAGCCGCAGCCTGCCAGCCCTCACCCAGATGCTTGCGGGCATCAAAGCCTTCCAGACCCAATATCCGCAGTACAAAATCGTGCTGCTGGGCTATCCCGAATGGCTCACCTATGTGCAGACCATGATTCACGACTTCTATCAGTTCGACACACGCGTCTTCTCGCCCTATTACCGTAATCCCCTCAGCGGTCGGGTAGTGAAGTTCGAACAGCAGTACCAGCAGAATTTCAACACCCCTTCGCGCCTCTCCTATCCGCGTGCCGAGATGCTGGGCTACGACCTGGGCTATTATTTCATGCACGGCCTGGTGACCCTGGGCAGCGATGTCTTCGACGTGGCGCAGCGCAGCCTTCAGCAGCAACCCCTGCAGCACACCTTCCAGTTCCAGCGGTTGGGTGATCAGGGCGGCTATGTCAACCTGAACGTACAACTGGTTCATTATACGACAAACAACACCATCCAAATCGTACGATGAAGCGCCTCGCATTCTTTCTCATTATAATTTTCAATTTTCAATTTTCAACTTTCAACTTGTTTGCGCAAGTCGGCGAATACCGCAGTGCCCTGGCTGTTGGCGTCAATGGCGGCTATCTGTTCAACCGCGTATCCTTCGACCCCACCATCAAACAGGCCTATCACGGGGGCTCCACCTTCGGTCTCACCATACGCTATACCAGCGAACGCTATTTCAAGATGCTTTGCGCCCTGCAGGCCGAGGTGAACTACGCCCAGATGGGATGGAAGGAAGTCATCGAAACCAGCAGCGACACCTACAGCCGTACCGTCAACTACATACAGGTGCCCCTGATGGCCCGACTGGGATTCGGCCGCGAGGTAAAGGGCGTCATGGGCTACCTCGTCCTTGGTCCGCAACTCGGCTTCTACCTGTCCGACAAGGACCGTCGTGGTGGCGCGTGGTCGGCAGCCACACTGGCCCTGCGTCCCAACAATGTTGTCCAGCAATACGACCTCGACATCCAGAACCACTTCGAATACGGCATCACGGGTGGTCTGGGCATGGAGGTCAACACCAAGCACGCAGGTCATTTCATGATTGAGGGACGCTACTATTTCGGCCTCTCCAACATCTTCCACGATGGCAAGTCCGACACCTTCGGACGCTCGGCCAACGGCGCCATTGTCGCCAAAGCCACCTACCTCTTCGACCTTTTCTCCAAAAAATAACAAAAGCGCCATCCCCCGGCCAGCGCCTCTCTTTGAGGTTTAGTGAGAGGTGAGACGTGAGAGGTTCTTCTCACTTTTCACTTTTAATTAGTAATAACTCACTCGAGTTCACATTTGTCGGGCCCTGACTTCATGTATTAACTTCATTGCGACGAAGTACCAACATCATTGCAACTGCGGTGCAAGGTGAACGCGGAGGCAAGCTCGCTTGGCCTTCGCTGAGCCGCAGCCCGCAGTCGCAATTGCATCTCGTTGCAATGGCAAAGATACTAAATAACGGAGGCGAAATCAAGTATTTTTGTAAATATGCTTCGCATTAGGGCAACGTGTTCCATGCGCTCATGCAGAACGTGTTATAAATCAATTATTTAGTGGCAAATAAAGTTGTCTCTGCAATCCAAACGCCGTTGCGCCGTACCGCCGTACCGCCGTTGCACGATGTGTGTGGCGTTTGGTGTGTTTTTATAAGTGTATGTGTCCTTTACTTATATATATTATTATTAATAATAATATATATAAGTAAAAATTATTATTTAATAATAGATACCCTTGCTACGTCGGATTGTGCGTGACACGATGACACGGCGGTACGGCGGTACGGCGCCACGTCGTGCGTCATTAGCCTATAATCTGAAATAATCTGAGAATAATCTGAGATTATTGGCCTCAGATTTGCACAGCTCTCCGGATTATGGTTCATGCGTAACATGGAACCTGCGTGGGAAAAAGTTAACGGATGCAAATTTGCATTGGTTGAATATCGTGACAAGAAAGGCGCTATTCCGGGGGGAGTAGCGCCTTTATGTGTGGGGGTGCGGACTTAGCGCAGGCGGTCGAGGGAACGGACGAGGAGTTCGTCCTTCAGGATGCCGCGGAAGGCCAGATAGTCGAGTACGATGCAGACGAAGGGGAAGGCTGCCGTGAGGCTGGGGGTATAGGTGTAGTCGTTACCTTTAGCCAGGTAGATGCAGAATCCCAAGTAGAGGTAGTAACCCACCAGGAGTATCATGCACAGCGTGAGCAGGCGCATCTGCAGGGCACGGCGTGTGAAGAGGAAGATGCCGAGGAAGGTGAGGGTGGTGACCAGCACCAACAGGGCAAACAGCGCCCATGGCGAGAAGTCGTGCGCCCCAGTTTCCACGCTGCGTGTCCACAGGTTGAAGAATTCGGAGACGCGTTCGCCTTCCTGGGTGGTGAAGTATCCCAGCGGCATGCTCAGGCATACCACGCCCAGGATGGTGGAAACCAGCATGTAGAGGCTCTGTATTCTCTGTATCATACTCCCTTAGAGGTCTTCCATTGCGGTCTCGGCAGCAGGATTGCGGAAGTAGATCTTGCCGTCGATGAATTCCTGTGTGGCAATGAGCGAGGGCTTCGGCAGTTTCTCGTAGTAACGAGAGATTTCGATTTGTTCGCGGTTCTCGAACACTTCGTCGAGGTTGTCTGTAGAGGAGGCAAATTCCTGCAGTTTCTGCGAAAGTTCCTGCTTGATTTCCGTAGAAATCTGGTTGGCGCGTTTGCCGATGATGGCAATGCTTTCGTAGATGTTACCGGTCTCCTTGCAGAGGTTCATGATGTCGCGTGTTACCGTGTTGGTAGGTGCGTTTGTCTTTTTGTAATCCATGAATTTATTTACGATTTATTTTTAATTTTGACCTTTGGTCTAACCTGCTTCCGCTCGGCATACTGAAAACAAGTTTTCGTCTGCTCTCGCTTACTCGCAGCTTTCAATTTTCAATTTTCAATCTTCAATCTTCAATCTTCAATTTTCAATCTTCAATCTCAATATTAATGTTTTTTCGTTTTACGATTTTCTCAGCTTGCTGGAACAGTCCCTTAGCCTCCTTCAGGTACTTCGATTCGGGGAAGTCGTTGGCGAAGGCATAGTATTCGTCGATGGTGTCGCGGAAACGTTCCATGCGCCTTTCTTCCACACTCCTTGTTGCCAACTGGTATTTGGCCCGCAACACCAGGATGGAGAGCATTTCGCGCCTTTCGGCAGCGGCATAGGGATAGTCGCGCAGGGCGTTCTGTGCCGTAACCACGCAGGCCTCGTAGTTGCTGCCTCCGTAGGTGCTGTTTCCGATGTACGAACCCAGGTTGTAATACAGTTGGGCGGACATGCATTCCTTTTCCACCAGCTTATCCTGCAGGGCGAAAATCATCTCCTGTGTCTGCTCCCTGAGCGGGGTATAGGGATAGAGCTCCAGGAAGTCCTGAAACTCGCCCATGGCCTCGATGGTGCTGGTCTGGTCCAAACGCGGGTCGGGCGTCTGGTTGAACAGCGACAGGGCAGAGTAGAAGTGTGCCGGTTCGGCATACAGGCCCTTGGGATAGGTCTGGAAGTATTTCTTGAAGTTGTTGTGCGCCATGTCGTAGTTCTTGTTGCCGTACTCGCTCATGGCCGTCAGATAAAGAGATTCCTCGCCGTTTGCCGTTCCTTTCATGATGGCCAGCAGGTCGTAGAATAGCATCGAGGCTTTGCTGTATTTTCCCTCCATGTAATATGCTTTCGCGGCCTCGTATTTGTACTCGTAGTCGGCAGTTTTCTGCAACAGGGCATACTCGCCGCAGGACGTCAGCAACAAACACATCAGGGCTGCAAAGCAGGATGGAAATACTCTCTTCATACTCTCTTTATGCGCATTTGGGCGACAAAGATACGAATAAGCGAGCAAAATACCAAATGAATTTGGATATTTTCGAGCGGAATTAAAAATTCTTGAATGAATCAAGCGATATTTAATGATTTTTACGATAATAAAAGGCATTTTCCATCTTCAATCTTCAATTTTCCATATAAAATGACTATCTTTGCAGGGTTATGGCAGTATTCAGTCTTACATCTCCCTTCCAGCCCACGGGCGACCAGCCGCAGGCCATCGAGCAGCTGGTGGCTGGCGTGAAACGTGGCGACCCGGCACAGGTGCTGCTGGGCGTTACGGGAAGCGGTAAGACGTTTACTATGGCCAACGTCATCGCACAGGTGGGGCGTCCGACCCTCATCCTCAGTCACAACAAGACCCTGGCCGCACAGCTCTATCGCGAGATGAAGGGGTTCTTTCCCCACAATGCCGTAGAGTATTACGTCTCGTACTACGACTATTACCAGCCCGAGGCCTATATCCCTTCGACGGACACCTACATCGAGAAGGACCTGGCCATTAACGACGAGATAGACAAATTGCGTCTGGCAGCCACCAGCGCCCTGTTGAGCGGACGTCGCGACGTGATTGTCGTCTGCTCCGTCAGCTGTATCTACGGCATGGGAAATCCGGCTGCTTTCTACGAGAGCGTAATCACAGTAAAGGTGGGTCAGGAGATAGACCGTAACGTGCTGTTACGCAAGCTGATGGATAGCCTTTATGTACGTAATGATGTAAGTCTGAATCGAGGGGAAGTCCGGGTGAAAGGAGACACCGTGGACATCGCCCTTGCCTATAGCGACAACTTGCTGCGCATCACCTATTGGGGGGAGGAAATAGAAAGTATCGAGGAGGTTGACCCGGAGACGATGCAACGCGTGAGTTCGTTCGACGAATACCACATCTATCCGGCCAACCTGTTCATGACCACCAAGGACACGCAGGAACGTGCTGTGCGACAGATTGAGGACGACCTGGCCATCGAGGTCAACCGTTTCGAGGAAGAAGGCAAGACGCTGGAAGCCAAACGATTGCAGGAACGCGTGACCTATGACGTGGAGATGATTCGCGAACTGGGACATTGTTCGGGCATCGAGAACTACAGCCGCTATTTCGACGGACGTGAGGCAGGAACACGACCTTTCTGTCTGCTGGACTTCTTCCCCAAGGACTTCCTGATGTTCATCGACGAGAGTCACGTCTCTGTGCCCCAGATAAGCGGCATGTATGGCGGAGACCGTGCCCGCAAGGTGAACCTGGTGCAGTACGGATTCCGTCTGCCTGCAGCTATGGACAACCGCCCCCTGAAGTTCGAGGAGTTCCAGCAGCTCACCCACCAGATAGTGTATGTGTCGGCAACCCCTGCCGACTATGAACTGAATGAGGCGGAAGGTGTTGTCGTTGAGCAACTTATCCGACCCACAGGACTGCTCGACCCCATCATCGAGGTGCGTCCGCGCGAACACGAAGCCGACGACCTGCTGGACGAAATCGTACAGCGTGTGGATGTGGGCGAACGTGTGCTGGTGACCACCCTCAGCAAACGTCAGGCCGAGGAATTCAGCGCCTACCTCCTGCGTTCGGGCATCAATTCGTGCTACATCCACCACGAGGTGGACACGATGGAACGCGTGCAGATTATGGACAGCCTGCGCAAGGGAGAATACGACGTGCTGGTGGGCGTGAACCTGTTGCGCGAGGGACTGGACCTGCCCGAAGTGTCGCTGGTGGGCATTCTGGATGCCGACCAAGAGGGTTTCCTGCGCAGCAAGACGTCGCTGACGCAGACTATTGGTCGTGCGGCCCGTCATGTTCACGGTAAGGCCATCTTCTATGCCGACAAGATTACGAGGAGTATGGCGGCCTGCATCGAGGAGACCAACCACAGGCGCGAGGTGCAGCTGCAATACAATCAGGAACACGGCATTACGCCACATGCCGTGAAGAAGGAACTGGCGCAGGCCGAGATGGGGTCCCCGACAAAACAGCACGAACAACGGGCCTACGTTGTCGAACAGCCTCAGATTCCAATGGCTGCCGATCCCATTGTGGAGAGCATGACACCCAAGCAGTTGCGCAAGAGCATCGAGAATACCCGTCGACTGATGCAGGAGGCCGCCAAGCGGTTGGATTTCCTGGAGGCCGCCCAGTATCGCGACGAAATCCTTCGTCTGACCTCCCTGCTCGACGAAAAGGAAGAAAAATGAAAACTGTAAACTGTAAACCGTCTGAATCGAAAAAATGTCAATTCCTCATTGCCAATTGACGATTATTTCATAACTTTGCCCTCAGAAATTTGACACCAATCACATGCAGACGGCTGTGCAAGCAGCCCGACATGGGATTGGTGCATATTTTTATATGCAACTTTCCACCGCGATGTTTTACTTATTGAAAGTTGTATTATGGCAAGACAAAAACGATTTATCCGCGTGTGTAGCTGTACACCGCGAGGCGACATCCGCACAATGGATGTCCAAGTGTTAAACCAAATTGTCGAGGAGCAGGAAGCGGCCCTCTGGCGTGAAACCAACACGCGTAAGATGGCACAACGGGCAGTGGAACTGGGCGACGCCTGCATGGCTTCGGGCTGTCCCATGAGAGCCATACAGATTTGGCGAGCCGCAGCCAATCACCTTGTGGCGATGGACTACCGCTGGGTATATGAACCCATCAACCCCTCCTTCGTCCGCTTCGATGACCTCGTTTCCGAAAAGGAAGCCGTAACCCTCGGTCGCCGTATCGACAAAGCCTGGCACCTCATCGGTCACCCCGAAATGGCAAACTGGGCACGCCGCATGCGCGCCGATTACCGCGAGATGTGGCTCGACAAATACTACGATGCCCTTCCCTAACCAGCTCCCGCCGCAAGGTTAGTGAGGTTATCGCTACAAGTTGCTGGACTTACGGCCAAAGGTTCGTGCGCTCGGCCCCAAGGGACGCTTGCGTAGCGTAGAGGAGCAAGAATGCACAATTAAAAGCTCCTGTACTCGAGTGGGTGCAGGAGCTTTTGTGTGATAAAGGTCTAAGAACCGCAGCGATGCGGTGGTGGTCAGTTGGCAGTCTTGTAGAAAACGCCGCTGACTTTTTGAGGTTGGTAGGTGCTGACGCCGGATTTTGTTCTCCATGTCAATTCCACGTCTAATTCATTACCTTCTAACGAGTTGACTTGCATAGTCAGCAGGTCGTGGTCGTAGAGGTCGAATTTTATCTTGCCGTCCTTTATTTCGAACGTTGTGGTCAGGAATACGTCCTCATTGAGGTACGGATTGTCTTCGCTCGAAACTTTCAGCGTCATCACTCCGTCGTCGGACAGCGTGAGTTCGTGCTGGGGCAGGAGGTCTACGTAGGTGGTGCTGTTACCATTCTTGTAGTATTCGATCATTGTTGTTGTGGGACGCCAGCGTCCTATCCATTGTTCACGGAGAATTTGGTCTTTGTCTTGGTATTTGTCACGAACGGTTTCCAAATAGGTGCCGCGGTTGCCTTTCGACCAGACTAAGAACGATTCTGCTGCTCTGTCCGTACCTGGGAAGGTGCAGTTGAGTCGCCCGAAGTCAGTAATGTCTTCTGGCGAGAAGATGATGGTGGTTTTCACCATGTCCGTCGATGAGGCTACTTCTACGTAGTTGACTTCCCACTTTCTACTTGTACAAGCAAATACCAGTGTGTCGCCCGCGATGGTGTATTTTCCTAATTCGGTATCCTTATACACGGTTTTGAAGTTGTCGCTGGCACCTAGGTGGTAGTTGTAGATGTAGTAGTAACCGCTGGTGTTTATCTCCATGTAGTGGAGGTCGATGGTGTCTTTGTTTTCCGTTATCCAGTACCATTCTTTGGTAACCATGCTTTTGTAGCGGTCGGGCTTTGGTGCCTCGTCTTCGGGCTTTTGTTGCTCAGATGGTGTGACTTCTTCATCGTCGTCGCCGCATGATGTGAATCCGATGCTCAGCACAGCCACCATCATGATGGCGAGTAAGCTCCAATAATTAGTTTTTTTCATAACGTATGATTAAGAGTTATACAATGAGCAGATAATTAGCACGTTGCAAATTTACCACTTATTTTCGAATATCAAAAGGAAATACAAGTTTTTTTGTGCGGGAGCTTTTTTACAACCATGCCTCAGCCCATTTTTCTTCTATCGACAGGGAGTCGGGGTCTTCAAGACCGCATTTCGTGCAGACGCGCCTGCCATCCTTCCACTCGTAATTGTGTTTACATTTTCTCACCTTTTCAGCCCAGGCCTGAAGCATCGACATCTCACCAGCACGAACAACGGGCCTACGTTGTCGAACAGCCTCAGATTCCAATGGCTGCCGACCCCATTGTGGAGAGCATGACACCCAAGCAGTTGCGCAAGAGCATCGAGAATACCCGTCGACTGATGCAGGAGGCCGCCAAGCGGTTGGATTTCCTGGAGGCTGCCCAGTATCGCGACGAAATCCTTCGTCTGACTTCCCTGCTCGACGAAAAGGAAGAATCCGATTCTTGAACTCCTTAAACCCCTTGAACCCCTTGAACAAAAAAATATTTCCGCACCATCACTGGCACGGAAATATTCCATAGTTATTCCTCTTTCTGATTATGATTAGTTAATCAGGTAAACTTTCTCTTTACCTCTATACTTACATGTTATGGTGGCACGTCCCTCGCTGATGCGGCTAACCTGGAACTTCACTTCGGGATTGTCGGACGTGGCTTTCAACGTGCTGTTGTCCTTCAGAGGACCATACACCTGATAGTGGTTGCACTCGGTATAGCCGTTGGCGTTGCTGGTGTAGATGGGGGTTGTGGGCAGGTTCAACTGCTTGCCATCGGCGGTAATGCTGATGGTGGGAACTGTGGGAGCCTTGCAGGGGGTACCTGTCTTCGAGAAACCAATTCCGTGCAGGTCGAACAGGCCCTGTGGACGCTGGGGCTGCTGGCGACGACCCCATTGCTGACGGTCGTTCTGAGGCTCTGGGATTTCAGGACCTTCCACAACAAGGTAGATTGCGTGCTTGCCCGTGAGACCCTCGACATCCGGTACGGGAATCTCGTATCCCTGTTGTGTCTTGGCATCAGCAGGTACAGAGATGGCGCCAATCTCGCGTCCGTTCCAGGTGCTGTTGGCATAGGGACCGTCGAGCATGACGTGAATCTTGAATGCACCTTTGCCGCTGGGCGTAAGGTTCAGGCAGAGCTTTGTGCCGTCGCCCTTCTGGGTGCCCTCGAAGGCCTTCACACCCTTGCTGTCTTGTGCCAGACCGCCAAAGCCGAAGTACTTGAAGCCCACGATGCCGCCGTTCTTGATGCCGGCCAGGTCCATGTGGTTCGACCATACGTCGTGGTTGTCCTGCATCCAGTTGTTGGCACCAGGACCAGCCATATAGCAGGCAATACCTGCGCTATAGTACTGATAGGGGGGAAGACCGTAAATCTGGAAGCCCTCGCTGGTTACCTCGGCACCTGTATATTCGTTGCCATCGCTGGCTTTTGCTGTCCACTCATTGCCCTGTGTATAAGGGTCGTAGGCCACGATATGCACCTGTCCGCCCTTGGCTACGGGCTTCTTGTCCCAAACAATCTTCACAGGGGCCACCATAGGCTGACGGGCATTGGCGAAGCCGCGTGGGGGACGATGATAGAAAACATACCACTGGCCGTTGATTTCCTGCAGCGAACCGTGGGTGTTGTGGGCCGCATTTGTGGTGGTCAGATGGGTGCCGTCCTCGTTGGGAACCACACCACGCGAATCCACCAGCACACCGCCTGAACGCCAGGGGCCCAGAGGCGAATCGCCATAGGCATAGCGCAGGGCGCTGTTGGTGTTGCCCAGGCCGTATTCCTTGCCGCTGTAGCCGCTGAACACCATCACGTACTTGTTACCCACCTGACGGATGCTGGAAGCCTCGAAGAAGTTGAAGTCCAGAGGGTTCTGACCCGAATACAGGGCTTTATATTCGCTGCCTACTCTGTCCAACAGGCGTCCGTCGTGACTGCTGGCAGGGATGAAGGGGTCTATCAACTCCGTACCGGGACGCTGGCTGTACATCGTATTCTGGTCGAGCTCGCAAGCCGTAGAATGCTGGAAACCATAGAATACATAGGCACGGAAGCCTTTGTCGAAGTCGGGGTCTTTCTTGTCCGTAATGTTCTCGACGAACACGCTGGGGTCGAAATCGATGAGCGAACCGGGCAGACAGGCTCTGCCGTCCTCCGTCAGATTCACGGGCTTGAAGGGACCGTTGGGACGGTCGCTCTTGCATACCATTGCCACACGGCGCCATCCGCGGCTGTGGGGATACAGGTAATAGGTCTTCTTACCCGTCTGCTTGTCCTTCACCTCCACCAAATCGGGGGCAAACATGGTGTCCCAGCGTCCGTCCACGAACCACGAGAAGATGGGGCCTTCGTCGCGCCACTGGCTCAAATCCTCGACGGGAGCCGACCACATGCGGACATCGTTTCCGCAATATTCGTTGTAGTGGGTGTCGTGCGAGCCGATGATGTAGGCACGCAGCTTTCCTGGGTTGTCGGGGTCTTCGAACACACGGGGTTCGCCGTCGGGCAGGTGTTCCCACAGAGGCAGATAGGGATTCTGGGCAAACAACTGCGTCGAGATGAAAAAGTTGAAAATGAAAAATGCAATGCGTTTCATGTTTTTACGTTTTAAATTTGCTGCAAAGTTATTCTTTTTTCTAAAAAGTCATTTTCACTTATGTCTCAAAAACTTTTTATAGGGCAACGAAATGCTTTGCTGTTCAGGAAAAATTTGCTATTTTTGTGTCGCGAAAGAAAACATTGAATCATGAGAACAAAGATTTTTGCCTTGTTGCTATGTGCTTTGGGCACAACTTTGTGGGCAGAGGACCACACGCGGTTTGTAAATCCATTTATCGGCACCCAGACGGATTCTACGGGAGCCCTCAGCGGCAGTACGTTCCCTGGTGCCTCCGTGCCCTTGGGTATGGTGCAGTTGAGCCCAGAAACGGAGAACTACGTCACATGGGACCCCTGCAGCGGATACGACTACGACCGCGACAGTATCTATGGATTCACGCACACGCACCTGAGCGGAACGGGTTGCACGGACCTTTTTGACGTCAGCCTGATGCCCGTCTCCTGGGAGGTAAAGTCGCAGGAACTGAGCAAGGGTAACTTCGGACAGCGCTTCTCGCACCAACAGGAAGGGGCAGAGCCGGGTTATTACTGGGTACAGCTGCAGGAGAGCGGCGTGAAGGTGGAACTGTCGGCTACCAAGCATGCGGGCATCCATCGTTACACCTTCCCAGAAGGTAAACCGCAGACGGTGATACTGGATATGGACCGCAGCACCTATCGTGGCGATGCCTACTACACGGGTCGTCGTGCCTACGACATCATCCAGGCCCAGATTCGACAGGTGGACAAAAAAACCATCGAGGGCTATCGCATCATTACGGGATGGGCCAAGTTGCGCAAAGTGTATTTCCGTGCCGAATTCTCGCGCCCCATAGCCAGCCGCCTGTTGATGGACGGAAGGGACCAGCGTGGCAAGAGCGATGTGGTGAATGGCAGAAGTCTGCGTGCAGCCCTGACGTTTGCCCCCGATGGCGGACGCGAACTGACGGTGAAGGTCACCATCTCGCCTGTGGACATCACAGGTGCCCAGCGGAACATGAAGGCGGAGGCCCAGTCGTGGGACTTCGACACCTATAAGAAGGCGGCTCACGATGTGTGGGAACAGGAACTGTCGTGCATCGATATCGAGGCTACGGACGAGCAGAAGACCATCTTCTATACGGGACTCTACCACCTGTTGTTGCAACCCAACACCATGAGCGATGCCGACGGACGATACATCGACACCAACTACGAGGTGAAGCGCATGCCCAGGGGACAGGACTACCACAGCACCTTCAGTCTGTGGGACACCTTCCGTGCTGCCCATCCGCTGTATGCGTTGATTGCTCCTGACAAGGCTGCCCAGTTCGTGCGTGATATGGTGCTCCATCACAAGACCTACGGCTATCTGCCCATCTGGGATCTGTGGGGACAGGACAACTATTGCATGATTGGCAATCACGCTATCCCCGTGCTCTCGTACGCCATCCTTGCCGATTTGCCTGGCATCAATGTCGAGGAGGCCTATCGCGCTATGGTGCAGAGCAGCGCCCGCAACCATCGTAACTCGCCCTTCGAGATATGGGAACATTACGGCTACATGCCTGAGAATCTGCAGGGAACCAGCGTGAGCATCACCCTGGAACAGGCCTTCGACGATTGGTGCGTGGCTGCCGTTGCCAAGAAATTGGGACGTACGGCCGAATACGAGCGTTTCCTGACGCGCAGCGAGTTCTACCGTAACCTGTTCGACCCCTCGATTGGTTTCTTCCGCCCCAAGAACGACAAGGGCGAGTGGATAGAACCTTTCGACCCGCTCAGCTACAAGGAACCCTCATTCATCGAGGGCAACGCCTGGCAGTATATGTGGTTCGTGCCCCAGAATCCGCAGGGTCTTATCGAACTGCTGGGTGGCACAAAGGGCTTCCTGAAGAAACTGGACGAGAATTTCTCGCTGACGGCTACCAGTGGCGAGGTGAACGGTAATGCCAGCGGCTTCATCGGACAGTATGCCCATGGAAACGAACCCAGTCACCATACGGTTTATCTGTATAACTTTGCAGGGAAACCCCAGCGCACACAGGAATTGGTGGAACAGGTACGTAGCGAGTTCTATCGTGCCTCGCCCTGTGGCTATGCTGGCAACGACGACTGCGGACAGATGTCGGCTTGGTACGTGTTCTCGGCTCTGGGTTTCTATCCCTTCAATGCGGGCTCAGCGGAGTATGTCATTGGCACACCGCTATTTACGAAGGCCACCATGCATATGGCAGGCGGCAAGGATTTCGTCATCTCTGCCCCCAACAAAACGCCTGAACGGGTTCACGTGAAGAGTGTGAAGTTGAATGGTGCTCCCCTGAAGGACCTGCGCCTCACTCACCAGCAAATCGCAGCCGGCGGCACCCTCGACTTCGTCATGTCGAAATAATTTTTGGCTAAAGGCTAAAGGCGTCGTTCGCCCTTTGCCGTTTGCCCTTTGTCGTTAGTCGTCATTGAGGAAGCGCTGGAGGAGGCCATCGAAATGGTCGATGCGACGGTCGCGTAGGAACGGCCACCAGCGACGTACCTGTTCGCTGCGCTGCATATCCACCTCCACGATAGCATTCTCTTCCTGATTCTTGGACGCACGATATAATAGTTCGCCCTGTGGACCAGCCACGAAACTCGAACCCCAGAACTGGATACCATTGGTCTGTCCGCTGGGGTCGGGCTCCAGTCCCACTCGATTTACAGTAACTACGGGCAGTCCGTTGGCAACGGCATGTCCGCGTTGCACGGTGGTCCAGGCTTCGCGTTGACGTTCCTGTTCCTCTGGCGTGTCGCTGCTCTCGTATCCGATGGCAGTGGGGTAGATGAGGATTTCTGCTCCAGCCAGCGCCATCAGTCGGGCGCCTTCGGGGTACCATTGGTCCCAGCACACCTGCACGCCCAACTTACCTATCGACGTCTGTATGGGTTGGAAACCCAGGTCGCCTGGGGTGAAGTAGAACTTCTCGTAATAGGCAGGGTCGTCGGGGATGTGCATCTTGCGATACTTGCCGGCTATCGAGCCGTCTGTGTCGAACACCACAGCCGTGTTGTGGTACAGGCCTGCGGCACGTCGTTCGAAGAGACTTGTGACGAGCACGATATGATGCTCGCGCGCCAGCCTGCCATAGAACTCCGTCGAGGGACCAGGAATGGGTTCTGCCAGATTGCAGTTGTCCACGTTCTCCACTTGGCAGAAGTATAGCGAGTTGTGTAGCTCCTGCAGCACCACCAGCTGTGCGCCCTTCTGGGCCACATCGGCTATGTTCTGGGCCAGTTTCTGCTTGTTGGTCTCCACATCGGCCCCACACGTTTGTTGTATGATTCCTATCTTCAACCTCCCCTTATCCCCTCCCAAGGAGGGGACATGAACTGCCTGCGATGATTCTGTGATATTCATTATATTGTTGTCTGTTTTTATTTTTTGTTTTTGTGGCTCATGCCTCCTCCTTGGGAGGGGGTAGGGGGAGGTAGCACTCCCTGTGGGAACTGCATCGTGCAGCAATGCAGCGAGCCGTGTTGTTCGATGAGGACACGGCAGTCGATGGGCACTATCTCGTGTCGTGGGAAAGCCAGTTGCAACTGTTGACGTGCCCGTTCGTCCGTCTGCGGGTCGCGATAGGTGGGCATCAGCACAGCCCCGTTTATCACCAAGAAATTGGCATACGTTGCTGGCAACCGTTGTCCCTCGTCGTCGTACTGGGCGCTTGTCATGGGCAGGGGAATGAGGCGATAGGGACGTCCGTCGATGGTGCGGAAGCCCTGCAGCTGTTCCTCCATGCGACGGAGTTCCTCGTAGTGCTCATCGCGCGCGTCCGCGCATTGCACGTATAATAAGGTATCGTTGGGACACAGACGGGCCAGCGTGTCGATGTGCGAGTCCGTGTCGTCGCCTGCCAGATAACCATAGTCCAACCACAGGACACGTTCCGCCCGCAGGTAGCGCTTTAGGCGTTCTTCGATTTCCGTCTGACTCAAGGGCTGGTTCCTGTTTGGGGCCAGCAAACATTGACTGGTGGTGAGGATAGTGCCCTTGCCGTCGCTTTCTATGCTGCCGCCCTCGAGCACGAAGTCCAGATGGTCTTCGTACTGTCCCTGCAACACGCCCTGTTCCATCATGCGACGACAGATTTGGTTGTCCAGCTCGGCAGGGAACTTCCGCCCCCATCCGTTGAACTGGAAGTCCAACAGCAGGTGGCCTGTTGAGGTTTGAAGGGTGATGAATCCGTGGTCGCGTGCCCAGGTGTCGTTGGTGGGTGCCTGGCACAGGGTGATGTTGGGCAATACGCGTTGGGGCAGACGTTCCTGCAGCAGCTGCTGCACCTGTTCGGATTCTGGCGTAACGATGATGAGCCGCTCCCTCAGGGCAATCTCCAGCGCCATATGGATGTAACATTCCGTTACCTCCTTCAGCACAGGGGCCCAGTCCGTACCCTCGTGGGGCCACGTCAGCTGCACACCGCTCTGTCGTTCCCATTCAGCTGGCAGGTAGGTGGTGCGGATTTCGCTTTGTTCGGGCCCAGCCATCTGGTTGGGTTTCAACTCCATCGTCAGATCCTCGATGGTCGTCGTCGTCAAACGATATTGTACTGCCATATTTTTGAATCTTTGAGACAAAGGTACAAATAAAATCTATAACGTTTGCATTATTACTCGATTAATTGTAATTTTACAGCTCGAAAACAGCACGAAATGGAATATATGTCACAGGAGGGCTACGACAAGCTCGTAGCGGAATTGCACCAGTTGGAGCACGTAGAGCTGCCCAAGGTGAAGGAGGCGATTGCTGAGGCCCGCGACAAGGGGGATCTGAGCGAGAATTTCGAGTATCATGCCGCCAAGCGCGAGCAGGGGAAGCTGTTGAGCCGTATCCGATTCAAGCAGCGTGTGTTGGAATTTGCACGTGTGGTGGATAAGTCGAGACTGGGCGGCGATGGCGTGGGACTGTTGAGTCGGGTGGAATTCACGAACCTGACGACAAACGTGCGCATGACCTACACCATCGTGAGTCCCCACGAGGCGAATCTGCGCGAGGGTAAGATTTCCATAAAATCGCCCATCGGACAGGCGTTGCTCCACAAGCAGGTGGGGGACATTGTAGAGGTAGAGGTGCCTGTGGGAAAGATGAAGTTGCGCATCGAAAGCATAGAATTATAGGCAAAAATTCAAGCGTTTTCTTGGTGCTTTGCGCGAAATTTCGTAATTTCGCAGCGGTTTACGAACCATACATATTTCATACAGCGTGAAAATTAAGGAAATTACTAGCGCCCTTGAACGTTTTGCGCCGTTGCCACTGCAGGAGAGCTACGATAATGCCGGCCTGCAAGTTGGGTTGACAGCGGAGCAGGAGGCCTCAGGGGCATTGTTGTGTTTAGACGTTACGGAAGACGTCATTCGCGAGGCCATAGACCTGGGGTGCAACCTCATCGTCAGTCATCATCCGCTGTTGTTCCGTTCGCTGAAACAAGTGACGGAGCGCACGCAGGTAGAGCGTTGTGTGAGGTTGGCCATTCAGAACGACATTGCCATCTATGCAGCACACACCAACTTGGACAATGCCGAGGATGGTGTGAACTTCCGCATTGCCGAGAAACTGGGACTGGTGGACGTGCAGATGATGCAGAAACATCCTGTGGCAGTAGGGGAGCGACGTGTGACGGCGGGCAGCGGACTGATAGGTTATCTGCCTGTACCAGAGGACTCGCTGGCCTTCCTGCAGCGCATAAAGGAAGTGTTCCACATCGAGTGTCTGCAGCACAACGAGCTGCTGGGTCGCCCCATCGAGAGTGTGGCGTTGTGTGGAGGCGCTGGAGCATTCATGCTGGACGAGGCAATCAGGCTGGAGGCCGATGCCTTCCTGACGGGCGAAATGTCGTATCACCAGTTCTTCGGACACGAGCAGGAGATACAGATTGCCGTGATGGGTCACTACCAGAGCGAGCAGTACACGCGCGACATCTTCTACCAGCTCATCAGCGAACTGGCGCCCGAATTGCCCCTCTTCATCACCAGTATAGACACAAATCCCATACACTACCTATAGATAGAGAAAAGAGAATAAGAGAAAAGATAAAAGTATTGTTCAATTTTTATCTGTTATCTCACTTTTAACTTTTAATTTTTTAATTTTGACATATTATGGCAACAAAAACAAAAGATCCTGCAGAGATGAGCGTAGAGGACAAGCTGAAGAACCTCTACCAACTGCAAACGATGCTGAGCGAAATTGACAAGATTAAGACCCTGCGTGGTGAACTTCCCCTGGAGGTTCAGGACCTGGAGGACGAAATCGAAGGTCTGACGACACGCATCGAGAAGATTCAGAACGACATCGTGGAACTGAAGCGCGAGATTGCCGACCGTCGTGCTACCATCGACGAGGCCAACGCCTCCATCGCCAAGTACAAGGAGCAGATGGACAATGTGCGCAACAATCGCGAATACGACAGCCTGAACAAGGAAATCGAGTACCAGCAGCTGGACGTTGAGCTGAACCAGAAGAAGATTCGCGAGGCCGAGGAGGCCATCCGCCAGAAGACGGACGAACTGGCATCGAGCAGCGAGGCTGTTACGGAGCGTCGTACGGACCTGGACATCAAGAAATCGGAGCTGGAGGAAATCATCTCTGAGACGAAGGCCGAGGAGGAGAAGCTGCGCGAGCGTTCGAAGAATCTGGAGCTGCAGATCGAACCCCGTCTGTTGGCTGCCTTCAAGCGCATCCGTCGCAACTCGCGCAACGGTCTGGGTATCGTTTACGTACAGCGCGACGCCTGTGGTGGTTGCTTCAACAAGATTCCGCCCCAGCGCCAGTTGGACATCCGCATGCGCAAGAAGATTATCGTTTGCGAATACTGCGGACGCATCATGATAGACCCCGAACTGGCTGGTGTGAAGATAGAGAAGCCCGCAGAGGAGAAGCCAAAGCGCGGAACTCGTCGCACAGCGAAGAAGACAACGGAAGAGTAAACCATGATTTCGTTGGTGATAAGTTTAGTAGCCCTCTTTTTGGGCTACTTTTTCTATGGTCGTCTGGTGGACAGGGTGTTCGGACCTGACGACCGTGTGACACCTGCTGTGGCAAAGGCCGATGGGGTGGACTACATTGTGATGCCCGGCTGGAAGGTGTTCATGATTCAGTTCCTCAACATTGCGGGTACAGGCCCCATATTCGGAGCCATCATGGGCGCCAAGTTTGGCCCTGTCAGCTATCTGTGGATAGTCTTTGGCTGCATCTTTGCGGGCGCTGTCCACGATTATATGGCAGGAATGCTCTCGATGCGCCACGGAGGCGTGGGTCTGCCCGAGTTGGCAGGCCAGTACCTGGGACGTGGTACTCGCGTGTTGGTGTTGCTGTTCACGGTGTTCCTACTGCTGATGGTGGGCACGGTGTTCGTGTATTCGCCAGCCGACATCCTGGGAGGCATGTGTGGGAGTAAGATGATGTGGGTAGCCCTCATCTTCGTCTATTACATCGTTGCCACCATGTTGCCCATCGACAAGATTATTGGCAAGATATATCCCCTGTTCGCCTTTTCGCTGCTGTTTATGGCAGCTGCGCTGATGGTGGTGATGTTTGTCAACTGGTACGATATTCCTGAAGTTTGGGACCACCTGTACAACATGGGCGCCCACACGGAACCCCAGTCGTGGACGGATCAGATTTTCCCCTGTCTGTTCATTACTATAGCCTGTGGAGCCATATCGGGCTTCCACGCTACGCAAACTCCGCTGATGGCTCGCTGCACACAGCACGAGAAAATGGGACGCCCCATGTTCTACGGAGCCATGATTACGGAGGGCATTGTGGCCCTCATCTGGGCCAGCGTTGCCTCGTGGTTCTTCTACAACAATCCTGAACCGGGCTATGCATCGATTGCCGATGCCACGAATGGTTTCCACACGTCGGCAGCAGCTGTCGTTACATTGGTGTGCAACAACTGGCTGGGTGTCTTCGGAGCCATACTGGCCATCTTGGGCGTAGTTGCTGCCCCCATCACCAGTGGCGATACGGCCTTCCGTTCAGCTCGACTCATCATCGCCGAAGGCCTGAAACTGGACCAGCGGCCTATTCCCAAACGCCTGCTCATCTGCGTGCCCCTGTTCCTGGCTTCCATTGCCATCCTCGTATGGCAAATCGAGAATCCTGATGGGTTCAACGTGGTGTGGCAGTATTTCGGATGGTCGAACCAGACGTTGGCCACCATCATGCTATGGACGGCTACGGTCTATATGGTCCGTCAGCGTCGCAGCTACTGGATTACCCTTATCCCAGCGCTCTTCATGACGGCTGTTTGCAGCACATTCTTCTTTGTTTCTAAGCTGATGCTCTTCCTGCCCGAATCGGTGGGTTATCCCCTGGGCGCTCTCTGCCTGGTGGTTGCCGCCCTGTGGTTCTGGCTGTGGCACAGAAGATGGAAGATTAACAGGGAGTAAACGGCCGTTGGCCGTGGAAGTAATGACCTTTGGTCAGGAAGTAAAAGGAGGAAGTAAAGCTCCTACGGAGCAGGGAGTAAAAATGGAAGTAAAAAAAGGAAAATATTCCTTGGCTGAAGGCCAATAACTTCCTGTGCGAAGCACATAACTCCCAATTAAGAGTTAAGACTCTCGTAGGAGGGGATTTCACGAAGGAACTCATACGCTTGCCGCTCGTAATCGATGTGGCAAGCGTAGTGTTTTATGCCGTTCGACACGATGAGGTAGGGTACACGCATGACGATGTTGTAGCGCGAAATCTGGTCGAACACACGTTGGGTCAGCTGAATCTGTGGCGCCTTGTATTCCACAATCATCAGGGGGCGTGCGTGCTGGTCGTAAAGCACTGTGTCGCAACGCTTTGTGGTTCCGTTCAGGGATAGCGCCACTTCGTTGGCCAATAGTCCCATGGGATAACCTTTGTGTTCCATCAGGAAGTGCACGAAATGCTGCCTGACCCACTCCTCGGGCGTCAGTTTAACGGTTCGGCGACGCAGGGTGTCGAAGACATAGGTCTGACCGTCGCGTTGCGACAGTTTCAGGTCGGCTTGTGGCAGATTCAACGCTAACATGGCACAAAATTAGTGAAATAATTCACAATTCACAATTCACAATTCATAATAATTTCGTATTTTTGCGGAGTAATCATAAAATAGAAAATCATTAAATCCTTAAATACGGCAATGAAGACGAAGGAAGAAATCGTTAAAAATTGGTTACCGAGGTACACAAACCGCCCGCTGGAGGATTTCGGCGAGTACATCCTGCTGACCAACTTCAACAACTATGTCGACATCTTTTGCGACCACTATGGCATCGAGCATCCCGACTATCGTTCGAACATGCGGTCGGCTACGGCTGAGGACATTACGATGATAAACTTCGGAATGGGTTCGCCCAACGCAGCCATCATCATGGATCTCCTGTCGGCCATCAAGCCCAAGGCGTGTCTGTTCCTGGGCAAGTGCGGCGGCATCAGCTCGAAGACGAAGAAGGGCGACCTCATCCTGCCCATTGCCGGCATTCGTGGCGAAGGAACCAGCAACGATTACTATCCTGCAGAGGTGCCTGCGCTGCCTGCGTTCATGATGCAGCGTGCCGTCAGCTCTGCTATTCGCGACCTGGGTCACGACTACTGGACAGGAACTGTGTACACCACCAACCGTCGCGTGTGGGAGCACGACGATAACTTCAAGGAGTATCTGCGAAAAACACGCGCAATGGCTGTGGATATGGAGACGGCCACGCTCTTTACCTGCGGATTCGCCAACCATATTCCCACTGGCGCCCTGTTGCTGGTCAGCGACAATCCCATGACTCCCGAAGGCGTGAAGACCACGGAAAGCGACAATCTGGTTACGGCAAACTTTGTGCTGGATCATGTGGAAATCGGCATCGAATCCCTGGAAATGATTAAGCAGGAGAAGAAGACCGTCAAGCACCTGAAGTTCGACTATTAATGGCAAAATCGGAAGGCCCCACATACATGGACATCGTTCGCGATGTGCAGGCAGGCAATTTTATGCCCGTCTATCTGCTCATGGGCGACGAGGACTACTACATCGATATGCTCAGCCAGTTCATTGCTGAAAAGGCTCTGAAGCCGGAGGAGCGCGATTGGAACTACGACATCATGTACGGGGCAGAGACGCGTGGCAACGATGTCATCAACATCGCACGCCAATATCCCATGATGGCCGACCGTAGGGTAGTGCTCGTGCGCGAATTCCAGTCGCTGCAGGACAAGGAGACGCTGACGGCCTACGTCAAGAGTCCCAATCCCTCCACCATACTCATCCTGTGCCACAAACACGGGAAACTGGATGGCAGACGCGCGCTGGGCGGAGAAATCAAGAAGCAGGGCGTGGTGTTCGAATCGAAACGACTCTACGACCGCGAATTGCCAGGCTTCGTAACCGCTTATATGCAGCGAAAGGGGAAAGCCATAGAGGACGCAGCCGTACAGATGCTGTGCGACCACGTGGGCAGCGACCTCTCGCGTCTGGCAGCCGAAATGGATAAACTGCTCATGGCCTTGCCCGAAGGCGAGACCAGGGTAGGGGCGAGCCTGGTCGAGGAACTCACGGGAGTGAGCAAGGACTTCAACAACTACGAGCTGCAGAGTGCCCTTGCCCTTCGCGATGTTTACAAGGCCAATCAGATAGTAAAATACTTTGACAGTAATCCGCGCTCATTTGCGCTCCCAGTTACGCTGTCTTCTCTCTTTAATCTTTTTTCCGAAGCGCTGCTGGGTTTTTTTGCTCCCAACCAGACCGATGATGGCATTGCCCAGTATCTGGGTAAGACAACCTGGGTGGCACGCCAGGCAGTTATCCCGGCACGCAGAAATTACTCTGGAAAGAAGGTGATGGATATTCTGAGTGAAATACGCCAAACTGATGCTAAATCGAAGGGGGTAGGGGGCTGCAAAACCTCGCCTGGAGACCTCCTGAAGGAGTTGGTTTTCTTCATTCTTCACTAATTTTCGTTCTATTTGCCTCGCTACGGTGAGGCAATTTTTTTCGCATAAATCCCTATTAACAAAGGGCTCGCCCATGATTTCCATGCGCTGAGAATCGCGCAGAATCTGTCGCTTGTCTATTTGCCCGTAAATATCGTCAGGATTCAAATTTCGCGAAAAATCGTCTTTTTGCGATTTAGGTTTCAGTATTCTAAATTTTACGACACTGAATTATAAATTTAGAAATGTATCACTAAAAATATTGGTTCTCCCGTTTAGAATTTTGAATTAATAAAGCCAAAGTTGCAATATCGGTTTTGGAATACTGATTTATAAAGCATTCACTTAGCGATATAATTTAGTGAATGAATATTCATTCAGCATCTTTTTGCATCTCTAAACTACTGATTATCTGCATTTTTCTTGTTTTTATATGCTATTTTGCTTTATATTATTCAACAGGGCTTTGGAATGTAATATTCATTATTGTATATTCGTCTCTTTTTATGTGGTATTATAGCCTATAAACCAATATTTTATGCAAATTTATTAAAGTGAATACTATAAGACTCCGAATTATATACCTCCAAATTACGCTTTCCATATTCGAATTCCAAATCGCTTTTGTTTTAGCATTATGAATTCATCAGTCAAAACGTGAAATCAAAATATAGGATTTTAATTTTCGATTTAAAAATTTGGTAATATGAATTGGATTTTATATCTTTGTATTGAGTTAGAAACCTAAAATGCTGGGGTGCACCCCACCCCCGAATGTGGACATGAAAGATCGCATCAAACAAATCATGGCTCAGGAGCATCTCAATCAGAAAGAGTTTGCTGCCACGACTGGAATCAGTCCTGCTACATTGTCAAGTATTTTCAACGGACGAACTAGTCCCACGTTGAATCATGCCGAAGCTCTCCATCGTCGTTTCCCCAGGCTCAACATGTCCTGGCTCATGTTTGGCGAAGGAGATATGTATATTAAGGAAGGACAGGCTGGCGGTTCGTCTGGCGAGGATGGTGCAGTACTGTCTGGCGACTTGTTTGCCGATGGTGGTGCTGCGGATGGGTTGGCAAACCCGTCGAAGGGCGATTCTCCAGATTTGAAATTCGACATCCCCAGTGGCACCCCTCGAATGCCCGTTATGCGCGAGGTGGTAAAATATATTGACAAACCACAGCGTCGTATCACCAGCATTACCATCTTTTTCGACGATGGCAGTTTCGAGACTTTCCCTGGAAAATAACTCTTACCTTTATAAAAAACACTTCCCGGTTATCTTCATAATCGGGATTTTTTGTGTATTTTTGCAAAGGTTATGTCTAATGATATAGGTTCTTTATAGAGATATGAAAGTAATTCTGGACTTGAAGATAACCCACAGCGAGTGTGTAGGAGCCGGTTGTGTGCTGTTACAGGCCAAGCCCCTGGAGGGGCGTTTGCCCGAGTGCCAACCGGGTCAGTTCGCCCAGTTGCGTGTGGATGCGCCCAATGTGCTCCTGCGACGTCCCATCAGCATCCACGATGTCGAGGACGACACCATCTCGTTCCTCGTACAGGTGGTGGGCGACGGTACGCGCTGGTTGGGAGAACTGAAGCCTGGCGACACGTTGAATGCCGTATTGCCTCTGGGTCACGGATTCACCGTGTATGCTGAGGAGACGGACGGTGATGTGCTGCTCATTGGTGGTGGCGTGGGTGTGGCTCCCCTGCTGTATTTGGGTAAGAAGCTGAAGGCGAAGGGCATACAGCCCACGTTCCTGCTGGGTGCACGTTCGCGTGCTCAGTTGCTCAGGCTCGATGCTTTCCGCCAGGTAGGCCGTGTGCTGGTAACCACAGAAGACGGCAGCGAGGGCGAGCAGGGCTTTGTCACTCAGCACAGCATCTGGGCGGGCGAATCCCGTTTCTCGATGATATACACCTGCGGACCTGGCCCCATGATGAAGGCTGTGGCCCGCTTGGCTGTCGAGCGTGGCCTGGATTGCGAGGCATCGCTGGAAAACCGCATGGCCTGTGGCGTGGGTGCCTGTCTGTGTTGTGTGGAGGAACTGGCCGACGGGCACAACCATTGTGTCTGCACAGAAGGTCCCGTCTTTAACATCCAGGAGCTTAATTGGCGCTAATTTTCAATATCCCATCTTCAATCTTCAATCTTCAATATGTTAAATACAAAGATAGGCGCATTGGAACTGCGCAACCCCGTGATGACGGCCAGCGGAACGTTTGGCTACGGCTTGGAGTTCGAGGACTTCGTGGACTTGAGTCGTCTGGGAGGAATCATCGTCAAGGGCACCACCCTGCATCCACGCGAAGGTAACCCTTATCCGCGCATGGCAGAGACGTCTGGCGGCATGCTCAACTGCGTAGGGCTGCAGAACAAGGGTGTCGATTACTTCTGCGAAAACATCTACCCCCGCATTCGCGACATTGATACGAACGTTATCGTCAACGTCAGCGGCTCCAGCATCGACGACTATGTGGAATGTGCACGTCGCATAGGCGAACTGGAGCGCATTCCCGCCATAGAACTCAACATCTCGTGTCCTAACGTGCGTCAGGGCGGTATGGCCTTTGGTGTGACATGCGAGGGCGCTGCGGCGGTAACGAAGGCCGTCAGGCAGGCTTATCCCAAGACGCTGATTGTGAAACTCTCGCCCAACGTTACGGATATCGCCGAGATAGCCCGTGCTGTGGAAGCCGAGGGTGCAGATTCTGTATCCCTCATCAACACGCTGATGGGAATGGCCATCGATGCCGAACGCAGGAAGAAGATACTCAGCATCGGCACGGGCGGACTCAGCGGACCAGCCGTAAAGCCCGTAGCCCTGCGCATGGTCTATCAGGTGGCCCAGGCCGTAAAGATACCCGTTGTGGGTCTGGGCGGCATCACCACGGCCACAGACGCCATAGAATTCCTTCTGGCCGGTGCATCCGCTGTCGAGATAGGAACCGCCAATTTCCTCGACCCAGCCGTAACCGTAAAGGTCGTAGAGGGCATCGAGGCCTACCTCCAGCGCCACGGCTTCCATTCCGTCCAGGAAATCATTGGCACCCTCGAATAAAAGAAAGCGGCCCCTCAGGTCGCTTTCTTTCCTTTTTACAAAAACCTACAAAACTCCGTTCCTCTTGACACACAGCTGTGTGACAAGCCAAGCGATACTATCCCTACCTGCCTAGCGTTGCAACGCTCCGCGCCTCGCGTCACAACGCTCCGTCGCTAGCGTTGGGACGCTTCCTCAGGAACGTCGTTCCGGGCAGATGGCAGATGGCAGTTAGATTTAGATGTACCATACACCGTATTGTACCATTGTACCATTGT
>JAFZWQ010000030.1 GCA_017617235.1 Bacteroidaceae bacterium | reverse complement strand
TAGAAGAGACTACAGAACAGCTGTACGATGAGGAAGCCAAGCAGTTCCTGGCCGACCGTTATGTGACGGGCGAATGTCCCCACTGCCACAACGAAGGTGCGTATGGCGACCAGTGTGAGAAGTGCGGACGCGACCTGAGTCCTACGGAACTCATCAACCCCAAGTCGACCATCAGTGGTTCTACCCCCGTTCTGAAGGAGACCAAGAACTGGTATCTGCCCCTGAACGAGTATCAGGAGTGGCTGAAGGAGTGGATTCTAGAGGGTCACAAGGAGTGGCGCCCCAACGTGTATGGCCAGTGCAAATCGTGGTTGGAGATGGACTTACAGCCCCGTGCCATGACGCGCGACCTGAACTGGGGTATCCCCGTACCCATCGAGGGTGCTGAGGGTAAGGTGCTGTATGTATGGTTCGACGCGCCCATCGGCTATGTGTCTAACACGGTAGAGTTGTGCGAGAAGGAACCCGAAAAGTGGGGTTCATGGCAGAAGTGGTGGCAGGACGAGGACACCCGTCTGGTACACTTCATCGGTAAGGACAACATTGTGTTCCACTGCATCATCTTCCCGGTGATGATGAAGGCCCATGGCAAATATATCATGCCCGACAACGTGCCGTCGAACGAGTTCCTGAACTTGGAGAACGACAAGATTTCGACGTCGAGAAACTGGGCAGTGTGGTTGCATGAATATCTGGAGGATATGCCCGGCAAGCAGGATGTGCTGCGCTATGTGCTGACAGCCAATGCTCCTGAAACCAAGGACAACAACTTCACGTGGAAGGACTTCCAAGACCGCAACAACAACGAGCTCGTCGCTGTTTACGGCAACTTTGTCAATCGTGCTCTGCAGCTGACCAAGAAATACTGGAACGGCATCGTTCCTGCTTGTGGTGAATTGAACGACACAGACAAGGCTACCCTTGCTGAATTCAAGGACGTAAAACAGAAGGTAGAGGCTTTGCTCGACCAGTTCAAGTTCCGCGATGCACAGTTCGAGGCTATGAATCTGGCCCGTATCGGTAACCGCTATATCACTGAGTGTGAGCCTTGGAAGGTATGGAAATGCGACTGCAAACGTTGCGAAACCATCCTGAATATTTGTCTGCAACTGACGGCTAATCTGGCTATCGCCTTCGAGCCGTTCCTGCCATTCAGCAGCAAAAAGTTGCGCGACATGCTGAATCTTGAGTCGTTCGACTGGAACGAACTGGGCAGCACCGACCTCCTGAAGGCTGGTCACCAGCTGGGTGAGCCCGCTCTGTTGTTCGAGAAGATTGAGGACGATGTCATCCAGAAGCAGCTCGACAAACTGGAAGCTACCAAGAAAGCCAACGAGGCTGCACAGCATAAGGCAGCGCCCATTAAGGACACCTGCTCGTTCGAGGACTTTGAGAAACTCGACATCCGCGTGGGATTGATTAAGGACTGCCAACGCGTGCCAAAGAGCAAGAAGCTGCTGCAGTTTACCATCGACGACGGTTCAGGTACCGATCGTACCATCCTCAGTGGTATTGCCGCCTTCTACGAGGACCCCTCTGTACTGGTGGGCAAGCGCATCCTCTTTGTGGCAAACTTCGAGCCCCGTAAGATGATGGGTATAGAGAGCCAGGGTATGATTCTCTCAGCTGTCGACTTCGACGAGAGCCTCAGTGTGGTGACCACAACGAAAGACGTAAAACCAGGAAGCCAGGTGGGATAATTATAATGAGGAATGTTGAATGAGGAATGAGGAATTATTCTCGCTTCGCTACGATGTCTGAATGATGAATTCTCAATTCTCCATTGAACAATCGCCAAAAGCGACCATTCAACATTCCACATTTAACATTTAACATTCAAAAATATGCAGGCGATTATATTGGCAGCAGGCATGGGGCGCCGACTGGGCGACTACACAAAGGACAATACCAAGTGTATGGTCCCCGTGAATGGTGTACGACTGATTGACAGGCTGTTAGGTCAGCTTGCCAAGCAACCGCTGAAGCGCGTCATCATCGTAGTAGGCTATAAAGGCAAGGAGTTGCGCGAATACATTGAATCGCAGTATGGCCAACAGCTAACAGCTAATTGCCAGCTGCAATTTGCCGAGAACCCCGTCTACGACAAGACCAACAACATCTATTCGCTGGCTATCGTCAAGGATAAGTTGCAGGAAGACGACACGCTGCTCATCGAGAGCGATCTGATCTTCAGCGACCGGATGATTCCGATGATTGTCGACAACCCTTGCCCTAACCTCGCTCTCGTGGCCAAATACGAGACATGGATGGACGGTACGATGGTGCGGTTGGACGACGAACAGAACATCGTAAACTTCATCTCGAAAGATGCCTTCGACTACAACGACGTCGACTCGTACTACAAGACGGTTAACATCTATAAGCTGAGCAAGCAGTTCTCGCAGCAGAAGTATGTACCCTTTCTGGATGCCTATACCAAGGCAGTGGGCAACAATGAGTACTACGAGAACGTGTTGCGCATCATATCGTTGCTGAACAACCACGACATGAAAGCCTTGCCCATCGGTCAGGAGAAGTGGTACGAGATTGACGACAAGCAGGACCTCGACATTGCCGAGGCACTGTTTGCCGACGAGAAGGACGTACTGCGCAAATATTACGGACGCTACGGCGGTTTCTGGCGATTCCCACAGATGCTGGACTTCTGCTACTTGGTGAATCCCTACTTCCCTAGTCGCAGGATGAAGGACGAGTTGCGTGCCAACTTCGACACGCTGCTAACGGAATATCCCTCGGGCATGAAGGTCAACACGCTCATTGCCAGCAAGTGCTTTGGTGTCAGCGAGCCTTATATCGTGCCTGGCAACGGTGCTGCAGAACTGATTAAGGTGCTGATGGAGCTAACAGCCAACTGCCAACAGCCAACTGCTAGAATTGGTTTCGTACGTCCGACGTTCGAGGAGTATCCGAATAGATATGATAAGGATGCCCAGGTGACCTTCGTACCACAAAATGAAGAATACCGCTATACAGCTGACGACCTGATGGCATTCTTTAGCGACAAGGATATCCGCCAGCTGATGGTGATCAATCCGGACAACCCCTCGGGCAACTTCATTCCCAAGAAAGACATCTTGCGACTGGCCCAATGGTGCGAAGAGAAAGATATAAGACTTGTGGTCGACGAATCATTTGTCGACTTTAGCAAGGACTATGCCACCAACTCTTTGCTCAGCGATGAAACGCTGGAGGCCTATCCCCACATGGCCGTGATGAAGAGCATTTCGAAGAGCTACGGTGTGCCTGGTCTTCGCCTGGGAATCTTAGCCTCAGCAGACAAGGAGCTCATCAGCCGTATCAAGAAAGAGGTGAGCATCTGGAACCTGAACTCCTTTGCTGAGTTCTTCATGCAGATTTACAATAAGCACGAAAAGGACTACCAGCGTGCCTGTGCGAAGTTTGTTGCAGAGCGTGACGATTTCGAGCGCCAGTTGCGCACCATTCCTTTCTTCCGTGTCATGCCCTCACAAGCTAACTACTTCCTCTGCGAAGTGTTGCCCCCCTATACTGCCAGCGAGATAGTGATCTACATGTTGAAACAGCACAACATACTGACGCGCGACTGTAGCCTGAAGCCTGGTCTCGACCCTCAGAAGCAATACATGCGCATTGCCGTACGCAACCACGAGGACAATACGCGGTTGGTAGAAGGCCTGATGGAACTAAAATTACACAATAGGGTCGGTTCTTCGACTAAAGATCGAAGTGTGGCGTTGCAATCCGCTGTGTAAAATCAAGGAATTATGAAGATTTGTATCTGCGGAGGTGGCAACCTTGGGCACGTCGTGGCGGGTTTTGTGGCAGCACAAAGCCAGTATGAAGTGTGCGTGCTGACGCGCCAGCTTGAGCGTTGGAGCAAGGAGCTAACCATCGAAGCACCTGAAGACACGACTTACGTTGGTAAACTTAGCGGCATCTATAGCGATGCCCGTCACGCTGTTTCCGATGCAGATATCATCTTATTGTGCCTTCCAGGCTACGGCATTCGCGACACGCTGATACAAATCAAAGACTATCTCAAAGCTGATGCCGCAGTTGGTAGCGTGGTCAGCAGCACGGGGTTCTTTTTCCAGGCTATGGAACTGTTGCCGAAGACGCAGCGGCTATTCGGATTTCAGCGCGTGCCGTTCATCTCGCGCATTGTGGAATATGGTCATCGTGCCCGTCTGATGGGCTACAAGGACTGTCTTGAACTTGCCATCGAACAATCCGACAACCCAGAGTCGCTTCGTCAGGTCTTGCAACAGATGCTACGCACACCCATTCATCTCCTGAGGAGCCATTATGAGGTGAGCCTCTCTAACAGTAATCCGTTGCTCCATCCCTCGCGTCTCTATTCACTGTGGAAAGACTGGCACGAAGGCATCGTCTACGACCGTGTTCCCTTATTTTATGAGGAATGGACGGAAGAGGCTGCACAACTCTACATCAGTATGGACAACGAACTACAGTCTTTACTGGAGCAGTTGCCCGTCAGCAAAGGCAGCATCGCTACCGTCCTTGACTATTACGAGAGCACCGACGTCCCATCCTTGGCTCGCAAACTGCGTAGCATCGAAGCTTTCAAAGGCATAGCAGCACCCATGAAAGCAGTAGAAGGAGGCTTTGTGCCCGACTTCCATAGCCGTTATTTCACAGAGGACTTCCCCTATGGTCTTGCCTTTGTCCATCGTCTGGCTCACGAAAAGGGCGTCCCCTCGCCCACTATCGATATGATTTACGATTGGGGAATGAAGTGGGTTAACGGTTAATGGTTATTGGTTAACTGTTATTGATCCAGCCAATAAGCCTCAAAATGATGAGTGACACGTTGCTCTACGGGGGGTAACGTCATGTAGTTGCCATAGGTACGCTCCAAATAATCCTTGTAACCCACCATCGTCTTATACATTCTGCCCTCGAATTCAATATCCACAGAGGTCGCAATATCTTTTGCAGGGAAACAACCTTTAATACTTGGCCCCGCTTCCGTCATATTACAAACAGTACGTGTTGATTCCTTCAACACAATCAAACGACGTATTTTGCGTTCTATCTGTCGGACCGTCATGGGCCAACACTTATAGACAACATACGCCAGACGCGACTGGAGGGGATTCGTGTTCGAAATCTTGCAACGACGAATTTTATAGAACAGTTTCTTCTGTTTGAAAATACGTTCACGCTCTTTCAAGTCATCCGTCACATAATCCACAGGAAAAATGTCCATATAGACACCAATCTCATACCCTTCGGTCTCTTTCTCCACCATGCGTGTACGTTGGTCCACTACCTTGGCAAACGTATAATAGTAGTGAGGTTCTGTCGCTGGGTTGATGGCGCGATAGATGCCTTTCGCGTCTGAGAAAGTCTGCAGAAACTGCTCATAGTCCTGACGTGGCATATAGATGTCGATGTCGTCATCCCAGGGAATGTAACCCTTGTGGCGTACAGCCCCAATCAGTGTACCGCTCGACAGGAAATAGCGCAGACCATGCGCCTCACAAAACTGATGCACCCTGTCGAGGATGCCCATCTGGATGCTTCGCAGTTCCTGTATGTCTTCTATCTTTCTCATGGCTTGCTTTAATTCATTTAAAAAGCCACTGAAACATCCAGCATGTTGCCAGACGTGCCAATGGCTACGTTCTTGTTCTGTGGAAACAGTTTGTCGGATAGCCACCACGTCAGCTCTGCCGAGCCAAATCCGATTGCCGCTCCTGCAGCCACGTCATACCAGTGGTGCTTGTCGCTGGCGACACGTTGTATGCCTACAGCAGTCGCAGCAGCATAGCCGGCGATGGGTATCCAGATGTTGTCCTGGCGGAATTCCTTATCAATAGAACGGGCGGCAGCAAAAGCCAGGGCGGTATGTCCAGACGGGAATGACTTGTTGTCGGTATGGTCGGGGCGTTCCTCTTTGACGATGCCCTTCAGGGCCGTTTTCACACCAAATGCCATCACCATCGATACTCCTGTGTTGACGACAAACCGTTGCCACTCATGGCCTGTAGCCATTTGTGGTGCAGCACGCTTCGCCCCGGGCTTGTCCCACCAGTTCTTTCCCAATTCATACTGCACACCGACATTGATGTCGAACCAGCCGTTACTGTTAAAGCCTAAGCCAGGACCATCGCCCGTGGGAAACTTTACGTCGAGGAAACCTCCTGTCGTGACTTGATAGACCATGTCGGCAAACAGTTTCGTTCGGTCGTTGATCTTGTAGGTCTGTTCTAAACCAAGCCCTACAATCGGACATTCCTGATATTCTGAAGAGAAGTTCCAGGCGATGCCCATCCTGGGATAGAAGATGGCATTCCACTTCCTGGAATCATCATAACCATTAAACAGGTGGTGCAGGTTGAAAAAGAGGTCACCATATACCGAGAGGAAGCCATGCTTGTTGGGGTCGCCCTCAGAGTCCTCTCGCGGTGCCAGATAGTTTGCCTGATGGTTAACGATGATGGCGTTCTGCAGATTCATACCGCCGCGTACGGCCACCTCAGGAGTAAACCACTTTCCCATGGCGAGGTTGATGCCAAATGTCTTACCGTTGGGAATCACGTTGCCGAAATTGGTGCCGTATGCATTGATGAGCGACATGCCCAGTCCTGCCTGAACAAACCAGTTGTCCCAAAACGAGTTGAGTACGACGGCCTTCTTGTCATAATTTACAGGAGTCGATGGCTTATGGAACCGGTTGTTCTTCGACAAGTCCATCTCAACACCGACATTGATGTCGAGGAAGCCGTTACTGCCGTGTCCTGTGCCAGATGGCACACCATTGACGCTGGAGACGAAATGATAGCCAACGTCGGCATACAGTCTCCATTTATTGTTCAGCCGATAAGTGTTAATGACGCCAAGACCCAACACATGTGCCCCCGTCTCAGAGCCAATGTCAATCCAGGCACCAGCTCGTGGAGCCACTATCAGGTTCCACTTCCTGTCAGGGATATAGACGCCAAACAGATTGTGCAGATTGATATTGATGTCACCCAGGAAAGTCAGGAACCCGCCCTTGCGATGGTTCTCTCCGGGTTCACCGTATGGCAGTAGCCATGTGTTGTG
>JAFZWQ010000029.1 GCA_017617235.1 Bacteroidaceae bacterium | reverse complement strand
CTTCTTGAAAACGGTGCGTTAGTTCAGCTTGGTTAGAATACATGCCTGTCACGCATGGGGTCACGGGTTCGAGTCCCGTACGCACCGCAACCATCCACAGTCCTTCGGGAAGTGGATTTTAATTTTTTATGGTGCGTTAGTTCAGCTTGGTTAGAATACATGCCTGTCACGCATGGGGTCACGGGTTCGAGTCCCGTACGCACCGCAGAAAAGCCATCCGTTCGGGTGGCTTTTTTTGTTTTTTGTGCTTTTTTGTATGAAAAACTTGTGAAAAAGTTTGCTGGTATATAAAAAAAGTGTAACTTTGCGATATCAAAATGATATCATATTGTTAATCGTTTAATAAATAGATTATGGAAACAAGGGAAATGAAATTCGATGGATGCGTGCTTAACGGCTTCCTCATGTTGTTTGTAAACATCGCTCTCACACTGGGCAGTATTGCGGCTTTCTTTTATGGTGCAGTACAACTGGATGTTGAAGGTTGTCTAGGTGGTTGCCTGATGGCTTTGGCGGCCTTGGTTCTTGTAGTGTCATTCTTCCTGTGGGCAGGCTTTATGATGCTGGAGCCCAACGAGGCGCGTGTATGCACGTGGTTCGGTAAGTATGCAGGAACGTTTGCCAAGGCCGGTTACTTCTGGATTAACCCATTCTACGGGAAGAAGAAACTCTCTCTGCGTGCTCGCAACCTGGATGCTGAGCCCATCAAAGTAAACGACAAGGTAGGTAATCCCGTGATGATTGGTCTGGTGCTGGTGTGGAAACTGAAAGATACCTACAAAGCTCTCTTCGAGGTGGATACACAGACGATGGCCACCAGTGCTCAGGGGCAGCTGGGAACGGATGTGAAGAGTATCATGAACGCCCTGGAGAAGTTCGTTCGCGTACAGAGTGATGCAGCCTTGCGTCAGGTGGCAGGTCAGTATGCCTACGATGATGAGGATGGCAGTCGTGGCGAGTTGACCTTGCGCTCGGGTAGCGAGGAGATTAACCAGTTGCTGGAGCAGAAACTTGACGACCGCTTGGCGTTGGCTGGTATAGAAGTTGTGGAAGCTCGCATCAATTATCTGGCCTATGCACCTGAGATTGCTGCAGTAATGTTGCGCCGCCAGCAGGCATCTGCAATCATTACTGCTCGCGAGAAGATTGTGGAAGGTGCCGTTTCTATGGTGAAGATGGCTCTCGATAAACTGTCGAAGGAGGAGGTCGTCGAGTTGGACGATGACAAGAAAGCTGCAATGGTGAGCAATCTTCTTGTGGTACTTTGTGGTGATGATTCAGCTCAGCCAGTTGTAAATACGGGAACACTTAATCATTAATTCAAAATTTACTGTGTTATGAAACGATTCGAATATAAGTTAATATACCCCATGTTCCGTACAGAGCGAAAACTGAATCAGTTGGGCTATGATGGTTGGGAGGTTGTAGCTAGCACGGGTAGTGCTTTCGTACTTAAACGCGAATACACCGATTAATGGTAAGGGATACTCAGTCGAAGGTCAAGAAGGACGGTGCGACCAAGAATTTCATTCTGCGTGTCGACCAGGCAACGATGTCTGCCATCGAAGCATGGGCTGCCGACGAGTTCCGCAGCACAAACGGACAGCTGCAGTGGATAATCACTGAAGCCTTACGCAAAGCGGGGCGTCTTCCGAAGAAAAGTTTGCCAACAAAAACAACATAGTTTCAGGCAGAAAGAACTTTTTGGAAAACTTTTGGTTTAATGCTAACCACTTAGAACATTAATAACTAAGCAGTTAGCATTTTGTTTTGGAAAACTTTTATTTTTTATAAATAATTTTTGTGTTTTATTTTGGTCAATTCAAAGAAGTGTTTTAAATTTGCAATCGATTCGCGCAGTTCGTTCTAGCGTGATTGGTAAAAAGATAAATTTATACATAAAATATACCATGATTGTAATCAAAAGAGATGGCTCCCAAGAGGAGTTCAACAGAGCCAAAATCAAGAACGCCATAGTGGGGGCGTTCCAGTCTGTGTCCGACTTGGATGAGGACAAAATTAAGAGTGTTGCCACCGATTTGAGCGAGAGCATATCGGTGCGCGATGGCTTTACGGTGGAGGAAATCCAGAACCGTGTGGAGATGGCCTTGATGCAGAATGGCTATTATGCAGAGGCTAAGAGTTACATTCTCTATCGTCAGCAACATGCCGAAGCTCGTTTCATCAAGGAACGTATTGACTACATGAACGAGTACAGCCAGACTGCAGACAATGCTGCCACGGCCAGTGAAACCGATGCCAATGCCAACGTCACTATGAAGAACGTTGCCAATCTGGAGGGTGAGGTGTACAAGACCACGAACCGTGTGATTCAGCGTCAGCGTATGAAGGACAAACTGAATCAGATGTTCCCCGAAGTGGCCAAGCAGTACGAGGCAGACCTGAATCATCATACTATATATACACATGATGAGGCCTCGACACCAGTGCTGAAGCAGTACTGCATGGCCGTTAGCCTGTATCCCCTGATGACAGAGGGCGTGGGCAACATCGACGGCGTTACACCTGGTCCGCCAAATGATTTGCAGTCGTTCTCGGGTCAGATTACGAACCTGACTTTCCTGCTATCCTCGCAGTGTAAAGGTGCTGTGGCTTTTGGCGAGTATTTCGTAGTACTTAACTACTACATTATTGCCGAATTTGGTCCCGATTGGTACGATCATTTGGACCTGGTAGCCACATCCAGTTGTTGTGTACAACAGCGCACCATCCGCGACCATATCATCAAGGCTTTCAAGCAGTTTGTATGGGGCATCAACCAGCCTGCCGGTAACCGCTCGTACCAGTCGCCTTTTACTAATGTATCGTACTACGACCATACTTATTTCGAGAGCCTGTTTGCCGACTTCTGCTATCCCGACGGCACCAAGCCCGAATGGAAGGCTGTGGATATCCTGCAGCGCATGTTCATGAAGTGGTTCAACCAGTTGCGCCTGAAGCAGGTGCTCACCTTCCCTGTAGAGACAATGGCTATGGTGTACGACCCTGAAACGGGCGACATCATCGACAAGGACTACAAGGATTTTACAGCCGAAATGTATGCCGAAGGACATTCGTTCTTTACTTACATCAGTGATAGTGCCGACTCTTTGGCCTCTTGCTGCCGACTGAAGAATGAGTTGACAGAGAATACCTTCAATCCTACTAGTGGACTGACTGGCGTGATGACGGGTTCGTGTAACGTTATTACGCTGAACATCAATCGCATCGTGCAGGATGCCAAGCGTACGGTAAAGGGCACAGAGGGAGACCATGATTTTTATGCTTTCCTTCGCCTGTACCTGACGAATATTCTGGAGCGTGTGTACAAGTATCACATTGCCTATAAGACCATGCTGTATGAAATGGAGGATCGTGGAATGTTCGCCGCTTCGAACGGAGGATACATATACATCAGCAAACTCTATTCTACAATCGGTATCAATGGTTTGAATGAGGCAGCCCGTTTCTTGGGACTCGAAGTGGGCAACAACCCCGAATATATCCGTTTCCTGCAGTTGATTCTGGGCACTATCAAGGAAGAGAACAAGCGTCATTCAATTGGCGATAAGAAGAAACCTTTCCTGTTCAACAGCGAAGTAGTGCCTGCAGAAGGACTGGGTGGCAAGAACTATCGTTGGGATAAGGAAGACGGTTATTGGGTTCCCGAGGACGAGAATCTGTACAATTCCTATTTCTACGATGCTCACGACGATACACGCGTGTTGGACAAGTTCATCCTGCACGGCCGTCAGACCTATCAGTATACCGATGGTGGTTCGGCCCTCCATTGCAATCTGCAGGATCACCTCTCGAAGGAGCAGTATTTGAAACTCATCGATTTCGCTATCAAGAACGGCACTTCTTACTTCACCTACAACATCCCCAACTCGAAGTGTGAGGATTGCGGTCATATCATCAAGAAGCCTATTGATGTATGTCCATGCTGTGGTTCTACTAACATCACCCAGTACACCCGCATTATCGGTTATCTGCGTCCCATACCAGCCTTTGGCAAGGACCGTCAGATCGAGGCTGCAAAGCGTACCTACAGCTGCAATCTGGGATGAAATTTGTAGACGTAAAGGAGGTCTTTGCAGAGATTCCCGACGAAATCACCCTGGCCATCAGCATTAGCGGATGCCCTGTACATTGCAGTGGTTGTCACAGCAAGTATCTGTGGGCCGATGTGGGTGAAGAATTGACTACCGACGCGCTTTCCACCATGTTGGCAGAGCACGTCGGTATCACTTGTCTCTGTTTCATGGGTGGCGATCAGGACCCTGCGGAAATTAATCGTCTGGCCCAGTGGGTAAAGGCGCAAGATGATGTGCGGGTTGCCTGGTACAGTGGGCGAGATGAATTGCCTGAAGCAATAGATGTGTCAAACTTTGACTATATCAAACTCGGACGATACGATGAGGGGCAGGGCCCCTTGAACCTGCGGACCACCAACCAGCGCCTTTGGCGGGTATTGCACGAGGACGAGGGCAACCGCTTGGAAGATATTACAGCCCGTTTCTGGAAATAAATCTGTAAAAAAGTCCCCCCGTAGTATTGCGCTACGGGGGATTTTTTGTATCTTCGCACCGACGTTTAAAACAAAACTGATATGACAACAGCAGACATCAAGGCTCTTTGGCGCTCGCTGCCTTTGGCCGCAGACAACAATTTACAGCAACTCGATGAACAGATAGAACACTGTCCCCAGGCTTGGGAAAAAGTGGGAATGTGGCTGCAGCAGACGGATTTTGGCCAACTCCCCCTGGGACGTAACGAGATAGGTGAGGGTGCCTTTGCGAATGTAGCAGAGTACGAAACTAAGCTCCAGAATGTATACGAACTTCATCGCCGCTACATTGATGTCCAGTTGTTGGCTCGTGGTGAGGAAATGGTGTTTGTGGCTGACAAGGAAAAGGCTCGTGAGCCGCAGGGCGATTTTAACGTTGAAAGCGATTTTATTCTCTATGCCGAAGCCGATAATGCCCGTTGCGTACGGGTAAGTCCTACGAGCTATCAGTTGTTCTTCCCCACCGATGCCCACATGCCATGTATGGCTGTCGATGGGAAACCGGCACCTGTGCGCAAGATTTGTGTAAAAGTTCCTTTTGTATAACCTTAAAAACCGAATATTATGTCTTTGAACAAAGTAATGCTGATTGGTAACGTGGGCAATGAGCCCGAAGTAAGATATGTTGAACAGGGTGTAGCTGTAGGTAGTTTCCGTTTGGCAACCACTGACCGAGCCTATACGATGCAGAATGGAACCCAGGTGCCTGAACGTACAGAATGGCACAATGTGGTGGTTTGGCGTAAATTGGCCGAAACCGTGGAGAAATATGTCCATAAAGGCGATAAGCTTTATATCGAGGGCCAGTTGCGTACTCGCACATGGGACGATCGCAACGGGGTGAAACGTTACACCACAGAGGTTTGGGCCGATAATATGGAAATGCTTTCTGCTCCCCGTGGTGCTCAGCCTTCTGTTGCTCCTGCACCCTCTGTTCAGGACGCTCCTGCCTCTACTGATGCACCCTTCTGATGGATTTGGCAGCTGTTTTTCAGAGTCTTGTGATTGAGCGTCCCGATATGGGATGCTGGATAGCCTTGTCGCTGGCCTTGTTGCTGTTGTTGTGCTCGGGCTTCGTGTCAGCTTCCGAGATTGCATTCTTTTCCCTCTCACCAGCCGAATTGAACGAGATTGAGGAGGAGCGTCATAGCAGCGATACAAAAATCCAACGCTTGCGTTCCGATAGCGAGCGTCTGCTGGCGACCATCCTCATTTCCAACAATTTGGTGAATGTGGCCATCATCATGCTACTCAACTATGCCCTTATGCACATTTTCCACTTTGGGGCACCATGGGTCGAGTTTGTATTGATGACGGTTGTTCTTACCTTCCTCTTGCTGCTTTTCGGCGAGGTTATGCCAAAGATTTATTCTGCCCAGCATCGTCTCTCTTTCTGTCGAAAAGCCGCCCCTGTTTATCTGGTGCTTAACAAACTCTGTTGGCCTGTGGCTTCGTTGCTCGTACGTTCCAAGGTGCTGACGGAACGCATTATGGCCCACGAGGCCGAGGCTCTGACTGTCGATGATTTGGAGCAAGCGTTGGAACTAACCGACCAGCGCGAAATTGCTGAGGAGAGCAATATGCTGCAGGGTATTATCCGCTTTGGAGGCGAAACTGTGCGCGAGGTAATGACTCCCCGTGTCGATATGGTGGACCTGGAGATGCGTACCTCTTTCCGCGATGTGCTGCAATGTATCGTCGAGAACAACTATTCCCGTATCCCCGTATATAGTGAGACGGAGGATAACATCAAGGGTGTCCTCTATATCAAGGACTTGCTTCCTCATCTGCGCAAACCTGCCTCGTTCCGTTGGCAGAGCCTTATTCGTCCGCCTTACTTCGTGCCCGAAACAAAAATGATAGATGACCTGTTACGCGATTTCCAGCAAAATAAGGTACATATTGCTATTGTGGTCGACGAGTTCGGTGGTACATCGGGTTTGGTGACAATGGAAGATATCCTGGAGGAAATCGTGGGTGAGATAGACGATGAGTACGACGATACGGAACGTCCCTACGTACGTTTGAACCAAAACACCTATGTCTTCGAGGCCAAGTGTCCGTTACCTGATTTCCTGCGTACCCTTCGGCTCGATGATGAGTTCTTTGAAGAGGTGGAAGGTGAGGCCGATTCATTGGCTGGTCTCTTGTTGGAAATCAAGGGCGAGTTCCCCAAACTCCATGAACGTATGTCCTATCGCCACCTTACCTTCGAAGTTATGGAAATGGACAACCGTCGCATCGTCCGCATCAAGGTCATCGTCGGCAAGGAATAAGGCATCTTTTTGTAAAACAAAAGGCTTTTTTTGCCATTCGTTTTGAAAAGTGAAATAAATTTGTTTACTTTGCAGGTTAATTAGCGATTATACACGATGACCATTGCCATTATTGTACTGATGCTGCTTGCATACCTGCTGATTGCCAGCGAGCATCTGACACACATTAACAAGGCCACAACGGCGATGTTTGCCGGAGTGGTAGGGTGGATTCTGTACATTATCTATGTGGGCGACGACAAGACACTGATTGCCGACAGCGTGTTCCCACAACATTCAGCCTATTTCTGCAGCATTGTGCTGTATCTGCTGAGTACAATGGCTATCGTGGAAGTGCTCAGTAACAATGGTTGTTTCGATTTTATCTCTGAACTATTGCGAACGCGCTCGATGCGACGTTTCTTATGGGGTGTTGTAGCCATCACTTTCTTCTTGTCTGCCAATTTGGATAACCTTACGACGGTGGTGTTGATGCTGGTGATTATGCGTCGTCTGTTGACCAACCGCCGACAGCGCCTTTATGTGGGAGCGGCTATTGTGATTGCAGCGTGTGCCGGTGGCTGTTTTACGGTTATCGGTGACGTTACTTCGCTGATGATATGGACGCGTGGGGCAGTTACGCCTACCGCCTTTGCCTTTGCTATGTTGCCTGCTGCGCTTGTAGCGGTTTTCATCCCCACGTTACTTATTAGTTTCGACCTGCCCGATACGCTCGACATCAATCGTCCGCACATTATCTATCGTGGCGACGATTCCGTTATTCCCCTGTGGCAGCGTGTTGTTATGCTCTTTATCGGCATTGTCGGCCTGTGGTTCGTGCCGACTTTCCATCGCCTTACTTTGTTGCCTCCTTTCCTGGGGTCACTTTGTGTGCTGGGCGTTGTTTGGGTGTTGGACGAGGTATTCAATCGTCACGGACTGCGTACGGAACAACCTACATTGCTGCCAGGTAGCGACCGTCGACTTCAGTACGAAGTTCTTCAGGTCATCATGTTCTTTATTGGCGTGGCGCTGGCCGTAAGTGCGTTGGTCGAGGTTGGAGCCATGCAGAGTGTGGGAAATTGGCTCGACCATACTGTACATGACATCTACGTCATCAGTATCTGCATGGGCGCTTTGAGTGCAGTTCTCGATAATATTGCTCTTGTGCTTTCTGCTGTCAGTATCTACGATGTGCTGCCCGAAGCGCAGAATGCTTACCAGCAATTCTTTACCCAGAACGGACAATATTGGCACCTTATCGTGTTGTCCGCCTGTGTCGGAGGCTGTCTGTTGCCTATTGGCAGCACGGCAGGCTATGCTCTGATGAAGAGTGAAGATTCCAGTATGTGGTGGTATTTCCGTCACATTTCGGGTAAGGTTCTCATGGGGTGGATTGGCGCACTCATCACCTATTTCGCAGTCGACTATTTCTTGCGTTAAATCTAAACACATACCTACCATGTTGAGCAAACAGAAACTATTTGCGTCATGCCTGATTATGTTGTTGGCTGTGTCGTTGCACGCTGTCAACCTTGCTACATACTATTCAAATGCCAATGGAAAGAATGGAGCTGAACTGAAGACTGCCCTTTATCATATTATGGGTAATCCCGCCGTCAAGAGTTACAGTTCGCTGTGGGATTGGTATTACGATACCGACCGTATGAGCGACAACAAGGTTGTGGATCGCTACAGCAACATCGAACGATACTTTACCAGTCGGGGCGCAGCCATATCCGGCATGAACAAGGAACACGGCATCCCCCAGTCGTGGTGGGGTGGTGGTACTACGGGTATTGGTGCCGACCTGCACCATGTGATGCCCAGCGACGCAACGGCTAACAGCAACAAGAGCAACTATGGCATGGGCGTTGTGACCGACGTAAACCCAAAGACATCGAACGGATGTATAAAAGTGGGTAAGGGTACAGCCGGAAACAACGGCACTGTGCAACTGTGGGAACCCGCCGACAACTGGAAAGGCGACTTCGCACGCATCTACTTCTATATCGTGACGGCCTACGAGGAGAAATCGCTCGTACAGCAGCAAGGTGCCAACAGCATGATGAACAACACATATCCAAAGTTGCAACAATGGGCCTATGAACTCTACATCAAGTGGAGTCGCGAAGACCCAGTGGACGATTTGGAACGCCAGCGCAACGAAACGGTATATGGCATTCAGGGAAACCGAAACCCCTTTATCGACTTCCCAGGACTGGAGCGATACATTTGGGGAGACCATAAGACTCAGCCCGTTGACTTGGTGAACTACGTGTCACCCGACGGGGGAGAAACACAGATTGATGCCACAGCCCGCTTTGCCCAGGATACCAGGTATCTGATTGTGGGCGACACCTGTTGGCAACAAGTGATTACTAACAGCAACGGACAGGTAACCTACCAGTCGTCGGATGCAGCTGTGGCCGAGGTGAATGCAACGACGGGAGAGGTAACGGCAAAGGCTGTGGGAAGAACCACGATAACGGCATTCGTCGCAGCCACGGAAACCTATCGGTCGACGAGTGCTTCCTACACGGTTCGGGTAACGGGAAACGGTGATGACCCATATCCCGCTGACGGAGACATCTATGAACGTCTAACGGAAAGACCTGTGGATTGGCCAGGAACCTACTTGATTGTGTATGAAGGCGAGGGTGTTGCCCTGAATGGCGGATTGGAGGAATACGATGTGGCAAACAACATTATATCCGTAGATATCTTCCAGCAGCAGATTGCAGTGACACCTGAGACGGTGGCAGCTGAGTTTGTAGTTGCTGCGATGACGGATGACAAGTATAGTTTCCGCGGCGCCAGTGGCAAGTACATGGGACATGATAGCAAAAATTCCATTGCTACTAGCGACAGTCCCATTGCGAACGCCCTGAGTATCGTCAGTGGCGAAGCCAACATTGTCAGCAATAGCGGATACGGACTGCGGTACAATACACAGAACGGGCAGAAGCGTTTCCGTTTCTACAAGACGGGACAGGAACCCGTTGCCCTGTATCGCCGTACGTCTGCCAATGGTATAGAAGGGCTAAAGACTAAAGGCGAAGGGCAAAGGGAAATTTATGACCTTGCAGGACGCAAAATCGTAAATGGTAAATCGTTAAATCGTAAATTAAACAAGGGTGTATATATCGTGGATGGTAAGAAGGTCTATATAAAATGACGACACTGGCACATATCCTTTCCGATGTTCAACAGCAGACGCTGCAACAGCTGGTCGACGAGGCCCGCAATGTTGTGGTGTGCTGTCACCAGAACCCCGATGGCGATGCCATTGGCAGTATGGCTGCAGCGACACTGCTCATGCGCCGGTTGGGAAAAAAGGCAACAGCCATCATGCCCAACCGCTATCCCGACTTCCTTGCTTGGATTCCCATGGCTGACGAAATGCTTGCTGCCGACAGTCAGGAAGAACAGGTGAACAAGGCTCTGGCAGAAGCCGACTTGGTGTTCCTGCTCGACTTCAATACCCTCAGTCGGATGGCACAGCCCCTATGCGGCAAAGTGTCCGGATGTACAGCACCGCGTGTACTGATAGATCACCATCTGTCGCCCGATGCCGACTGTCAGCTCACCATTTCCCATCCCGAAATGTGCAGCACGTGCGAAGTACTGTTGCGTGTGATGTCAGATATGGGATGGACCGAAGGCCTGACGGCCCCTGAGGCAACTGCCATCTACACCGGCATGATGACGGATACTGGCAATTTTGCCTATGCTTCGAACCGACCCGAAATATACGTCGCCATCAGCATCCTCCTACAGACGGGTATCGACAAGGACCGCATCTATCGCAACGTCTTTTATACACACAACGAAGGACGCTTCCGTTTGTTGGGCTATCTGCTTTACGTAAAGATGGAAATCATGAACGAACTGCATACGGCACTCATTACGCTGACCAACGAGGAACGGTCGCGTTTCAAGGTTAAGAACGGTGCTACGGAGGGCTTCGTGAATATGCCACTGGAGATGGAGGGCATGCGACTGTCCATCTTTCTACGCGAAGATACCGAGGAAAAGGGTCTCATCAGGGTCTCGACGCGCAGTCTCGACGATTTCCCCTGCAATGAGCTCTGTGCCGAGTTCTTTAACGGAGGCGGTCACAAGAATGCATCGGGCGGTTCGTTGCACATGACGATGGACGAGGCTATCGAGGTCGTTCATCGGGCCGTGATGGCATATAAGGAAAAGTTGAAAGATTGAAAAGCTGAAAAGTAGAATGATAATAGATAATGGAACTATGATAAAGACAATGAAATATCTCTGTGCTCTCTGTATCCTCGGTGTACTTTGCGTGTCATGTAAGGACGACGAATCCTATGCCGACCAGAAGAAGAAGGAGCGCAAGGCCATAGCGGCATTCTTGGAACGCGACCCGCTCATTCTGTTGGATGCTGAGGGTGATACCCTGTTACATACGGGCAAGATTAATCCCATCTCGCAGGAGCAGTTCGAGGCACAGGATTCCATGACCGATGTATCGAAAAACGAATATGTGCTGTTCAAGCAGACCGGTATCTATATGCAGATTGTGCGTAAGGGGCCGGGTGAGAAACTGAAACATGGCGAGAACAAGCAGATTATATGCCGCTATTACGAATACAGCATTATGGGCGATAGCCTGCACAGCACCGATCGGACATCGTATTGGGCACCCAGTCCCGAGATATTGAATGTGAGCAATAATTCCGGCACCATTTCGGCCAGTTTTGATTCCGACGCAAATGGAGCCATGAATGTCATCTACGGCACTACCTCCAATTCCACAACGGTTCCTACGGGATGGATTGTGCCGATGTCCTACATCAATCTGGGTAGGCAGAAGAGCGACGACGAGGGTATTGCCCTGGTGCGTGTTATCGTACCCCACAGTCAGGGCACAGCAGCAGCCACCAGCAGCGTGTTGCCGTATTTCTATGAAATAAGTTATCAGGAAAAGCGCAATTAAGCGAGCAAAAGCGGAATTAGACCATCAGGTCGCTGATGAGATCGTCGCTGACGAATAAACCAAGGCGGGTAAGACACAGACTCTTATCCGCTTTTTCTTGCAGTCGTCCGCCCTCGATGTGCGGTTTTACCATTCGCAGACAATAGTTCAACCGCTCGCGTCCGAAATCCTGTTCCAATGCCGACAGCGAAAGGCCTTCGCAGGTACGCAGGGAAAGCATTACCCGTTCGTTGTACCGTGCATCCTCATCCAACTCTTCGATTTGCATGGGCAGTTGCCCCTGTTCGATTTCCTGGATGTATCGCTTCAGGTCCTCGCAATTGTAGCTGCGCTGTCGTTTGCCATCGTAACTGTGGGCACCTGCTCCCAACCCCAGATAAGGTGTTCCCGTCCAGTACGACGAATTGTGGCGCGAACGCCAGCCTGGTCGGGCAAAGTTCGATATTTCGTAATGTTCCAACCCTGCATTGTGCGTCAGGTCGATAAGTTTGTTGTAGCAGGCCAGACTCAGCTCTTCATCGGCTTCGGTAACTTCGCCTTTCGCCTTCATTTGCATCAGCGGTGTGCCTTCCTCGAATTGCAGGGCATAGGCAGACAGATGTGGAATGCCCATTGCCAGTACCTCGCGGACATCGCTTTCGAATTGCGAAAGGGATTGTCCGGGCAGTCCGTAGATAAGGTCGATGCTCAGGTTCTGGTATCCTGCTTCTTGTAACCATTTGATGGCCTCTTTGGCCTGTCGAGCAGTATGACGACGGTGCAGGGTGCGCAGGATTCCGTCGTCGAGACTCTGTACTCCCATGCTAATGCGGTTCACTGGGGTGTCCTTGAGCAGCGAAATCCACTGGGGGCAGACGTCGTCGGGGTTGGCCTCGATGGTTACCTCAGCATCAGGGGCCAGCGTAATGTGCTGGTCGATAATATGAAACAGGCGACGGAGCGCCTCGCTGGTTAGTTGCGAAGGTGTTCCGCCGCCAATGTAAAGTGTGTCCAGTTCTGAGTTCTGAGTTCCGAGTTCTGAGTTATAGTTTCGAATTTCGTAATTTGTAACTCGTAACTCAAGCTCCCGCCCCAGGGCCTCGATGTATGGCATCTGCCACGAAGCGGGCAGGGTGGTGGAGTAGAAGTCGCAATAAATGCAGCGACTTTGGCAGAAGGGAATGTGGATGTAGAGTCCGGCCACGTGTCTTTACTTCTCGCCGTCAATCATCCACTTGCCGTCTTCGGTCTTCACCAACTTGGTTGTTTCTTCCTTCGTGGTGTCGTTGGCATAGGTGACGTTGGCTGTAACGGTTGCCTTTCCGTTCTCCTCGTCAATCTCCTCGTTGATGACTTCGAACTTGGTCATCTTCTTATCGTCGGGCAGACCGTCCTTAACCTTGTTCTCCAGCATCTGCAGATAGAATTCCTTTTGTTTCTCGACCTGCTCTTCCGAACCTTTGAACTGGATGAGTTCGATGGCGGATTTGTAGTCGCCCTTGATGATGTAGTCGGCATACGCTTCGGCTGTTGCCGATGGGGTGTTCTTACTGCCGCAGGCTCCCAGAATCAGGGCCACTGCGCAAACACAAAGTGCTGCTAAAATCTTTTTCATGATTCTCAAGTTTTAAGAGTTAGACATAAAAATTGGGTATAGTTGTGTCGAATGGAATAGATGCGATGGCATGATGCAGCGGAAATGCATTCCCGGCAGGTCTATCGTATCGCGTTCGTTGCCCACCAGTTCCACACCGGCCCGATGATAGGCGTGGGTGATTAGTTCCGTGCAGTACAGCTGGGACGTGTCGTTGTCGTCGAAAGCATGGTCGAAAAGTATTCCTTCTTTGTACTTTTCCCAAGCTACCCGTGCTGCCTGCTGTCCGGCTTCGGCATTGACGGGTCGGCATGCGCCTGCTGAAATGGCGTGGGCTGTCGAGAAGAAACGTTCCACGGGTTCCATCTTCACGCGGTCGGGGTCGCCAGGGAAATCGGGTTCGCCTGGAACGGCATGTATCACCATTTTCTTTCCAGCGGAATCCACCACGATACCTGTATGCGAGAACATTCCGTCGGCATCGCTCCAAATCACCATGCGGCTGGCCAGTCCTGTACAGCGTCGGAAGACCACATCACCCACCTCCAACTGTAGTGTATCGGGCAGTAAAGTGGCGTCTGTTACGGACTTGTGGCACCCCGTCGGCACGATGGCGGCGAATAGTATGGCAAATGTGGCTGCTGAGGTGTTCACGCGCGTATATATTAAAGGTATGTAAGGCAAAGGTAACGAAAATATGTATATGTACAAAACTATCTTGGAAAAAACCGCAGGAAACATTTGGTCAAGTCGCAGGTTTTCGCTAAATTGCAAACCGAATCGCCCAAAATGGGGCTAAAACGACCAAAAATAATCTTAAATACTAAACACGATGAAAGTTTATCAGACTCATGAGATCAAGAACATTGCCTTGCTGGGCAATGACGGTGCGGGTAAAACAACCCTGACAGAAAGCCTGCTTTACGAAGCAGGCATCATCAAGCGTCGCGGACGCATTACACAGCACAACACGGTAAGTGACTATTTCCCCGTTGAGCAGGAATATGGTTACAGCGTATTCAGCACAGTATTCCATGTAGAGTGGAACAACAAGAAGCTGAACATCATCGACTGTCCGGGTTCCGACGACTTCGTTGGTGCCGCTATGACAGCCCTGAATGTTACCGATACGGCAGTCCTGTTGCTGAAGGGTGCCAATGGTGTCGAGGTGGGCACACAGAACCACTTCCGCTATACCGAGAAGTTGGGCAAGCCCGTCATTTTCCTCGTTAACCAGCTCGACGACGAGAATACTGACTACGACCGCATCTTGGAACAGCTGACCGACATCTATGGTCCGAAGGTGGTTCCCGTGCAGTATCCCATTAAGACTGGTCCCGATTTCAATGCCCTCATCGACGTGCTGTTGATGAAGAAGTATTCTTGGGGCCCAGAAGGTGGTGCTCCCACTATCGAGGACATTCCTGCCGACCAGCTGGAGAAGGCCACCGAGATGCACAAGGCTCTGGTTGAGGCTGCTGCCGAGAACGACGAAGGCCTGATGGAGAAGTTCTTCGAGAGCGATACCCTGACCGAGGACGAAATGCGCGAAGGTATCCGCAAGGGACTGGCCATGCGTGGCATGTTCCCCGTATTCTGCGTATGTGCAGGCAAGGATATGGGTGTTCGCCGTCTGATGGAGTTCCTGGGTAATGTAGTTCCCTTCGTTGACGAGATGCCCAAGGTGTTCAACACCCGTGGCGTAGAGGTGAATCCCGATCCCAATGGTCCTACCAGCCTGTTCTTCTTCAAGACCTCTATGGAGCCCCATATCGGTGAGGTTCAGTACTTCAAGGTAATGAGCGGTAAGGTTCACGAAGGCGACGATCTGACGAATGCCGACCGTGGTTCCAAGGAACGTATGGCCCAGCTGTTCTGCTGTGCAGGTCAGAACCGTATCAAGGTCGAGGAACTGGTAGCCGGTGATATCGGTTGCACCGTGAAGCTGAAGGACGTGAAGACGGGTAACACCCTGAACGACAAGAATGCCGAGAACCGCTTCAACTTCATCAAATATCCCAACTCGAAGTATTCGCGTGCCATCCGTGCCGTGAACGAGAGCGAGACCGAGAAGATGATGAATGCTCTGCAGAAGATGCGCGAGGAAGATCCCACATGGGTTATCGAGCAGTCTAAGGAACTGAAGCAGATTCTGGTTCACGGACAGGGCGAGTTCCACCTGCGCACTCTGAAGTGGCGTATGGAGAACAACGAGAAGATACAGATTGTCTTCGACGAGCCCAAGGTGCCTTATCGCGAGACCATCACCAAGGCCGCACGTGCCGATTATCGTCACAAGAAGCAGTCGGGTGGTGCTGGTCAGTTCGGCGAGGTGCACCTGATTGTCGAGCCTTACTACGAGGGTATGCCTGCTCCCGATGTTTACCGTTTCGGTGGTCAGGAGTTCCGCATCAATGCCAAGAGCGAGGAAACCATCGACCTGGAGTGGGGTGGTAAGCTTGTCTTCATCAACTCTGTTGTGGGTGGTGCCATCGATGCACGCTTCATGCCCGCCATCCTGAAGGGTGTCATGCAGCGTATGGAGCAGGGCCCGTTGACGGGTTGCTATGCTCGCGACGTGCGTGTCATTGTTTACGATGGTAAGATGCACCCGGTTGACAGTAACGAACTGTCCTTCATGCTGGCTGGTCGTCAGGCCTTCGCACAGGCCTTCCGCGAGGCAGGTCCGAAGATTCTGGAGCCCATCTACGACGTTGAGGTGTTCGTGCCGAGCGACAAGTTGGGTGATGTGATGAGCGACCTGCAGGGCCGTCGTGCCATGATTATGGGTATGACCAGCGAGGCCGGCTACGAGAAGTTGACTGCAAAGGCTCCTCTGAAGGAGATGTCATCGTACAGCACCGCTCTGAGCAGCCTGACGGGTGGTCGTGCCAGCTTCATCATGAGTTTCGCCAGCTACGAGCTCGTTCCTGCCGATGTTCAGCAGAAACTGATTAAGGATCACGAGGCCGAGCAAGCTGAATAATCCCGTTCCCCAAATGCCAAAAAGTGCATAAATAGGGGCTTAAACGTTAAGAATGTTAAAAAGGGAGTGCGTTTTTCGTGCTCCCTTTTTTGCGTTTTAACATTTTTCATTAACTTCGCAGTATCAAACGACGAAAAAGAATGAAACGTTCCGTATTATTAATCATCAGCATCGGCATCGGTGTCAGCTTCGTGGTTCTGTTGCTTCTGCAGAGTCAGTATACTGGCATGATGGTGAAGATGCGCAAGGACCAGTTCGACGAAAGCGTCAAGCGCAGTCTGGACCAGGCCTCGCACGACTTGGAGCGGAACGAGACATTCAACTATCTGGAAGGCATCGTATCGAATTACGTCGAGGCCCTGGTGGAAATCGACGACGACAACCACAACGCCCACACCACGAAGGTGCTGGGTAATCCCACCTTGCTGGGTGTGCAGCATTTCGACTCCATCAGCACCATGCCTCGTCTCTCGCTGGGACTCAACCAGCGGTCTTCGTTTGCCGTCAGCACCCAGCAGTTCCAGATGGCTGTGCGCAATGCCTACCTCTATCAGAAGAACATCCTCGACGAGGTTATCTACTCCATACTCTATAGTGCCAGCGAGAATTCGTTCGAGGAACGCGTGAATCCCAAACTGCTGGATGCCTGCATGCGTCAGGCGTTGGAGCAGAACGGCATAACGCTGCCTTTCCATTTCGTTATCACTACCAGCGACGGGCGCGAGGTGTACCGTTGTACCGACTACGACGAGAAAGGTTCGGAATACTCCTATACGCAGACCCTTTTCCGCAACGACCCTGCCAACAATATGGGTGTGGTGAAGGTACACTTCCCTGGTCGTAACAAATACGTGCTGGGTGTGGCCCGTCTCATGGCTCCCGCTATGGTGTTCACCTTGGTGCTGTTCGTCACATTCATGTTCACCATTTACCTGTTCGTTCGCCAGCGCAAGATTAATGAGATGAAGAACGACTTCGTGAACAACATGACCCACGAGTTCAAGACCCCCATCGCCAGTTTGTCGCTGGCGGCACAGATGCTGGCTGACGACAGCGTGAAGAAAACGCCTGCCATGTACGACAATCTGGGAAAGGTGATAGATACCGAGACCAAGCGTCTGCGCTATCAGGTGGAAAAGGTGCTGCAGATGTCGCTCTACGACCACGACAATATCGCCCTGAAGCCCGTCGAGCTGAATGCCGACGAACTCATCGAGAACATCGTAGGCACCTCGTTCGCCCTGAAGGTCGAGCGCTTGGGCGGCATGATAGATGCCCAGCTGGAAGCCGAGAACCCCAACATCTATTTCGACGAGTTGCATTTCACCAACGTCATCTCCACGCTGCTGGACAATGCCGTGAAGTATCGTCGCGAATCCGAGCCCATCCATGTTTTGCTGCACAGCTGGAACCATTCCGGCAAGTACCACCTCAGCATCCAGGACAATGGTATCGGCATCAAGCGCGAGGACCTGAAGCGCATCTTCGTCAAGTTCTACCGCGTGCATACGGGCAACCAGCACAACGTGAAGGGCTTTGGCCTGGGTCTGGCCTATGTGAAGAACATGATTCGCCAGCACAAGGGCTCCATCAAGGTGGAAAGCGAATGGGGACAGGGAACTACATTTACGATAACATTACCAATACTTAAATCATAAGGACACACTATGGAAACTAAACAAAACATTCTGCTATGCGAGGACGATGAAAGTCTGGGCATGTTGCTGAGAGATTATTTGCAGGCCAAAGGGTACAATGCCGAATTGTATCTGGACGGCGAGGCCGGTTCCAGAGCCTTTATGAAGGGCCACTTCGACATGTGTGTACTCGACGTTATGATGCCAAAGAAGGACGGCTTTACGCTGGCCCAGGAAATACGACAGGTGAATGACGAGGTACCCATCATCTTCCTAACGGCCAAGAACCTGAAGGAGGACATTTTCGAGGGCTTCAAAATCGGTGCCGACGATTATCTGACCAAGCCCTTCTCGATGGACGAGCTGGTGTACCGCATGGAGGCCATCCTGCGTCGTGTAAAGAGCAACAAGGCTCCTGCCGTATCCATGTACAAACTGGGTAAGTTCGATTTCGACACACAGCGCCAAATCCTGTCATGCGGCAGCGAACAGGTTAAGCTCACCACCAAGGAGAGCGAACTGCTGGGCCTGCTGTGCGCCCATGCCAACGATGTGCTGTTGCGCGAACTGGCGCTGAAGAGCATCTGGATCGACGACAACTACTTCAATGCCCGCTCGATGGATGTTTACATCACCAAGTTGCGCAAGCATCTCCGGGCCGACCCCAGCATCGAAATCAACAACGTGCACGGCAAGGGCTATAAACTCATCGTGCCCGATGGCATCACGGCTATCGAAGAGACCAAGTGAAACATAAAATAAGAGAGAAGCGGGACGGCAACTTTACGTTACTGTCCCGCTTTCGTGTGTGTTGATTACTCGGATGCGATTACTTCGACTTCTTCGTAATATAGATGTGAGCAATCAAACCTGCAACAATCAGGAACAAACCCGTGAACTGTACGGGGTTGAAGTCTACCAACTGTGCGAAATAGCTAATCAAGAGTACGATGGCTCCGAGCACAATCAATAAAATACCTAAATACTTCTTCATAGTTTATATGTGTTTTTTGTTCTTTTTAGCACATTATCGCTACAAAGTAACATAAAAATTTTGATACTGCGAAACTTTTACCCTCTAAAATAGGCCTAATCTCGGAAAAACTCGAATAAAATTTGGTTATTCGCCCGATTTGCCGTATCTTTGTGCCGCTTTTAGCAAAAAAACTAATTTTTAATCATTTAAAAACGTATTATGAACCAGTACGAAACCGTTTTCATTTTAACTCCCGTTTTGTCTGATGATCAGATGAAGGAAACGGTAAACAAGTTCAAGGGTCTGCTCACCGACAACGGTGCAGAGATGCTCAACGAAGAGCTCTGGGGCCTGAAGAAGTTGGCTTATCCTATCCAGAAGAAGTCTACGGGTTTCTATGTAATGTTCGAGTTCAAGGCTCAGCCCGAACTCATCAAGAAGTTGGAAGTAAACTTCCGCCGCGACGAGCGCGTCATCCGCTTCCTCACCATCAAGAACGAGAAGTATGCCGCCGAGTACGCTGAGAAGAGACGTAACAAACAATCTAACAAGGAGGAGGCTTAATTCATGGCACAGCAAACATCTGAAATCCGTTATCTTAACGCTCCCGCTATCGACACGAAGCGTAAGAAGTATTGCCGTTTCAAGAAGAGCGGTATCAAGTATATCGACTACAAGGATCCCGAATTCCTGAAGAAGTTCCTGAACGAGCAGGGTAAGATTCTTCCCCGTCGCATCACCGGTACTTCTCTGAAGTATCAGCGTCGTGTGGCTCAGGCTGTTAAGCGTGCCCGTCACCTGGCATTGCTGCCCTTCGTAACCGATATGATGAAATAATTAAAGTAGGAGGTAAGTTTATGGAAATTATTCTGAAAGAAGATGTTATCGGCTTGGGTTACAAGAACGATATCGTGAATGTAAAGTCTGGTTACGGACGTAACTTCCTTATTCCTACTGGCAAGGCTGTGATTGCTTCCGACAGCGCCAAGAAGGTGCTCGCCGAGAACCTGCGTCAGCAGGCCGTGAAGCTGGCCAAGATCAAGGCCGAGGCTCAGGCCGTTGCAGACAAGCTGGCAGGCGTCAGCCTCACCATCGCTACCAAGGTCAGCAACAGCGGTGTCATCTACGGCTCTGTCAACTCTCTGCAGATTGCCGACGAGCTCAAGGCTCTGGGCTTCGACATCGACCGCAAGAAGATCGTCGTTAAGGACGTAAAGACCGTTGGCGACTTCGTAGCCGTTGTTAAGCTCCACAAGGAGGTAACTGCCGAGATTCCCTTCAAGGTTATCGCCGAAGGTGCTCCCGTTGTCGAAGAGGCTCCTGCCGCAGAGGAAGCTCCCGCTGCTGTCGAGGCTCCCGCCGCTGAGGAGGTTGCTGAAGAAGCTGCCGAGTAATTCAATCCACTCGATACAAGATAAGCCCGACTCCCACGAGCCGGGCTTTTCTTATCCCCATAGCCACACGTCCCTCCTCTTGACACACAGCTGTGTGACAAGCCAAGCGTTACTATCCCTACCGACGGAGCGACGCAACGCTCCGCCTCTAGCGTCACAACGCTCCCCGCCCAGCGTTGGCAAACGGCAAACGGCTAAAGACTAACGGCGAAAAACAAAAACTTTGGCTTACCCGAAGGGCAAAGGCTGTGTAAGCCATGCCAAAACTTTGATGGAGAGGCGCTTGTGCCCGACATATCTAAAGTAAAAGATAGGAATTTTGTCTTTTTCAAAAAAGAAACTAACATACTAACATACGGCCCTCGAAGCCCGATAAATACAGGCCTCGTTGATGTTAGTTTCTATTTCGAGATACTAACACGATACTAACATTTTTCATTGAGTCAACTTCTATCAGGGATAAACATCGATGTTACTTTTATGTTAGTGTCATGTTAACATCATGTTAGTTTCTATGTTAGTATCTAAGTGAGGGGCAACAGACCTCCATCCCTTTATTTATCGGCATTCCCTCCTCCCGATGTTAGTATGTTAGCATCTTTTACAAAACTCTTTTTTTCATCGTGCGACAGAACTATTGCCAAAATTCTTCTCCAAATATTTGGTTCTTTATTTACTTAATCGTAATTTTGTGTCGTTCTTTAACGAATAATTCGAAATAATTAGAGGTATGGCAACTGAATATCACATCGACGAGGAAAGCATCCAGCAACTGAATGAGCCGGTTGTTGATATAGCACCTGCTGTAAAGTCCCCCAATCGCATAGGTAACCCCCTTTCTGTGATAGGGCGTGGGGTTCGTTCGCACATACGTTGGCATTCTCCCGAAGAGGAGGCAGAGTTGTTGAGAAAAGCAAGACAAGCTTATGCGGAGTTTCAAGGTGGACTTGCGTAAACGGGATTTGGGCGACTCTTTTGAGATGGTTGTCGACCCATTTTTGTTTAATATGGAAATGACGGCATTAGCAGATGTTGTCAATGCTCTTATTGATACGGGTGCTACAAAAACCTGTATAGGTTTGGATGTCGTTGAAAAACTGGGATTGTCACCAGTGCGTACGGAATGTGTAGATACGGTAACACAGGAAAACGAGGAAGTTGGCGTATATAAACTGCTGTTGTCTCTATGTCCTGGTCATTTTCTCCCATTGGAGGTCTATGGCGTTCCCAGTCCCAAGTCCGAAGCTGTCATCATAGGCATGGATGTTATAAAGATGGGAGACCTTCATATCTGGAACGACAACCATATTAATAAAGGAACATTCTCTTTTATGGACCGTTAGTCCAATACAAAATCATTAAAGACCATAATCTTTCACAAAAACGTAATTTTTGCTCCATTTATTTTGTATTGTGCTCGACTTTCACTATTTTTGTCGCGGTGAATGTGTACTTATGTACCATTTTCTGCCAGGCAGCGGCTTGGCGCTAACAAAAAGCTAACTAATAACTAACTAAATTATACTATGAAGAAACTACTTTTACTTCTTTTCACGTTATTTACGTCTCTCAGTGGGGCGTGGGCAGTTTCTCCTAATGCTTCTGCGTATCCTAAAATTGGTAGAACGTATTACTTGACTGTAAGCAAGGATGCCACGAAGCGTTATATTTATAATGATGGAGGAACTCTTAAATCTACAACTACAGCCCCTTCTGCCGGTGATACAAAATATCTTTGGTTTGTTCAGTACTATGGTGGCTACTATCGTATCTCAAATGTAGATACCAAGAAGGGATTAGGATGGAAGGCCATGGGTTCACAAACAGATATTCGGTATATGACTGAATTTGTACTCGGCAATGATGTTATAGACGGATCTTGTGTTTCACTGTGCAACAGTTCTACAGGGAGTGATCTTCGATGGATGGTGACAAAGATGACAGCAGACAACACTTTTGACCAATATACTGTAGCTATTAACGATGGCACATGGTGCTCTGATTATCTTTTTGAAGAATATATTCCCTCTTCATTAGTAACTGACGGAACAGTATATTATGTCTATTGTAAGAATAAGAATGCTTCTGATATAGATGTTCAACAGTACTTGTATAACAATGATTCAAGTCTGGGAGTTGCCACTTCCAATAGCGAATCAAGTTCTCGATACATGTGGATAGCTGAACTCACGGACGATGGATATTATACATTCCGCAATGTAAATGGACAAAAATATTTAGGATGGAAAGGTGTTACGAACGATGCGTATAAATGGAGTTTGAACACTTTATATGCTATTAATGATGGCTATGCCCCCATGATTTCAAGTGACCAAAGTGCTTTCATGTTGGTAAAGAAGGATAATTCATTGAATAATGCTTATGTCCAATATAATAGGGCAAATACAGATTTTAGTAATGATTATGGTTTTACTGCCGTAAGCACCTCTTCTTACGACATTTATTCAGTTATTGTTAACTCTCCTTCAAGCATTACGCCTTATATCACCTATTCTGGTGAAGGTTACGTAAATCCTAACATTTATAATGGAGGCAAACTTGTCGTTGCAACAGGAACATCTGTATCAGCTAGTGATTTTACAGCTTATGACGCAGGTGAGAATTACAATGTGAGTGCTGTCAGCGTGAATTCTAGTACAAAGACAATTACAATAACCTACACTGGCAAATGGGAAGATATGATTACAAGTTATCTGTCAGAGAACCATGTAAGCACAATGTTAGGTAAAACAGGTGTTGGCTATCCGAAGTCAACTGCTACAGCTCGTACAGATTTGCAAACAATTTATAATACTGTAACGGATCCTGCATATGATTATGCAACCAATGGCGAGACCGATTATCCAACTTTGACGGCAGCTTTTGATGCATATTTGGCATGCGAGGATATTAATTACCCAGTAGAAGGAAAAAGCTATACCTTTAGAAATTTCCAAAAGAGTACCGATAAGATTTATACCTTATATCATTATGGTGGTGGAGAATTTGCACTTGCAGAGTATGAAGGAGCTACATACTATGGAGATTTCTTCGTCGCTCACAAACTGCCAGGAACCAATGAGTATTTCTTTGTAGCAAGAGATGCGTCTAACGGTGACGTCACAAATTATCATGCTGTCATTGCAGCCAGCAATGGTAAACATATGACAAACGGTTTCAATGCAACCTATTCTCCTATCCGTGTAAAGAAGCTTCCATCAACAAGTAGTAATTATGAAGGTTCGCCCACAAGTGCAGACCTCTTCGGTGGCTTCTATCTTGAAGGGACTAGGACAGATGGTACGACGAATGGGAATATCATAGTTACAAAAGATGGCAATTTCCAGAAAGCATCTACAGCACCTTATTGGAAAAATGATTATACTTCAGCATTTTACATTGTTGAAGGTGCACATGCTACTGAAACCTATTACAATACTGTAAATCTTCGTCAAGCAGGCGATGATTCTTATGCGACTACTTACTTGCCCTTCGCTGTTGAACTTCCGGATAATATAAAAGCATACAAAGCATCTGTTTCTGGTGATGTCTTGACACTTTCGAAGGTGGCTGATGGAACTGATGTCGAAAATAACGTACTGCCTGCTAAGACTGCTGCAATCCTATGGAGTGAAGGCGCAACAGTGAAAGGCAATACCACATTGTCTATTGTAAGTTCTGATCTTTCAGCTCCTAATGATAATGTTCTTCACGGAACTCTTGCCGATAATACTACCGTAAGTGCAACTACATATGTGCTTTCTGGAAATTCTTCTGGCGCAGGCTTTTATCCCCTTGACGGCACAACGGCTCCTATCTGTAAGGCATATTATGATGCACTTGGAGTTGGTGTGAAATCCTTCAGTTTCAACTTTGAGGATGATGTAGATGGCATTTCTCATATTGAAGATGGAAAATTGAATATTGAAAATGCCAAGATTTATAATCTAGCTGGTCAGCGTGTTTCGAAGCCCACTCGTGGTTTGTATATTGTAAATGGAAAGAAATTAATGATTAAATAATGAAAGGAGGGCGTATCATGAAAAAGACATATATTACACCTGAACTTCGTGTTGAGACCGTAGTTATCAAATCCCTTATTGCAGATAGTCTCAATAGTCTTAATGTAAACGGTGGTGGCCCTGTTTCTAAAGGCAATGCATGGTCCAAAGAGGACAACGGCTGGGACGTGTGGGATGAAGATGATTTTAGGGACGAGTAGGGAATAGGTACATATTCCCACCATACATAAACATCAAGGCCTGCGGCTACCCGCAGGCCTTGTTGTTTTCCTGTTCCAAGTGAGGAACGCGAGAAAAAAATTGAGGGACTGCACTTGCATCGTTCGTCGTTTATCGCTAACTTTGCAGTATGATTGACAACAGCAAATTCCTAATAGACGAATTATACGGCGAACGTTTGCTTATTAGCATACAGGCCGACCAAACGGAACTGAATGATAATATCCGTGTTGCTAGAGTCCTACTTAGTTGTTTCGGGGATATGTACATCATTATTAACGAGCACTTGCTGACAATCGGCCACAAGAATCCCGAATATACCATCAACGGTAAGCTGGGTGACAGGAAAGGTGTTGAAAGTGAGAATGGTATCAAATCAGCATTTCGTAAGGCAAAGCAACAAGGCTGTAAGATTGTAGTTTTGGACTTCGATATGCACATGTCCGAAAGTATTCTGAAGACCAAAAAGATAGTTTCTGGACTATTCGGTCGCCACGAGGATTTCAGTCATGGCGATCTTGATGAGTGTTACGTTGTTCATAACAGTAAGGCCGTAGTTGTAAGGTCTACGGATTTTGATGCACCTGACAAAGAGACCATTAAGCAGCTGATAAACAACGTGATAGAAAATCTGAGGACATAACCTTGTGGGCTATGTCCTCGTATGGTAGTCAGAAAGGTCCAGCTTGAATTTTGCTCCGAAAGCAAATCGTTCGCGCCCTCTGACGGCATTCTGACACTGCAAATGTATGGACTTTTTTTTATACTGCCAAATTATTTAACAAAAAATTGAGGGACTGCACTTGGTGCAATCCCTCAAGACCTATTGTCCGTAGTTTGATACTTAGGCAACAGAATCAGCTGCAACAGTGTCAGCAGCTACGGTGTCAACAACCTCAACAGTGTCAACTGCAGTGGTGTCCTCGGCCTCAGCCTGCTTTGTACCGTTTCCGCAAGAAGCGAAAGAAATAGCTGCAACAGCTACGAACATGAATGCTAACTTTTTCATTTTTCTTTTAGTTAAATTAGTAAAACAATCAATTGCTTTTTTAAAACCGATGCAAAGGTACGACATTTTTCAATACGTTGTATCACCAAAGGCAAACTTTTTTTCATTTTTCTGCAATATTCATGATTTATATCAATAAAATGCACATGCCCCCGCCTTTTGTGTAGCTATTTACAAGCATCTCTTTCCCCTTGTCGTTCACATTTGCTGCTCTATTATTTGGCATTTCGCTCACTTAATCGTACCTTTGTACCATGAATTGCATGACACCTTTGCACGGGAAGAAGGCGGTGTACTTTACGCTGGGCTGCAAACTGAACTTTGCAGAGACATCGACTGTGGCCCAGCGACTGCAGGAAATGGGTGTGGAACGTGCCTGTAAGGGCGAACGTGCCGACATCTGTTACGTGAATACCTGCAGCGTTACCGAGGTGGCTGACCACAAATGCCGACAGGCTATCCATAAACTGGTGAAGGAGAATCCCGATGCCTTTGTGGTGGTGACGGGCTGCTATGCCCAGCTGAAGCCCGATGTGGTGCGCCAGATACCGGGTGTTGACCTGGTGCTGGGTACGGCAGAGAAGGGCAGGGCTGTGGAAATGATTGTGAATCATTTCACAGAGGCCGCAGAGAAGACAGAGAGCACAGAGAATATGTTGGAAGCAAAGTCTCAAAAACTCTCTGTGCCCTCAGTCTCCTCTGCGCCCTCTGTGTTTTCTCCTTCGTGTGCCTGTGGCGACAGAACGCGATATTTCCTGAAGGTGCAGGACGGGTGCGACTATTTCTGTACCTACTGCACCATTCCCTTTGCCCGCGGACGCAGTCGCAACGGTTCCATAGCCTCGATGGTGGCGCAAGCCGAGGAGGTGGCCCGAAAGGGTGGACGGGAGATTGTGCTGACGGGTGTGAACATCGGTGACTTCGGCAAAACGACGGGTGAGACGTTCATCGATCTGGTTCGTGCACTGGACCGGGTAGAGGGAATAGAGCGTTACCGCATCAGCAGCATAGAACCTAACCTGCTGACCGACGAGGTGCTGGAGTTCTGTGCCCAGAGCCGCGCCTTTATGCCGCATTTCCACGTGCCTCTGCAATCGGGCAGCGACGAGGTGTTGCGATTGATGCATCGCCGTTACGATACGGCCCTGTTCGAAAAGAAGATGATGCGCATACGGGAACTGATGCCCGATGCCTTCATCGGTGTGGACGTGATTGTGGGCATGAGGGGCGAGACGGAAGAACTGTTCCGCCAGGCGCTGGAATTCATGGACCGACTGCCCGTGAGTCAGTATCATGTGTTCAGTTACAGCGAACGACCAGGTACCAAGGCCCTGAACATCCCCCACAGCGTGCGACCCGAGGAGAAGCACTGCCGCAGTCAGCAGGTGCTGAAGGTGAGCGAGGCCCATACGCGCGCGTTCTATAATAAATATATAGGAACGGTGCGACCCGTGCTGTTGGAACACGGTAAGAAGAAGGGCGTGTTTGGCGGCTTCACGGATAACTATATCAGGGTGGAGGCCTCATCCCCAACCCCTCTCCCAAAGAGAGGGAAGAACTTCCTTCAGGATAACGAGATTGTGAATGTGCGGTTGACTGGCTGGAACGAGAAGGGCGATGCCCTAATGGGGGAGTTGAACATTCTTCTGCCCTAACGAGCGAAGCGACTACGTCGATTAGAACATTGAATATTGAAAATTGAATATTGAAGATTGAATATTGAATATTGAAAATTGAGAAGAGTGAATAGGGTCGCGATAGTTATATTGAACTGGAACGGAGCGGACATGATGCGTCGCTTCCTGCCTTCGGTGGTGCAACATTCGCCGGAGGCGGACATCGTGGTGGTGGACAACGGCAGTACGGACGACAGCCTGCAGTGGCTGGAACACGAGATGCCGCAGGTGCGGCGCGTCGTTTTGGACCAGAACTATGGATTTGCCGACGGATACCATCGCGGACTGAAAGAGGTGGAGGCAGAGTACTACCTGCTGCTGAACAGCGATGTGGAGGTGCGCGAAGGATGGCTTCAGCCCATGCTGACGTATATGGACGCACATCCCGAGGTGGCTGCCTGTCAGCCCAAACTGCTGTGCCAGTGGGCTCCGGAGATGTTCGAATATGCTGGTGCATCGGGTGGATACATCGATGCCCTGGGTTACCCCTATTGTCGCGGACGCGTGTTCGCAACGGTGGAGAAGGACGAAGGACAATACGACGATGTGGTGCCCGTGCTGTGGGCAACGGGAGCAGCGTTGATGATTCGCAGTGCCGACTATTGGGAGGTGGGCGGATTGGACGGACGTTTCTTTGCCCATCAGGAGGAGATAGACCTGTGCTGGCGACTGCGCAGTCGTGGGCGTGGGGTAGTGGTGGTGCCCCAGAGCGTGGCCTACCACCTGGGAGGCGGAACCCTGCCGAAGGGTAATCCCAGAAAGGACTATCTGAATTTCCGCAACAACATGCTGCTGCTGTACAAGAACCTGCCCGAGGACCGTTTGCGTCCCGTTATGCGTTGGCGTTTCTGGTTGGATGCGCTGGCCTCTGTGCAGTTCCTGCTGAAGGGACAGTGGGGTTCGTTCCTGGCCGTTTGGCGTGCACGTCGCGATTTCCTTCGACTGCGTTCGCAGTTCCGCGAGGACCGTGCGGAGAATCTGCGTCGAACCGTTCTATCGCCTGTGCCCGAGCAATCGCAGTTCTCCCTGCTGTGGCAATACTATATAAGGAAAAAGAAAACTTTTTCCCAATTGACTAATCGCGAAGCGCTTGCGTAGCGCAGAGGAGCAAGAATTCATAATTGAAAGTTGAAGGTGAGATGAAAACGGACGTAAATACTCCCTCCCCTCGGGAAGGGAAAGGGGAAGGGGTCTTATATCTGATTCCTTGCACGTTGGGAGATACCCCCATCGAACAGGTGCTGCCTGCCTATAATACGGAGGTGGTGCGACAGATTCGGCATTTTATTGTCGAGGAGATACGCACGGCCCGTCGATTCCTGCGCCGTGTGGACCGCGAGTTCCCCATCGATGACAGCACGTTCTACGAGATGGGGAAACATGCCGACGAACAGCGTTTTGCTTCCTACCTGAAACCCATTGCCGAGGGATTGCCTATGGGCGTTATCAGCGAGGCGGGTTGTCCGGCTGTTGCCGATCCGGGTGCCGACATCGTTTCCATTGCCCAGCGTATGGGCATCCGCGTTGTTCCCCTGGTGGGGCCGAACAGCATGATTATGGCAGTGATGGCCAGCGGACTGAACGGACAGAGCTTTGCCTTCAATGGATATCTGCCCATCGACGACGGGGAACGTGCCCAGCGACTGAAGCAGTTGGAACAGCGTGCCCAGCGTGAACGGCAGACGCAGCTGTTCATAGAGACTCCCTATCGAAACCGCAAGATGTTCGACACGCTGCTGCGAACCCTATCGCCCAAAACTCGCATGTGCATCGCGGCAGGCATCACTACGGCAGACGAGTGGATTCGTACCCACACTATTGCAGAATGGCGCAAGCAGACGTTGCCCGAACTGAGCAAGGTTCCGGCAATCTTCCTTATGCTTTAGCCTTTCGCCCTTAGCCCCAGACTTCGTCGAGGGGCTTTCTTGTCTTTTCCTTGGGTTCGTCGGCAGGTACACCTAAGGGTACCAGCACGGCTGGGGTATATCCCTGGGGAATCAGTCCGGTTGCCATCAGTGCCTCTACATCGAAATTGCATACCCAACAGTTACCCAGCCCCTGTTCCGTAGCGGCCAGACACAGATGCTCGGTGGCAATGGCGATGTCAATGTCGGCGTGGTTGTGTCCGTCGCAACGACGTGTCCATGCCTCGTCCTCGCGCTTCAGACAGATGACAATGGCGGGTGCCGTCTGTATCCATTCCCGTTTGTAACAACTGCATATCTTCTGCAGCCCCTCCTTGTCGTCGATAAACAGAAATCGCCAAGGTTGCAGGTTTACGGCAGAAGGTGCCAATCGCACACACTCCTTTATATATTCGAGTTTCTCGCTTGCTATCGGTTCACTCTTGTAATTGCGGCAACTGTATCGTGCCTCGCATAGTTCCTTGAAAGTCATAGTGTCATATTAAAAAAGGCGTGAAAGCGGGTTCCCATTGGGCTGGCGGAAGAAGCGATCCATCTTCTTGATGATGCCACCGGTGGCAAAGACTACTACGCTGTCGCCTGCCTGAATCTGCGTATTACCGTTGATGGGCATACCGATGCCGCGACGGATGAGACCACCCAGTGAAACACCCTGTGGGAAGTGTTGCTGGCGGATGGGGCGTTCGGTGATGAGTGAACCTTCGAGTGCCACGAATTCCGCCACATCGGCATTGGCAATGGTGAGACTCTTCATGGTGGTGACGTCGGCATCGAGCATGAGCTGGTGGATGTGACTGGCGGCAATGGCTTTTTTGTTGATGATGGTGCCTATGTCGAGCTTTTCGGCCATATTCACATAGTCCATATTCTCGACCAGGGCTACGGTCTTGCGAACACCCAGCCGTTTGGCTGCCAGACAGGCCAGGATATTAGTCTCGGTTTCGGGCGTAAGGGCGGCAAAGGCTTCGAACTTGCGGATACCCTCGTCGACCAACGTTCCCGTGTCGCGCCCATCGCCGTGAATAACAACAATATCGTCGTTCTCCAACAAATCGTTGAGTTGGTAACAGCGGTCTTCGCTGCGTTCCACAATCTTCATTCCCAACCAGTCGGGCTTTTTACGGGCCAACTGCACGGAGATGCGTCCACCGCCCATAATCATAACGCGTTTTACATCGGGATATTTTTCCTTGCCCACCAGTTCGCGGATGAGGGCAGTGTGTTTACGGGTGGTGATAAAGTAGGCGATGTCGCCCAGTCGCAGCTCGTCGTTACCTCCTGGGATGATGGTTTGGTCGTCGCGTTTGATGGTAACGATGTGGTAGGGGGCATCGGGGGGACAGAGCTCGCGCAGGGGCACATCGAAAATGCGAGCTCCCTCGCGCAACTTGATACCCATCATGATGAGGGCTCCATCGTGAATCTCCCAATACTGACGTACCCACGAGTGCATGAGACCTTCCAGGATTTCCTGGGCTGCCAGCACCTCGGGATAGATAAGTGAGTCGATGCCCATGCTGTGGAAGATGTCGACATATTGGGGCTGGACATATTCGGCATTGTCGACACGAGCCACCGTCTTCTTGGCGCCCAACGTATGGGCCAACATGCAACAGGTGAGGTTGCGGGCCTCGTCGGGGGTTACGGCAATGAACAGGTCGGCATGCTGGACGCCGGCACCTTTCATGGCAGCAATGCTGCTGGGCGACGAGTTGATAGTCATGAGGTCGTAGTTACCCGAATCGGTGAGGGCGTCGGTCTTTTCCTGACTTTCGTCAATCACCACAATGTCTTGGTCGTCTTTCGAAAGGAGTTGGGCCAAGTGTGTGCCTACAGCTCCTGCACCGGCAATGATTATCTTCATAGGGCATTTACGGTTTACAGTTCTCAATGGTGCGGCAGATGCCTGCCTTGTCGATTCCTACAATATGGTAAAGCTCGGCGGGACTTCCGTGTTCGACGAAACGGTCGGGTAGTCCCAGTCGGATAACTTCGGGCTGGTAGTTGTGGGCTGCTATCCATTCCAATACGGCAGAGCCCAGTCCACCTGAAACAGTGCCATCCTCGATGGTGATGATGTGCTGGTAGCGTGTGGCCACTTCCTGCAGGATTTCCTCGTCGATAGGCTTCAGAAAACGCATGTCGTAGTGTGCCACGTCGGCTCCCGATTCCTGGATGGCTTGTGCGGCAACGTTGCCGATGGGACCTAAGGAGAGAATGGCGGTAGTGCCATTTCCCTCAAGCAGTTTTCGTCCACGTCCCACAGGTATTTCTTCCAACGGACAGCGCCAGTCGGTGAGCACCCCACGTCCACGGGGATAGCGTATGATGAAGGGACCCTTCTGGGGCAGTTGGGCCGTAAACATGAGGCGGCGCAATTCGGCTTCGTCCATTGGGGAGGCGATGGTGAGACCCGGAATGGGTCGCAGGAACGCCAGGTCGAAGGCTCCGTGGTGTGTGGGTCCGTCTTCGCCCACCAGACCTGCACGATCCAGACACAGCACCACGTTTAAATGACTGATTGCCACATCATGGATAATGTTGTCGTAGGCGCGTTGCGAGAAAGAGGAATAGATGTTACAGAAAGGTTGCATACCCTCGCGTGCCAGTCCGGCAGAGAAGGTGACGGCATGTCCCTCGGCAATACCTACATCGTAGGTGCGTTCGGGCATCTCGTTCATCATGATGCTGAGGCTGCACCCCGTGGGCATAGCGGGTGTGACGCCCACAATGTTCGGATTCTGGCGTGCCAGTTCCAGCAGCGTCTCGCCAAATACATCCTGGAAACGAGGGGGCTGGGGCTTGTCGCTTTCGGTTTCGAGACGTTCTCCCGTCTCAGGGTCGAATTTGCCAGGAGCGTGCCACAATGTTGCATCGCGTTCGGCGGGTTCAAATCCCTTGCCCTTGATTGTATGGATGTGTAGCATCTTGGGACCTTTCATGTCCTTGATGCGTTGTAGCGTGCGTACCAGTTCCACGACATTATGACCGTCTTCGGGACCGAAATAGCGGATATTCAGACCCTCGAACATATTACGTTGGTTGGTGAGCAGTGATTTGATAGCGTTGTTGAAGCGAAGCACACGTCCCTTGCGGTCGTCGTTAAGGACGTGCCAACGGTATAGCATGCGTGCCGTTCTGTCCCGGAACTTGTTGTATGCAGAACTGGTATGCAATTTGTGCAGGTACTCACCCATACCCCCTACGCTGCGGTCGATGGACATGTCATTGTCGTTTAGGATGATGAGCATGTTGTTGGGGGTGGATGAAGCGTTGTTCAGTCCTTCGAAAGCCAGACCGCCAGTCATGCTGCCATCGCCGATGACGGCTACTACATGGCGTTTCGAACCTTGTTTCTCAGCTGCCACAGCCATTCCCAGGGCAATGGAGATGGAATTCGAGGCATGTCCGCAAGTACAGGTGTCGTATTCGCTTTCCTCGGGCGAAGGGAAGGGCTTCAGACCTCCCAATTTGCGGTTCGACGAGAAACATTCCCTGCGACCCGTCAGTATCTTGTGGGAATAGGCCTGATGTCCTACATCCCAAACGATGCGGTCCTCTGGCGTATCGAATACATAGTGCAGGGCAACGGTGAGTTCCACCGTACCCAGACTGGAGGCAAAATGACCTGGATTGTGAGCCAGTTCGTGGATAAGAAAAGTGCGCAATTCGTCGCACACTTGGGGCAGTTGTTCCAGAGGCAATTTCCTCAGGTCTGCCGGATATTGTATGGTGTCTAGTAAATTCACGGGGACAAAGATAGTGAAAGCCGAGCGAAATACCAAATTTTATGAAAGTTCTATGCATTAATTTGCCCTTTCGTCCTTTATTTATTAACTTTGCAGGCATATTTGAAAGAAAAATGACTCAGAGAACCACGGAACAGTTGTTTCGCACACCTGTAAAAATTGCTGCACCCCTTTGTAGAATGGGTGTCGAGGACAGGTTCGTGTTCCTGGGTTCATGTTTTGCCGAGCATATTGGGGCACGTTTCCTTGAGAACTGTTTGCAGACAATAGTGAATCCTCTGGGGGTGGTTTACAATCCCATGAGCATCGTTCGACTGTTGGAAATCCATGCAACAGAATCCGAGCGTGATTTTGCCAATCGCGAAGGAATGTGGCATACCTGGTTAGGCGACTCCTCATTATCGCGTCCCTCGTTTGCCGATTGCGAACAGGCTACATGTGTGGCACTAAAGAGCCTGCACGATGCTTTGCTTTCCGCCGATTATCTCTTCCTTACGTTGGGCACCACACATTACTATTCCTATAAAGGTGAGGTAGTGGCCAATTGTCACCGTTTCCCAGCTGCCGATTTCGAGGAGGCTGAAATGGAAGTGGGGGAGATGGTGACGGCTATGGACCATGCACTTGTTTCCTGGATGAGTAAGAATCCTCATCTGAAGGTTGTTTTCACCGTCAGTCCTTATCGTTATGCCAAATACGGGTTCCACGAAAGTCAGTTGAGTAAGGCTCGCCTCTTGTTGGCTGTGGACGAACTTTGCCATCGTCATCCTGATAAGGTGACTTACTTCCCTGCCTATGAGATTGTGCTCGACGAGTTGCGCGACTATCGTTTCTATGCCGAAGATATGCTGCATCCTTCGTCTCAGGCCGTTCAATATATTTGGCAACGGCTTGCGGAATCGTGGATGGACCAGTCTGTACTCGATTATCTGGAACGATGGAAACCCATTCATCAGGCGCTCGAACACCGTCCGCTCAATGCTTCAGACCCTGCCTATGAGGTGTTTCGTCAGCGGACGGAAGTCCAGTTGGCAGCTCTGCGAAAAGATTATCCTTTTTTACCGATATAATTTCCATTATGCAATATTCCACTAAAAACATAGCCAAATTGCTTGGCGCACAATGTGTGGGCAAAGGCGAGCATCCCGTCAATTGGCTGCTCACCGACAGTCGCTCTCTGTCCTCACCCGAGGATTCCCTTTTCTTCGCCCTCAGCACGGACAAGGGCGACGGACATCGTTATATTCCTCAACTTTATCAGCGTGGGGTACGTTCCTTTGTAGTATCGCAGGAACCTGATGGAGACTTCTCCGAAGCAATATTCCTGATGGTGCCCGATACGCTGAAGGCCCTGCAACTGGTGGCTGCCACACATCGCAGTCATTTCCATATTCCCATTGTGGGTATTACAGGTTCCAACGGTAAGACGATGGTGAAGGAGTGGCTCTCGCAGATGCTTTCTCCTGAATACATTGTCACCCGTTCGCCACGCAGCTACAACAGTCAGATTGGTGTGCCCCTGAGTGTGTGGAATCTCAACGACAAAACCCAGATAGGCATCTTCGAGGCAGCCATCTCCCAACCGGGTGAAATGTCCTCGCTGGCTGCCATCATTCGTCCCACGATTGGCTTGTTTACGGGTTTGGGTGATGCGCACCAGGAAAACTTCAGTTCCTACAAACAGAAATGTATGGAGAAACTGACTCTTTTCCGCGACTCAGAGGCTTTGGTCTATCCTGCTGGGAATAGGGTAGTGGACATCTGCATCCGCGAAATCGATTTCCGTGGTGAACTTATTCCTGTGAGTCTTCCCGATGACACTTCTCCTTGGGATCTCGATAAACAGCTTTGTGCTGCTGCATGCCGCTATTTGGGCATATCCGAGGATGTCATTTCCCAGCGTATTGTGGAACTGGAACCTGTACCCATGCGTTTGGAAGTGATGGCGGGTCGCAACGGTTGTACCCTTATCAACGATTCCTATAATAACGACCCTGATTCCTTGCGCATTGCCCTCGACTTCATGGCGCGTCGTCCGAACGAGGAAGGTCGCAGTCGGGCCCTTATCCTTAGCGATATGGAGCAGACGGGTCAGACCGATGATGCGCTGTGTCGTCAGATTGCCGATCAGCTGCGCCAGTTTGGCGTTAATACATTCATTGGTGTGGGTGCGGGTATATGTTCTCAGGCTATCTCCCTCATCAAGAATTCAGGTGCTACTTGTTACTTCTATCCTGATACGGCAGATTTGATGTCTAGTCAAGTCTTTGCCGACCTTCACGATCAGGTGCTGCTTATCAAAGGAGCCCGTTCTTTCCACTTCGAGGACTTGGTATCCCGACTTGAGGAACGTGTTCATGAGACCATACTCGAGGTAGATCTCAATGCTATCGTGGCAAACCTTAACTACTACCGTTCTATGTTGCGTCCCGACACCCGCATTGTCTGTATGGTGAAGGCCGATGCCTATGGAGCTGGTAGCGTCGAGGTGGGTCGCCTATTGCAGGACCATGGTGTCGACTATCTGGCTGTTGCCGTAGCCGACGAAGGTGTGGAACTGCGTCAGGCAGGTATCTCTACGGGTATCATGATTATGAATCCCGAAATGACCTCGTTCCGAACGTTGTTCCACTACAACCTCGAGCCCGAGGTTTACTCCTTCCGCTTGCTCGAAGCCCTCATTCATGCTGCTGAGCGCGAGGGTATCAAGGGCTTCCCTGTTCACATCAAACTCGATACGGGAATGCATCGTTTGGGCTTCGACCCCGTTGCCGATATGCCTCGATTGGTAGAGCGGCTGCAAAGTCAGTCCGCTGTGTTGCCGCGTAGCGTATTCTCCCATTTCGTGGGTAGCGACAGCGATGGATTCGACCAGTTCTCAGCCCATCAGTATGACTTGTTCCAAAAAGGTGCCGAAACCTTGCAGGAGGCTTATCCGAAACACCATATCCTGCGCCATATCTGCAACTCGGCAGGCATCGAGCATTTCCCAGAGCGCCAGATGGATATGGTTCGTCTGGGACTTGGTCTCTACGGCATAAATTCTCGAAACAATGCCATCATTAATAATGTGTCCACCTTGAAGACCACCATCCTGCAGATACATGATGTGCCCAAGGAGGAAACCGTGGGTTACAGCCGCAGGGGACATCTTACGCGCGACAGTCGTATTGCCGTACTGCCTATTGGATATGCCGATGGTCTGGATCGCCATTTGGGCAACGGACACGCCTACTGTCTCGTCAACGGGCAACGTGCTCCCTATGTGGGCAATATCTGTATGGATGTCTGCATGATAGACGTTACTGACATTCCTTGTCGCGAAGGCGATACTGCCGTTATCTTTGGTCCAGGCCTTTCGCCCACCACGTTGGCAGAGGTGGTAGAAACCATTCCTTACGAGATTCTTACCTCTGTTTCGAATCGCGTGAAACGTGTTTACTTTAAGAAATAAGGTATAGCGGAATAAAGTAAGAGAGCGTCCTCGGTTGGGGACGCTCTCTTGTTATGTTGATAGGGGATTAGCGAATGGGTTCTACCACATAGGTGAAATCGTAATCCTGCCAAGGCATCTGGTATTCGCCACGAGGCCATGCGCCCCAGCTGGTTACACAACCCAGACCGAACTGACGGGCCTGCAGCTGAACAACGTTGAACTTGCGAGGTGTCAGGTCACCGCTGTGGCTCTGGTGGGCATCCTTGCGTGGACCGTCGTCGAGGTCTTCGGGCAGATAGTTCAGGGCGCTGGCTTCCATCTTACCGCATGCAGAGAACTTGAGTCCGCGACCAGCCTTGTCGAGCATCTTCCAGTAACGGATATCGGTATGGTTGCCGCTTTCCTGTGGACGGATGTAGCCCCAGTACTGGTCGGCTACCTGCTGTGTGTAGTGTCCGATGAACTCGGAGTTGTTGCGGTCGATATAGTTCTCGTTGGGGCCACGTCCGTAGTAGTCCACTGTGCCGTACTCCTCGGGCAGTACCCACTGCATACCGAAGCGGAACATCTGGGGCTTCTCCTTAGCCTCTTCGTTCACGTCGAGATGCTGGTTGACGAGCAACTTGCCCGTTGCATCCAGAGTATAGGTGATGGCGAGTGTAGCTTCCAGATGGCTCATCTTGTAAGTGGCTGTGATGGTACGCGAAAGTTCATTACCTGTAAGAGTCACACTCTGCAGCCTACGGTCTGCATTCTTCCACTGACGGAAGCGGTTCTGCAGACCTGCTCCGTAGTCGTTGTCAGTAGGTGCACGCCAGAAGTTGGGCACTACGCTGTAGCCGTCCTCCAGCATGGGCTTACCATCAACATCGTAGTAATCCAGTTCGCCGTTCCAACGGTTTACGGTTACTGCAACGCCATTGGCAGAGAGGTTATAGCAGGCCAGCATGGAGTCTGCCTCTACTGCCTTTGCATTCTTTGCGGCATCGGTGGCTGCCATCTGTGGAATCTCTTGTCCTTTTATGGCAAACTGCTGACGTGCAATGACGGTGCCGGCATCGAGGAGGCCTTCCTGGCGGTCGAGTGTGAAAGCAACGTTGGCGAAGATTTCCGATTGGGGGTTCTCAGCCTTTATTTTCTCGAGTTGTGCCTTGAAGGGACCAAAGTTGAAATGTTTGGTCTGCTGGGGAGCAACGTCGATTTTGAGGTTGGAGGCAAGAACGCTTTCCTTACCGTCGATAACCATAGTTACCTTTGCCGATACATTGCTGAGGTCGGTGAAGAAGTTCTCGTTGTAGATGTCGGCTGTGCCTTTCTCGAAGTCAACGTTCTTCACCCAGATGTTCTGGTGGATGTATTGTACCTCATAGGCGTGGGGGTTGAGGCTACGGTCTGGGGCGATGACACCGTTGCAGTTGAAGTTGTGGTCGCTGGCGGGGTATCGACCTTCGTCGCCACCATACATCCAAATCTGCTTGCCGGTCTTCTTCGAGGTGCCACGAATACCTTGGTCCACGAAGTCCCAAATGAAGCCACCCTGATATTTCGGATATTTGCGGATGAGGTCCCAGTATTCCTTGAAGCCACCCATCGAGTTACCCATGGCGTGGGCATATTCGCACTGGATGAGGGGACGGGGATTGTCGCCCTGACTGTATTTCTCGCAACCCTCGTAGCCGTAGTACATGGGGCAGAAGATGTCTGTATCACCGTTCTGTCCGGCCTGCTCGTACTGACAGGGACGACTGGGGTCGAGTTCCTTCACACGCTTGTATGCGGCCTTGAAGTTGTCGCCGTATCCGCTCTCGTTACCCAGGCTCCAGAAGATGATGCTGGGGTGGTTCTTCTGAATCATCACGTTGGCTTCGTTGCGCTCCAACACGGTCTGCTTGTACAGCGGGTCTTGTGCCAGACGTCGGTCGCCATAGCCCATACCGTGACTCTCGAAGTTGGCTTCGGCCACCACGTAGATGCCGTATTTGTCGCACAGGTCGTACCAGCGTGGGTCATCGGGATAGTGACAGGTACGTACGGCATTCATGTTCAGTTGCTTCATTATCTTGATGTCCTGAATCATGCGCTCTACGCTCACTACGTAACCACCGTCGGGATCCAGCTCGTGGCGGTCTGCGCCCTTGAATAATACAGCCTTGCCGTTTACCAGCAGTTGTCCGTTCTTGATTTCAATCTTGCGGAAACCAACCTTCTGGGGCACCACTTCCAGAATGTTGCCTTTGGCATCCTTCAGGGTGGTGTACAGGGTGTACAGGTAGGGCGTTTCGGCTGTCCACTGGTGTGGATTCTTCACCTCCATGCTGATGAACTGCTTGTTGTTGGTCATCTTGCCTTCGGTGGGCGATTCATATACCTTGGCGCCATCGGCATCTTCCAGGCGGAACTGGATGCAGTTGCCCTTGGCGTTCAGCACGTTAACGTTAACTTCCAACTTGCCGTTGGTGTAGTTGTCGGTAAGGTCGGGAACGATGCTGATGTCCTGAACGTGGGTCTTGGGACGTGCATACATATATACTTCGCGTGCGATACCCGTGAAGCGCCAGAAGTCCTGGTCCTCGCCGTACGAGCCGTCGCACCAGCGCATAACCTGCATGGCTACCAGGTTCTTGTCGCCTGGACGCATGAACTTCGTCACGTTGAACTCGGCAGCTATCTTCGAATCCTCGCTGTAGCCTACTTCCTTTCCGTTCACCCACAGACGCAGGTTCGATGTGGCAGAGCCCACGTGGATGTAGATGTCCTGTCCCTTCCATTCGGCAGGCACCTGGAACGAGCGGCGGTAGGAACCCGTGTAGTTGTTCTTCTCCTCGACGAATCCGGGTTTGTTGTGGAACTGGGTGTTCCATGCGTATCCCACATTCTTGTAGATTCTGTCGCCGTGTCCGTTCAGCTCGAACAATCCGGGCACTGGGAACAGTTCCCACGATGCATCGTCGTACTTCTCCTGGAAGAAGCCCACGGGCGCATCCTGGTGGTTCTTCACGAACTTGAACTTCCACTGTCCCTCCATCGACATGTAGCGGCTACTCCAAGTTTCCTGCTTGGCCTGTTCTTTGCTGTCGTAGGAGAGGAACGAGGCACGGTGCGTCTCTGTTCCCACACGGTTAACACTGGGGTCCAGCCAATAGGGCTTTGCCGTCGACTTTGGCGCAGCAGCAGCCGTCAGCGCAGTAAGCGCCAGTGCTGCAAACATCATTTTTCTCATCATAGAATGTTTGTTTTTAAGGTTTTTAGCGTATTGTCACGGACAAAGATAATCATTTCCCTCCACGTTTGCAAACCTTTGGCGGAATAAAGTGTTGCGAGAGCACTTACAATGCATTGTTTCGACAGGAGCAACGTGTCGCATGTGATGTAAGACGCACGTCTTTATGCAACAAGACGCACATCTTTCAGCTGTAAGACGCGCGTCTTACAACGAAAAGACGCGCGTCTTATCGAGTAGGCAACAGGTCGTTGTCGCCCGAGCAACGTGTCGCAAGTCCTCGAGCAACGTTTGGCAAGCGAATTATCTACACGATATCGTGCGCATATCAATATTATTTTGTATCTTTGGCGTGACTATAACGGAAAAACAATGAAATACGTACACAAAATACTCGTTCCCTTCCTCATGGTTCTGGCCTTGGCGGCTATGGGAATGTGGGTGCTCAGGACGGAGGGTGACGTGCTCTACCGCATGCAGGCTCATTCGCTGTGGCTCCCCACAGCCACTTTCTTCAAAACCTCTGTCATATACCCAGGCGGACCCCTCACTTGGGCAGCGGCCTACATGACGCAGTATTTCTTCCATCCCTGGCTTGGCATCAGCCTCATGCTGCTGTGCTGGGGAGCCACGATGGCCCTTCTTTGCTACCAGTTCCATCTGCGTGGCCCGTGGCGACTGATGACGCTTCTCATCCCCCTTTGTCTGCTGGCGTGCCTCGTGCAGACAGGTTACTGGGTTTACTACCAGAAGTTGCAGGGCTATCCCTGGGTGCCCACCCTTGGCGTGCTCTTCTCCTCGCTGCTGGCCATCGTACACTTGCTGTTGCCCCGTCGCTGGCTCAAGCTCGTTTGGTTCCTCATTGTTGGCATCTTCGGATATCCCCTCATGGGAGCCTGGTGGATTCTGGCTCTGGCCCTGATGATGGTGCCTCGCCACTTGCGTATGGACAAGTCGGAGGCCATCAACGTGGTGCTGGGCATCGCCCTCGTCGTGCTCGTTCCCCTCATCCTCGTGCAGCGCTTCTACGGACAGGTGCAGATAGACCAGTCTTATCTGGCCGCCATGCCCTGTTTCCAGTATGGGAAGGTCGATTGTCCGGTTTATCGCTATCCCTACTATGCGTTAGCCCTTTCCATGGCCCTCTGCGCCTTGCCTGGACTCATCTATCGCAACAGTACGGCTACCTATAAGGAACTGCGCCTCTCTTGGTTCCTCAGCCTTGCTCTCATCGCTCTCGCCTTCTTTGGCGTATCGAAACGTTGGGAGCGCGATACCAATTTCCACAAGGAAGTGGCGATGAACAACGCCATCGAGCGACTGGATTGGGAGGAAGTGCTGCGCATCATGCTCAGTCAGGAGATGGGAGACCCCATGCCCCCCACACGGGCAATGGTGATGATGAAGAACCTGGCCCTCTTCCGTTTGGGAAGGGCGGGCGACGAGATGTTCCTCTATCCCGAAGGTGCTGAACAGCAACACGCACCCTGGACCGTCCGCATGACTCAGGTGGGTGGCAAACTGCTGTACTACCACTACGGAAAGGAGGGCTTCTGCTATCGTTGGTGCATGGAGGACGGCGTCGAGTTTGGCTGGAGTGTGGATGTGCTGAAGTACATGACCAAATGCAGCCTCATTACCCACGACTGGGAGGTGGCGCAGAAATACATCGATATGCTCCGACAAACCCGCTACCACAAGGAGTGGGCTGAGAAATACCAGGCCTACGTCCGTCACCCAGAACTGATGGCTGAGGACGAGGAGATGAAGCCCATCATTCCGATGGCTGAGTTCCCTGACCGTCTGGATGGCGACAACACGTTGGTCGAGATGTATCTGCTGAAGACCTTCTCTGGTGGTATGGGATCCGACCCTGGCTATCAGGAAATGACGTTGCTCTGTTCGCTCATCATGAAGGATATCGACCTCTTCTGGCCCCGTTTCCGCCTCTATCTTGACATGCACCAGCAGGAACCCGGCTTCCGTGTGCCTCGCTACTATCAGGAGGCTGCCTACCTGTACTCGATGCTGGAGCCCAATCGCGAGAGTGCCTTGTGGCCCAGCCTCACCAACGCGCAGGTGCTGCCAAAGTTGCCATTCGACGACCAAATCAAGCAGAACTACCAGCGCTTCATGGACTTCAATACCCAATGCGGCTCGATGACTGAAGCCCAAAAAATGACTGCCTTCCTGCCTCAGTTTGGCGACACGTTCTATTACTTCTATTTCCTCCGTCGCAACCAAAAGACCAACTAAAGAAGTGAAAAATTAAAAATTAAAAGTTAAAAATTAATACTGCTATGAAGTTACATAATACCATTCAATTTTTCACTTTTCACTTTTCACTTTTCATTTTAGCGATAGCGTTGGCCTCTTGTAGCAAACCCAAGGTGCCTGCCTCGTATGCCGACAGTCAGCAGCTGCCCCGTATCTTCCCTGAATACCAGGATGTTACCGTTCCCTGTAACATCGCTCCGCTCACATTCGCCATTCAGGACGAGGGCACGGATTTCGTTACTCGCATCACCACAGCTGGCGGCGAATGGCTCTATGCTGGTCCTCAGGTTCGTCCCTCGTCCAAGCAATGGGCACAGATGAAGCAGTCCGAACGCATCATGGTGGAGGTCTTCGTGGCTCAAGGCGACAAATGGACGCGCCGTATGCCCTTTGCCATCCACGTCAGCCCCGATAGCATCGACCCCTACATCTCCTACCGTCTCATTGCGCCTTCGTATGTCACTTACGAGGGGCTCACCATCAACCAACGTTGTCTGGAAAACTACGACGAACGGGTCATCTACGGCAACATGTCGAACAGCGAGGAGACGGATGGGCAGTGCATCAACTGCCACAGCTATCAGGCCTACAACCCCCAGCGCATGCAGTTCCATGTGCGTCAGGGACACGGAGGAACCATCATCGCCTACGACGGACAGATCGAGCGCATCGACATGAAGACGGGCAAGACCGTTTCTGCTGGCGTATATCCCGCCTGGCATCCCACAGAACCCCTGATTGCCTACAGCACCAACCACACGGGGCAGTCGTTCCACACCCACGACAACCAGAAGGTGGAGGTGCAGGACAACTATAGCGACCTTATGCTTTACGATGTGCGTCGTCACGAGGTGCTGCCGCTGGAGTGCGACACCAACGACCTCGACTGCTTCCCCTTCTGGAGCCCCGATGGTCGTTACCTTTATTACTGCTCTGCACACTATGTCAAGCAGGACACAGCGGAGAACGTCACGAAGGAATTCGACATGATTCAGCATTACAAGGACGTCAAGTACAGCCTTTATCGCCGTCCGTTCACTTTGGAAACGCGTTCCTTCGGGCCTCGTGAGATGGTGTTCGATGCAGCTGCCGATTCCCTGTCTGCCACGCTGCCGCGCATCTCGCCGGATGGGCGCTGGCTGCTCTTTACAATGGGCGGACACGGGGTGTTCCACATCTGGCACCGCGATGCCGACCTCTACCTGCTCGACCTCCAGACGGGCGAATGCCAGCCTGCCGCATCCCTCAACAGCGACAATGTGGAAAGCTACCATTCGTGGTCGTCCAACGGACGCTGGGTCATCTTCAGTTCGCGTCGTACCGATGGAAACTTCACCCGTCCCTACATCGCCCACTTCGATGGTAAAGGCCAGTTCTCGAAACCTTTCGAACTGCCGCAGTGCAATCCGCTTTATCACCACGAACTGTTACGTTCCTACAACATCCCCGAATTCATGCAGGGGCCTGTCACCATCCGTCCCCAGCATTTCGCCTCTGCCGTACGTAAAGATTCCATCAAAGCCCAATAAAGGCCTCCCCCTTCCCCCTCCCGAGGGGGCATGAACAACACAACATCAAATACAACGCAATATGAGACGCCTCGCACTGCTACTCGCAATTTTCAATTTTCAATGTTCAAATTTCAATT